>CAYYUP010000041.1:45287-52771 GCA_964474905.1 uncultured Nannocystis sp. | reverse complement strand
GGGGAGCGCGAGGTCGAGGCAGCGAGCGGGACGATCGATGCGGGCCGGGACAAGCGGGCCAAGCAGGACAAGCAGGACAAGCAGGACAAGCAGGACAAGCAGGACAAGCAGGCCAAGCGGGTCAAGCGGGCCAAGCGGGCCAAGCGGGTCAAGCGGGTCAAGCAAATCGAGACGACCGATTCGAGCAAGCCCAAACGGCATGGCGCGCGCGGCAGGAGTGTGCTTGCGCGTGCGCTGGTCGAGCTGCTGAGCACAGGTGCCCTCGTGCCTGAGCGTGTGTACAGCCGCCAGGGACTCCGGACGCGCCTGAAGGAGTTACGGCCAAAGACGGCCGAGGCGGATCTCGCGGCGGTAGTAGGTGCCCTTAGCGATGAAGGCGCACTGCCTGGGGTCTTGCTTCGTTGTCCGCAGGGCCGCCAAGTTGTGCTCTCACTCGGTCCTGCGCACCGCGGTCAGGTGAGCATCCATCGCGGGGACAATCTCGAGATCCTCGCCGGTATGGGCGATGGCAGCGTTGATCTGATCTACATCGATCCGCCCTTCAACACTGGCATTATGCAGACCCGTACGCGGATCAAGACGGCTCGCGACGACGACGGCGATCGGGTGGGGTTTCGCGGCGAGCGCTACCGCAGTGTCCGCCTGGGGACTCGCTCCTTCGCCGATACCTTCGACGATTACCTCGGCTTTTTGGCGCCGCGCCTGGAGCACGCGCATCGCCTCCTGCGGGCCGGTGGCAGCCTTTTTCTCCACCTCGACTACCGCGAAGTGCATTACGCCAAGGTGCTCCTCGATCAGATCTTTGGGCGTGCGAGTTTTATCAATGAGATCATTTGGGCCTACGATTACGGCGGTCGCACGACCAAGCGCTGGCCACCGAAACACGACAATATCCTTTGGTACGCCCGCGATCCTGAGCACTATTGTTTTAATTACGACGCGATCGACAGGATCCCCTACATGGCGCCTGGGCTCGTGGGCAAGGCCAAGGCTGCCCGCGGCAAGACGCCGACCGATACTTGGTGGCATACAATTGTCAGCCCCGGCAGCCGCGAAAAAAACGGTTATCCAACACAAAAGCCGCTCGGCATCCTCCATCGGATCATCCGGGTGCACACGCAGCCTGGCGATACGATCCTCGACTTCTTCGCGGGCAGCGGTTCGATCGGCGAGTCGGCGGCGATGCACGGGCGTCACGCGATCCTCATCGATCGCAATCCAGAGGCGATCGCGGTGATGAGAGAACGCCTTGCACGCTTCGAGCCGACGGTGTTTGCGGCCGAGATGCCCCCGGAGATCGGGCCGCAACCGGAATCGTCGATAAATGAGAAAAAAGACTACAAAACGTGAGTTCAATTACAGATGATGCATGAGGATTCCTCCATCGGAGGATCCGCGGGCCCTGTTAGATTGGCGCCCATGTCACGGACGACGACGTCATTAGTTCTGTGTTGTTGGGTCTTTGTCGGCGCCTGTGGCGATGATGGGGTCGGTCAGACGGCATCGGACACCGGTCTCACCTCATTGACCGGCATCTCTGGGGTCACCTCAAATGGCGGCAGCTCGGCGTCGATGGGGAGCTCGGACGACTCCTCCGGTGGCAACAGCGACAGCGACAGCGACAGCAGCGGCCCGGGCCTGGATGAGCCTAAATTCGATCTGGGGGATCCCCTCGGATGGGACATCCCCGACGATGATATGGGGCCGATTATCCCGACCACCTGCGCCGAGGCGGATGCTGGCCAGAGCACCGTTGGCTGTCGTTTTTTTGCGGTGGATCTCGACTCCCACGACAGTGTCGAAAACGGACAGTACGCGGTCGCGGTCGCCAACGTGCAGCTCGACGTGCAGGCCAGTGTGACCGTCGAGCGCAAGACCGACGGTATCTGGGCGACCATCGGCGGGCCTCAGCCGATCGCTGCGCTCGATCTCTTTGTCTTTAATCTGCCCGCCAATAGCACCGACGACAGCGCGATGCGTCCGGGCGGAGCCTACCGGGTGAGTTCTGACGTGCCGGTGGTCGCCTATCAGTTTAACCCGGTGGATGGCTCGTCGTCGTACCTCTCGGACGCGTCGATGCTCTATCCAGTGCCCTCGCTGGATACCATCAACGATGTGGTCGGCTGGACCTCGATGATGGACAATTCCAACACGTTTCAGCACGGCTACGCGACCATCGTGGCGACTGCCGACGGCACCCAGGTCACGGTCACGCCGGGGTCGGCGACGGCGGCTGGCAACGGGGTCCCGGCGGGCACCCAGGGCGTGCCTTTTATGGTCACCCTCGACGAGGGCGATGTGCTGAGCATCGCCGTCCAGAGCCTGGCCACATCGATGACCGGGACCAAAGTGGTCAGCAACGAGGGGCATCCGGTGGCGCTTTTTTCGGGTCAGGAGTGCGCGCTGATCCCCGCCTCGACCTGCTGCTGCGATCACCTAGAAGAGCAGATCGCCGGGCTCCGTCAGTGGGGGCAAAATTTTGTCGCCTCGCGGATGCCGGTGCGCAACCCAGGCAGCCCCGAGGCCTCGCTTTGGCAGATCTACGCCTCTGAGGACGGGACCTCGATCTCGATCAATTCCGATCCCGGGGTCACCGGCATCACCATGCCGGCGTTCACTCTCAATCGCGGGCAGATGGTCGAGCTCTATGTCACCGGCCCGGTCACCGAGCCCGGCGACTTTGAGATCATCGCCGACAAGCCGATCGGCGTGTTTAACTACATGACGGGGTCGGAGAACATGCCCGGGCCCTACGCGACAACGGGTGATCCGGCGATGGTGCAGCTCTCGCCGATCGAGCAGTACCTGCCGCGCTATGTGGTGTTGGTGCCGGGCACCTGGGAGAACGATCTGGCGGTGATCACCCGGCTGGTTGGCGCGGTGGTGACGATCGACGGGGTGGCGGTCAACGACGCCGAGTTTAACCCGGTTGCCAACAGCGGCTTCGAGGTCGCGCGGGTGTCGATTCCCGACGGTGTGCACGTGCTCGATGGCGTCGATGATCCCTTTGGTGTGGTTATTGTCGGCTACGACGGCTGGGACTCGTACGCCTACCTGGGCGGCACCGGGACCGGCACGATCAACCCGAACCCGCCGAGCTGAGCAGGTCAGTCGATGGACGGAGCGCAGGCTGAAGAGGTCGAGGATGCGGGCGTCCTCGCAGCGGAAGCGATGACCCTGCTGCGCGGGGTTTATTTGCTGAATCGCGAGCTGCTGGGGCCACTTGCGACTGCCGCTGCGAGCCCGGCGACGGCCCACCAGGTGCACCGTCTTCGGGTGCTGCTCGCGACCCTGACGAGCTGGCTCGAGAGCCATGAGAGCGAGTGGCTCTTGGCGGAGCGCGAGGCCGATGCACAGCTGCACAGGGCCGAACTTGCGGGGGAGGGGCACAGGGTCGAGCTTATGCGGGCCTCTGCAGGACGGGTTCGCGATGCCTTGCGGGCTGCAGATCGATTGACCTTCGCTGCGCGCAGGGTCGATCTTCACGGGGCGGCGCAGCTCACAGGTCAGGGTCGCGATGTCCTGCGCGCAGCCGTACAAGACGGCGAGCTTCTGGCCGAGGACGACGGTCAGGGGCCGCTCATCGCTTTGGATGTGCTGGCCCGCTACGCTGCTTCGCACGGCCTGCCTTGGGATGACGGACTCGAGGACCCGCGGGCCGGCGAGCGCCACGAGGCGCGTCTGCGGGCGTTGATCGGTGCCTAGGCCGTTTGGGCCTGCGCTCTCCGGCGCCGCAGTCTAGGTCAACCATGTCAACATCGCAGGGATGCCGACCCGTGCCGCGCTTCCTCTGGCCGCTCTCTCACTTCTAGTCGCGAGTGGCGACGCTCGGGGAGCCGAGTGGCAGGTCGGGCCCGACGACAATTTTTGCGAGGTTTTTAACCAAGATGCAGGCCCTGGAGATGAGGTGGTCCTGCTCCCGGGCATGCACACAGGTCCCTGCAAGCTCAGTCAAGGCGGCATGCCAGGCGAGCCCAAGGTCCTGCGTTCACAGGATCCCGATCTGCTGACCGCGATCGTCTACGACGGCAACTCCTCCAACGTGATCGACGTCGCCAGCAGTGACATCGTGATCCAGGGTCTCTCCTTTGGCCCGAGCAACCAGGCGATCGACGCGATCAAGATCAAGTCTGGCGATCGAATCACCATCCGCGACAATAATTTTTTTCAGGTCGGTGGAATCTCGATCTCGGCCAATGCGAGTGACTCCAAGGGCATCGAGATCATCGGCAATTATTTTAAGGACCTGAAAGCGACGGGCATTTATCTCGGCTGCCATGCGGGCATGGGCGAGTGCGCGGCGATCGATTTTGTGATCGCCGACAACCTGATCGATGGCGTCGATTCGGCGGCTGTGGGCTACGGTCTTGAGATCAAGCTCGACTCCTATGGGGTCATCCGCGACAACGTGATCGACGATACCAAGGGGCCCGGCATCGAGATCTACGGCTCGGTGGATCTCAGCCGAAAAAACCTCGTCGAGGGCAATATTGTCGGCGGTTCGCGGAACAATTCTTCCCTCGAGATCGGCGGCGGGCCGGTGCTTGTGCGCAACAATATTGTGCTTGGCGGCGCTGCTTCGGCGCTGCAGGTCTACGACTACAACAAGAGTGGCCACGTGCACGACATCCAGCTGCTCGGCAATACGGTGATCGGCGATCAGGGGCCGGCGGTGCAGGTCGGCGGGTCATGGATGGCTGAGAAATCGCTGGAGATGACGGGCAATGCGGTGTGGCAGGAGTCGGGGGAGGGTCCGGCATTGCCGGCGCCGGTTGTCGGCGTGGTGATGGCGGGCAACGTCGATTGCACGGATCCGGCGGAGTGCTGGGTCGATGCCGCGGGCCGAGATCTTTGGCCTACGCCGGGCGGTCGCTTGTTGGTCGAGGGCGCGCTGCCGGAGCTGGCCGAACTCAGCGACGATTTTTGCCACAACGAGCGCGGGGCCCCGCCCCATGTCGGTGCCTTTGAGCGACTTGAGGAGGAGAACGGACCGGGGCCGCTGACGATCGGGTTTAAGAAGACCTCGATCGCCTGTCCTGTCGCCGGTAGCGGCACGACCGGTGGCGAGACGACCGGTGGCGAGACGACAGGCGGCGAAACGACAGGCGGCGAGACAACAGGCGGCGAGACAACAGGCGGCAGTACGGGCAGCAGCGGCGGTGCTTCGACGACAGCGGGCACAGGGACCGGTTCGGGGTCGGGTGATTCGATGGGCAGCGGTGCGACCGTGGGCTCGGCGACATCGACGTCCGGGGATGACGGCGGCCTCTCCGAGGGAGGCGGCTGCGCCTGCTCCAGTGCGGCGAGGGGCGACCGAGAGGGGCTGATGCTGGTGCTCTCCTGGGGGCTTTTGGGGGTTGCGCTGCGACGTCGACGGCCGGTCTAAAAAGCGTGGCAATGCTCACGTACTAAATGCGTCGCTCCTGGAAGAAGAGCCGCTACAACATCGGCGGCGGCGACAGCAATGTCGCCCGATCCCCGATCCCCGATCCAGGAAGAAGAAAGAGCCATGGCCAAGCCCACGATCGACATTCGCCGTTCCCACTCGTTCGACAAGGCAACCGCGCGGGAGAAGGCGGAGAGCCTCGCCGACGGTATGAAAGAGAAGCTCGGTCTCGTCTGGGCCTGGAAGGGCGACGCGATCGAGTTTCACGCGCCCAAGGGCATGGCCAGGGGCACCAAGGGCGAGGTCGCGGTCAGTGACTCCGAGGTCCGCGTCACGGTGTTTATGCCGCTGCTGCTGCGCGCCGCCAAGGGCACCGTCGAGAGCAAGATCTCCGAGAAGCTCGACAAGATCCTCAGTTAGCCGCGGCTGGTCCCGGGCAGCCTGTGTGCATCGCCGCGAGCGATGTCGGTGCTTAATTAAAACTCAGAAGAGCAGGCGCTCGGGCTCGATGCAGGCGGGGTCGTCGTTGCGCACATTGCCGACGCGGGGGCTAACGGGAGTCGCTCGCAGGAGAGCGTTGTCGGCGGGACGCAGGTGCTCGCGCAGGCCCTGGGTGAAGCGCTGGAGCTGCTCTCGCTGCTGTGTTGGCGGGGGAGGGGCGAGCCAGGGCTGGACGCTGGCGGGCGCGAGGATCGCGGGCATGCGGGCATGGCACGGTTCGATCACCGCGTTGGCCTTGGTTGTGAGGATCGTAAAACGTCGCTCGAGTTCGCCGGTCGCGGGGTCGGCCCGCTCGCGCCAGAGACCGGCGAAGAGCAGCAGCTCCTGCGTCGGTGAGTGGAACCACGTCGGTGTCCTGTGGCCTCGGGGCCCGGCCCACTCAAAAAAACCGTCGGCGATCACCGCACAGCGCGTGTGGGCAAAGGCGGTGCGGAAGGTCGGTTTGCTCGCCGCGGTCTCGGAGCGGGCGTTGATAAGACCGACCGGATCATCCTTGCGCGGCCCAAAAGAGATCGGAAAACCCCAGCGGCCCAGGACCAGCTGACGGCGTCCGCCCTCATCCACGAGGAGCCAGTGAAGGTTGCTGGGGGCGACGTTGTAGCGCGGTCGATAGGCAGCCGCGAGTTCGTCCGCGAGCTCGGCCTCGAGCAGGGTTGCGACTTCGCGGAGGTTGGTTCGGGTGAGGGTAAAGCGGCCACACATCGTCGGGGTACCGATCTGCTGAGCGGAGTGAGCGGGTCGTCGACGCTGCGAGCGGCGGCGGGATCCTGCGGGAGAGCGTATCGAGATTTGCCTCGGCGCTCGAGATGTTGGGCTCTCTGCGGGGCTGGGCTAGGTAACCTCTATCGCGTCGATATAGGTGAACATTGTTTCGCCATCAGCGACCTTCTTTTGGGCGTTGGGATCGTCCGCGCCGCGGACGATCTTGAGCTTGGTGCCCGGAGTGAAGAGCACCTCTTTCTCGCTGGGGTCGACGGAGAGATGCTGGATGTCGCGACCGGTATTGCTGAAGTAGCGCAACAGGAAGGGGAAGGGCGCTTGCGAGTCGTTACGGTCTTTCTGGGGGATCGACTCATAGGCTTCTTTGAGCTTGTCGCCCTTGTTCATCGCGAACGTCTCCGCCGTGTAGTTCTGGGCACTTGTACTGGAGAAGGATTTTCTCACCTGCGTGTCACCGGTCTTGAAGCGTGCGATTGCCTCCGCCTTCGGCAGGGCCCCACCAGCGTAGACCAGGCCCGTGAAGGGAGGTAGCTTTGACAGTCCGCGGATGGCGTGTCGTGCGTGGAGTTCGCCCTCCTCGATCGCGGCCTTGACCGGGTTTTCGGTCCTGACCAGCTTTTGGCGCGCCTCAGTGGCCTCCTTGATCCGTTGGGCCGAGGATTTTTGGTTGTTTTGCGCCATCTTGATCTCGCGGACAAAACCCAGAAGGCGGCGGTTGATCGAGCCTGTGTCTCCCTCGAGGGCGGGGTTGATGAACTTATAGGCCGGACCGGAGTACACCTTGATCGCCGCGACCTCAGCGAGGCTCAGGCCGTGATCCGCGACCAGTTGACCGGCGCTGGTCTTAACTCGATCGCTGCGCGCAGAGGTGAGTACG
>CAYYUP010000041.1:16502-45187 GCA_964474905.1 uncultured Nannocystis sp. | reverse complement strand
TGTCTTGAGCTGCGTGATAGGCATCGACCGCCTTTAACATCCGCGCTTGGGCGCTGTTGCGATTGGTGAAGGTATTGGAGATGTTGAGACTGCTCTTGATCGTCCCGCGGGTGCGAGTAAAACTCTTTGGCCGCCCCCTGCGGGTGAGCTGTTTGATCTCCTCGGCCACCTTATCTTTGCGTGCCTTCCGTTGAATCGGCTGACGTTTGGAGAGATCGAATAATTCACTGAGTCCGACCTTGTCCTGGACCTCGTCCTGGACCTTCTCGACGTTGTGTCCGACGGAGTAGCCGCCTCGAGTGCCATAGGGATCGACGTATTCGTCTGGGAACTCAAGGCCTGCTAGGCGGATTTCCGACTCTGTGAGAGGCGCAAGATCATGGTACATCATCGGCCCTTCGCGGTAGGTCGAGGTGCCGTAGCCCTTGGCGCCCTCCATGATCTCGACGATACTGTGATGCCGGCCTATGAGCATTGTCCCGAGGGCGACCAGTCGGGCGTCGTCCGGATTGCCCGCCTTGAGGAAGTTGAACGACTGGAGGATCCGGGCGGAGGTGCTCGACGTCCCTGCGACTAGCGGCAGGCTGAGCTGGCGCTGAGCGTAAATCCAGCCGTCGAGCTCGTTGAGCGCGTAGAGCCGGGTGCCCTCGACCCACGCGAGCTTCTGCTTGTCCTTGTTGCTGCGCTCTTGAAACGCCTTCTCTCCCTCCCCGAGCTTGATCCCGAGGCCGGATGGACCTGTCTTTTCGATCCGATCAAGCGTGCGCACGGTGACCGATTTAGGATCAAGGTCGGACTTCTCTTTTCGTTTAGGCGAGAGAGCGACTTCTTTTTTGTCGAGGCTCGTGGGCGCCTTGACCGAAGACGGATGGAAGCGCTCCTCCTTTGTCTTCTCGCGGACATCCTTCATTTTTGCGCGTGTATGCCACTGCATACCCGTAGCGCTATCTTCGTCGGTGTTGAAGAGCAGGTAGCGATCGCCGCTGAAGGCGACATTCTTGTAGCCCTTGCCGAGCAGGCTCATGTCGTAGCCGGCGGTCTTCGCGAACCCACGCCAGTTGATCTCGTTTTCCATAATATCGGATGCGAGGATGTCTTTGACAAAGGACTCGATGTGGGCCGCTCGCTCGTTGACGCTGCCTTTCTCGAGAACCTTACGAACCGCTTTAGCGCCCTTACCGACGGCCCCTGACCATCCAGGATTCGAGATCCCCATTGCCATGAGCCCTTGGTCGATCTCATGGGACATCTTGCTCGACTTTTCGTATTTGGCGTTAAAGTAGGCCAACACCTTGGCTCCGGCCTTGTCGCAGATCGCCTTTGTACGGGAGTGGTTGTACGCCAGGGTCCCGATCCCCTGCTCAAATCGCTGGGCGACGCTTTCGAAGGCCGTATCGCGAGCCATCGAGGCGACATTCGAGGCGACCAATCCGCGCCCCTTGGAGCCGGTGTAGAATGCATCCTCGAGGTTGACCGTGGTCCCTGTACCGCCCCTGGCCGTGATTCGATCCTTGACCTTAGTTTGGTCGCTCTTCTTGATCTTTGTGTACATCTGCACGGGAGCATCCGACCGTGTGGGCCTAGAGTGCCGGGCCTTTGGCCCTACTGTGCGGTCGAGCAGCCCCGTCACCGAGCGTCCAGAGGTCACCCCGGTGGCGACCTTGTCGGCGAAGCGTTCGTGTTGATCGTTGGGACGGCCGACTCCTCCGGGCAGGCGCAGGCCGCTTCGATGCTGGAGAACATGGGCCGCTTCGTGGGCCGCAATGTGCAGCGACGTCGGCCCTTTGAGGGCGACCTGTTCGCCTCGGGTCATCGCTTCGCTTCCCATGATCCTGTTGGCGCGGCGGGCAGAGGCACCAGAAGAGGCGGTGATCCCCGAGATGTCGTAGGACCCGAAGCTTTTCTGGATGGTCTTGCTGTGGGGGAGTCGGCCGCCTGTCATGCCGCTTCCGAAGAGCCTGTGCACGCCGCTGACGAGCCCGGAGGAGCCAGGTCGTTGGCCCTTGCACTGGATCGGCGGCTGAACTCCAGCTCTTGGCGCGAGCGAAGGCCTAGGTCCCTGCGGAGAGGGACGGGGGACGCCGCTGCTGCTGGGTGGTGCCAGCTGTGCGGCGCTCAAGCCCGCGAGGATCCGCAGCGATGTGGGCGGCATCAATGAAGCAATTTCCGGGTGCCCTCCTTCGCTGTGGTCGCTCCTCTGCGACTGCCCGTGCTCTCGTGCGCTCGCCGACGCTTGCGGTTGAGATGTTCGGTCTTGGAGGGGAGCTTTTCCCGGCATTGTTCCTATTGTAGATGTTGACAAAACCGGCGGAGAGGAAGGTTGGGGTCGCTTCCGCTTGTTTTGGTTCGAATCTACCCATGAATGGATCAATATGCGCACCTGTGGATTGCGTGGCTTGCATGACGTCGCTCGGAGGTGCGCTGACGAAGTTGACGCCGCGCGCGTCCGAGGTACCGATCTTCATAAGCGAAGTGCACGCTGCGAACAGTGGCGGGATCCTGCGGCGGAGCGTATCGAGATTTGCCTCGGGCGCTCAAGGACGTCCGGGAAAGGAGCGGACTTCGCGGATCGTCAGATCGGGAAACGCATCGACGAACTGGATGTTGAGATCTGGGAATGAGTCGACCCGCTGCCAGCGGCCGCAGCGATCGGCAAAGGAGTCGACCCATTGCACGTTGAGATCGGGAAAGGCGTCGACGACCTTGACCTTGAGATCGGGAAAGGCGTCGACGATCTTGACCCTGCCCTGCAGGCTGTGCCCCCCGTGGCTGCATCCTTCGGAGAGCGCGGGTAGCTGGGGGTTCCCCGAGTTGGCGTCGGCGGGCCCGCCCAAAAGCAGCGCTGCGGTCCCGCAGGAGAGCAGTACAGCGAGCCATGCTGCGGCTCTAGGCGCTCCTGTGTGCCCGCTTGGCGCACCCGCTTGGCGTCGCTCTCGGTTGTCATCGGCCATCGCGATCATGCTGTCCGTTTTGGGTGATCTGGTTGGACTCATCGCCAAGGTTTCAAAGGTCTAGACCGAGCTAATTTTATAATAGCCCTTCTTCGGATTAGAGTATTCATATTTCCCACCTGAATTTTTGCGTGCGACGCCCTCGCGGATTGTCCATATAACCTCGCGATCCCGGAGGCGCACTTCGTTTTCCTTCTCAGAGTGGATGTCATGGCCGGGAGCATAAATGATCCGGCCTTTGCCCTCTGGAGCCTCTTCGTACGACGCCGGAATCACAAAGGCGGTGTATCCAACGACCGTTGCGTTCTGAAATCCGCGTCCCGCGAGCAACTTGGCGACCTGTTCGACGAAAGGCTTGGAGTTTGCGACGATTGCTCCGCCGCGGACGATGGAGGCTCCAGTGCCACAGGCAGCGAGGCGAATCGTGACAGCTTGCCTAGGTCGTAGGCCGTCAGAGATCAGGCTATCGACGAGTGCCCCTGGCGTGAGTTTGTGCTTCTTTGAGCCTATTCCCGTGCCAAAATTTGAGTGTCCATAGACATGTATGATGGCACCTTGATCGAGGGCACGAAGTGAGCCCTCGATGCCAGGGTTGATGGCTGTCTTTCCGTGCATAAGGCCATAAGAGAGGCCTCCGCTGATAGTGGCGTCACCGTCCCGGGCTTCTTTTCCACCGCCCACGTACACCATCTCCCTGGGGGGCTCGATCTCCCCATGGCGGACTTCGTCGAGTTCCTGATCGACGTTTGCGAGAAGGAGACCCATATTTTCGATCCTCTGGTCCCGATCTGTGCTTTGGGCCTTTGCTTTCTTTGAGTCAATGTACTCTTGGATGCGATCTTTGAGACGGATTAAATACTCGTACTTGACAGCTGCGGAGCGGCCGGCTGTAAGGAATGCCCAGAGGCCAAATTCGTTGAGGATCGCTTTATACTCTTTGCTTCGAGACCTGCGGCGGACGCTGACCCTCGACTGCGCTTGCGTCCTGTTCCACAGGCCCTGAATAAT
The DNA here is from genome assembly GCA_964474905.1 of uncultured Nannocystis sp. GTDB lineage: Bacteria > Myxococcota_A > Polyangia > Nannocystales > Nannocystaceae > JADJRG01. Next base: position 41,228 of record CAYYUP010000041.1, on the reverse strand, counting down.
CGGCGAACCCGCGAGGCATGGGGAAGCATGCATGGTCTTGGATTGTGGCTCACCTTTGGGGACCTTGGATGCTCGTAATTGGGCTCGATAGCCCATGAGATCGGCCTCGCGCTCGAGGTTTGAGTCTTGATTGATACGGGTGCCATCGCTCAGAAATTGGGTCGCGCGGACCCGACCTGCGCGCTGCTGTGCGACATGCCAGAATTCGTGGCCGGCCGCGTGTTCTTGACCGGGGCCAAGATGAACCTCGCGTGCGGTGGCGAGTGCAAGTGCCCCTTTTTGCGCTGGCAAGGATGATTTTTGGTGAATCTTTACGTCGCTGATGTCTTGCCCTGAGAGGGAGCTGACTTCATCGCGGATTTTTTCGAGAGGCGCACTTGGGCCGCGACGATGGCCGTGGACCCCCGAGCTCTGCTGATCTGTGCCCCGCTCTGTTTGGGCTTGAATGGCCTGTAAACGCTGTACAATGGCACTTGAACTGGCCCGCGACTGCATGCTTCGCATGTCTTCGAAGTCCGGGCCGCGGAGAGCCTTGTGCACCTCAGGCCGGCGTTGAGGGGCTGACGTGGACCAAGCACGATGCCTCCGCAGCGGGCAAGAGAGGTGCTGAGGAGTGTGCATGATTGGCATGTCGGTTATTTTGCTATCAATACCGTCGGTTTCCAGCTCTCTCTAGCGAGCGAGTACTCATGATCACCGACCGAGATAGATCTAAGCTATATTTTCGAAGTCAGCACCCGCTGTCAAGGTTGGATGTGCGGCAGGCCGACCGGATAGCGGGCAGGTCAGGCAGACGTCAACGCCAGCGTCCTCGATTGAGCTTATCGCATATGTTCATTGCTGCGCCAGAGAACCAGGTCCCGACCAGGCCGACGGGTCTCCAGCATCGCCTCCTCCCGAGCGACCACGACGGCAGTCCCGAGGTTAACCGAGACTCGATCCCGGGGTACAGATCGCAGATGCTCCTCGTTGGCGACCCAGGATCGAGCGATGGCTGTCGAAAGGGCTCCTGCCCGAGAGATGCTGCTGGGGACGCCGCAGGCTCGATACATCACGTAGACAACGTCCATAAGCAGACCTCGTCGCTTACTCGAAGGGTCCCTCGTGGGGGGCGTAATTTGGAAGCAGCGTCGGGTATTCGCTGGGGTCTTCGGCGATGCCATCGTAGACCCGCCAGGGAGTCACCGTGTCATCGACAATGAGCGTGCCCTTTGCAGGATTGACCCCCCAGGTGAAGCAGTCGACGACATCGTGGGCAACATCGGCGGTCCAATCCGTAGCTCCGCAGAACTCATCGAGGTTTAGGAGTTCTGCACGCTCGCTGCCCAGCGGTGTGACCGTCGCCACCGTCATCAGCCCGCTCGCGCCGTGTTGCTCGGTGACCGCTTCGAGTCCAGGGGGCGGCGCCGATTCGTTGCCCTCCGCGTCGACCCAGACGATTGGCAGGCGGAGTTGATCATTGGTGAGAATTTGTGTGAAGGTCGTGATCTGCACGGCTCCTGTCGCACAATCGGGCGTCACAGAGCCATTCTCGTAGTCCGTCAAGGTGGTCACGAGTTCGAGGCCGGTCAGGGTTCGCTCGGAGTGGGTCCACGAGCCCTCTGTACCGATACAACCGCGATCCCAGCGGCGATCGAGGATGATTAGCTCGCCAGAGACACCCTCGATAATAAAGTCTTCGACGACTCCGTCCGAGTCTGTAGACGTTTCGGAGTCAGTGCCAGCTGAGCTAGTGCCTGTGTCGCTGGTGCTAGTGTCGCTGGTGTCTGTGTCGCTAGTGCCTGTGTCGCTGGTGCTCGATCCCTGCGTTGTGCTCGTCGACGCAGTGTCCGTTGCCGACGTATCCTCCTCGCTCGGCGAGGTGCACGAAGCGAGCACGAGAACGGTGGACGGGAGAAGAATACGAGAGAAGAAAGTCGTGTAATGCATGTCTGAACGCTCCTTGGGCGGCCCCTTTGGGCACGCCTACCAGACTTCTAGTACTGGGCATGGCCCGGGGTGTCTGGTGTACGTCCGGCTTTTCAGTGTCGGGCTGAAGATCCGGACGCCGTGCGGGCTGCGATCGCACTCGACCGCTCAAAGCTGACGACATGGCCGAGCTGAGGTTGCCAAGGCCGATCTTCGCGGGAGTGAGACCTGCCAGAGCCTAGCTGCGACAGCTAGCGGCAATTCTCGCCAGCCGATCGTCGATCCACACCGGAAACGTCAGGTTTTTGTAGAACTGCAAGACTTGGACGTGTTCGACCCCGGGGAGCGCATGGAGGCCGTTGGTGAGCTCGGCGATGAGCGACATCTTCGGGGACCATAGGATCGAGAAAAGGAGCTCCGAAGGGGTGAATCGCAGCGATGTGATCATCGCTTCGCCGCAGGCCTGGATGACTGCGTCGTAGCCATCGCTCGTCGCGGTGCGTACCAGAAGGATTACGAACGGGTCGTTGGTTTCGACCGGGTCGTAGGCTGGGGCGACCGAGAGAACATCTGTGTCGAGCAGGTGGCTCAGCCGCGCACGGACCCTTCGCTCGCTGGCCTGGACCCGCTGGGCGATCGAGCGAATCGGCAGACGCCCGTGGTTTCGCAACGTGAGCGCGATGGCGGCGTCGAGCGCAGAGAGCGACGGTGGTTCCCCCCGGAGCCACAGCCGTTGGCTCACGTGGGTCGCCGGGCTCGCCATGCCAGCGGTCTCGCGGAGCATCGCCAGCACGTGCTCTCGATCCTGCTCGGAGCGAACCGCGAGCCAGACGGTCAGCGCGTTGCCGGAGCCGACGGCGATCTCAAAAACCCGTGCATCAGCTCCAATACGACTCACCAGGGCATCGGTCGCAGGTCGGTCGCAGTGCCCATGGACAAGCACCGTGTGTCCGCCGAAGACCGCAGGATCGATCAGCGCGGTGTGTGCGGGGATGATCCCCGATTCCTCGAGCGAGAGGAGCCGAGCATGGGTTGAGGCAATCGACACGCCAGCCGCCGCCGCGAGCTCGCGAAGGGGCGCTCGGCCCTGCAGGAGGAGCTGTCGGAGGAGGCAGGCGTCGATGCGGTCCACGGGTCCCTGGGGCGACGGAATAGAGTCACTACACAGTATCCCAAATACCACGGCCGACAGAAGATTCGGGGAAGGGTTTTAAACCGCGAAGTCGAGCCATCCGCTCGGTATGTGGGGCTCGGCGAGGCTCGAGAGGCAGCGGCGCAAAGTCGTTGTGCGCCCTTGGTCGCGGGCCGAGCGGTTAAGTCCCGACGGTGGCGCAGCCGATCAGGTTGCCGAGCGGGCGGCTGCCAAAGCGGCTGCCAAAGCGCTCGAGGTACCGTCGTGTTGCTACTGCTCGATACAGATCAGCCGGGCGACGAGTTGGCACTCCGTGGCGCTGTATTTCGACCACGCTGAGCCTGCCTTCGTGAGGTGTCCACGCTCGCCCTTGTGGGGCTTGCTTGATCCTCGGCAGGTGTGCCGTCGGGCTTTGTGCCTGTCCATGCGTTTTTTTGGTTTCGAGCACATCGATCGGCGCCGCGATTTCGCCGTCGAGGAGGTCGGCCCAAAAGGTCGCGATAATCGTCGCGTTTCGGAGGATGAACGGACCCACCTGGAATGCCGTTGTTATCGCCATTGTCACACTCTTGCCACAATGAGGGCGTTGGTGATTGTAGAATCCAGGTGTGCTCCGCGAATTATGCAGAGTTCAACCAGTTCTCGCTTTTTCACGTACAGGCCGAATCGACGCAAACACGTCGTAGGAGCGGTCCTGTGGAAGCGGGAGGGCGGCACCAAGGCGCACAGGCGACTGAGGAAGGCGTCGGCGGATATGTCCGCGAAGGCAGCTGGTTGAGACCGCCTGCGAGTCGCTGATCCCCCAGTGATTTCCGGCTCAGCCATAGATGATCGCAAACGCGGGGTAGCCGTCTGCGCCCCAGCCCCCGGCATAGACTTCGCCGTATGTTCCGATCGCGAGGGTGAGTGCGACGTTGAGGAGGTTTGGATCTTGCCGGCTGTAGGTCCACAGCGGCTTGTGATTTCCGGGCTGGTAGGCGCGGACGAGAAAGGCCGTGTTTTCGCCAGCAAGACCGCCAGAGGCGACAAGCACGTAGTTGGCGGGACTCCACACAACATCATGCGGAGCAAAGGCCGGGATTTCGTAGAGCCCGATCGAAGTCTGCGAGAGCAGGGTCCCCGCGAGGTCGATCTCCCAGATCTTGCCCTCGAGCTTGCAAAGGTCGCCGTTGCAGATGTGGCCGGCGATCACCGCACCGTACCCGCTTGCGACATCGACGGCGGTCGCAAAGCTCTCTGTTGCCAGCTTGCCGTCGTCGACGTGCAAGTCGCCATCGTCCTCGAGCAACTTGTAGAAGACATCGAAGCGCCTGGTTAGGTCGATGTTAATCCCCTCATGCTTGCCAACGGCATCGCCCACAGCAAGAAGGGTCTGTTTGTCGGTGAAGGCACAGTCCTTGATGCTCTCGCTGAATGTATGCGCTTTCCCTCCGGGGTCGTAGTCAAACCTCTTCGTCTGTCCGAATTCCTGGGGCCGAAAGATCTTGATCATCGCGTCGCTGAGGTCCGTCGGTTCTGCCGTTGGAGCGGAGCCACAGACCGCAGTCGTGCCGTCATCAGATTTCGCCAGCGCGTAGGCGACCTGATTCTTGCTGCCGTAGCCGAGTTCTTGGGGCTCTGCGCCCCAGGTCGGGATCTTGATCAGCACCCAGTACCAGCCGCTGTCGGTCTTGCGACGCATGAGCGCATGGATCGTGCCGTCGTCGCCGATCTTCATGTCGATAGCCTCGCACTGAAAATCCGGAAGCAGTTCGAGGTATGCCTCCCAGGCCCCGCCCTTGGTGCGATGACGGATGTAACAGCGGCTTTTTCCCTTGCCTGCCATGCCAAACTCTAAAACGCCGACATTTCCTGGCAACGCTCCGACCGCGCGAACCTCTCCAAACCCCGTACCCGCTCCGTAGCCGGTTTCCCAGAACCCTTCGTTGCCGGGCGCTAGCAGCTTAATGCTGTAGGGCGCATGGGCGGGCTTGCTCTCCTCGAGACCCTGCTCTGTGTCGAGCCAGGCGACCAGCGTGGCGCTGTGCTTGGCGTCCTCATTGCTGAGTCGATCGAGCCCCGACAGGACGGCGATCTCCCCCTTGAAAACCCCGGGCTCGACCTCTTCGAGTTCGATGGTGGTCTCGCCCTGGACCTGCTTCGCGCCGTAGGTCAGTCGCACGCCCTCGCCCTCCGCAAGCACCGATACTTCGATGCCGCCGTTGAAGAAAATCGGATCTGGCACAAGGGACACATCAAAAATCTCGGGCGGCAATACATCGCCCGCCGTCGTGTCGGTATCGCCTTCGGTATCGCCTTCGGTGGGGCTGTCGCCGGTGCTGCCGCTGTCGGTCCCCGTGGTGCCGGGGTCGGTCGTCACCGTCGTGATCGTCGGCAACGTGATCGTGACCGAGCTGAATGAGTCATTGGTGTCGGTGTCGGTGTCGTTCGCATCTCCGGCGGAGAGTGAGCTTGCGGGGAGCACACTGTCGGCAAAACACCCACCGCCGACGAGCGCGAGCAGCAGAGGTGCGAGCCCGAGTGTGAACTTCCGTGTTTTTTTGGACATGCCGTTCGTTTCCTTGTGTCGCCTTCACTTCAGAGCCCCAGGCCCTGCGCGGCGCGCTTGCGAACCGGACAGTATCAAATTTCGCCCGCAAATTGCGACTTCGCTCCTATCTGCAGCCGGTGCGTCGTCGAACAAGCTCCAGATCGCAACCTGATCTGACCCAAACGGCGCCAGATGCAGGCCTTGATCGCCCGTTGGGGGGCGATCCATTCGCGGTCGCCGTGAACTCCATACGGGTCCAGTTGCGGGCTCCCCGCAGACAGAGCTCGAAGGGGCTCGTCGGCCATGTCTGGGGAGTATTCAAGCCAATCCGTCGGCCTTGAATTCCTCTTATAGTGCGAGCAACCGACGCACTGTTTCGACCGAGGCACGCGATTCACCCTTAGCCATGAATACCTCCACTGACGGCAAGAAATAGCCATCGCGAGGCCATCGATCGCCGATCGTTGGCGGGTCGTCGTAGCTCTTGACCTCCTCAAGAAACTTGCCATAGGACGTCGCGAAGGCGTGTCGCGCCGCCGCTAACACCTGTAGCGCCTCCTCATGACTCACCGTCGCTTTGGGGTATGTCCACGTGGTCGCGCCCATCACGTCGTCGAGTTTCCAGTCGGTCTTCGGAGTCTGCTCGTGGTTGTTGTGGCACGATACGCAGGGGGGCGCGACCGCGAAGTCTGGGAACATCGCCGTGTAACGGGCGACGTCATCTGCGTAAAAATAACGCGGTTCGCGACTCTCTTTTACCTCGGCGAAGTACTCTTTTGCCAATCCCTCGAACTGATTGCTCTGCTCGAGAGGGAAGTCCGATCCAAGATACAGTCCCAGTGGCATCGGACTGCGTTGGAGGCTTGCCGCGCTCTCCCGCAAGAACAATGCGGGGAGCGGCCCCGCTTGCACCGTATCTTCTTTCCAGTGCTCACTAAACTCGAGTCCCACTTTCTTGCCTGCGCCCACGATCTCTTGGGTGTACATCAAGCGCATCACGTCATTCTCGGCGGCGATCAGCGCAAAAAGTTTGTTGATAGGGATCTGCGCTGCAGTGTCGACCGGCTTGCCATCGACAGTGTCGGGCAGGGCCGCGGGGGCGGTGACAAAGAGGTAGACCGTGAGGGCCAGCAAAGCGGCTGGGCCGCTCCACAAGAGGGATGCGTTCATGGGCTCTCCTCGCGAGTTGTCTGAGCACGCTCGATCACAGGTCCGTAGGGGGAGTCACCATCGAGCAGATACGCCTCGATCACTTGCGGGGGCAACACGTCGAATAGCTCAGTCGCAACAGGGTGTTTGTGATTTCCGTGGTAGTCGTGGCAGCCGAGACAGGTTTGCCAGCGCTCCGATGCCGCGAGGGTTGCATGAGAAATGTCGAGGGGGTCTTCTTTGAGTTCGATGTTTTCGTGGCAGGTGACGCACAGGCCAATGGATACGCTGGCGCGCTCTCCAGAATGCTCGACGTGGCAGCCCATGCACTCATTGGCACCCAGCTTTGCGCGGGCGTTCTCAAAGCGAGGTTCGTCAAAGCGGTAAACCGGGTGCCGATCATGCTCGCGCAGGTGGCATGCCTGACAGTCGCTGGTGCGTACCTCGCGGTGTACAAAGGCGGCTTTGTGCTCACGCAGCCCCAGCAGTACCGCCACGTTCGCCTGGAGCTGCTGACGCGGGGTGCCCACCGCCGGCCGGTGGCACTCCCCACAGGCCAGATCCTCGTGGCCAGGGTTGGGCGGGCCCGCAGCATGGTAGCTCTCGGCAGAGGTGTTCAGGCCGGCGAGTACCAGCAGTCCGCAGCCGAGCCCTGCGAGGTAAATCCAGGGCCGCTTCTTGAGGATGGGTGCGCTCATCGGTAGGCCAACACGATATAGGTATGAAACATGAGCGCTCCAATGACGCCCATCGATAGGCTGATGTGGAGAGGTAACCACCAGCTAGCCCAACGCTCTCGGCACGCGGGGGCAGCGAGTGTCTTGTCGAGCATGCCCACGCCCGCGTTGGCGAGGAACATGCCGCTGAGTACTAGCTGGTATCCCACTCCGTAGTTCCGGGTGTGCAGGTACAGCAGTAGCGCCGTCCCGACCCCAGCGATTCGATGGGCGTGGTAGAGCCACGCCGAGGTCTTGCGATGGCCGCCGAGTCGCGAGCCTCCAAGCGACATTTGAAACACGATGTAGGCGACCAATCCTAAACCAGACCACAGACGCCAGCTCCCGGCGTCGCGCAGTCCATCCAGCCACGGAAAGGGAATATCGATCCGCGCCTGTATCGCGTAGGCCACAAGCAAGGTTCCGGTGAGCCAACGCATGACTGTGCGGGATGCCGATGCAGGTACCGCCCTGTCACTCATGGTCGCCTTGGCCGCAAAATGCTCCACCTGAGTGCGAGCCCCGGCCCCGACTGCCGTGAGGTGTCCACTCATTGCGCGGGTAAAGCCAGGCGGACCACATACATAGAACCGCGCCCCTGGCAACCGGGTGTTAAGGGCCTTAAGCAGCGACCGCTGCGGGAGGCCGGTCTCAAAGGTTGTGTGACAATTGAGGGTGATCGTGGGTGTTTTGGCTGCGATCGCTTGGAGTTCCTCGCGAAAAGCCACGTCCACTCCAAGAGTGTTGAATAGCTCGATGTGGAGAGACCGATGGGCGCCCTCGGCTGCAAACGTGCGAGCTATCGCGACTACGGGGGTTACGCCGATACCACCAGCGAGGCAGACGACGGGCTCCTCGCCGCCGACCTCCACCCAAAACTCTCCGCGGGGGTTGGAAAGGCGAACCACCGCACCCACCTGGAGGGCTGACAATGCCCGTCCCATGCGCCCGTAGGGGTCGCGCTTCACCGCGATCTCTCGCCACCTTGTCTCGCCGGCTGGTGACGTGAGCGTGTACGGGCGGTGCACCCAGCCTTCGTCATCCTCCATCGATACCACGACGTGCTGGCCCGCCTTGCACGGTGCCAGGGTTCCTTCACTCCTAAAGCGGAATACACGGACGTCGTGGGTCTCAGCGCGCACTTCGTCGAGGATCATGCCCGAACCCGACACGCCGGCAAGAGCCACTACCGGCCCGATGCAGCCACCACAGGTCGTGGTCGCCCCAGTGGCCTCGATCAGCGCATCTGCACCGACCGCCCCGGTGCGCATTGCGTTTTCGAGGTCCCTGCGGGTGAGACCTCGGCAGTGGCAGATGATCGCGTCGGGGCATATCTCCACCTCGTCGGGCGGGTCGAATAGGCATCCGTGCCGCTCGAACCCCATCAGCTCCGCATCTGTCAGCGCGCGCCTGTCACCTAGGGCCTGCAAGCCTTGATGCAGCTCGTGCCATGGCCCTTCAACCTCCAGCCCGACCATACAGCCACCGGCACGGTACAGTGCCCGATGGATGCCTCGCCCGATATCGTCATAGGTTGTGCGATCAAAACTCTTTAGTGGATCACGCCCGCTGCACGCCACGACCCGTCGGGTAGTGAGTCGGTACAGTACCTGGACTTCGCTAGCTGACCCGCTGTACTCCGCCCGGATCGCTGTACCCGCGTCGTCGATCACCAGCTGCGACCTGGAAGATTTCCACACCACGCAGCGCAGCACGTCTACCTTGTGACGCATCGCCACCGAACTCGCCGCCAACGCACGCGCGGTCTTCGCGTCCACCCGCATAACCGAGGCTGATGTCGCTGCCCGAGCGGTCCATCGACTGCTTCGCCGATCGAGCAGATCCGGCAAGAGTACGGGCATTCCTGGGCCCAGCGTGAACTCGGGGTGCTGCTTTCCGCCATCGAGGACGATCTGCCCGCGACGCACCACATAGAGTGCATTTGGCACGTCGCCCGCCAAGACAAGCACGTCGCCCGCGGAAAACTGCCGAATCTCGGACGCCGCGTCGGGCATACCTGCTGCACGCAGAATTTCTACAAATGACCACGATTTGGCCTCTGGCGCCGTCAGTCGAGGAGGCAGAAAGGGGGACGGCTTGGGCGCTGGCACCAGCGGGCATCGGGTCTCAGAACCAAGGGTCGCGGTCTTGGCTGGTGACAACGATGTCAAGACTGTCGGTAGACTGATTTTGCCGTCCGACCTTTCGCCCGGATCTGTACACCGCCCCGCGACAGATCGAGCACCGCGCAAAGTACTCGGTAAACTCATCAAAGTGCTGCTCTCTTGCGAGCAACTCGATGAAGAGGTGGAGGCCCGAAATCGTTGCTTGAACTCCCCTTTACCGCTCTTTGGCGGATACTGCCCGCGTTCGGAAATATCTCTGGGCACGGATGTTTTCATCACCTGATACAACCTTCGGTCGGAGCCTGCTCCGAGAGCCGGAGGCCCACCTTTACATCACGAGTCACGGGGCTCGTGATGTGCATACAGAGGAGGATCTCGAGGAAGTATTGACCGACTGCAGCGACGAGTCTAGGGAGAAAGCTTGATCGTCATGTGCACGATGGCGCAATTAGTATGTTTTCGCCTGTCAGCCTGCGTCTCGCGTAATTGCGAGGCTGGGGTATGCGTGCTGGTGGCCGCCTTTATATCGGCAGCGCTCGCCCCTGTACTCGGCGTGGGGGCGGCATGGCGCCCCTGAAACGAGCATCGGCGAGCGTGGGAGAGCCCTGAACGTTACCGAACAATGGATACCGATTGTACGCCGGGCTGGGCGGTTTCTCCGCGGTTAAACGCTTCTCGAACTCGACCGGGAGTTGCCTAGTCGAATGTAGAATGTAGAATTTCGACATTTGTGAGTGCCGAATATGTCAACTCGTTCGACAATGGTGACTCGTGCACACGGGTGAGTGAGGAAGAACCGCAGCGGCTGGTCTTTGGCGATCTGTGTGGGCTCAGGGGGCCAGAGCATCACTCATCAGTGTGCAAATGATTCGAGCTAAAGCGGCGCTCAGCTCCCTGTGGTTGGCCTGGGCGACTGCGGGTAGATGGATAAAGTAGGAGCGAATGTCGCGGCCGAGCTGGCGGCTGAGCTCTGCGGTTGCCTGCAGCGAGAGATAGTGGGTTTCGTTGCAAAGATAGACATTTGTTGGGCGAGGCTTGGCGAGCTGGATCTGATAGCCGTGGACGCTGTGTTCTTTTGCGAGGCGGTGCAGGCTGGCACTGGCGGCTGGGCTAAGCGGTCGCGTGCACGGGCCCTGCTTGTCGATGACGGCTGTCTCGGGCAGCTCGCGGGCTGCGTCTCTGCGCTCGCGCCGATTGCTCGCACCGTCCTCTAGGAGCAGCAGGCCCGGCGCTTGGCAGCCCAGACCGAGGTGAAAAAGGGCGTCGTAGCCGGTGATCGACAACCCGTGAAATGCGCCCCAAACCACCGGCAGGAGGGCAAAATCAGCGTCTAGCGCGTCGGTGTTGTGGAGGAGGCAGGCGAGGGGACCTGTGAAGACTGGGCTGGCGGTTGTTGTCGCATTTCCGGTGAGCAGACGGCCGCTTGGATTGTCACGGCAGCGCCAGAGAACCGGCGGCTCGCCGAGCTCGCGCCAGTCGCAAAAACCGGTGACCAGGATCCTCGGGCGTCGCATCAGGGCTCCGCTCAGGGCGGTGCACCGGTGGAGGAGGCCTTGGCATCGGCCATCACTATGCTGCCGCCTGCGCCAACAGTGGTATTGGCCTCGACCGCGTCGATGAAGCTTCGAAGGGTGGCGGTGACCGTTCTTGGCGCTTCGACGGTGCTCAGATGACCTGCACCCCGGATGACGACCAGCTTCGATCCGGGGATCGCCGCGTGCAGGCGTCGGGATCCTTCGAGAGTGATCGCGACGTCCTCATCAGCTCCGATAATGAGGGTTGGCGTGCGAATGTTTTTCAGCTCGTGGGTGACGCTGCCCCGTTCGATCACGCCGTTGACTGCCCTGTAGATCGAGCGCCGATTGGTCACTAGCTGGGCCCGCCAATGGGCTCGATCGGCGGCTCGCGCGGGGTCACTCATGAAGCTCTGGCCGAACATGATCGGCATCACCTGATCCGCCACCGGGCGGATGCCGAGCCAGCGTACGATGCGGTTGAGACGGCGATAGGAGCGGATGTTGGCCCGGGTTTCGGCCTCGGCGTTGGTCTCGATGAGGGCACAGGAGAGCAGCAGATCGGGCCGGCGTGTGGCGAGTCGGATCGCGACAAAGCCGCCCATCGACAGGCCGCCGAAGTGGCAGGGGCCGACGCCGAGCGCCTGGATGAGCGCGGCTGCGTCGCGGTAACAGGTTTCGATGGTAATGGATCGGCCACGTTGGACAGATGACCGGCCCTGGCCGCGATGGTCGTAGCAGATCACTCGGTAGCGATCGCGGAGGCCCTCGGCCTGAGCCCTGAAGAGCGCGGAGCTCCAGAGCAATCCGTGGGAGAGCATGACAACGGGTCTGCCCCGGCCGCCACTGTCCTCGTAGTAGATGTCGCAGCCGTTGATCGAGATCGACGCCATCAGCGGCAGATTAATGCCATGGTTCGTCGTAGGGCAACTGTTTGGGGGCCTTAGCGGAGTTCGATCGATTTTTTGATCAGCTGATCATCGCGGCGAATTGTGAGCACCCATTGCCGCTTTACGCTGAGTTTACGTTGGGTCTGGGGATCGCTCAGGATCGCGGTTAGCGAGGCATCATCGACGCTTACGAGCGCATCGCCGGTGCGCAAACCCAGGCGTTTGCCGAGGCCATCGGCGCGCAGGCTGAGGATTTGCAGGCCGCCGCCGGCGATCGGGAGAACCGCGCCCTCGTGCAGGAGCATCATCGGCTCCTTTGCGTAGAGCATCACGGTGCCCCGATCGATCGTGCAGCTGTCCCCCTTGCAGAGGAGCGCGGTGTCGCTGTGCGTTGGCGGGCGAGTCGCGGCTGGCGGGCCCAGCTTGTCGAGCTTGTCGAGCTTATCCAGGGTATCGCGGCCGCGTTGGCGGAGCCCCTTGGCACGGTTGCGGGTCTCGATTTCGAGCTTTTGGAGTTCGCGTTGGGTCTGGCGGAGGATCCGACGCGCGTGCTGGCTCGCGGTCTTGCCGGCCTCGACGGAGACCTCCCGGGCGCGGCGCTCCGCGAAGGCCTGCTCAGAGGGGGAACACGCGAGCACGAGGGCGAGGGCGAAGGCAGAGGCGCAGAAGATCGCAATGCGTGCCCGGTGGGCTGGTCGGGGTTTTTGGGTTGCCGGTGGGTCCCCAGCACCGGCTGGACGTTGCCTGGAGTCGGCCATGGAGGCACGGTAGCACCGCGTCACAGCTGACGCTGCTCGCCCGTTGATGCGAGCGTGGGTTGCACGAACCATCGCGCGATTGTTGCTCGTTAGCGGCGACGGCGACGGAGGCCGAGCAGCAGCAGCAGTGCCAGCCAGGGAGCCCGTTCGCCGGGAGTCGGGCGAGAGGTCGTGCAGGTGCAGCCGCGGTCGACGAGATCAAAGCCGGCGCCCCCGGTTGCCCCGGTGTCGGTGTCGGTGTCGGTGTCGGTGTCGGTGCCGGTGCCGGTGCCGGTGCCGGTGTCACTGTCTGTTTCGCCGACGACCTCGGGCTGGCAGGTCGCGCTGCAGCCGTCGCCGCCCAAGTTGTTGCCGTCGTCACAGCCCTCGCCGGGGTCGACAAAACCATCGCCGCAGATGCCCGCGGCCGGCTTTACGCCGACGATGCAGAGATCGTCGATCGTCCAACCGCCGAGCTCTAGGCCACCGTCGGTTTGGAGCGCGAAGGCGACGCTGACGGTACCGTCGAGGATCGCGGCGCTGAGGTCGACGTCGTGGAAGCGCCACTCGCCGTCGACGTGGTGCACATCGGCGTCGAACTCAATGTCAGAGGCACGGTTCTCCCAGACGGTCGAGCCGCCGGCGTAGATCCGGGCCTGATCGTAAAAGCCGTCCTCGACGCTCAGCCAGCGTCGGTACTGCAGGCGCACGGTGCTGTAGTCGCCGGTGCCGACGCTCGGCGAGACCAGGAGGCCGTCAGCAAAGGAGTCGTAGCCGCCGTCGTTGGTGATGTCGTTGCCAATGGCCATCAGGCCCGAGAACGCGGCGTCGGGATCGAGGCCGCTGATGCCCCCAGGAGCGGCCCACTCGAAGTCTGAGCTTACGCCACTGATGGACCAATTTTCGACGAAGGGGTCGCTCTCAAAGTCTGTGCAATAGATCGGCTCGACGTCGCCGACGTAGAATTCGTACCAGGGATCGGCGGCGTTGCTCGGCTTTTGTTGGGTGGTATTGGAGGCTGTTTTAACCTCGACCTGGTACTGAACAACAACACCGTCGACCTGGCTCGGGATCAGGCCCGTGAAGCCGCCGATGCCGTCGCTGGTCATCGCCAGGGTGCCTTCGGTGCCGGGTTGGCCGCGCAGGCGCCAGCGGAGGCTCGCGCCTTGGGGACCGCCGCCCGGGCAGCCGCCGAGCACACTGTCGCTGGAGACATGCACCGGGTAGCCGGCGGGGCTTTCGGGCTCGAGGCTGACGTCGGAGACCTCGACCTCGATGGTGCGCAGGCCGTGGGCGCCGTAGGCCGCCGCGATCTCGCAGCCGTTGGGGGTGCCATTGCTGAGCAGGCCGTCATCGTCGTCGGCGATCAGCGACTCCATGTACATGGAAGGCAGGTCGACCGCCCGGCGGATGGATTCGTACCAGAGCATGTCGGTATGTGCAGCCCCGGCTGCGGCCCCGAGCTTGCCGCGGAGGATCTTGCGCAGATCCCAGAGAGCGCCGGCGATGATCCGACCTTCGTCGTGCACCTCGCCCTGGTCTTCGGGCCAATGCCACTCGTAACCCTCGGGGTCGATCTCGCGGAGCGGCTCGCCCGGCTGGTCGCTGAAAAAGCCGCGGGCGAGGCCGGAGTCGCCGGTGATCGTCGCCCCCAGGTAGTCCGAGATGCCCTCGCTGAGTGCCCCGTGGAAGGCACCGACGCCGGGGATCAGCGACTCCGTGTGCACCGAATGGCCGAACTCGTGGTAGATGACGTCGGAGATCCTCGCCGTATTGGCGCAGCCGTCACCGGACATAAAAAAGTTGATCGAATTGCCGTCGGAGAAGGCGTTGCAAACATCGGCGATATTGACATACACCGCGATCTGCTTGGCCAAAAAGGCGTTGTTTGGATCGATGGCAAAGACGTGCTGCTTGACCAGCATCGTGTGCACAAATGCCGAGAGCTGAGCGTCGATGAGTTCGTTGCTGTGTTGATCCCAGACCAGGGTCTCGCCCGGGCTCAGCACCCAGTCGGAGGTCGCGGCCTCGCCGGCTTCGTTGATCACCGTGGCGAGCGGGCCCTGCACGGTCGCGTTTAGCTGGGTGGGCACGTCGATCGCGAGCACGCCGTTGGCATCTGTGAGCAACTCTTGGCCGCCGGAGTTGAGGATCACCAGGGCCGGGGGCGCGTTGTAACGAGCGCCCTGGGGGCCGCGCTTTGGCACGTTGTAGCGGACATCGGCGGCGTAGTGCAGGAGCGACTCGCGAGCTGTCGGCGCGCCGGTGGTGGCGTCGATGTAGACCCGCCAGCGACCCTTGGGCGTGCTTGTCTCGACGATGACGGGGATCACCAGATCGGCGCTCAGGATCGCGGTATCGCCGATGCGCGGCAGGATCACCGGATCGCCGATATTGACGGCGGTGGTCTGAGCTGCAGCTTCGGCCTCGGCGATCCAGGCGCGGGCGCTTTGGCTGGCCTTGGCATCGCTGATCAACACCTTGCCGGTGGGCAGGGCGGCGCAGGGGATCGCCTGCGAGACGATCGCACTGACGTGGTTGTTGCGGATCCGGAGCGAGAGTTGGCCGCCGACGACCTCGCGACCGCCGTAGCGCTGGACAAAACCGACGGTGCGCAGGCCCCTGTCCTCGCGGTTGCTGACCATCGTGAAGTCGGCGCGCGAGCAGCCGGGGGCGAGCAGGTCCAGGTGCGTGGTGAGCAGGCCATCGGCGAAGGTGCGGGCCCGTGAGGGGTCGGCGGAGATCCCTTCGCTCGAATGACCCCGCGGGATCACATAGGAGGGCACACCGGTGGCGGCGTCCCAGCGGGTCCAGGTCGGGCCCAGGTCGGCCTCGAGCTGGCGCAGCGCTGTGCTGGCCGCGGACGTCGTCGCTTGGCCTCGAAAGCTTCGTGCGCGGCGCGGCGTGGGCCCGCTGGCGACCTCAAAGGTCACCTGGCTGTGGGCACCGGCCTTGGGGGCATAGGCGGCGCTCTCGGGGCTCAGCGCGAGGATCGCGAGTGCCGCGCAGGCCCCGCTGATCGAGGCGAATCTCGGGGGTCTACGGTATCCAGGCACTCTGTATTGGGCGTACTCGATCCACAAAGGTGGGTCAAGCGAGGACCGCGCACTTCGGTGGCGAGCGGTTTATGGGTCGGGTCCGATCCAGGTTCGCGAGCGCGCGTCATCGTCGATCGATAGGTCGGCGAGAGCATGCGCCGGAGCGCGGCCGCGATCGTACAATGCGCGGCGATGAGCGCGTCCCGATTCCGCGTCCCCCACACTCTCGTGCTTCTGCTCGGCATGTCGGTTCTCGCCCTCCTGGCGTCCTACATCCTGCCTGCAGGTGCCTTCACCCGGATCACCAATGACGTCGGTCGCGAGGTGATTGTGCCCGGCACCTACGCGGCCCTGCCGGATTCGGGGATGCTCTCGCCGTGGACGGTGCTGACCGCGATCCCGCGGGGCTTTGCGGCCAGCCATGAGATCATCTTTTTTGTCTTTATCATCGGCGGCGCGCTCGCAGTCATCCGCGCGACCGGAGCGATCGATGCGGCCCTGGGGCAGCTCATCGCCCGCCTGGGCCGGCGCAGCGGCCTCCTGATCGCGATCACGATGCTGGTCTTCACGGTCGGCTCTAGCACCCTCGGTATGGCCGAGGAGTACCTGCCCTTTGTGCCAGTTTTGCTGACGCTCGCGATCGAACTCGACATGGATGCGGTCACGGCGATCGGGATCATGGTGGTCGGCTACGGCGTCGGTTATGGCGTCGCTGCGATCAACCCTTTCACTGTGGTCATCGCCCAGGAGGTCGCCGGCTTGGCGCCCACCTCTGGGATCGGCTATCGCCTGGCGCTGACGATCCCCTTCGCGCTGATCGGCATCCACCACGTGTGGCGCTACTCAAAGCGGGTGCGGGAGGATCGCAGCGCCAGCTTGGTCGCTGACATTGCCCCCGATCCCGCCTGGAGTCTCGGCGGCAAGGCGGAGCGCCTAAGCGGCACCCACATCCTGGTGTTGGCGCTCGCGGTCGCGACCCTGGCGTTGCTGGTCATCGGTATCGCCCGCTGGCATTGGTACCTCGTCGAAATGGGCGCCGCCTTCCTCGGCCTGACCCTGGTGGTTGCGGCCATCGCCCGCCTGGGCGCAGACAAGAGCGCCAAGGAGTTTTGCAAGGGGGCCGCCGAGCTGACGACGACGGCGCTGCTGATCGGCTTTGCGAGGGCGATCCAGGTGGTGCTAGAGGACGGCCAGATCATCGATACGATCGTCGAGGGCATCGCTCGGCCGCTCGCCCAGGCGGGCCCGGAGCTCGCGGCGGTCGGCATGTACGCGATCCAGAGCATCTGTAATTTTTTCATCCCCTCGGGTTCGGGCCAGGCCTACGTGACCATGCCGATCATGGCGCCGATCGCCGACATCACCGGTGTCAGCCGACAGACCGCGGTATTGGCCTTCCAGTTTGGTGACGGTTTTACCAACATGGTGGTGCCGACCAACGCGGTGCTGATCGGCATCCTCGGGCTTGCGCGCATCCCCTACGATCGCTGGCTGCGCTTCATCATGCCGCTAATGGTCAAGCTCTGGATCGCCGGCTCGATCGCCCTGGTGCTCGCGGTGCTCATGGGTTACGAGTGAGCGAAAATTCCGCTCTGGAGTGACTTGCGCGCACACCGGAGTTTCGCGAGATCTGGGGCTGTAGGTGCATTGGGCAATGCGTAGAGTCGGCGTTTAGAATCGCTGATGATCGCGTGTGACCGCGCCTGGGGCGTTGTTGCCCAGCTTCTTGTGGCGGACCTCTTCGCGATCGTTGCGCCATGCATGCGCGGGCAGTCGTGCAGTGTCGGTCTATTGCCGTGGTAAAACCACACGTAGGTGAGCCTCATGGTTGGTGCGAGCGAGGGTCTTGAGGGGGAGGAGCTTGGGTCTGCGAACTCTGTCTCTTCTGGGGTTCCCGAGCCCGACGAATGGAGCCCGCCCGAGGAGTTCGATGAGTACCGTCTGGTTCGGCTGCTCGGGCGCGGCAGCATGGGTCAGGTATTTTTGGCCCACGACCGGGTTTTGGATCGTCCGGTAGCGATCAAATTTATCTCCTCGCTCAAGGCGAGCACCAGAGAGCGCGAGCGTTTCCTCGTCGAGGCACGAGCGGCGGCTCGGCTGCATCACCCGAACATCATGACGATGTACCGGGTCGGTGAGCTCGACGGCAGTCCCTATCTCGTATGCGAATTTATCCGCGGCAAGAGCTTGCACGAACTGGTGCTGCCGATCACTTGGCAGCGAGCCCACGAGATCGCGATCAAACTCGCGCGGGGCCTCGCCAATGCCCACCGGCGCGGGGTGCTGCACCGGGATATCAAGCTCGCCAACGTGATGATCGACGAGGTCACCGGCGAGGTGAAGATCCTCGATTTTAGCCTCGCCAAATTGATGCGAGATCCTGAGCCCTCAAGCGTCCCGAGCGGTCGATCGCAGAGCTTGCCGGCGACCGGTGCGGTGATCCGCGACTGCGAAGAGGACGACTTCGAAGAGGACGCAGCGAGTCCAGCTGTGAGTCTGTCCCCAGAGGCCGGACAGGGGGTCGCGAAGACGGAGGAGGTTGCGGAGGGGAGCACAGAGCGGGGCGACGTGGTGAACCCGGCCCGCCGTCTCGAGGTGAGTGCCCTGCCACCCGGGGTGATCGCCAGGATCACTGCGCTCGACGCCGAGTGGCGCGGCGAGACGATGCTCGCGCGCCTCGCAAATCGGCTGCAGGGGCCGTCTGAATCCGACGATACGGGCCCCGGCGATCAGGTGTCGCAGGAGCAGCAGGCGGCGCCCGGCTGGCTCTCCGAGGCCGGTGCGTCGCCAAGTCTGACGAAGGTCGGCGCTCTGATGGGAACGCCGCATTACATGGCCTCGGAACTTTGGCACGGCGAGCCGGGATCAAGGGCCTCCGATGTCTACGCGGTGGGCGTCGTACTTTACGCGCTGGTCGTCGGCAGCACGCCCTACGCGGGGCTCTCGCTTGTCGAGCTGGCGACTGCGGTACTCGCCGGCAGCTATCGTCCGATCCAAGAGGCGGCGCCCGGCGTCGATCCTCGCTTTGCCTCGATCATCGAGCGCTGCCTGCGGACACAGCCGGGGGAGCGTTACACCTCGGGTGAGGCCCTGCGCTCGGCCCTCGAGATCCTCACGCCCCGGGGTCGCGACCGCCAGCTGCCGACGGGCAATCCCTATCGCGGCTTGCAGGCATTTCAGGCTGAGCACCGCTCGCTCTTTTTTGGTCGCAGCGTCGAAATTCGGGCGGTGGTGGAGCGCCTGCGGGCGGACGCTTTTGTCCTGGTTGCGGGCGATTCGGGGGTCGGAAAATCATCGCTCTGTCGGGCTGGAGTGCTGCCGCTGATGCTCGACGGGGCGATCGAGCCTGAGCGAGCCTGGGTGAGCCTGGCGATGATGCCCGGGCGCAAGCCGCTCCAAGTGCTGGTCTCGACCCTCGCCGGCTACCTCGAGATCGACGAAGAGGTCATTCACGGCATGATCCAGGCATCAGCCGTGGCCTTTGGCTGGTATCTGCGCAAGCGCCTGGGCAAGAACCGTGGTCTGGTGATCTTCATCGATCAGCTCGAGGAGTTGGTGACGATCAGCGACCGGAAGCAGGCTGCGGTGGTCGGCGAGGTGCTCTCGCAGATCGCGGCCGGCATTCCGGGGGTGCGTCTGCTGGCCTCGGCCCGCGGGGATTTTTTGACCCGGGTCGCCGAGATCCCCGAACTCGGGGAGGAGATTGCGCGGGCGATCTACCTGCTGCGACCGCTGACGCGGGCGAGCACCACCGAGGCGATCACAGGTCCGGCCGAGCTTCAGGGGGTGCGCTTCGCCTCCGAGGAGCTGGTCTGCGAGCTCGTCGACGCGGGCATTGACGGCTCCTTGCCGCTCCTGCAATTCGCGCTCGCCGAACTCTGGTCGGTCCGTGATACCGCGAGTGGCATGATCACACGCGCGGATCTGGAGCGCATCGGCGGGGTCACAGGGGCGCTCGCGCGGCACGGCGATGGTGTGCTCGCGTCGCTCCTGCCAAAGGCGCGCGGCGAGGCCAGGCGGATTCTCGTGCGCTTGGTAACGATCGACGATACACGCGCCAACCTCAGCGAGGGGGAGCTGACGCTCGCGGGCGATGGTGATGCCAATGCCAATACCGATACCGCTGACGCGCGCACGGCCCTGGAGGCGTTGGTGCGGACGCGGCTCTTGGTCGTCCGCGAGAGCGCCGAGGGCATTTTCTTTGAGATCGCCCACGAGGCGTTGATCGGCGGCTGGGGGACCCTGCGCGGCTGGCTCGACGAGGAGCGCGAGGGGCGGATCCTGTTGCATTCGTTGGAGACCGCGTCGAGCGAGTGGGAGCGCCTAGGCAAGCCCCGCGATGCGCTATGGGGGACCGCGGCGCTGACACGCGCGGGGCTCTATCTCGATAGTGACGCCTTGCGGCCTCGGGAGTCTGATTTTTTGCGGACGAGCCGGCGTGCTCGGGCTCGGGGTCGGCGGCTGCGGCGGGCGGCGATGGTTGTGATCCCGCTTCTGCTTGCGGCCGTGTACGGCGGTGTCAAGCTCCAGGAGTACCAGGTGCTGCAGGATCGTGTGGCTGCGAGGATTCGCGAGGCTGGTGGGGCGTTAGCTGCGGGCCGGAGAGTTTTAGAGGTTCGTCAGCAGCGGCGCGTTGCGGCCTTCGCGAGCTTTGATTCGATGCACGCACCCGCAGGCGAGGATGCATGGGTAGAGGTCGTTAAATTGACCGCGCTCGTGGATCGACACCTAAAAGAAAGCCTCCAGTCGCTCGAGGCCGCACAGATTCTCGATCCTCAGAATAAAGATGCCCACCAATTAATCGCAGAGGTCCTCTACGAGCGAGCACGATTAGCGGAGCAGGAACACCAACAAAAGCAGGCAGAGGAGTTTCGCGAGCGCCTAGAGCTCTACGACCGAAGCGGCGAATATGTGCAAAGGTGGGAGGCTCCCGGGGGGATTGCGATTTCAGTACATCCGGTCGACACAGATGTCAGCATTGGGAGATACACGATAGATGAGAACGAGCGCTATGTGCTCGGTGAAATGCGCGTGCTTGGTCGGACTCCGCTGGCGGAGGTGCCGCTCGACCAGGGGTCCTATCTCCTGCGTTTTGCGAGCGCGGGTGTATCCGTGAATTACCCAGTGATAGTGCAACGAAATGAAATCGTAAAGATCGAGTTTTCAATGCCCGATCTTGATATGATCCCGGAGGGTTTTGTGTATGTACCTCCGGGGCGTTTTCTCTTCGGCAGCGCAGATTCCGAGACGATGCGCAAGCTCTTCTTTTACGCATCGCCGCAGCACAGTGTTACGACCGAGGGTTATCTGATCGGCCGCGAGGAGGTCTCATTCGCGCAATGGATCGAATTTCTAGAGGCCCTGCCGGAGGCGGAGCGGGCGGCGCTTCTGCCGAATGCAGAGGGGGTTAAGCTCGAGCAGGTGGAGGGCGAGTGGGTGTTGACCTTCGGAGCGGGCGGGGAGGCTAAGACCGCCGCAGAGGGGGCCAGTATCGTCTTTGGCGGGCGGAGTGAGTTCGCTGAGCAAGAGTGGACACGATGGCCAGTTGTGGGCCTAAGTGTGCGAGATGCCCAGGCATATGTCGAGTGGCTGGGGCACACAGGTCGGTTGCCCGAGGCGCGACTCTGTACAGGGACGGAGTGGGAGCGTGCCGTCCGGGGTGCGGATGGGCGCAGCTTTGGCCATGGAAATAATCTCCGTGCAGAGGATGCAAATTTCCAACAGACGTTTGGTTTCGGAGCCTCCGTGCTCGGGCCTGTGGCAATTGGGAGTTTTGCGGTTTCGAGGACTCCCTTTGGACTCTACAATTCCGCAGGAAATGCAGTTGAGTGGGTGGCCTCAGCAAATGATGTGGATGAGTTCATTATCCGAGGTGGAGCCTTTCCCTATGATTCGATTCAAGGGTACTCCTACAATCGTGGGGTCGTCCCCGAGGGCTTTCGCGATTGGAGTTCGGGAATGCGCGTATGTGTTTCCTACTCGGAATTGAAAAATAAATAAACGCTGTGGTCAGCAGCCCCCTGTCTGTGCTAGGTTGCTCTTGGGGTGCTGGTTATGCAGAGTCGATTCAAGTGTGTATTTTCCTTCATTGTGGTGCTGGTGGCGGCGTCCGCTTGCGATACTGAAGAAGAGAGCCCCTACGACGAGCCGCTCGGGAGTTGGGTCGATGATGAAGGGCGTCTCTCCTTTCGTAACTACGAGGATAATTCACAGGTTATGAATGGGGCAGTTGTCAACGGTAGACGGCTTAACGGTAGACGCCTCAATAGTGATCGTGTGGGCGGTTTTGCCCTTAAGGCATTTTCGCTCAATGGGTTGAATATGACGGCGCCGACGATGGCTGCGAACCAACTCAGCCTCGTAGATGCCAACGCTCAGACTGTCGTGGGCACAGACCTCGAGGGTCTTCGGATCGAGATGGAGTACGAAGACCCCGAGACGCTCGTCAAGAGCAATTGGGAACTCTCTCATACCGAGATGGAGACGCTCTCTAGTGGCCTCATTATGCAGACGATCAAACAGCGCCAACTCCCCGGTGGCAGTTGGCAAAATGCCTGTGAGAACGACGCGAAGTCGATTCAACTCAGGGGACAGTGGAACGAAGATACCGCGACCTTGATCTCAAGTGCGAGCGATCGATCGACCTGGGCCTGTGCCGGTGCGGCCCTGGCAGATTGTGCGCTTTGGGGTTACGTGCCTGGCAAGACACATGGGGGCACGTCCCTCGATGGCTATCATCAAACCTGCCTTCGCGCGAAGCGCGCGGATTACTGCGGGACCGGTATCCACCATACAGAAAATGGCCACCAGCTCGACATTTACGACGATCTTGGTGTGATGGTGCCGGTGACCGTGGGGCTTTGGGATGTCGAGGCAATGTGGGGTCCAGACGGCGCGATTTGTATGAACTTCACCCGCAAATACGACTACACCAAGGACAGCAGCGATGTGTCCAAGGCCTATATCGGCTGCGAGGTGCCGGCCTGTGTCGACGGCAACAACGATGGTGTCATCGACTTCGTCGACTACCCGTCCGCGCTGATCGCTGACCGCACAGTGCCGAAGTGGAAGGTCAACTAGGCGAGCGAGGCTTCGTGGGGGCTCGCTCGCAGGGGCTAGAGGCTCGCAGCAGAGGGTGGCATCGCCGAGCCGGCGCTTTGGCGAGCAAGGCGTGAACCGCCGCGCCGGGAGGTCGAGGAGGGCTTGGTCGTTGCGGCACTTCGAGGCTGAGTTTGGTCGCGAAGGCAGTTGCCCGCTTCAGAGAGGTTGCTCGCTCCCGTCGCGGGTACGCCGGGGTCTCGGATCCCCTGCGAGAGCACGTGGCTCGGGGAGCGCGATGGGGAGCGGGCACTCGCGGCGAGGCTCATCCCTGGGGGCTAAAGGGCTCTTGATGCCCGCTGGGGGCCTTGTACGCTGTAGGTTTTACAGCCCGCACGCGCTATCCTCGCCGCACATGAGCGCCGCGACGATCCTCGGTCAGCGATTGGCGAGTCGCTACCGTATCCTGCGTGAGCTCGCGGAGGGGTCGACCGGCACGGTCTACCTCGCGGAGGACGCGGCGACCAAGAGCAAGGTCGTCGTCAAGCTGCTGATCCCGGATCTCTCGTTTGACTCGCGGACGCTGCCGCATCTGCGCCAGCGTCTGCAGCGGCGGATCAAGGCCACGTCGATCGAGGAAGGCTCCGGCCATATCGTCGATATCACCGATGTCGGGATCCTCAGCAACGAGGACCTCTTTGTCGTCATGCCCTACCTCCAGGGCGACAACCTGGCGGCGCTCCTGCGCAAGCGCAAGATCCTCAGTTGGGCGCAGGCGCGGACGCTGGTTGTCACGATCGGCCGGCTGATCGCCGAGCACCACCGCGAGATGCTGCTAGAGGGCAACTGGCCGGTGCTCGGGACCCTCCAGTCGAGCAATTGTTTTTGCCTCCGAGGGCGGCCAAGGGCGGAGTCCGTCAAGCTGATCAACAGCGCCGTTGACGAGCTGATCGTCCGCCGCCAGTGGCGGGAGAACGGCAACCACGTCGTCAGCCTCGCGCGCTACGGGGCGCCCGAGCTGAGCACCGGGGAGCGCCTGGATGTGCGCACCGACGTTTATTCCTTCGGTGTGATCATCTACGAGCTGCTGACCGCGCGGGTCCCTTTTCTCGACAATAACGCCGCACGTCTCGAGGCGATGCACCTGATGAGTCCTGTGCCGTCGCTGCGGGAGGTCGCGCCGGCGGCCAAGATCTCGGAGGAGCTGGAAGCCGTGATCCTGAGGGCGCTGGAGAAGCGCCCCGATGATCGGTTTCCGACGATGAGTGCCTTTGTCGACGCGCTCCAGGTGGTGAAGGCAAAGCATTTACCGGCGGTACGACGGGGTCGGGGTGGGGGCCAGGGGGCGGTGCGATCGAGCAGCCGGGGGGACACGATGATCATGGCGTCGCCCTATTTCGAGGAGGACGATGCGGCGAGCGAAGAGCCCGCTGCGCTCGAGGCGGACGAAGGTGTCGATGAGTTGGCTGCCGCGATGGAGGCCAGTGCGGAGGAGGCCAGCGGCGAGCTCGAGGGCGCGGAGACTTTTTCGTCGTCTTCGCATCTGCAGGCGGACGAAGAGCCACCGCCTCCATCGCCTCCAGAGACGCGGCGAGTGCATACCGAAAGAGAGGAGCCTTCGCCGCCGAAAGCGATCCCCCGCAAACGGCCGCGGGCTCTGTCGGTCGAGGGCAGGCCTCAGGTGATCGATGATGGCCATGCAGAGGCGACTGTGCCGAGCCCCCCGAGGCCGGGCTCGGATACGGCACCGCAACGCGTTGTCGATGACACTCAGGTACGGAGGCGGCCGCAGGGGCTGGAGCCCGCAGCCTTGGGCAGCACTACACCGCCGGTGTTGATCCGCCGCAACGCCGCGAGCCCCAAGGCATCGACTGTGCACGCCGGGCATCCCGCGGCACCCCGTGCTGACGAGCGTGTTGACGAGCGTGCTGACGAGCGTGCTGACGAG
>CAYYUP010000041.1:7105-16402 GCA_964474905.1 uncultured Nannocystis sp. | reverse complement strand
AGAGCGCCGCCACGGTGCGTCTGCCGGTGATTGACGGGGCCGCGCGATCGGGCTTTGGCGAGGTCGATGATGCGAGCGGAGGCGGCGGCTACTGGCTCTGGGTTGTCGCTGCCCTGGTGCTGGCCGCCGGGGCGTTGGTCGCGAGCGGCGGCTTTGGTTTCATCAGCGGCTACGGCGATGCGAGCGGAGCGGGCGAGGCAGTGAGAGCTGGAGGGCGAACAGGTCCCCCGCCGACCGTTTTGCGACCCGCCTCAAAGGGGGCCCGCGAACTCGTTGACAGGGCGAGGGCTGCCGAGAAGAGGGGCGAACATGCTGAGGCCTACCGGCTCGCGAGCGAGAGCTACGGGAGTGAGCACACCGTCGAGGCTCTCGAGGTGATGGGTCGCAGCACCTGCCGTCTCGGCGATCTCGAGGACGCTCGGTGGATCCTGCGACAATTGCCGGCGGAGTCGCGCTCCCAGGTGCAGGCGCTCTGCGATGGGGCCGGCAAAAAGCTCGCCCCCTAAGCGCGACAAACTTGTGGGAGGAACGACTGCGCATCGCGTAGGATGACACCATGTCGGTGTTTAGGCGGGGGCTGCTCGGCAGAGGTGTGAGGCGACCCCCACGGGCGCCTGGCTCCCTGTTCACACGTGTACAGGCACTTCGCAAGGCGCCTCTCGCCTACACTCAGCGCCTCGCCAAAACCGGGTCGCCGCTGCTCTGGTTACCCCTGCCGGGTGTCAGTTTTTACGTGGTCCAGGATCTCGACGCGATCGACGAGGTCCTGGTTAAAAAACATCACAGTTTTATCAAGGATACCTACACCCGGCGGCTGCGCGAGATCCTGGGAGACGGGCTCCTGACCTCTCAGGGGGCACCTTGGCGACGCCATCGGCGGTTGATCCAGCCGGCCTTTCATCGCCGGCAAATCGAGGCCTACGTGCCCGACATGGTGCGCCTGGCCGAGGCGATGGTCGATGGATTTGGCGATCACGAGGTCCGAGATGTGCATCGCGACCTGATGGGACTCACCCTCGAAATCGTCGGTCATACACTTTTTGGCACCGATGTTTCGGGCTCCGCGGCGGTTGTCGGCGAGGCGATCGAGTTGGCGATGCTGCGATACGCGGGCACTTGGCTGCCGCTTTGGGTGCCGACACCGCTCAACCGGCGGGCCCGTGCGTCGCTCGGACGTGTGCATGTCTTGCTCGAGCGCATCATCCGCGAGTGTCGACACAGCGGCGAGGTGGGCAGCGATCTGCTCTCGATCCTGCTCAGCGCTCAGGACGAGGACGGCACCCGCATGAGCGACCGGCAGCTCCGCGACGAGTGCATGACGCTCTTTCTCGCGGGCCACGAGACGACCGCCCTAAACCTGAGTTACACGCTCTTTTTGCTGGCGAGGCGGCCCGACCTCCAGGAGGCGCTGGCGGCTGAGGTGAGCGAGGTGATCGGCGAGCGCTCACCGACCTTTGAAGATGTGCGCTCCCTGGTTACTTGCCAGCGTGTGATCAAGGAGTCGATGCGGCTCTATCCGCCGGCCTGGTCGATCGGGCGCCAGGCGATCGAGGATGTCGAAATCGGCGGTTTTCAGCTCCCCAAGGGCACCGAGGTCGCGCTCTTTATGTGGGCGCTGCACCGCAATCCCGACCGTTTCCCCGAGCCCGAGGCCTTTCGCCCAGAGCGGTGGACCGCAAAGTTTGAGCGAACGCTGCCGCGACACGCCTACATGCCCTTCGGAGGCGGTCCGCGGATCTGCATCGGCAATACTTTTGCCCTTACGGAGGCCGTGCTCCTGCTAGCGACGATCGTGCGGCGCTACCGGTTTCGGCTCGCACAGCCGCCGCGGTTGCCGTTGCGGCCGTCGATCACCCTGCGTCCTCGTGACGGCGTACGGCTTCGTCTTGAGGCTCGTTGAGGCTCATTGAGGCCTCGAGAACGGGCTCTGTCATTGTTGTGCCCGAGCCTCGTGTGTAGGTCAGGTCGTACAAAAGAGAACCGGGCGGCCGCTTTACAGCGGTCGCCCGGGCTCTTGGTAGGTCGCGATCGATCAGCCGGGGCAGATATCGAAGGCGTCGGCGCCGAAGTTATTGCCGGGGTGGCAGTCCGCGTGCACGTCGTCGGGGTCAACATCGACGTAAATGTTGCCGGTGCCCTTAAGTACCGCGTCGCAGCTGACGATTTCGCAGTCGCCGGGCTCGAGCAGGGTCTGGGTCGTGGCGACGCAGACGACGTTGCCGGGCGGCGGATCGTTGACGTTGTTGGTCTCGTAGAATGCTACCTCGACGCCGTCGGTGACCGGCGCTGTGCCGCGGTTACAGACCTCTGCTGAGAGCGTCTTGTTGCCGCCGCCAAAGTCGCAGAGCTTACCTAGATCGGTGAGCTCGACGGTGAGGTCGGCGATGTCGAGGATGCCGAAGGCCCCCTGGAAGTTCTGGCGGAAGTTGTTGAGCCCCTCGACGAGCCAGTTGGCCTCGATGTCGCTCGACTTTACCGGGCTGCCGTCGTCTTCGACGTGGGTCACCGAGTAGGCGTGCTGGTTCCAGATCGGTCGCGAGTTGGCCCAACGATCGTCAGGATCGCGGTAGATGACAAAACCCGACTTCTTGACGTGGGCTCCCGAGTCCGCAAAGAGCGGGTCGGGGCTCGGGCACGAGATGTTCCCGAGAGTTCGCGGCACGACGATCTCGGACTTGAAGTCGCCGTCGACGTCGGCGACGGTCGGGTACTCGATGCCTGTGAGGCTAAAGCCTGGGGCACTGAAGACGACCTCGCCGGTGCGGCCGTTGTAGACCCGGGCGTAGCACTCGTCGCGGTAGACGACCTCGGCCTGGCCGTCGCCGTCGAAGTCGAATACCGAGGAGCCCGTCATGTTGGAGCTCCAGTCGCTCGACGGCTGGGCCCAGAGCACGCCATCAGGCAGGCCTTGCATGTCGGGGGCGCGGTCGCAGGTGCCGCCCGGGCGCTCGCTCTGGGCGGGGCCGCAGTCGGGATCGTAGACGCCGAAGAAGTAGGCGCCAGCGGCCGCGAACTCGACCTGACCATCGCCGTCGAAGTCGGAGATTGTCGGCGGGCCACCACGGCCGGCGAAGCTCTTGTTGCCCTTATAGAGAGGGATCGGCCCCCAAACGGTCGAGCCGTTGAGCGCCATCAGGCGGATCGAGCCGCTGTCATTGTAGCCGGCGTTGAGCTTGGACGCCGAGACGACGACAACCTCGGGCAGTTCGTTTTTATCTTTGCCGGCGACGGTCGAATAGGTACCGGCATTGGCGATCGCGACGTGTCCCGCCTTTTGGTTGTTGTTCTGGAAGAACCAGGGCTTGGTCTCCCACTTCTTGGTGTTTTTGTTCCAGCCGGCGATATCGTCGTAGCGCACCAGGTCGGGAGCGCCGTCTAGGTCGATGTCGACGGTCGCGGACTGGACACCGATGCCACCGGCGTAGTTGGTGTAGGAGGAGCTATTTTGCAGGCAGCCGTTGGCGGCGAAGACCATCTCGTCGACGATGATCTCCGGGAAGCCGTCGTCGTCTAGGTCGACGATGCTCGGGCCGTGCAAGACGTTGCCCGTTCCGAACTCGATGACGGTGTTCGTGCCACAGTCGCGGCCGTACCAGAGGCGCTCGAGCTTGGGGTTGTTGAGGTCGCTGTTGTTGATCTCGATCGCGTAGAGGCTCGCTGTATTGTTGTCGTTGCGGTGGAGGCCGACGATCTCGGGGTGGCCGTTGTCGCCGACGTCGCCGTTGAGGTCGGCGATCGCCCATTGTGAGCCGTAGCCCGGGCGATCGTCGCTGTTGTTCTCGTCGGCGCCGCCGAGGCGCATTTGCTCTTCGCAGGTACGGCCGTCGAAGACCCGCAGGGTGCCCAGGCGACCGACGCCGCCGACCGTCTGCCAGGTGCTGACGATCACCGAAGGCTGCAGCTTTTTGGCATCGTCGTCGAGGTTGAGGTCGGCGACCAGCGGGGTCGTGTAGATGTAGTGCGAGTTGTTGGTCGGATCGTTGGGATCATTGACGCCGGTCCACTCGCATTGGATCTCTGGGGTGACGCCGGTCGGCAGGTCGTCCTTGATGCAGGCCGCGTCGAAGAGCACGTCCTCGGGCACGCCGTAGGGGATGCACTTGTCTTGGTCGTCGCAGTAGGAGTCACCGGGGCAGTCGTCGTTGTCTTGGCAGGGCCCGAGGTCGGGGATGCAGGTGTCGTACTCGCAGATGAAGTTGCCGGGGCAAATCTCACCGCCGCAGACCAGCCCACCGGTGGTGGTGGTTGTTGTGTCCTCGGTGGTGGTGCCGGTGGTCGTGGTGGTCGGGTCGCCGGTCGTGGTGGTCGGGTCGCCGGTCGAGGTCGAGGTCGAGGTCGAGGTGGAGGTCGAGCTTGTCTCGGGGTCCGTCGTCGAGGTCGAGGTTGTCTCGCCACCGGTGGTTGTGTCGCCGGTGGTATCGCTGTCGGAGTCGGACGTGCCGATTGCGTCGTCACCACAGCCGGCGAGGGCGAGGATCGACGCCAGGAAGGCAAGAGAGAGGGATCGTGTAGTTAGTGACGTAAGCATCAGAGTCTCCGATAACAGTCTAATGGCAGACCTGTAGGGTTCATGCGGACGAATGAGGTTTGTATCGCCGGCCGGTTGGCCGTCTTTGCTGGCGATGGAGTCAGGCTGCGTGGTCCGTGGTTGGGTATAGACCGCGGCCCCAGGCAAGTCATGCAAATGGCGAGTAAACGATTGCAAAATGGGACCTAGAGCGGGTCTGTCCCGGCAGGGCGCTCGCTTGCGCGGCCCTTGTGTGATCGCTGGCACGCTCCGGTAAACGAGCGCGCTGGGGACCGTCTACGCATGCGAGGGATGTGCAGGCGTCAGGATCGTTTGTGCCCATCCTTGATCGCTCAGGACGAATTTGTGGAATCGAGGGGCGATTGTAAAGAATGCATTCTTGCTCGCAATTGGTTCACCGGGTGGTCCGAGGAAAGGGAGGCTGTATATACATAATAGAAAGTGGTTTAGGTGTTCTCGATCACATGTTCGGCAGAGCCAGTCGCGGAGCGGTCGCCGGCCGGCTTTGCGGCGGATGCGGCGGATGCGGCGGATGTCTGGTGGGGCGTTGCATCTCGCGGGATCGCAGACCTTCGTCGCCGGGCTGGCGCACGCTTCGAGGCCGGCTAAAATCTTCTGCGACCCGATCGTCAAAGACTCGACAGATCGGGCCCGGTCGCGCTAAGAAGCGCCCTCACCGGAGCTTGAACATGCAGAACTTCACTAAATTCATCTATATATCTCTCCTCTCCATGACCTCTCTGGCGCTCGCTTGCAGCAGTGATGACGGTGTCGGTGAGACCGCGACCGAGAGCAGCAGCACCTCGAGCGGCTCCACGTCGACGACAGGCTCGACGTCCGAAGGCACCACCACAGACGCGACCACCGGCACAGGCACGATGGGCAGTTCATCGTCCTCATCGGCGACCGAAACCACGGGCGATCCGACGACGACGACGACGACGGGTGATACGACGACGACGACGACGGGCGATACGACGACGACGACGGGCGATACGACGACGACCGGCGGCGGCGGTGTTTGTGATCCCGCGCCCGAGGACGACGCCTGCCAGACCTGCAACAAGGACAATTGTTGCGATGAGATCGAGGCGTGCGATGCCAGCGAAGACTGTGGTTGCTGGATCGACTGTCTCACCGACGGCGGCGATCCGCAGGCGTGCTTTATGACCTGCGGGCTAAACTCGGAGATTCAGGACCTCGGCACCTGCAGCATGGGCGCCTGCGGCGACGAGTGCGGCTTCTAGGAGCCGAAGCCCGACGGTCCTCAAAGGCGCGCCCAGCTCGGTTGGGCGCGCCTTTGCGCGTCGCGGACTCGGTCCCTGAAGGACTGTGCCGACCTGTTAGAGTGGGGCGGTCGTGAAGCGGCACGCGCAAGACGAGCTTGTTTGGATCGATGGCAAGGGGGTCGTGCATCCCCTCGGCGACACTGCGGTCAAGCGCATGCAGCTGCGGGCGGGTGCCTTTCGCGTGTTGCCAGCGCCTGAGCACGTTGTCTTCATGCGCTACACCGGCGAGGACGGTAGGCGCGACGCAGAGGATGGCGCCGTCGTGCGCATGGCCGGCGAGATCATCGGCCCCGGGGTGATGGGGGATATCGTCGGGCTGCTCGCGCAGTCGGGTTGGCGGGGCGAGCTCTTTGTCGACGACGGCACCCATACTCGCTCCGTATTCTTTGAGGGCGGCAACATCCTTGGTGCTCGCACCTCCTGTGACGACGAGCGCCTGGGCATGATTCTCTTCCGCTACGGCCACCTCGACGAGGAGCAGTTCGCTTCGACCCTCGCCCGTGTCGCCCACGGCGAACGTTTTGGGGCCGCCGCCGTTGCCCTCGGATTTGTCACCCAGGAGCAGGTCTACAACAGCCTCTCCAAGCAGATCGAGGAGATCGTCCTGCAGTGTGTGATGGTCGCCGATGGCACCTACGCGTTTCTCGAGGATTTTGCCGATGATGTGGTGCCCTGGCGTCGGGCGATCAGCGCCTTCGGTGTGCTGATGGAGTCGGTCTCTCGTCTCGATGAGATCCGCTTCTTTCGCGCGCGCATTCCCGCCGGCAACTACATCCCAGAGCGCCTTGTCGGCGAGGAAAAGGTCGAGAAAGACCTCCGCGAGATGTTCGCCGAGATCGACGGTCGTCGCTCGGTCGATGACCTCGGCAGGGCTACCGGTCGCGGCGAATTTCAGGCCACCAAAGAGGTCTATCGCCTGGCCCAGGCGGGTCATGTCGCGATCACTGCGCCTCGCTTTCGCGGCGGCGTCTCCGAGGTGATCGATACCTCAAACGCGATCCTCCGTCGGGCCCACGAGGAGGCCGACCTCGCCGGTCGCGGCACGGTCTTGCGCACGACCATCGCCAACTTTGCGCAGGGTCGCTTTGCGAAGCTCGTCGCCGAGGCGGGCCCCTACGAGGACGGCACTTTCGCGAACCGCAAGGTCGTGCAAAACGCGATCGCAGTCGCCGGTGAGGCGGGGGCCTACGGCTACACGGCCGACATGCTGCACGACTACGCGAGCTTTGTGCTCTTCTCGCTCGGCGCGAGCCTGGGTGAGGAGGCCGAGCGTCGCCTGAGCAGCGAGGTCGAGCCGCTCTTAGCACGGCTGCGACCGGCGACCTCCTCGAGTCAGCTGATGATGGTCATGGTCGACGACGACTGAGCGACTCTGTTGTCAGCGCAGGCGATCGGCTTCGACGGAGGCCCGCTTTTGGCGCATCGTCACGAACTCTTCGGCGATCGAGGGGTGAAGCGCCATCGTCGCGTCGAACTGAGCCTTGGTCGCGCCGCATTGCAGGGCGACGGCGAGCGACTGGATGATCTCTGGAGAGTCAGGGCCGACCATGTGCACGCCTAGAACCAGGTCGGTCTTAGGGTGCACGATCATCTTCATCAGGATTTTTTCGTTGCGACCGGCGAGGGTATTTTTCATCGGTGTGAACGTCGAGGTGTAGACGTCGACCGCCCCGTAGCGGTTGTGGGCGACGTGCTCCGAGATCCCGACAGTCGAGAGCGGCGGCTGGCTGAAGACAGCGGTCGGGATGTTCTCGTAGCTGACCGTGGTGGGCGTGCCCTGGAAGTGGGTGGCGACGAAGGCGACGCCCTCGGTGATCGCGACCGGTGTGAGGGCGACGCGGTCGATCACATCACCGATCGCGAAGATGCTGGGCACCGACGACGCGAAGTGATCGTCGACGATGATGGCCCCGCGCTCGCTGAGGGCGACACCGGCGGCCTCGAGGCCGAGATCCGCAGTTGCCGGTCGCCTCCCGGTGGCCATCATCACGGCGTCGACCTTGAGTTTGGGCCCGCGGCCGCTGTCGACGATGAGCTGCCGGCCTGTCTTTTTGATCGAGAGGATCGGCGAGTTGAAGCGCACGTCGACCGACTTGGCGCAGAGTTGATCCGCCAGGAAAGCGCGGATGTCGTCGTCGAAGCCGCGGAGGAAGAGGTGACCGCGATAGAGCAGGGTCACGTCGACGCCGAGGTTGGCGAAGATGCCCGCGAATTCGATCGCGATATAGCCACCGCCGACGATCGCCAGGCGTTTTGGCAGCTTGGGCAGGAAAAATGCCTCGTTGGAGGTGAAGCTGTGCTCTGCGCCTGGGATATCGGGCACCAGTGGGCGGCCGCCGGTGGCGACGAGGATGCGCTCGCAGGTGTAGCGCTTGCCCGCGACTTCGACACAATGGGGGTCGATGATGGTCGCTCGGCCGTCGATGATCTCGACGCCGGCGTTGCTGAGCACACGCTCGTAGATCCGACCCAGGCGCTCGATCTCTCGGTCTTTGTTGGCGACCAGGGTCGGCCAGTCGAAGGAGGGCTCGTCGACCTGCCAGCCGTAGCCTGCGGCGTCGGCGATCTCTTCGCGGAAGCGGGCTGCGTAGACGAAGAGTTTTTTGGGAACGCAGCCGACGTTGACGCAGGTGCCTCCGAGGTATCGGTCCTCGGCGACGGCGACGCGGGCCCCGGTCGCGCTCGCGAGACGCGACGCACGGACGCCGCCTGAGCCGGCGCCGATGGTGAAGAGATCGTAATCGTAGGTCGCCATAGGTTGCTCCGTGAGGCTCGCGAGCATGACATATGTCGGAAAAGCGCGCTTTGCTGCCTTGGCTCAGTTTTGTTCAGTTTTGTTCAGTTTTTGGTTCGTGTTGTTGGAGATCGAAGCGGAGGCTGATGAGGGCTCCAAGGGCGATCTCGAGGCCGCCGACGCGAAAGAGCGGGTCTTCGCCCGGGGGCCCGAGGTCGACCGCCCGCAGGCCCGAGACGGCGACCCCGGAGTAGGTGGTTTCGACAAAAGCGCCGAGACGGAGGTGTGCCTTGGCGGAGAGTGCGGGCAGGGGCAGGTCGATCGACGGGCTCAAGCGGAGGCCGAGGCCGAGTGCGACCGAGGCCGGAGCGCGGCTCGTTTTGTCGCTCGCGGGATCGCGGATATCGAGGCGCTCACCGTCGGTGCGCAGCTGCCAGGGTTCGACCGAGACGAGAGCGTCAGCTGCGAGGCGGAGGCGCTGCCTGTGGAACTCGTAGCCGCCGAGCAGGCCCACCCGGATCCGCTGCAGGGTGATATTGCCGAGATGCCTCCAGATGCCTCGGAGATCGGCGCCAATGCGGAGACGGGTAGGGGCCCGAGCGATCAGACCGAGGCCCAGACCCGCGCCGCCAAAAGCTCTTGGAGCCCGAGGGCTGGCGCTTAACACCGCGATCGGCAGGAGGTGTGGGCCTAGGTTCCAGGTGGAATCTGGAGGAGGCGTAGGGGCTCCGGTGGTCGCGGCATTC
>CAYYUP010000041.1:5623-7005 GCA_964474905.1 uncultured Nannocystis sp. | reverse complement strand
TCGCTGGTTTCGGCTGCGAATTCGGCGGCCGCGTCGACTTGGTTGCGATCGGCGAGAATGCGTTCTTCGGCGATCGCTGCCAGCAGGTTGGCGAGGGCGCTGGCGACACTTCGCGGGGCTTGCTCGCCGCTCACTTGGATCGACCGGTCGTAGGCGCGACCGTCGTTTAGGATCACAGTGAGCGCGAAGCCTTCGCTACGCGGACGCACGAGGATGATCGTTGAGGTCTCACCGGTGGACGCGGGTAGGCCCGCACCGACGGTGAGCGCGTACTCTGGGCTTCGCAGCTCGAGGTGTTGGAGCAGCGCCTTCGTCGAGAGGCCGCGGACGTAGAGCTGTGCCGGGCTTCGGGCGGGGCGTTCGACGGCCTGGGTGCTCCCCGGTGAGTTGGGGTTCGCAACAGCGGCACTCATCGATAGTGACGCTGCGAGGACGACGAGGCCGAGCACAGGCTCTTCTCTATAGCTGAGATATGCCGACGATGTCAGGCCTTCGCCTACTCCGAAGTCGAGTCGCCCTCGGAGTCGCCCTCGGAGTCTGAATCAGAACTGGTATCAGAACTGGTATCAGAGTTGCCGTCAGAGTCGCTGTCGGAGTCGCTGTCGGAGTCCGTATTGGTGCCCATGCCTGTGCCTGTGCCCGTACCTGTGCCCGTGCCCGAGTTCGAAGCAGAGCCCATGCCGTTGCCTTCGCTCTCGTCCGAGCCATCGGAGTCGGAGCCCTGGGTCGCGGAGCCCTCACTGCTTGACGAGTCGCTCTCAGAGGAGGTGTACGTGTAGTCGATCGAGCAGCCGAGCATCAGGGTCACGAGTGAGAGGAGGCAGAGGCGCGCAGATCTGTTGCCTGGTTTGGGTAGGTGCACGATGCCTGTGGATCGAAGAATCATCGCGTTTACTCTGGGCCCAAGCCCTTGTTTTGGGCGAGCTCGGCCTGTTGTCGATAGGCCCCATCCGGGCGCGCCTTGAGGTATTTTTTCCAGCAAGTGTGGCGTTTTTTGGTCACGGTGCGGCGGCAGATGCCGGCCTGGGCGTCATCTGCGTGGGGGCCCTTGGGGTGCTTGCGCAGGTACTCGCGCCAGAGCGAGAGTTCGGCCCGACGGTCGCCGCG
Organism: uncultured Nannocystis sp.; assembly: GCA_964474905.1. Classification (GTDB taxonomy): domain Bacteria; phylum Myxococcota_A; class Polyangia; order Nannocystales; family Nannocystaceae; genus JADJRG01. Next base: position 5,898 of record CAYYUP010000041.1, on the reverse strand, counting down.
TTGGCGGGTCAGCGTAAAAAGATCGCCGTAGGCGAGCTGTGTCCATCGACCCCCGCGGTCGCGGCGAATGAGCGTTCGAAAACTCTTCGCTGCAGTTTTGAGATCGCCCCGCCGCCATGCCTCCTGAGCAGCCCTGTCGAGAGCTGCGAGTTCATCTGCGCTGGCCTTTGGGGGGCGCATTCTCTCGGGCTTCGCCGTCGCGTCGGGGTTGGTGTCGGTTGCTGCTGGCGTCACTGCAGCGCTGCTATTTGATGCATGCTCCCCGGATTTGGATT
>CAYYUP010000041.1:0-5523 GCA_964474905.1 uncultured Nannocystis sp. | reverse complement strand
GCTCCGGGTCCGTGCCCGCCTGTGCTCATCGAGTCGGGGCTGGGGCTGATTACAGTTTTGCTCTCGCGGGCACCGTCGAGCACCTCGTACGAGCGCTCCAGAGCGCCCTGCATCATCGCTTGGGGGGCCTTTGAGGGCCCCTGGAGGGAGATCCCGAGTCTCGGTGAGCCGACCAGGATAAAGAGCACGAGCGCTGCCGCGATCGCGATCAACGCGGCGAGCTGCGGTTTTCTGGAGGGCGGCGTGTGCTCGACTTGGGCCGGGATCCCTGCGAGTTGGCGGTCGTCGGCGATCGCCTCGTTACGGGTCCGCACATCGCGGATCAATTTATCGAGGTGAGGATCTGCTGGTGGTTTTGCCACCTGGCGCCGCGACGCGAGTCGCACCACCGTCGCGAGTTTTGCAGCCTCGTCGATCATCGTCTTGGTTGCAGCGCTCGGATCTAGGGCCTGGGCGCGGCGCAAGACTTCGCCAAAGTCAGGACGAGGTGGGGTTGCCGCTCGCGTGTCAGTGGTTCTGGCGACGTCGGCGATGAACGCATCGAGGGCAGCATCATGATCTGTCTCTTTGTTCATGATCTGCTCCTCTCTCGTGGTTGTGGCGAAATCCAGCCCAGCCGCTCGAGCTCTGCGCGCACACGGGCCCGGGCCCGGCTCGCGCGGACGTTGACGTTGCCCTCCGAGATGCCCAGCTGAGCGGCGACCTCGCGGGCCCGCAGGCCCTCAAATTCGCGGAGCACAAAGACCTCGCGGAGGGTCTCGGGAAGCTCGGCCAGGATCGCGTAGAGCACCTCAGCCTTGGCCTGTCGCAGGCGCGCCTGGTCGGGCTGCAGATCGCTCGGGGGGGCGACCTGTTGCAGCGTGAGCAGCCCGTCACGGGTGCGCCTCGCGCTTTTTTGCCGCCGCCAATGAGTGCGCACGATGTTGATGGCGATGCCGCCGAGCCAGGTTGTAAACCTCGCCTCGCCGCGGAAATTTGGCAGGGCAACGATCGCCTTGGCGAATGTCTCTTGGACCAGGTCTTCAGCGAGATCGCGATCGCCAGTGAGGTGGATGATATGACGAAAAATGCGATCGAAATGCTCTTGGTAGAGTCTTGACCAGGCCTGTGCATCGCCCTCGCGGGCTCGCGAGAGCAGGCGCGTTTCGTGGTCATGGACGGGGGAGTCCGACGGTCCAGCGGTCTGCGCCTTTTGGGTCTTTTGCGTTTGCTTTGGCTCCCCCATCGCTAGGCGCATCATTAGGTCGCGAGTTCTGGATGGTTGGTCTTAGTGAGCTCCATCGTCGCTGTCGTCGTTGTTGTCGTCATCGCCGCCGCAATTGCCCTCGCCGTCTCGTTGCCAGGCGTCGCTGATGCTGTCGCAGCCGGTGAGGAAGAGGCCGAGGGCGACGAGGATTGAAAGATTGACGTTGGCGGGCATCGTTTCCCTTTTGGGCCGCATCTGCCGCGGCCTCTGCGTGTAAGTGCGGCCCGGCGTCGAGACCTTACAGAGAAACTCAAATAGGGCGATCGCGAAAAATACCCGCCAAGCGAGCCGGTGCGGCCGGTCCGCCTGAATTCCCGTAGTGGCCAGTGTGACCGGGTTGGGTAGGGTTGATCGCGGGGCTGCTTAGCCGGTGTAGCGGAGCACCCAAAACTGGATCTGGCGGCCGTTTGCGACCCGGGACATGCCGTCGCGGTGGAGGGCCGCCGACTCGCGCCTGGCTTGGGCGAAGAGGGGCGCTACGTCATCGTCATCGGCGGCGGCCTGGGCGACGCAGACCCGGGTGTGACCGCCGTCGCTGCCGGGTGGCCCCGGATTGTCGGCGAAGAAGAGATCGCCGGGGCGAATGTCCGCGAGCATGGTGCGGATCTCTGCGTTTTGCGACTCGCCGAGTACGGCGACCTCGGGGTTGGCGGGGTCGCGGTGGTCGAGATGGTAGAGCAGCTTCCAGCCGCGTGACCGGGCGAGACGACCACCAAAGCGCTCTGCGCGGGGGAAGTGACGGAACTTGCCGACCCGATGGCTGGGCACGGGCACCTCGGCGAGCGCCAGTACGGTGCCGCCGAAGATGTTGCACTTCCAGTAGCTGTGGCCGGGGCGAACACCGTAGGCGATGCCACCAGGTGCGCGCAGCAGCCCGTGAAACGCGGGCGGCACCCCAAAGTGGTCGGCCTTGTAGCTGTAGAGCTTGCCGCGCACCGTGATCGTAAAGGGCGTTGAGGTGGCGTTGGCGATGGCGTTGGCGATCGAGATAATGCGCTCGATGGCTGGGCTGTGCTCCGCGGTCTTCGTCGGCGAGAGTGCGTCGTCGCGGGTGTCGTCGTCGGTGACCAGCACGGGCGCGAAGAGGTTGGGTACGGGGGCACCGTCGACCAGGGCGAGCAGTGCGGAGGCCTCGGCACTGGCGAATACCCGCGGGTCACCGTCGATCGATCGCCACTTTTGCAGGGCTGCGATCGCGGCCGCGGTTTCCTCTCCGAGGCTGCCGTCGGCGCCCCAGATCGAGAGGGCGAACTCCTTGGGGGCGCCAGCTCTGCGGCCCGCGACCGCCTGAAACGCGCGCTGGACCAGGAGCACCAGCGCATCGTCCTCTTGCTCGGTGGCGACGGCGAGCCGCCGCTCTCCTTGGAGCAGCGATGTGTAGCCCCGGTCCGCGCGGAGGGTCGCGCTTTGCAGCGGCGACGGAATGGAGTCGCGGGCAACCCCCAGGTCGACGAGCAACGAGCCCCAGCCAGCGCCGAGCAGGTCCGTGGCCTGCCTGGCGACCCTCTGGAGTTCGACCGCGGAGAGTTCCTCTAAGGGGTCGCTCGACTCATCGTCGAGGGGAAGATCGGCATCTTGGATCAGCTCGTAGAATTCGCGGGGCAGGGAGGGCATGTGCGGTCGCTTCCTCGGTTGAGGGGTCGGCAATTGTCGCGGTCGGCCGGGGGCGATGCAAGGCGCTTTGCCGCCCTGAGCGACCCTGTGCCTGTTGGGCTGTGGCTGTCGATTCGCTCAAAGATCGGGGCGTAGCGTCGGTCAGAAGGGTTGTTGGGCCTGGAGCATCAGCTTTTGCGAGAGCTGGAAGAGCGGGCTTTCGAGGGTGACCAAGCGCGGTGAGCGGGCGACGACCTCGGCGAGCGTTGTGACGATCGCATCGGGGCCGCGGCAGCCCACGACCACGTCGCCCTCGATCGTGTCTTGGCCCGGGAGGTGTCCGAGCTGGATAAGATCGGCGGCGGCCGAGCCCAGGATGCCGGCGAGCGTATTGTCAAAGCCACTGGGGCAGCCGCCGCGGGCGACATGACCGACGGAGTTGATGCGCACCTCCATCGCCTGGCCGAGCACCTCGCGGATCGTCGTGTCGCCCTCGATAAGTTCGGCTAGGCGCTGGGACCAGCCGCGGATCTTTCGCGGTACACCCTCGGCGACGACGATGATGAAATACCGGTAGTCGCGGCGCACACCGGCGCTGAGACGGCGCACGATTGCCGCTAGATCTTGGGTTGCGGCGACCTCCGGGATCGCGACAATCGCAGCGCCGCCGGCGATTGCGGATTGCAGTGCCAGCCAGCCGGAGGTATTGCCCATCACCTCGAGGATGATCGCCCGCTTGTGCGACTCGACGGTGTCGCGAAGCTTGCGGATCGCGTCGACGACGTTGTTGAGAGCGGTATCAAAGCCGATCGAATACTGGCTGCCAAAGATGTCGTTATCGATCGACGCGGGCATGCCGACGACGGAAAAGGGGCGCCTTGGAAAAGTTTCGCGGAAGGCATCGGCGATCAGGTGAGCGCCGCGAAACGAACCGTCACCGCCGATCACTACCAGGTGGCGCACGTTCATCTGGTAGAGGTTGGCGACCGCCACCCTGAGAAACGCGTCGCGGGCGGCCATTCGCTCTTCGCGATCGGGGGCATCTGCGGGCGGCAGGATGAGCTCTGGGACCCGGCCGGTGCCGAGGAAAGTACCGCCGCGGTGGATGATGCCGCGCACCGCTTGGCGGTCGACGTTGCGATCTGAAGAGGAATCCAGGCGACGGGCGAGCCCGCGAAAACCCTCGCGAAAGAAGAGCAGCTCTCGCTCGGGCTCACGCATCTTCAGCGAGCGAAAGACGGCGCGGACCGCCGAATTCATGCCCGGAGCATCGCCGCCGCTGGTCAGGATGCCGACGCTTGAGGTCTCGTGCATAGCCGGCGCACGCTAGCTCGGATAGGCGTCGAGGTCACGATCTCTGCGCGGGCGAGCTTGACCGGAGGGGCTGTGGCTGCAAAACCTGGTCGCTGTGCAGCCCTTGATGAGACCGGTGCCGGCCGCTCTGCCGCAGCTCGAGTCGTGGTGCACGGTTGGCATCACCGGCACCAACGGCAAGAGCTCGACCACCGCGCTGGTCGCCGCGGCGTTGGGCGCTGACGGTCACCCTGTTCTCAGCGCTACGACGCTCGCCTATCGCCTAGGGGAGCGCGAACTCGACAGGCCTGGGGATTGGCAGGCTTTTCTCGATCTCGCGGCGAGGGCGGGGCGTGTCGGCTGTCGGCGGGCGGCGATCGAGCTGACCTCGCAGGTGCTCGGCATGGGGCACGCGAGGCGCTGGCGTATCGACGTCGGCGTCTTCACCAACCTCTCCGAGGATCACCTGTCGACCCACGGATCCTGGGAGCATTATCTGGGCAGCAAGGCCCAGCTTTTTGTGCACCTGGGCCCCGGTTGCAGGGCGGTGTTAAACGCCTGCGATCCCGCCTGCGAACTCCTGGATCAGGTGATCCCCGCGGATGTCGAGCGCGTCTGGTACGGGGTACCGAGTCGCGGTGATTTCCTGCGGACGCCAGCACTCGCGGCGGTAGAGGTCGAGTGCACCGCCGCGGGCACCCGGGTGCACCTGCGGCCGTCGGCGATGGCCCGCGAGCTGGGCGGTGTGTTGGAGGTCGCGATGGGCGGCGAGGTGTTTGCAGAAAATGCCCTTGCAGCGGCCGCAGCAGCCCTTTGTGCGGGCATTTCGGGGACCGACGTGCGGACGGGAATCGCCGCCGCCAAGCCGCTCCCCGGGCGCTTTGAGATCGTCGCTCGTCAGCCGTTGGTGATCGTCGACTACGCCCACGCACCCGATGCACTCCGGCGGGTCTGTGAGTCCGCTCGAAAGCTCGCCGCTGGCGGTCGTTTGCTGGTTGTCTTTGGTGCCGGTGGCGGCACCGATCCGGGCAAGCGAGCGCCGATGGGGGCGGCCGTCGCAGCCTTCGCGGATCTGGCGATCGTCACCGATGACAACCCCCGCGACGAGGATCCCGAGGCGATCGCCGAGGGCTTGCTCGTCGGGCTGCGCGGCGGCGGGGCCCAGGTTCTCCGCGAACTCGACAGACGGGCGGCGATCGAGCAGGCGTTGGCGATCGCGACTGCGAGTGACGTGGTGCTCATCGCCGGCAAGGGCCACGAACGCGGGCAGACCCGCGCCGGCGAGACCGAGCCGTTTTCCGATCGCGAGGTTGTCCTGGAGCTGCTGCAAGCGCGGGGTTGAGGTTTGAGGGGGCGGCCTGAGTAGGCGGCGGTTCGCGTAGACGGAAGTC
>CAYYUP010000040.1:36010-56862 GCA_964474905.1 uncultured Nannocystis sp. | reverse complement strand
TTCCGATGTGCTGCGACACTCCTGGTACAGGAGGCGGAAGAGGAAAAAGAATCTGGTCGGTCTGGATTGCCATCGGCCCCTGGCCAGTAAATGCCCGAGTATTTGTAGTGATTACACCGATCGCGGGCGCATGATGTTTTGGATCGAGAACCGAAAACGGCGGATTGAATTGAGTGGGTCCTGACATCGCTTGCTCCTCGGGGCTAAAAGATCTCGGTGGCGCCCCTGTGCACGCTGAGGCTTTTGGGGCTGAGCTTGGTATTTTTGGTCTTGGCGATGGCGGAGATGGTCACCGCACGTTGCTCGATCTCGAGGGCAGAGATCGTGAATCGTGAGCCGGTATTGGTTTCGATGACGAGTTCGCCGCGCTCGTCGTCGATCCGCAGGGTGAGTTTGTCGGTGCGGATAAACTTGATCGCGGGGCGGCTGTCGGCGAGTTCGATGTCGCCTGCCGCCCAGTAGCAGCCGCTCCAAATCGGATAACTGGGATCGCCAGCCTCAAACTCAACCCAGACGCCGGCACCCGGTGGTGGCAACATATGGAAGCCAACACCTTTTCCCGCAAAGGGCACGCAGGGCATCGCCCAGACGATTTGATCACCGAGAATCGCGGGCACTCGGACCTCGACACGACCGCGCCGTGTGGGGTCGGGATCGCCGCTAGCGACGACTCCGCGGTATTTGCCGAAGTGGCGGTCGCGGACAATGTCGAGGAGATCGCGGACGGTCTGCTCGTAGTGATCTTGATTCATAACAATGCCCCCCTTCCGAGCGCATTTCGTTTGAGTTCGACCGCCATCGAGTGCTGAATGTGGTCGAGGTTGTGGCTGACCGCGGAGACCAGATAATCGCCACTAAATACGCTGCCCACGCCCTCGACCGGGACCACCTGCGGAACTACGAGGACTCGCTCGTCCAGAGCGTAGGCGGTGGTCTGAGTACTGGCCTGCACAAACCACTCGGCTTCGGCCAGGGTGGCTTCGCCGCGGACCTTGAGCTCGGCCGCATCACCGGCGGTCGAGAGGAATGCAGAGCGCTCGTCGGTACCGATGTAGGCGCGGAGGTCGACCTCGCCGAGGGGTGCGTGCGGCGGGCGGAGCTCTCCGGTGTTCTCTTCTTCGGTGAGCTCTTCGGCGACGCGCACACCCGCGAGTGATGTCGGTCGCTCGCCGTCTACACTGACGGAGAAAGCGGTGATCGTGTCGCTGGCATCGGCTTGATTGAGGGTCAGGGCGAGGCCTTGAGTTGCGAGCGCACCCGGCCCTGCACCGCCGCCGATCGCCGGGCGCGGTGGCACCGGACGGAAACGGGCAACCTCAACAATCGTGAAACCGGCCGCACTCGGTGCTACTTCGTAGTCGATCCAAAAGCTCGTGCCGCAGCGACGGGCGAGACGCTCGATCCAGGCGATATCGGTCGCCGATTGGTTTTGGGTAACACTGACAGGCGAGTAGACCTTCTCGGTGGAGGCCACGTCAGGCAGCAGACCGTAACGCAAGACGATGGCGGTGACGATGTCGCTGTCCCGGCCCGTCCAGGCCTCGACTCGGTGGGCCCGGGCCATCTCGATCCGGCGGTCGCCGCCCATGATTTCGAGGACGGTACCGGTGCCACCACGGCGGAAGGAGACGTGGATGCGATCGATCGGGCCGCTGCAAAGACAGACGGGGCGTCGGCCATCGCGAACGATGAATGCGAGGTCGCGACCCGGACGCAGGCGAGGATCGAGAAGCGCCGGAAAATCCCCCGCGGCGATGTCGATCTCGAGTCGCAAGGTGTAGCGCGTAGCCTGACCCAGGCGCTGCTCGACGCTGAGGTCGAGGGCCTGCTCGGTGAGGTCGGGGGCAGAAACTCCCCCCGCGAGAATGGACGTAGCGAGCGTCATATGTTCATATCTTTGCTCTGAGCGGGATTGGCGATGTTGATCAGGACTTGAAGGGGATGATCAGCACGTCGGCTTCGGAGAGGGACTCTGGCAGCATCGCGTCGTTGGCCTCGGCAATCCTCCAAAAAGCGGTTCCGTCGCCGAGGTAAAAGGCTGCGAGGTGATCGAGACGCTGGCCCTGGATCCGCAGATGCTCGCCGCGGATGGTCTGCTGGGGCGCCCGCGGTGGCACGAGAACCGTACGTTCGCGACCCTTGTGATCGCGGATCGTCACTTTTTTGGCGTCCTTGTAGCGGCTATTGTTATCAGGCATATGTAAATACGTCCCTTTGCGTGGCTCTTGTGGAATTGCGTTGGAGGCGGGGGCTCAGAGTCGGAGCACACTGCCAAAGGTGCCAAGGGTGAGTTCGGCGGCGTCGGCCTTGGAGGCGAGCGCGAGGTCGTAGCGAGCGGCACGATGCCTAAGGTAGGCGGCGCGGGCAATCTGGTCGGTCGGGTGATTTAGACCGCGGAGCTGCTCTTCGCTGATCACGTTGAGCGAGAGGGAGACGGTCGCGCGAATCGGCCTTAGATCGGGCGCAAAGAGTTCCTCTTCGACGCCCATCGAGACGATACGGACCGGGACGAGGCGATGTGGACCGAGCACCAAGAGAGTGGTCGGCACCCGGGGCTGGGCAGGGATTGCATCGGCGTAACCTGGCACCTGGCCGGAGACCAGCGCACTGAGATCGCCGCTCGCGAAGATCAAACGCTCGAGCGCCGACAGTTTGGCTGTGATCCCAAAGCGTTCTTCGAGAATGCGACCCTCGCCCAGGCCGTCAGCGGCGTCGAGAACCAGCGAGAAGTCGATCGACTCGTCGGGGACAAAGGGCTGAGTCTGCGGGCTCTCCTGTCCCCTTTGCGCATTGTTGGCACCGTCACCGTAGATTGTAAACGATCGGCTGATGGTCTCGGGGTTGTACTGAAAGGTGACGACCTCCGGTGAAAAGCCGCCGACGATTTCGAGGAGCTGAATAAAGGCGCCCGGGGTGAGCTTTGGGCTGCGGATGTAGCCGCTGGATGTAGGCATAGGCTTGGGGCTCCTGGTTCGTAAAAATGCGGTAGAAGTGCGGTAGCGATGCAGTAGCGGTGCGTTAAGGGGCGATGGAGCGGGCAATCGCCGCTTGGATCGCAGCGCTGATCTCGGAGTTGCTGGCACCTGCGGGCACCCGAATGCGGAGGCGGGCATGGCCGAGATGGTGGTCGCCTGTCACGGAGGGAAGCGCTGATGCGAGGCCGTCGATCGCCTCGCGGGCGATGGATTCGGCAGCCCCACGAGAGCCCGCGGGCAGGCGAATCCGCAGGTTGTCGATCTGTAGCGAAGCGCTTCTTTCTTGCTTTTGCTTATACTTATGCTCCAAGGTGCACCAACCTTTCTCGCTGGCGCGGGCTCAGATAGCGGCCGTCTTTGTTGAGCTCACGCTCGAGGCCACGAAGCAGATGAAAGGCCCCCAACGGAGCGCGCTCTGCCTTGGCTGCAAATGCGGCGGCGAGCGTCGCATTTTTGATCTGTGCTCCGGTGAGATCGAGGCTCGAGAGCAATTCGATCGCAGAAGGCTGCACAGGTTCGTCGGTGAACACCGCGAGAGCACGGAGCCAGAGCTGCTCGCGCTGCTGCGGATCGGGTCGCGGAAAGTCGAGGATATAGCGAAACCGACGGGTGAAGGCGGAGTCGATGTTGTCGCGACGGTTACTGGCAAGGAGGGCGATCCCCGGAAATGCCTCGAGGAGTTGGAGCAGGTAATTGGTATCCGCATTGGCCCAGCGATCGTGAGAGTCGCGGACCTCGGTGCGGCGGGTGAAGAGCGCGTCGGCTTCGTCAAAGAGGAGGATCGCGGGGGCCCTGGCCGCGGTGATGAAGACTCGACGAAGGTTTTTCGAGGTCTCGCCGATGTATTTGGAGACCAGCGTCGCCAAGTCTACGCGGTAGAGATCGAGATCGAGATCGGCAGCGAGAACCTGGGCTGCCATTGTCTTGCCTGTGCCAGGGCTGCCGGTGAGCAAAACCGTAAGACCTCGCCCCCGCGGGAAAATCCTGCGAATACGAGGATCGGACCAAAATTCGGCGCGCTCGCGGGCCTCGAAAGTGAGTTCGCGAAGCTCCCTGAGAAGCTCAGGTTTAAGGACCAGATCGTCCCAAACAAAGGGCGTCGGCAGGACACTGCCGAGGTCCCCCAGACGTTCGCGGCCGAGCTCACGGCAGGCCTCTGCAAGGGCCTCTGGGGTCTTGGCGCCCCGTTGGCCGAGTTGACTGATCTCGCCGAGTGTCAGGGGATAGCGGGCGATCGTATCGACATAGTCTTCCGGCCAGGAGGTCTTTTTTTGGAGCGCGCTCTGCCACAGATCGACGCGCTCTTCGAAGCCGAGCTCCGGGATTCGGTAGACTAGTTCGAGGACGTCATCCGGTGCACTTACGAGCGACTCGTCGCCTTCGCATGTGAAGGCCGCGAGCTGTGGAGCAGGCAGCGAGGCCGGCCAGGGCCGCGTGAGCGCAGCAGCGTCGAAAACGGGGGTTAGGCCGAGCACGGCACAGGTCCGCAGCACTCGACGCAGGATTTCGGGCCAGCGCGCGGCGTCGACCAGGCCAGCGCGCACGCCGACCGTGCGGAGCCCAAGCGCTTGAGCGACAAGGGCAGCGAAAGAGCGTCGCCCGCTCCGCGCCGGCCCGAGAATGCGGAGACGAACCGGAGTCAGGCTCTCGAGAGCCACCAAAACCTGGGCCGCGGTATCTTCGACAGCCCAGGTCGATTGTTGCGGGAGTTGGGTAAATGTGTGCAGGATCCCCTGAAGCTCGGGTTCGATCGAGCTATGATCTGCGAGCCACTCGCGCACCAGTGGATCGACGCGAAGCACCGGCTCCTCGCCTGGCATCCGGTCAAGTCGCTCGAGGAGCCGCCAACGCCAGACCTGCGCCCCAGCCGGGAGGAGCGGCGCCCGTGAGTAACCGAAGAGGCGGCGACAGGTCGACTCGCAGGCCCAGGGGCTACCTAGGTGACCAACCAAGGGCGCCAGCGATGGATCCGCTTCGAGGGCGACGCAGAGTTGCAGTACGTCGGACTCCGCGGTCTGCAGACCGAGCACGCGGCTTAAGTGAGCAAGTGCGTGATCGGCCTCGAGGTCGCGGAGCTTTGATTCGAGCGCCACGAGCTCTGTGTAAAGCCGCGCGTATTCACCATTGTTGGTGTAGAAGCTGTGTTCGCTGTGTTCGACGCCACCCCCGTGAAGCGCAGAGAACCACGCAATACGAAGGGTCGCCCGAAGCCGTACTCGCTCGCAGATCGCGTCGAGCACGTCGCAGCCCGCGAGCCGCTCGTTTGCCTGCACTCTGGCATCATCGATACGAGTGTTCATTCCGGCACTTCGATCCAGTAGGGAGGCGCATCGGCGCCGCGGATCAGCAGGCGTACGGGGTGGAGACCTGTATCATTAGAGCCGAAGTGCGCACCGATCGTGATCTCATTGTCACCCGTGATCTTGAACTCGCGAAGCCCAGGGTTGCCGACTTGATCAAAGTAGGTGTAGGGCTGGCCGTCGACGACCACCGCGATCGCTTTGTCGAGCGCGGGTTCGTTGAGGTTGGTCATGCTCGACGTATTGAGCGTGACCATCACCGGCGGCACCACGTCACCCACGCCGCCATCGCTGTCGATGTAGGGCGTCAGGGTGATCGCTGCCTCATTGGAGGTTGTTGTGAACTCTTTGCTGAGGCCGCCCGGGAGCTTGTAGGTGGTCGATACGCGCACACCGACGCTGTAAAGGCCAGGAAGTAGCGCGACCGAGCCGAGTTCGGCGTCGATGACCTCGGATTGTGCGAGTGCGGTGATTGTTTGCGAGGTCACCTTGACGGACCAAGGAAGATTGAGCGCCGGGTCGACGATGATTTGGTTGCCCGGCGCGTCGCTGAAGGTCGACGATCGAAGCACGATTTGGCCGCCGGAGAAGCCGCTTCCATGGATCGAAAGGCCGTTTTTGTTCGTGGTGAGCGGAACCCGTGCCGGGTTCGCGGTGACGGTTTGCTCGTCCTGACCGGGCACGGTAAAGGCGACTTCGTTCTCCGTGCGATCGATGTAGAGCGTATTCTTGGGGGCGATATAGTTGCCGAGCGAGAGCACATACCCGGGCAGCTTGGTCGGCGGCTCGGGATCCAAAAAAACCACGCGAACCTCGTAAAATGCAGAGAGCCGAACAAGCCGATCGTCGTTGCCGCTCCAGAAGGAGAACGACTCCTCGGGGGCAACCGGACGCAGGATCACATCGAAGTGATTGCCATCACCGAGAAGGTCGGTCGTGAGCACAGATTTGGGGTTGTTCCCAGGGGTGGTCGTCGTGTCGTCGATCGTCGGAAAATCGTGGAGAGTCTTGAGCGCTGCACTGATGAGCTTTTGCTCCTCGATGGGGTCGGGATCACCGTTTGAGTAATGGTGTGAGGTCACGACATAAAAAAGACAGAGCGGGAGCGGAACCCTAGCGATAGGACCCTGCCCTCCCCCATCAGGCAGCGCATTTTTGTAATAGGGGTCCTCGCGGAGGTGATAGAGGTAGAGGCTCAGAGTGTTGGTCGCAGCGGTCCCGATTTTGTCGGGTGACTGTGCGACGACCGCAGGGGTCGTGCCGAGGATCACCGTCATACTATCGGTGAGCAGGGTGATCAGCGATGTAGTGATCTGGGATAGGTCGGAGGTGGGCATGGCTCAGAGCTGACGGAGGCCGAATGTACGGAGAGGGCGTGAGATGCGGTTGTTTGACCCCGTTTTCGAAGATGTCGACGGCTCACCGTGAAGCGGGCATGGCTGCACGACTCGACGGGGTTCGGGGCGTTTTGCGACCTCGATGACTTCGACGGTGATCGAGCCGATGCGGATCACCGGGCTGGCAGAGGATTCGGCGAGTACGGCGAGGTGGATGTCCTCGGCGATGGCGGAGCGCTCCCGCGGACGGAGCTGAGATCGCAGAGGCGGAGAAGGATCTTCTGGGGGAATCGGAGCACCTGTCGCAGGCTGTATTGACACCGGCATGAGCGGCTCGGGTGCATCGAGGCTCGGGCGCCGCGGCGGGGCCTGTGTGCGTAGTTCGGCCGAGGTTTTTGTCTGTGCATGATCTGCGGAGACAGAATCGAGATTCGGCAGCGCCCTGCCCTTCGTTGGGTTTATTGCATCCGTATGCGCGCCCGATCTCGGCAAGATTGTGGTGGTCTCGACATGAGTTGCGAGAGAGGGAATCGAGCTCGACATGTCCTGCTCGCTCCGCGTGGGGGCAGCCAAAGGATGCTCTGGGCGGGTCACTCGCTCCTGGATTCGCTCGATAATATGTATATTTTGTATCTGCGGAGTCGGAGTTTTTGCTCGATCGGATTGTGCGTCTTTGAGGGGACGTGGCGACCTGTCAAGTATCCGATCTGGGTGCCTTGAGTCCTCCTGCGTGCGCGCAGAGCGATTTACGAGTTCTTGGTGTAGAGGGGCCCGAAGGCCATCGGAGCGATCGTCCGCGAAGTTCTCGTCGGTGCTCTCGCTTCCGCTTTGCAGATTTACAAGATCCTCGAAAACACCGTACTCGGCGAGTGCGGACTCGGGTGCGGTCGCGGGATTTGCCGGCCGATCTGGACGATACGGGACCGTCATCGCCTCGCTCGCGTGGCCACGCGCACGAGTACCAAGGCGCGCTGCGAACCCCGTGGAAGGGGGCTTATGTTGAGTGCTGTCGCTCATCGCCGTATTCTTCGTCGGGCCTCGGCATCACGCTCGATCAGGGCGATGAAGCGTCGACGTTGACTCCTGGGCAGTGCTAGGATTTCGTTGAGCGGCCAGTGGTAGGTCACGGCTAGGCGGTGAACCTCGCGCGCGAGCCATTCGCCCTCCCGCCGGAGCGCTGCGAGCAAAAAGCTCTGCAGGGCAAAGTGTATCGTTTGACGGACCTCACATTCGGGGCAGTCCGCGAGTAAATCATGCTCCGCAATCGGCGAAGCGGCTTCGACCGCCTCTAGAACCGCCTCTGGGCCGATCGTTGGGTCGCCTTCGACCATCAGGCGCTCGACCAGACAGACGGCCGCAGCTGCGCCCTGTTGCGAACGGATCGCGAGCTCATCCATGAGGTTTGGCAGGCGAACGCGACGGCCGTCCGCGAGTGTGAGCACCCCTGATTCGTCGAGCCCAGAGGCCGCGACACCCGGACTTGACGATACTAACATGGCGAGATTAAATGTTAAGTCAAAGCCCTCGCCACAGGCCACACAGGTCGTCGTGCTCTCGATCGTGGTACCAAAAGTATCACGATAAATCGCTGCCAGGAGACGGTCACGATCGCTGAGAATCAGCTGCGCTGCGCGCCCGGGACCGATGCTGGTCCCGGGAGTTGCAACCAACAGACGATCGAGGAGTTCGACCGCTGCGATCGAGCCGAGGCTCCGCAGTGACCCGACCGAGGCCTCGTCGGCACCGGAGAGTTCGCGTAGCCGCGCCCAATGCCCGCCCGGTAGCCCGGGCCAGAGGTCGACGTCAATCATCTGCTGTCCGCCGTCCTTGCTTAGCTCTCTGTGGCTTCGACCACCGAGTCGTCGCGCTCCCAGCCCTCACACTTGAGGGTCACCGATTCGAAGGCGATACCTTCGCCGTTGGAATCGAGATCCGGGAGTGCTGTGTATTGGGTCACCCAGCAGCGGTACACATTGTAGAGCGCCACCGTGACCCCCTGGAGGTTGAGAAGCTCGATTTGGATATCCTTGCGGAAGTCGCGAAGCGAGACCGCACCATCCCCCTGCGTCGAGTAGATCTTATTTGCCCACTCCTCGAACTCTCGATTATGGGTGATTCCCCGCTCGAGGACGATGTCGTCGAACTGAGTACGCCCCGGTGAGTGACGATCGGTGCTGAGGTCGTTGCCGTCGCGGTGACTGACCGGTGCAGTCGTGCGTTTGAGTGCACCGACTTTCGAGACCCCCGCGACTGTCTCGCCATCCCAGATGACCCGGAACTTGAAGTTCTTGTAGGGGTCAATTCGAGTTGTGTTTACCGTGAATTGCTTCGTCATCGTTGTTTTCTCCTAGGAAGACGGATCCATCGATCAGGTCTGCACCTGACCGGCGATCTGCTGGATGGTGACGACGACAAACTCCGCCGGCCGCAGCGGCGCGAAGCCGATGACAACATTGACGATACCGAGGTTGATGTCGTTTTGAGTGGTGCTCTCGCTGTCGACCTTGACGAAATACGCATCCTTGCGTTTTTGTCCTTGAAAGGCCCCCGCCCGGAAGAGGTTGCTCATAAAGGCGCCCGCCGCCAGGCGGAGCTGTGCCCATAGGGGCTCGTCGTTGGGCTCAAAGACCGCGAACTTCAGGCCGCGGTAGAGGCTCTCTTCGATGAAGAGCGCGAGCCGGCGGATCGGAATGTATTTGTAGTCGTCATTCCCGGAGTTGTCGAAGCCATCCATGGTCCGCGCGCCCCAGGAGATCACCCCATTCGGGAATATCCGCACTGTATTGACCGCGAGCGGATTGGTGATCCCATTTTCAGCATCGGAGACCATACGCTCGACCCCGCGGACCCCGCGGATATCTGCGTCCAGGCCAGCGGGCGCCTTAAACACACCGCGTCGGCCGTCGGTCCTCGCCATCACCCCGGCAATCGCCCCACTGGGGTCGACCGGGCGGACCAGCCCGTTTTCATTGGTGGCGAGCAAGCGCGACCAATACACGGCCGCGTGGTCCTTGACCAGACCCTGGCGCAGGCTGTTGATGTTGAGCGCCGCACCAGTGATGTCGCTGACGTTCTTCCAACTCAGAGGCGGGTCGACGAGGAGAAACGCGCGCTGCTGCTGGCAAAACGTGCTCGCGGGGCCCCAGAGGGTGACTCGGATGTCGTCCTTAATGTCAACATCGCGAGGTAGTATGAGCAAGTTGAAGAGATCAACCTCGCGTTGGATCACCTCGTACGCGTCGGCGTAGTCGACAATCGTCGGGGCGTCGCCGTTGAGCCCGGTGTTTCCAGCCTCTTGATAGGCACTGAGGTTGCCGTCGCCGAGAATGATCGAGCGCGTATTGTCCGTCTTGGTCAGGAATGCGCCGATCAGATCGACAGAGACACTGGCTATGGATACATTGAAGCCCGTATTCGCGGGGCCCGAGGTCGCCGAGAAAATCAGTCGCATTCCCTGGACATCGCAGCGCCAGGGGTGGCTGACTGCAGCTGCGAGATTTGTGTACTGAGCCGCAATTCGGGACAGTTTTTCACGTACGTTCAAGAGCGAGGGGGCCGAGTACGCGAGGCCATCGTAGAAGCTGGCGCCGCTCGTTGATGGATCGATCCCACTGATTGGGATGGTGACGGTAATCTCGTAACTCTCTTGGGATAAGTTTGAGAGCAAGGTGAGCTTTGCGTCGCTGGTCGCATCCCAGACGACTCCGCTCGGTGCCGGGCGGATGGCTCCGGTCCTCCGCATTTCGACGCCGCCGCGTGCTGGACCCATCTGAAGGGCTGTCGCGACGTCATTTGGAAGGCCGGAGGGGAGCGCCTCGACACTCACACCAGGGAAATCACTTGTGATTTTGACGAGGTGGTTGCCGGGATCAATCGCGATATAGTCCAAAGAGAAGTCGGCAGGTAGGCTAGCGGCAATGTCGCCGCCAACGATCGTGTAATTCACGGGATCCGCCCCGGTGATCTTGAGACGAAGAGTGCCGTTGCCGCCGTTGCCCATCGCGGTTGCGATCGCTCCGGAATTGGCTTGAGAGATCATCCGTGCACCGAGCGTATACCCTTCAACCTGTGCGGCGCCGAGATCCTCGACACTCACAAGCTGCGACTCCGCCTCGACAATATCGACGACGTAGCGCGCCTCTGCCGAGTCCATCGAAACATTGGCGAAGAGCTCGCTCTGGGTCTCGGCCAAGGTCTCGGGGTCGACGCGAAACACCCGAATATTGAACGTGCTGTCGGGTGTCGGTGTGTCGTAGTCGATCGCCAACCGGAGCTGCTCGCCTGTGGTTCCCGCTTCGCGGGCAACCACTTTGAGCACCTTGATGGCACCAACCTGCGCCCTTAGCGTGACCTCTGAGCTTGATGCCCCATTGGCGATTCGCATGACATAGGCCTGCGTTCCTCCGTTCTCGAAGAAGAGCCGGGTCGCCGTTGCGAGCTCGCTGTCGGCCGTACTCGTCCCGAAATTTCGAGAGAAGTCGGAGTAATTAAAGAGGATCGTCGGCTTGTTCAACTTGCCGCGTTCAGTTCGCCCGACAAATACGGCTATCGATGTCGATACGCCAGTAATTGTCCGCGATCCTGAGGGAACCTCATTTATATAGACGCCGGGATACGCCACCTGCACCATTCAAATACCTGCCCTTCCGAATGTTCGGAGGTCACGGGGTAGACATAGGGGACGTCTGCCCGTCGACTCGAAAAAGCTATCAACCTGAAATCGAGGAATCAAGGTTAATCGTCAGTCTTTTTTCGAACGCAGACGGCGGCAAATGATCAGACACGCGGCCGCGTGGCCACTCGACCCTTCGGCCATTCAGCCATTCGGAGCTCGGCCACCTGGCCACTCGGCGATTCGCACACTTGGCTCAGTTATGATGTGTCGATAAAAGTGGGGGTAGTTAGCCGCTGCGAAAACGGACTGGGCGATCGCTAGACTGTCCTGAATCATGGACATGAATGAAATCGCCACTCGGCCACTCGGCCCGACAGTCACTCGGCTTCACACCGTATTTAGAATGCTATTAACCGCATCTACGCCCTTGTTGTCAATAACGATGACTTACGGTGGATCGCGATGGCGGATAGAGTGTGGTATCAACAATTCACGTAGCTGCAGCGCCCTCTCCAAAGTTGTCGCAATGCTCAGGGCTTGATGGCGCGAGGGACTGTCACGTGCTCACCGGCGAGCGCGCGGGAGCTGAGATTGGTCTGATTCCGTGTCCGTCGTAGACGACGACGAGTCCGTTGCACTCGCCTTCAGCTCATCTCACAGGCTGCCGTCGTAGCAGCTCGGGAGAAGGAGGCTGGAGGCAAAGGCAAAGGCAAAGGCAAAGGCGGGCGCGAAAGAGCACGAGCAGGTCAACGCGACAGCGCCAGAGCACTCGTGATAGAGCGGCTTATGTCCTCAGATTCATCTTCTGTTCAACCCGAGAACCTCGTCGAGCTGCTTCGAGATGATCTCGAGGCCTTCAACACGTGGCGCTGGGCAAATCTCGACACACCGCTGGACCTAAGCGACGCGGATCTGGCCGGTGTGAGCCTGACGGGGGCAGTGCTCGCGGGAGCGACGATGGATCGCTGCATCCTGGACGATGCCGTGCTCACCGGAGCGCTCCTCTCCGGAGCGTCTCTGGTCGGCGCATCGCTGCGGCGGGCGGATCTTCGCCAAGCAAACTTCAGCTACGCCGAGCTGATCTCGGCCGACATCATGGACACCATGCTCGGCTCAGCCCTCTCGCGGGCCGCCGACCTCTCCGGAGCTTGCCTCGCAGCCGCCCGCGCGAACGAGGCAAACTTCACAGAGTGCCGCCTGAGCGAGGCCGATCTGCGGGACTGCGATCTCCGCGGGGCAAAGCTCCGCCGGACTGTCCTGGAGGATGAAGAGCTGAAGCTCCCGCCAGACACCGAGGACATGGACGGCTTTTGGCAGCGGATTCAGGCGGAGCCGCAGGAGGTCCGCGAGGGCTTCATCCTCTTCGCGACGATGATCTACCTCGGCTCTGGCCAGCACAACGACATCGTCAACGTGTACTCCGCGATCGCCGGCCAGCTCGAGTTCTCGCAAGCCGAGGTGCAAGCACTCATGCCGCAAGGACAGATCGAGCTCCGTACCCTGCAGATCACCCCACCGGAGTCCGATTGGGCGCGGCGAACGTGGTTTTCTTTGATGCTCGCGATGACCTCCGCGGCGCCAATCCAGTCGATCGAGGTCGAGGTGCTGGGGCACTTTGGCGAGCAGCTCGGCTTTAGCAATCGAGCGATGCTCCGGAGGTTTCGCGACGAACTCGGGATCGACGTCGGCCTCACCTAAGAGGCCTGGTCAGAGCCAGGCCGGAAGAGTGGCGAGCGGGGGGCGTGGGCAGGTGACGTCTCTGCGCCGCCGCAATTGGGAGCGCTTCGCGCCGATCTCGATCCGATGCCGCCCTGTCAAGGTTGAGGACCTTAACCGCGACAATCTGATCGCGAACGGTGTCGCCGGGACGACCAGAGCTACGCGGAGTACCCTCTGTCGGAGGATTTTCGGGTAGACCGTCCACGACCTTCGCCACTCAGCAACCATCGATACCCTAACCTGGAGGATTATCCACTTCCCGGAAGGAAGCCTAACCCTTCGCATCAGGCACCATCGGCCCCTTGTCAGTGGAAGCGGTGGGGGCCGGGAGAGTCGTCTATATTGACATTGGAAGGCTCGCGGCTGCACGAGCCCAGCTTGCCAGACTTCAAACCGAGGTGTCGCTCGAGAGTCTCAAGTTTGCGAGAGACTTGGCAACTGAGAATCTTCGCGCATGCCACGTGCATGTGCACAGCCCGCCTCGAAAGCTTATTCTCACCACGATTATTTAGTTCCTTTGCAATCTGCGCATATCCAATATGAACAAGACGAGAAAAGCGGACATCATGCGGTTTTTTAGGACACGTCTCCGTCATGAGCATCTCTACCCATTCTTCGACCTCATCCTCACTCGATGACTCCTCGAAACGCGTCCGCAAACTAAGGATAATAGCGTCGAGGGCGCCCTCGGGGCATTTTCTTCCGGCCGCCACCGCTGCAGCACAGTATTCGAAGCTAAGCAGCCCCAAGCACCTAGACTTCTCCACATCGTCCTCTGATATTGCCCGTGACAACATCTGCGCCACAACTGCGAGATTTTCTTGGTGTTCCGGTGAAAGATCGACCAATGCAGCAACTGCCGCAGACACATCCGGCACCTTTTCAGCATCTAGACAGCGGGCGAGCGGGGCTATCCGAGTTTCTGGTCGAAGCGCGAGGAGCGGTTTGACATCTCCTCGACTGAGCGACTGGAGTCGAGCATATGCACGTACCGAACGAGCTGCGTCGTCTTTCCCCTCAACAAAACCGAGACATCTCAGAGCCAGTGAGAGCTAGAGCGCCAGCCGGCGTTGTCCAGAAAAATGGACACCGCCCTTCGTGCTCACAGTCTGCGGCCCAGTCCGACGACCGCAGAGCACCTCGTCGGCCGGTGGTCCTGGTACCCTCCGCGGCACCCCCGGCGCCGTCTATGAAGCTCGAACCAGGCCAGATCGTCCGCGTCCGCTCCCGCCAGTACCTCGTCGAGAACGTCACCCCGCCGCCCAAGGCGACGGACTCGACCCTGGTCGAGCTCTCGTGCCTGGCGGATGACGCTCAGGGCGAGTCCCTCGCTGTGCTCTGGGAGAAGGAAGTCGACGCGGAGGTGATCGGCGCGACACCGTGGGACGTGATCGCTCAGCGCGGGTTTGACGATCCCTCGCTCTTCTCGGCCTACCTCCACACCCTGCGCTGGAACTGCGTCACCTCGACCAACCCGGATCTTTTCCAGGCGCCTTATCGCGCGGGAATCGAGGTCAAGGCCTACCAACTCGAGCCGCTGCGCAAGGCGCTGCAGATGCCGCGGGTAAACCTCTTCATCGCCGACGATGTCGGCCTCGGCAAGACGATCGAGGCGGGGCTGATCCTCCGCGAGATGTTGATCCGGCAGAAGGTCCGGCGGGTGATCGTCGCCTGTCCGCCGTCGGTGGTGTTGCAGTGGCAGGCGGAGATGGAGGCGCGCTTCGGCCTGACGTTTAGGGTCTTCGACCGTGACTTTGTCGCCCAAGCTCGGCGCGAGCGGGGCTATGGGGTGAACCCCTGGACCACCCACACCCGCTTCATCATCTCCCACGCGCTGCTGCGCAACGAGGACTACGCGACGCCGCTGCGGACCTGGCTCGGCGACTTTGCCCCGGGGACCCTCCTGATCCTCGACGAGGCCCACAACGCGGCGCCGTCAAGCGGTTCTCGCTACGCGACCGACTCACGCCTGACCGAGGTCATCCGCGAACTCGCGCCGCGCTTTGAGCATCGCCTCTTCCTCTCGGCGACGCCGCATAACGGCCACTCCAACTCCTTCGCGGCGCTCCTCGAGATGCTCGACCCGCAGCGCTTTTGCCGGGGTTTGCCGGTCGGTGGCAGCCCGGAGCTGCTCGACGCGGTGATGGTCCGCCGCCTCAAGGCTGATCTGCGGGGGATCGAGTCCGACCTGCCCGAGCGCGAGGTGGTCCCGGTAATCGTCGACGGGCTCCCGCCCGAGGCGCCCGAGCTGCGCCTCTCGGTGCTGCTCCAGGCCTATCGCGACGCTCGCAAGGCCCGGCTCCGGGCGTCGACGCGCTCGCGCCGCGGGTCGGGGCTGCTAGTGCTGACCTCGCTGCAGAAGCGCTTGCTCTCGTCGACCGAGGCGTTCGCGCGGACCCTGGCGGTCCACCGAAAAGCGGTCGAGCGGCGGGTGGCGGCGGCCGGGTCGTCGGCGGTGGACGAGGAGCCCGCGCCGCTGGGCGAGGAGCTGGAGCTGCTCCGCGAGCCGACTAGCGCTGACGATGAACGGGCGGAGCGTCCCGAGGAGGAGGTCGACGCCGAGGAAGACGCGGCGGTCGAGGCCGCGACCCGGCACCAGTCCGGGGGCGACGTCGCCAGCGACAAGGAGCGGTCGCTCCTCCGCGAGATGACCGAGATCGCCGACGCCCACCGTCATCGCGTCGACGTCCGCCTCGGCCGCCTCCTGGATTGGATGCGCGAGCACCTCTGCGCTGGGATCGGCGAGCCCGGATCACCCGCGATCAAGGGCGCCCCCTGGACCGAGCGGCGGGTATTGATCTTCACCGAGTACACCGACACCAAGCGCTACCTGGTCCAGCAGCTCCGCGGGGCGATCGCCGGCACGGACGGGGCCGAGGCCCGGATCGGTCAGTTCCACGGCGGCATGGGCGACGAGGGCCGCGAGGCGATCAAGCGCGCCTTCAACAGCGATCCGAGCGGCCACCCGTTGCGGATCCTGATCGCCACCGACGCCGCCCGCGAGGGCGTCAACCTGCAAAACCACTGCGCCGATCTCTTTCACTTTGACGTCCCTTGGAACCCGTCGAAGATGGAGCAGCGCAACGGCCGGATCGACCGTAAGCTCCAGCGCTCGGCGGTGGTCCGCTGCCACTATTTTCTCCTGCCGCAGCGGGCGGAGGATCGGGTGCTCGAGGTGCTCGTCCGCAAGACCGGGACGATCCAGCGCGAGCTCGGCACGATCTCGCCGGTGCTCCTGCGCAACGTCGAAAAGCTGCTCGAGCCGGGTATCGGCCACGCTGACGCCGACGCGCTAGCGCAGGCGATCGACGGCGCCGACACCTGCGATGAGGCCTCGCGGCAGGCGAACGCGGCGATCCGTGAGGAGCTAGAGGAGCGGACGCGGAGGGGCCGGGCGCAGGTCAAGGAGCAGATCGATGAACTCCGCGAGCTCCTCGTCACCTCGAAAGAGTGGTTGGCCCTCGACGACCGCCACTTTCGCGGCGCTCTCTCGGCGGCGCTGCAGGTCGTCGGCGCCGAGCCGCTCACCCCCGAGGACGCTGCGACCGCGGCTGAGGACCCCGAGCGGGCGCGCTGGGTGGTCCCCGCGCTCGACCAGCGCTCGGGCGCGGACCCTAGCTGGGCGACGACCCTGGACACCCTCCGGGCCCCCCGTGAGCGCAACGAGCGGCCCTGGGAGTGGCGCAAGCGGGCGCCGATCCGGCCGGTCGTCTTCCGCGATCCGGGCACTTTGGACGAGGAAGTCGTCCACCTCCACCTCGAGCATCGACTGGTCCAGCGCCTGCTCGGCCGCTTCCTCGCCCAGGGCTTCGTCAACCACGACCTCACCCGCGCCTGCGTCCTCCGGACCGACGATCCGATCCCGCGGGTGATCCTCCTCGGTCGTCTCTCGCTTTACGGTGAGCGGGCGGCCCGGCTCCACGACGAGGTGCTCTCGATCGCCGCGCCGTGGACCGACCCGGAAAGGCGGGCCCGCGAGGGGACCAAGCTCGCGCCGGTCGACGAGGGCGAGCATGTGAACGTCCTCCGCCTCCTGGAGGAGGCCCTCGCCAGCCCCCGCCTGCGGGACGTCCCCGAGGGGCTCCGCAACCGCCTCGCAGCCGCCGCGCCCCTCGACGTCAAGGAGCTGACGACAAGCTTGGACGAGCGCTCCAAGGCGAGCGCAGCGCTGGCGAAGGTGCTGCTCGCGGAGCGGGGCAAGCGAGAGGCTGAGGCGATGAAGGAGATCCTCAAGCGTCAGCGCAAACGCCTGACGGAGAAGCTCGCGGATCCCAAGGCTGAGAAGCAGATCGTTTTCGGGTTTGACGCCGACGAGCTCCACCAGCGCGAGGCCGATCGTCGTCGCTGGGAGCGTCGCCTTGAGGACCTCAAAACCGAGCTCAAGTCCGAGCCCAAGCGGATCATCGAGGGCTACAAGGTCCGGGCTGTCCGCGACGACCCGGTCGGCGTGGTCTATCTCTGGCCGGTGTCGAGCTGAGCAGCAGGAGGAGCGCAGATGACCGCACACGACCCTGAGATCCGTGATCATCGTAACTGGATCGGCCTCCTCCAGCAGGGGAGCGCTGGCCTCGTCGTCTCACCGCCCGCCCTCGTCAGGGGCCAGGCGATCGCCCCCCGCGGCTCGGTCGAGCTCCAGCGCCGCTTCCTCGCCGCGCTCGCCGATCCTGGTCCGAAAAAGGACGACGACACGGACGACGACGCCGACGGCGGGCGCAAGATGTCGACCGCCTCCCGGCGTCGTCGCCTGCGTGAGCGCGAGCGCGAGCCGGCGCGCCTTGTGGACTTTGCGCGGCTCACCCGCGAGTTCCTCGGTTGGGAGCCCGAGGACCTCGTCGGCGGCCTGACTCCGGCGGCGCGCGAGGCCTTGCCGACCTCCCTCGAGGTCGTGCTTACCGAGTACCAGCAGGTGCTCTCGCCGACATGGGCTGTCCCCACCCCGGACGCGCCGCCGCCTACCAAGGGCAAGGCGGCCAAGGCGGCCAAGCCTGACCCGAGCCGCTGGTTGATGTTGATCGTCGCGGTCGACGGCGGGCTCGACGATGTCGATGCCGAGGAGCTGAGCGTCGTCCATGCGCGCGCCGAGGAGGCGGCAGTCGAGGCGGCAGCACAAAGAGCGGAGACGGCCGAACCGCAGCCAACGGCGAAGCCGACGAAAAAGAAAAAGAAGAAGAAAAGAGCCAAGCGCAGCGCCTCGCGGTTCACCCCACAGCAGCGCCTAGAGCGGCTCCTCGCCGAGACCGGCGTGCCGATCGGCCTCCTCGTCAACGACCGCGCGATCCGCCTGGTTTACGCTCCGGGGAGCGAGTCCTCTGGCTACCTGACCTTCCCGATCGAGGCGATGGCGAAGGGCGACGGCAGGACGATCCTCGGCGCCTTTGAGCTCCTCCTCGGGTCGGCGCGCCTCTTCACCCTCCCCGACGATCGCCGCCTGCCGGCGCTCCTCGCCGAGAGCCGCAAGTACCAAAACGAGGTCTCGACCAAGCTCGCCGAGCAGGTCCTGCGGGCCCTTGGCGAGCTTCTTCGTGGGTTTGTCGCTGCCGACGACGCGGTCCAGGGGGCCCTCCTGGGTGACATCGCCCGCCACGATCCGCAGCGGATCTACGGCGGCCTGGTGACCACGCTGATGCGCCTGGTCTTCCTCCTCTACGCTGAAGAGCGGGGGATGATGCCGCAGGAGCCCCCCTACGCCGAGCACTACGGGGTCACCAGCCTCTTCGAGCAGCTCCGCGCCGACGCCGGCCTCTACCCCGACACGATGGACCAGCGCTACGGCGCCTGGGCCCGCCTCCTCGCCCTCTTCCGCCTGATTCACGACGGCGGCTCGCACCGGAAGATGAAGCTGCCCCAACGCCGCGGCGAGCTCTTCGACCCGGACGCCTACGCCTTCTTGGAGGGCCGGCCCTACCGGGTGCTGCGGGTGATGGGCGAGACTCTCACCCCGCCGCGGGTCGCCGACGGCGTGCTCTACCGGGTGCTCGAGGACCTGCTCGTCCTGGACGGCGAGCGGATCTCCTACCGAACCCTCGAGGTCGAGGAGATAGGCTCCGTCTACGAGGCGATCATGGGCTTTGAGGTCCGCCGCGCCTTCGGCCGCTCGATCGCCGTGCGCCCCGATCACGTCGTCGTCGACCTGGGCAAGCTGCTCGAAAAAAAGCCAGCGCAGCGGGCCAAGCACCTGGTCGCGGAGGCCTCCTGCAAGCTCTCCCCGGGCCCCGCTGGCGCGCTCAAGGCTGCGACCACGGTCGACGAGCTGGTCGTCGCCCTCGGCTCACGGCTCTCGCCGCAGACCCCGACCCCGCTCGCCGCCGGCGCGCTCTACCTCCAGCCGACCGAGGAGCGCCGCCGCTCGGGCTCGCACTACACCCCGCGCTCCCTGACCGAGCCGATCGTCGACACCACCCTGCGGCCGGTGCTCGCCGCCCTCGGCGAGCGGCCGAGCCCCAAGCAGATCCTCGGGCTCAAGATCTGCGACCCGGCGATGGGCTCCGGCGCCTTCTTGGTGGCCGCCTGCCGTCACCTGGCGAAGGCGCTGATCAAGGCCTGGGCCGACCACGACCAGACCCCCAAGAAAATCCCGATCGACGAGACCGTCGAGCTCCACGCCCGCCGCCTCGTCGCCCAGCGCTGCCTCTACGGCGTCGACCGCAACCCCTTCGCCGTCAGCCTGGCCAAGCTCTCGCTCTGGCTCGAGACCCTGGCCAAGGACCATCCTTTTTCGTTTATCGACCACGCCCTGCGCCACGGCGACTCGCTGGTCGGCCTGAGCCGGCATCAGATCGGCGCCTTCCACTGGCTCGACGACAACGCCCTGCCGCTCTTTCGCTGGGTCGCCGAGCAGGTCACCAAGGCCAAGGACGCCCGCGCCGAGATCCTGGCGCTCGGCGACGAGCAGGAGGACGAGAAGCGCCAGAGCCTGCGCGAAGCGGATGAGGCTTTGGAGCAGGCCCGGCTGCTCGGCGATCTGGTGGTCTCGGCCTATTTTTCCGAGGCGAAGGACAAGCTGAGGATCGAGCGTCTAAGCGAGCTGCGCAGCTCGGTCGAGCTGTGGAAGACGACCGGCGACGGGGACGAGGAGCTGCGGGCGCTCGTCGCCGAGATGCGCGGCGGGGAGCGGCCGATCCTGCCGCTTCACTGGGAGATCGAGCTTCCCGAGGTGTTTGATCGCCACAATCCGGGCTTTGACGCGTTTGTCGGCAATCCGCCCTTTCTCGGGGGGAGTCGTATCTCGGCGGTGGCGTCCCGTGAGTACCTCGACTGGCTGCTTTGCAATTTTGAGGGGGCGGGCTCACAGATGGACCTGGTCGCCTACTTCTTCCGCGGGATGTTCTCCAAGCTCCGCAGCGGCGGGACCTTGGGCTTCATCGCGACCAACACGATCGCCCAGGGGGATACGCGCGCTGGCGGTCTCGCATGGATCTGCGAGAGCGGCGGCCAGATCTACGGGGCGACAAAGCGATACAAGTGGCCGGGGTTGGCGGCGGTGGTCGTCAGCGTCATCCATCTGCGTAAGGACGCTGTGGTCCAACCCTGTGTCCTCGACGGACGTCAGGTCGAACGGATCACTGCGTTTCTCTTCCATCGTGGCTCGCACCACGCTCCGAGGGCCCTCGTCGCGAACGCCGGAAAGAGCTTCCTCGGCACGAAGGTGTACGGACAGGGCTTCACCTTCGATGACAGTAGCGCCGACGGGACGCCGATCGCCGAGATGGAGCGGCTGATCGCCAAAGACCCGAGCAACGGCGAGCTGATCTTCCCCTACATCGGCGGCCGCGAGGTCAACAGCAGCCCGAAGCACGCGCATCACCGCTATGTGATCAACTTTGGCGAGATGTCCGAGGACCAGGCGAGGGAATGGCCGGACTTGATGGCGATCGTCGAGGCGAAGGTCAAGCCCGAGCGGATGAAG
>CAYYUP010000040.1:0-35910 GCA_964474905.1 uncultured Nannocystis sp. | reverse complement strand
AAGGCCGAGCCGACCGCGGGGTCGACGACCGCGGCGACGCCGAAGGCGACGTCAGAGCCGCAGAGCAAGGGCGAGGCCCCAGCGAAGACCAAGACCAAGGCCAAGACCAAGGCCAAGACCAAGACCAAGGCTGCGGGCAAGAAGCGGACGCGCAACGCCAGCGCCAGCGGAGCTCAGGGCGGGCTCTTCGACGACAAGTGAGCCGAAAAGCCCGCGGCTCGCGGCCTCTGCGTTAGAGTCCACCGCCCACCGCCAGAGGAAACCCATGCCATCGATATCCATCAAGGCGAGCGACTTCCGGGTCCTGCGAAGGTTCAGCTGGCAGCCTGAGGGGGTCTGCCTCCTCGCGGGGGCCAACGGCGCGGGTAAGACGACTACCCTGAGCGTTCTTGAGTTCGTGAGCGCCCTCTTCCGGCGCGGTCATGAGGCGGGCTTGGCCGCCATCGGCGGAGGCTCGCTCCAGCACCTCGACGCGGATCCCAAGGAGCCCGTGGAGCTGACCGTCGAGGTCGGCGAGATCACCTGGGACCTCCGCTTTCCTGTCTCCGCGACCGGGCTGCAAGGGACCTACGGTGAGGTGCTCCGCCGCGGCGACGAAGTGATCCTACGGGCGCCAGTGTTTTCGGACGTCTGGTACCTGAATGAGGAAGAATTGCCCCACCAAGACGAGCGCTGCTGCGCCAAGCGGCTCTGGGATCGCGGCGATGCCAAGTGGATGCAGCCCCTGGTCGACGCTCTGGAGGGGATCCGCGTCCACGGATCGTACTGGCTCAATCAGGTGCGGAAGAGCGAAGCTATCAATCCACGCCACAGCTTTCTCCACGGGACTGGCCGCAACCTCTGGTCTGTCCTGGCCAACTGGAAGAGCTCGCCCATCCGCTACAAGGGACAGTACGATTGGGTGCTCCGGGAGGCTTGTTCCGCCTTCCCGGGGATCCTCGGGACGATCGAGTTTGACCGCGGGCTGACCTACCTCTTCCGACCCGGCGACACCGACGCGGCGGGGGGCCTGCCGCCGGAGCGCGCCCCTGACGGGCTCCTTACCGGTCTCCTGCACCTCGCCGCGGTGGCGGGCGCACGCGATGGTGCGGTGATCGCCTTTGACGAGTTCGAAAACCAGCTCCACCCCTTCGCCATCCGCTCGCTCATGCGGGCGTTGCGCGAGCAGGCGGAGGAGCGAGACCTCACGATCATCATGACTACGCACTCACCGGTCGTGATGAATGAGTTCCGCGAGTGCCCCGAGAATCTCTATGTGCTGACCGGGGGGCAGGAGGCGCAGCCGGTCGCCCTGGACCAGATCTTCGACGAGGACGCGCTCCTCCAGGTCCGCCTGGGTGAGCTCTACGATCAGCTCGACTTCGCAGCGCCGGGCCGGAGCCCTCGGAGCGAGTAATGGCCAGGGTCGCGCTCATCTCGACGGGTCATATGGAGTGGGAGGGCCTGGGCCCTGCCTTGGATCGGCTTTTTCCGGGGAACGAGTTCGTCGCGGTCGGTCCGGGTCCCCTCGACTCCCTCACGTCTTGTGATGCTCACCTCCTGCTCCGCAAGGTCAACAAACCGGGCCGAAAGGACAACAATGCCGACAGGTTGATCCAGCGAGCGGCCCTTGAGGCGATGAAGTCCAAGCGCGGAGAGCGCTTTGATCTGGTCGTCATCGTCGATGACCTGGAGCTGGAGAACGTCGCGCACCCGGATGTGGTGTGCAACGTCGTGCGGAGCGCGGTCGATCGGCACCTCGCTCAGGCGCACTTTGATCCGGACCTCCGCTCGCGCACCGCCGAACGGCTGCGAGCTGCGGTCTCGTTCCACCTGGCGAAGCCGATGATCGAATCATGGGTCTTCGCGGACAGCAGCGGGCCGACAAACGCAGGAGTGCCCCCGGAGCGCCTGGCGAGGCTACAGGCTGGGCTCGACCCCGAGGACTTCGCGACCGATGATCCAACGTACGATGCGGCGAACGAGAGCCTCTGCGCGTGCTGGCTAGCGCTCTCTGCGGCCAAGCAGAAGAACCACAAGGTGCAATGGGTCGCGCGTGGAAACGAGCGTGTTCGACACCCCAAGGCCTACATGGCGTGGCTCTGCCTCGACCCTAGGGCGAAGACCTGCTCCGCCTACCGTGAGTCGAGTGAGGGAGCGGCAGCGCTCTCTAGGTTGAATTGGGAGGAGGTGCTCGGTCCGCAGCGTGATCGCATGCCATTCCTCCGCTCACTCATCGATGATCTAGCGGACGGGCTCGGGCAGGAGCCTGCGAT
This sequence comes from uncultured Nannocystis sp., assembly GCA_964474905.1. Classification (GTDB taxonomy): domain Bacteria; phylum Myxococcota_A; class Polyangia; order Nannocystales; family Nannocystaceae; genus JADJRG01. The sequence continues at coordinate 33,655 of CAYYUP010000040.1, read as the reverse complement.
CGGCGTGCTCCACATCACGGGGGCGCCCGAGACCTGTCGACTCACTCTTCCGGCTGATCCATGCCTGCGAAACCTGTGAGCCCTATCGATGGTGAACCCATGACCACACCTGTCACGATCCGCCGCGCTCTGATCGACGCCCTCCGCCTCGACCTCGTCGGCCCCGAGCCCGAGGATGCGACCCACGAGCGCGAGCTCCTGCCGCAGGAGCCCTCGCGCTGGTACCTGACGGGTTTTCTGGTGCCTCGCGAGGCCCCCGAGGAGCAGCGCAGGGACGACTCGAGCGACGAAGAACTCGACGTGATCGAGCAGCCGCCGGGCAATGACGAGGACAAGAGCCCCGAGAAGGGATCTGCCCGCAAGGTCTTCTTTCCGTCATCGATGGGGCTGAGCACGCTGATCGGCGGGGACGTCGAGCGCGTCGAGGTCGACGTCGACTGGGGGACGTACTCACCCGAGGTTCCACCGTCCGCGAGCGACGGGGACGGCGACGAGGTCGACCCGAGCACCGAGGCAGAGGACGCGCAGAACGGCGGCGAGAAAAAACGCCCTCGCTGGCGACGAACGCCCCATGAGCGGGTCGTGCCGGTCGACCTCGCCCTGGGCGCCCAGGCCTACTCGTTGACCGCAGACGGCCTGCGCCTCGTGGTCTCGGCCCGCCCTGTCGTCGGCGTAGGGCTGCCCAAAGGGACCCGCTCGGTCTCCTTCTTCTTGGTCAACGACCGCAAGCCGGGGCCGAGCGCGATCCGGGACGAGACCTTCGTCTTTCAGGGGCGCCTGCGGGTGCGCTCGCGACTGCCCTTGGTGGCTCGCCCCGACGGCCGCAGTCACGCCGGTCCCGACGAGGACCGGGAGTGGGACGATGCCGTCGCGGACCTGCAGTACCGCGACGACGTTGAGTACGCGTCGGGCCACAACATCTCGGCCCGAGCGACCCTGAGCGGCGGTGCCTGCCATCAGGTCGAGACCTGCTGGGTCCCGGAGGGGACCGTGGAGAAGGTCGACCCCGCGAAGGCGGAGCGGAGCGGCCTCGCCGCGGACGCGCTCGAAATGGAGGGTCTCGCCGACGCGGCCGAGGCAGGGGCGGCGCAGGTGCGGGCGCGGGTCAGCGGGATCGTCGAGGCCTACGGCGCCTGGATCGAGGGGCAGGCGGCGACCGTCGCCGCCCTCGCCGAGCAGGAGCCCGCGCGAGCGGTGACCGCAGAAAAATTGCTGGGACGGGCGGAGGTCGCCCGAAAGCGGATCGCCGACGGCCTCGCCGCCCTCGACGATCCGCAGGTGCTCCAGGCCTTCCGGATCGCCAACCTCGGGATGGCCCGCTACGCCCGCCAGCGCTTCAGCGTCGAGCGCAGAATCGCCCCCGAAGAGCTGGATCCACCGGCCTGGCGCCTCTTCCAGCTCGCCTTTGTCCTGATGAACCTGCGCGGGCTCGCCGATCCCAAGCACGTGGACCGCGAGCTGGTCGATCTGCTCTTCTTCCCGACCGGCGGCGGCAAGACCGAGGCCTATCTCGGCCTCGCCGCGTTCACCCTGGTCCTCCGACGCCTCCGCAACCCGGGCCTGACCTCGGCCGGAGTGAGCGTGCTGATGCGCTACACCCTGCGACTGCTGACCCTCGATCAGCTCGGCCGTGCGGCGGCGCTTATCTGCGCGCTCGAGCTGATGCGCCAGGAGAATCCCGAGACCCTCGGGGAGTGGCCCTTTGAGATCGGGCTCTGGGTCGGGCTCTCGGCGACGCCGAACCGGATCGGCCACAAGGGGGACAAGGACCGCTACTCGGCGCGGACGAAGACCAACGCCTACGCGAACGACGACAGGGGCAAGCCGCCTCCGATCCCCCTGGAGAAGTGCCCCTGGTGTGGCACGGCGTTCAATCGCTACAGCTTTCAGCTCCTCCCAAACAACGACTATCCTAGCGATCTCCGGGTGTTCTGCGCCCGCCGCCGCTGCGCCTTCAACCGCAACAACCCGCTGCCGATCGTCAGCGTCGACGAGCCGCTCTATCGGAGGTTGCCCTGCTTTGTCATCGCCACCATCGACAAGTTCGCGGGGCTCCCCTGGGTGGGTCGGTCTGGGGCGCTTTTCGGCAAGGTCGAGCGCTACGACGAGGAGGGGTTCTACGGCGCCTGTGATCCCAAGTTTGGGCGTCTCTTGCCGGAGGGCCCCTTCGGACGCCGGCTGCCGCCGCCGGACCTGGTGATCCAGGACGAGCTGCACCTGATCTCCGGGCCGCTCGGGACGATGGCGGGGCTCTACGAGACCGCCATCGACGCGCTCTCGACCGTGACTGTCGGCGACCGGTCAATCAGGCCGAAGATCATCGCCTCGACCGCGACGGTGCGGCGGGCGAGCCGGCAGATCCAGGCGCTCTTCGGCCGCTCGGATGTCGCCATGTTTCCGCCGCCGGGGCCCGATCGCCGCGACTCCTTCTTCGCCCAGACCAAGGCGCCAAACGAGCGAAATCCGCGGCTCTACCTCGGCGTCGCCGCCCAGGGGCGCTCGCTCAAGGTTGTCCTGATGCGGACCTATCTCGCGCTGATGGCCACCGCCCAGCGCCACTTTATCGCGGCCGGCGGGGCGAAGGCCGGGCGCAACCCCGCCGACCCCTACATGACGCTGGTCGGCTACTTCAACTCCCTGCGGGAGCTCGGCGGCAGTCGCCGGATCGTCGAGGACGAGGTGAGCTCACGCCTGCGCAGCTACGGCCGGCGCAGGCGCCTAGACATCGCCGAGGGGGGAGGGCCCTTCGCTAGGCGCAAGATCAGCGACGAGCCCCTGGAGCTGACCTCACGGGTCGAGACCAACGAGGTCGCCGAGGCCAAGCGACGCCTTGAGCAGCCCTTCTCCAACGTGAAGGAGCGCGTCGATGTCGCCCTCGCGACCAACATGATCTCCGTCGGCCTGGACATCGTCCGCCTCGGGCTCATGGTCGTCCTCGGCCAGCCAAAGACCGCGTCGGAGTACATCCAGGCGACCTCCCGGGTCGGCCGAGATGTGGCGCGGCCCGGGCTCGTCGTCACCCTGCTGAACATCCACCGGCCCCGCGATCGATCGCACTACGAGCGCTTCGAGAGCTGGCACAGCAGCTTTTATCGGGCGGTCGAGGCGACGAGCGTGACACCCTTCTCGCCACGAGCGCTCGACCGCGGGCTGGCGCCAGTGGTCGTCGCCCTGGCGCGGCACGGGCTGCCGACCCTGACCGAGCCGAGGGGGGCCGGGGCGATGGTCCATCAGCGCAAGGCGGCCGACGAGGTCGCCGACATCCTCGCGCAGCGGGCTGAGGCCCACGAGCGGCGCAGCGCCCAGGACTCCGAGGCCCTGCGCCAGGTCGTGCGCGGTCGTGCGCGGGAGGTGCTCGACGCATGGGAGGAGATCGCCAACCGCAACTCCGACACCGGCGGCCTGCAATACCAGCGCGAGGTCGGCCGGGCGCCGCCGCTCCTCTGGGATCCGATGGATCCGGACGTCGCTCGGCTGCCGGATCTCGAGCGCAAGTTCACCGCGCCGCGGAGCCTCCGCGACGTCGAGGGCATGACCAACCTGTGGATCCGCAATCCCAACGGGCAGATCGACGAAGGGAGCGAATAATGGCAACCAGCAAGAGACGAGCAGGCAAGCGGAGCGCGGGGCGGAGCGGCGGTAGCCAATCAGCCGCAGGTCAGCTCCGCCAGAGCCAGGTCGTGACAACCTTCGGTCCGGGATCGATGGTCGATCTGCCAGATCACGCGGTGCTCATCGGCGGCCTTGATTCTTGGCACGGCGAGCGCAGGCCGATCTTCGAGGATCGCCTGGTGGCGAAGGTCGCCAAGGTGCTCGAGGTCCCGACGATCAAGCTCTATGCGCCGCCTGTCGACAGCCAGGACGACCTCGCGCCGCCTAGCGGGATCACAGCTCAGCGCTTCCCAGAGTGGTTCATCGCCCAGGACGAGGTCGAGTTCGGGGGCGTCCGCTCGCGGCCGCTCGTCCACTGGAACGGGCTCCACAAGCGCAAGTACATCACGATGGAGCGCAAAAAGGTCTCCGTCGTCCCCGTCCGCTTCGTCCAGGCCTGCCCGAACGGTCATATCTCCGACGTCGACTGGTACTCCTTCGTCCACCGCGGCTTCGAGAGCACCTGTCGCGGCCAGCTTTGGCTCGACGAGGGGGGGACGAGCGGTGAGCTGGCGGAGCTGGTGGTCCGCTGCGAGGCCTGCAAGACGCGGCGGCCGCTCTCCGACGCCAAGGTGCCGAAGAGCCGGGTTCTCGGGACCTGTGGCGGAGAACGCCCGTGGCTCGGCGGCAACGCCTGGGAGAGGTGCATCGACCCGAAGACGGGGGAGCGCCACCCGAATCGACTGCTGATCCGCTCGGCGAGCAACGCCTATTTCACCCAAACCCTGAGCGTGATCCACATCCCGGATCAGGACGCACCGCTTCGCGAGGCGGTCGATAGGGTCTGGGAGGACTTTCTCCAGTACGCCGAAGACGCTGACGATGTCCGACGGGAGCGGCGCAAGGAGCGAGTGAAGAACGCCCTGGTGGACCACACGGACGCCGAGGTGTGGGCCGAGGTCCGTCGCCGTCAGAGCACCGGCGGAGCCGACGGCGACGAGGCAGAAGGGGAAGGGAAGAACATCAAGCAGGTGGAGATCGAGACGCTGCTCAGCGCAGACGTTCTCGGCGAGGATCGCCCAGACGGCGATTTTTATGCGACCGCGCGACCGCTCGACGGTCTTCCGCCCGCTCTCAAGCCCATGATCGAGCGGATCGTGCTCATCCACCGCCTCCGCGAGGTCACGGCGCAGGTCGGCTTTACTCGCTTCGAGGCGGCGATGACCGACACCGACGGCGAGCTCGACCTCGCCGTCAAGCGGGCGGCGCTGATGGTCGATCCGACCTGGGTGCCGGCGATCGAGAACCGCGGCGAGGGGGTGTTCATCGCCTTCTGTCCCGAGATGATGCAGGCATGGTGGCGTCGACCGGCGGTCAAGGAGCGCCTCAGACACCTGGAGCGGGGGTTTGACGCCTGGTCGAGCTCGCGCGGCGGGAGCTCGCTCAAGTGGCCAGGCGGGCCCTACCTGATGCTCCACACCCTCTCCCATCTGCTGGTGACAGCGGTCGCCTTGGAGTGCGGGTATTCGGCGAGCTCGATCCGCGAGCGTGTCTACGCGGGACCGAGCGGTTACGGGATTCTCCTCCACACGGGCACCTCGGGCACGGAGGGCACGCTCGGCGGGCTCGTCGAGGTCGGCCGGCGGATCGAGGATCATCTCCTGCGGGCGCTCGAACTCGGCCGCCTTTGCAGCAACGATCCTGTCTGCGCGACCCACGAGCCCGACGATCCCTTCGAGGAGCGCTATCTCCACGGCGCGGCCTGCCACGGCTGTGTGTTGATCGCCGAGACCTCCTGCGAGCGGCGAAATGAACTCTTGGACCGGGCGCTCGTCGTGCCGACCGTGGTCACCCCCGGCGCCGCCTTCTTTGGGGCGATGGAGGCCGCACCCGCGGGGATACGCGACGTCGCCACAAGCTCGGCGCCAGCCTCGAAGACGAAGACGAAGACGAAGACGAAGACGAAGAACAGGCCGGCCTCTGAGGCGGTGTCGACCCTCGATCGCGAAGACTTCGACGAGCCGTGGTGGCCGCTCCTCGAGGGTCTCGCGGCGATCGACGAACTCCAGGTCGAGCCGGGCGGGGATGTTGTCTCTGAGCATGGTCGCGTAGTCGGCAGCGCTTTCGCGCTGGTGCGCCGGCGAGGCGTCGCGGAGCTCCTCTACTTGATCGATGGCGACGAGCGAGAGGCCAAGCGCGTCACCGGAGCCTTGGCGGCGAAGGGTCTTCGGGGCCTCGTCGTCCGCGCCGATGAGGCTAGAGCAGACCAGGTAGTCGCGGCTTTGGAGGACGACTGATGACCATCATGACGGGAACCTCATTCTTCGCCTCCCTGTCTCGGCTGGAGGCGAAGGAGGCTGCGCGCGCGATCGAGTTCGTCAACCGCTTCATGGCCAACCCCGCGCATCCGGGGATCAGCCTCGAGCGGATCACGTCGCGAAACGGGAGGCTCTGGAGCGGTCGGATCTCCCGCGATCTGCGGGCGATCATCTATCAGAACGGCGATGATTGGGCGCTCCTCCACGCGGGCCATCACGACGCCGCCTACCGCTGGGCCGAGCGCCGCGCGGTCGGTCAGCACCCGGTGACAGGCGTGCTCCAGGTCGTCGAGTCCGTCGACAACGCGCCCGAGATCGAGCGCTACCTCCCCGCCGAGGAGCCCACGCAGGCGCCGCTCCTCGCCGAGCACAGCGATGAGTATCTCCTAAGTCTTGGCGTCCCGGAAGAGTGGTTGCCGACGCTTCGCAAGATGGTCAACGACGAGCAGCTCTTGGTTGTCGCGGGGAAGCTCGACGAGGAGGTCGGTGAGCGCCTCCTCGACCTCGGCGCCGGGGAGTTTGTCACCCCGCCAACGCCTCTGCGCCCTGAGCAGTCGCCGATCGAGCATCCTGACGTCCGTCGTCGCTTCTTCATCACCGAGGACTCGGATGAGCTGCGGCTCGCCCTGGAGGCCCCGCTGCACCGTTGGATCGCCTTTCTCCATCCCACCCAGCGGGGGCTCGTCGAGGGGTCTTACAGCGGACCTGTCAAGGTCACAGGTTCGGCCGGCACCGGCAAGACCGTGGTCGCCATGCACCGGGCCAGACACCTGGCCCGGGCCGGCGACCGTGTGCTCTTGACCAGCTACGTTCGTACCCTATGTCGAAACGTGCAGGCGTCATTGCGGCTCTTCTGCACGGACGAGGAGCGCGAGCGGATCACAGTGTCGACCGTCCACGGCCAGGCGCTCGCGTTCGTGAAGGAGATCGAGCCGAGGGTTCGTCCGGCGACGGCCGAGCAGATCAAGTCTCAGCTCGAGAGGGCGTTGCGGACCACGGGGATCCCCTTCGACGCCGACTTTGTCCGCGCGGAGTGGGAGGGCGTGATCGATCCCCAAGGGATCCGGAGCTGGCCTGAGTATCGAAAGGCCCGCCGTGTCGGTCGCGGCAAGGCGCTGGCGACGACCGATCGCAAGGCGCTATGGCGGGTCTTCGGCGCGGTCCAGGACGCCCTCGCCGCTGAGCACCGCTACGATTGGGCTGGCATGTGCCGCCGGGCGCTAGAGTTCCTCGAGAGCGGAGAGGTCAACTCGCCCTTCGACGCCGTGATCGTCGACGAGGTCCAGGACCTCACACCACCGGCGCTCCGCTTCCTCGCGGGTCTTGCCGCCAAGAGCCCGAGCAAGCTCATGGTCGTAGGCGACGCCGGTCAAAGGATCTATCCCGGACGTTTCAGCCTGAGCCGCCTTGGTATCGAAGTGCGGGGTCGCTCGCATATCTTGCGCCTTAACTATCGGACGACTGAGCAGATCCGTCGCGCGGCGGATCGGGTGCTCGGTCGGGCGATGGATGACATGGACGGCGGCGACGAGCGGCGCGATCGGACCCGAAGCCTCCTTCGCGGCCCGGTGCCGACAATGCACGGCTACACGCGCTCTGGGGAGGAGCTGGACTCTGCCGTGGACCAGGTCGAGCGCTGGATCGAGAGCGGCCTGGCTCTGGAGGCGATCGCGATCTTTACCCGCTCTCGCAACGCCTGTACTGCGATTGCAGAGCGCCTGAAGAATGCGAGCATCCGTGTCCACAACCTCGCGGACGAAGACGGTACAGCGGGGGGGGCGGTCGCGATCGGGACGATGCATCGTGCGAAGGGGCTCGAGTTCAAAGCCGTGCTCGTGCTCGGCTGCGCTCGCGATATCCTGCCGAGCGCGGCGATGCTCCGCACCCTCGCGGATCCGCAAGACCGTGAGGACGCGATCGAGCGCGAGCGCCGGCTCTTCTATGTCGCCATGACACGCGCTCGCGACGAACTTGCGATAACCTGGCATGGGCCTCCGAGCCCGTTTCTTGATGCCCTGGGTTGCTCTACCTAGCAAACTCTCGCGAGCGGGTAACCGACTCGCGTGGCTCCATAGAACCGGCGAATGCACCTTCGGATGAGCCCGCTCGTCACGCTCGCCCGACCCGGCCTTACGGGGCTCGCGAGGGCCCTTCGCGCAGGTCGGCTAGCCCCGCCCTTCGACAGTGCGGAGGTCGGTCGCTATGTCAGCGCTCGTGGACGGACCTCGATCTCTGCGGAGCTGCAACGACTCGCAGACACCGGAATGGGAGCGGTCCAGATCGCCGTCGCGCTGGAGCTCCTCGCAGGTGAGCGCGGGCGCGCCCAGGAGCGCAGTGATCGGGTCGATCTTGTCTGGAGCGGCCCTGGTGTAGCCGGCTCAGGTAGCCGAGCGACGGCGACGGTGGTCCGCGAGCTCTTCGCCAGCGCCAGACGGACGGTGCTCGTCGTCAGCTATGTGCTCGACCAAAGCATCGAGCGCGTGGAGGGGCTCTTTGGTCGCCTTGCGGAGCGGATGGACGCAGAGCCACAGCTCCGAGTTCGCCTCCTGATCAATGTAGCTCGGCCCTATCGAAGCACAAAGAGCGAGGCTGAGCTGCTGCGTGAATTTGTCGTGACCTTCGCCGGTGATCTATGGCCGGGCACGCGCCTCCCGGAGCTCTTCCATGATCCTCGCTCGTTGAGCGACCGCTACGACGAGCGCGCATGCTTGCATGCGAAATGCGTCGTCATTGACGATGAGCGAGCGCTCGTCACCTCAGCGAATTTCACGGAGGCGGCGCACGATCGCAACATCGAAGCCGGCGTACTGCTTGATGACCCACGACAGGCGGTTGCCCTTCGGAAACGCTTTGACGCGTTGATCGAGCGCGAGGTGCTTGTTCCGGTGCCGTGTCCCTCCGGATGAGGAAGATATGCTCATATTCGCCATAGCTGGCGCTGGTAGTGCTCCCTTAGAAGTCGGTGTCTCTGCGGCCTCTGCGGCCCCTGCGGCCCCTGCGGCCCCTGCGTACAGTCTACTATCCGCCGAAAGCAAGCATATTGCCGGTGGCAACTGTACAGACACGAAGAGTACGATCAATATATTATCTTCTCGATGATCTTCTCGTCGTATTGTAGAGGTCGAAATTTCCCTGGCCCGGGGAGCCGGTCGCGAACCGCAATGGCTACGCATCTTCCAAGAAGAGTGCCACGATTCGGCCGACGACCTCCAAATGTGCATTACTAACGTAAATTTTACGGCAGACTGCGTACAGAAGAGAATCTCTTCGCTCGCGAAGGCTCTACGCGTAACGGCTGAGGAGGTCAAGTCCTTTATCACCGCCTCCAACAGCTTCATCCGCGACGTAAAGGACTTTTCACCGGTGCTCCTCATCGAGTCGAGTTGGCGCGAGATCGAATCAACTCCGGTCGATTTCCAGCCGAATGCTGCAGCCCCTCGATCTGGCGAGCCAGCCAAGAACATACTCGAAGGCAAACTCAATCGATTCGGGCAGGACCCTTCGAAGTTCGAACTCGAGAGCATCAGGCTCCGGTATCGGATGGCCGACACGAAGACGAGTGTGTCCACTAAGTTTCGCCTCGGCTTCAATTTTGTCGTTAGCCTTGGGATCGAGCTCAACAAGGTCGAGGAGGCCGGCTCCGACGGAATCTTTGACCTCCACACAGTGTGGTTCAACGCGCACCTAGAGGACGAAACGACCTTAGTCGACGATCCTGCCGCTGTCTACGAGCGTGCTGTGCCTCCGGTCGCACTCCTCCACCAGTAGGACTGGATCGAGCGGCCCAGCCTCCGCCACAGGTGTACGCTTACGATTCACCCTACATGAATCAAACTAAGCCGACATACACCGGTTCGAATTGAGCGAGCCGGTGTCGATCTGGGCGACCGCACTACCAACCTCATCCGCATGCGCTCGGAGCACGACAAATAACTCCACATACGCGCAATACCTAACTGCAGAGCTTGCGCTTGCCGGACGCAGCGACGACAGGGGTCGACTCACCACTGCCGCCGCTGCCCCCTCCAACTTCCAGCTCGCCCCCTCGACATCTGAGCGCGTCCGGAAGCGCCCGCGGCCCCGAAAGATCGAGACCCCCCCAAAACGCATCATGTCAAGGGACGGGTAAGCTGCTCACCTCAGCGTGGCCGAGTGTCCGAACAGGCAAGTTCGGTCCTGTCGTTTGGCCCGGAGACAGCGAAGAAATTTGCTCGGAGCACTGCTGATCTTGCCGTCGTACAAGGCTAAGGGTCACGCCAGAGCACTCTGGCCGGTGCACTTTCGGACTTCGTGGCGAATGTTTGCGCGGCTGTGCGCCACTTACCCCCCCATCCACACAACGAAGCCGAGCAGCTTCACAGCGCGGGCAGAAGACCGTCATCCCGAGAGCGGGCTCGGGCGACGACCCCCCGAAGCACCACGAAAGGACCTCGATCGATGTCATCCAACGGAAACGAATTTAGCGGGCTGCCGATGGCCGATCTGATCGGCGCACCCCTCAATGCGGCATGCGAAGCCCAGCTCCGGCTGGCCAAATCGACCGCAGACTTTATCAACCAAGTGGGCTTTACGACCGAGTCCGACCCCGAGGGTAATGACCCGAAGCAGGTACCCCGCCAGATCGACTTTGCATTTTGGCGACCCACGAGCGAAGGCGTCGCCGCGAGCCCAAGCGGCATCGCCAAGGTTGAGAAGGTTGCGATCTCGGTCCCTCTGCTCGCACTGATCAACATCCCCAGCCTGTCGATCAAGTCGATCGACATCAGCTTCGAAATGGAGGTCAAGTCCGCAGAATCAAGCACCTCCGCCGACGACAAGAGCATGGCGCTCGACGGCAGCATCGGCGGCGCTTGGGGCCCCATCAAAGCCGATGTAAAAATCGCTGGATCGATCTCGAGCCACCGCGAAAGCACCCGCAGTTCCGACTCTTCGGCCAAGTACCACGTCGAGATCAAGGCCCGCGACGACGGCATGCCCGAGGGGCTTTGCCGGGTGATCGACATGCTCCAAAGTTCGATCCGGCCGCTCTCCGTGAGCCCGCCGACGAGCCCCGCCAAGGCCCAGTTGCTACCCCCCTTGGCGACACCAAAACGCTCACGGCGACCCTCTCCTCCAGCGAGGAGGAGTTCATCGACGCCCCCAGCAAACCGCGACGACTCTGAGTAGCTCCGAGCAGCTCCGAATAATTCCGCCTCTTCCGATTGAAACACGTCCACCATGCCGCAGATCCCCCTCGATAGCCTGGTCGCCGCGCTCGCCTCCTCTGTCGCCGAGGCCGAGCATGCGGTCCGCCTAAGCCAACTCCGCAACCTTCGCTCCTTCTTTGATGCCGACAACAACCCGGTCACCGTCGAAATCGAGATGCCGAAGGCCAATGCGCGCGCGGGTGAAGCCGCGACCGAGGCGGTCCAAGTACCTCTATTGACACTCGTAGGCGTTTCGAACATGTCGATCTCCGAAATGGAGGTGACTTTCCAGACGAGCCTCGGCGACGTCGATGAGCCACCAGAGGCCGATGCCGACGGCCTTCCGCACGCATTCTCCGACGATGACCCGGACGACGAAGCACTTCGCGGACTCGGCTGGAGCGAACACGCGAGCACAGCGATCGGCGCATCGACAGGGCCCAGTACCGGCGAGACCGGCAAAGCCTCGGTGACCCTAAAAGTCCGCCAATCGGAGATCCCCGAGGGACTCGCGAGGATCATTGCCCGCCTCAACCAGCAGCTCTAGGAGATCGCAATGATGGTTTTGCACACCGCCCAAAGCTCCGAGCACAGACGCGAGCCCCGGCTCTTTTTAAGGATGCGACTGCCCAAAAGGAGAGCTTGATGGCCGAACTTTGCGACATCGCATTCGTCAAGCGGATCGTCGTCGGCTCCACCAACCCCACGGATTTGGCGAGCGAGCAGACCATCGCAAGCTCGATGGAGCTGCTCAACCGCTGCCTGGCCGGACCACCACGGGGACAAATCCTCGGGATCGAACGCAGCTTCACGATCCTCCAGCTCGGCGAACATAACGTCGTTCTCCAATGGACCACCTACCACGTCGGATTCAAACGCCGACCGCTCTGGGCCGAGGACTGAACTCTGAACGCGACCCACCTAGAACTCGACGGCCTGGCGGCGGGGTCTACGAACTCTGCAGGCAATCACTCGACAAAGAATAGTTAGCCCAATGCATCACACAGTGCCCCAGAAGCCGTATTCACGGAGTTCACGACGGAGAAGAATACGCGCCTGCTGGATCCGCTTGCGGGCATTCTCCTCACTGATCTCGAGCTGCTCGGCGATCTCTGTGTAGGGCATGACCTCGAGAAATCGCAGCTCAAAGGTCCTGCGCAGGCGCGGTGGCAGGGCCGCGATCGCTTGATCGAGCGCGGTCCCTAGCTCGCCGCGAAATACCTCGTGATCGGGCCGTGCTAGATGTCCGCGGGGGCTCTCACAGACCTGCTCCTCGTCGCCACGATCGAGAAGCACGCCGCGACTTCGAGCGCGCATTTGATCGATGCAAAGGTTGTAGAGAATCCGCAGCGCCCACGGACGAAATCGGCGGACCCGACCCGGATTTCGCTGGAGAAAATGAAGGGCCTTGAGCGCGCCGTGGCTCAGTACATCCTCGACCTCGTGCCGCTGACCCGGCAGCCAGCGCCGACACATGCGGACGAAGAAGGCTCGCTCGCGCTGCCATGATCGCCAAAAATCGTTCGCGTCGACGAGGGTCGTCAATCTCGTTGCAGGAAGGTCCATGCCCCCTAGGCAGAGCAACCTCGATGCCAAGAAGAAATCGCCGGGTTTTTTGTCCAAAGCGTCTCTGTGCCGTCCTGCATCGCGCATTGCACTGACTGTTTGCGACTGTTCTCGACTGTTCTCGACTGTTCGCGACTGTTCGCGACTGTCCAGCGGTCGGCACGAGGCGTGCCGCAAGGCATTCCCTGAGAACACAAGCGCCGCGATCGACCCCTGGGTCGATCACGGCGCAGCCTTCTCCTGTCTCTCGTCCGGGCCTCTAGTCGAGCCGCCAGCGAATCCGCCAGCGAATCGGACCTTGCCCTTCGCCACCGCTGAATTCGCCCTCGAATTCACCACTGCGGATTCGAGTGCCGCGAGCGCTCACCGCTCCTGCCTGCGCCTCTTCCTTTGGCTCAGGAATGTCGACAAAGCCAGCAGCATCGCCCTCCCCATCGGCGGCAAACCACGCAGCGCTCTCCTCGTCGAACTCCTCGATGATGCCATCGTCCTCATCGTCCCCATCCTCGCTCGAGAACGAAGCCGGTCCCGCTTCATCATCGCCGGCAATGCCCGATTTGAACGCACTCTGCGACAGGGGAAATTCCCAATGCCACGGCTCCACCTTATAGGGGTGCCACCCGTACTCGTGCGCGTGCTCGACAAGCCAGGCATGCAGCGGCGTCTTGCGCTGGGCACCAGCCGTCTTCCGCGAAGGAGCAAGCCCTCCCACACCAAAGTCGACCGCGAGACCGGTCTCGTGGGGGGAGTTGTACGCGAGCCACCTGCGGCCCGCCCGAACAGAGCCGTACTTGGCGATCAGTTTTTCTTCGTAGTGTGTTCGCGACCGCCAACGATGCCGCCGCCAGGCCGACGCGGCGAGCACCTCGATCCCCAGGTCGCGAAAAATCGCCTCGCCCATCTCCACAAAGGCCGCGGCTGCGAGCGTATGCAGCTTCCGTGGCTTTCCGCGGGTACCAGGGACCTCCACGAGGAGTTCCGACCTCGCCGGCAATGTGCCGTAATTTTTTACCTTTACTCGTCTCTCGTTGTAGCTCATCGGCTTCCATCCTCTCTCTCAGTCAATGCTCCAGCGAAGGCGCCAGCGGATCGTGCCCGCGTCGTCATTGCCGATAACGGCCACCCCCTCGACATGCCCGGCGCTCGACGACTTGCGATCCATGCTCGCAGGTCGATTCGATTCGGACTTTGGCAAATCATTGGAGGTACCCTGCTCGGTCGCGCCTTTGACCACAGCTCCGCCTCCCGTCAATGCGGGCTCGTTCGCATCGTCAACCGCCGCAGGGGCTTTGGCCACATCGGTTGATTCCACCACTTCTGTCGCGACAGTCGTGTCCGTCGTTTCCGTCGTTTCCGTCGTTTCCGTCGTTTCAGTCACAGCAACCGCTTCGGCCCCCCGACGAATGCTCTGCTCGGACGACTCTACCTCCGGCGCAGCCTCCGGGGCGCTCGTCTCCTCGGCCTCAAAGGTCGAAGGCCCCCTATCGTCCGCCGCAACCGGATCCTGGCTGCGGATCGATTCGATCTTCGGCGAGACCAACCTCGAGGTGCCCGGTCCTTCGCGATCAAGCGGCAATTGAACCGCCGGATCGCCGAGCACGATGTAGCCCGAGAGATCCTGCCGAACCATCCAGAGATGGCCGATCCGCGCCCGGTCGATCACATCTGGGCGGCCATTCGCACGGGCCTCCTCGGCGAGGTCGTAGAGGTCAGTGAGTTCTTGGTTCTTGTCGTTGTGAAAGCGCTCTAGTTCCTGCATCGCCACGCCGACACGATCGCCGCGGCAGAGCGACTTGAGTACGTTGTAGTACTTGCCGGGTCGCCCCTTTTGCCGACCACCATCGATCTCACTAAAGGAATACGTCCAGGCGAGATCGAGATGACCGACAAACGCGAGCGGCCCGTCGGGACTGGCCAGTGCGGCCTGTGGCAGAGCGCCAATAAAGGGTCGTTGACCGTCGCTCGGCAGGCTCTTTAGCACCGACTCCGGGCGACCGCGAAATTGCCCGTGCTTCGCCAGGCGGGCCAACCAATGGTGGAACTTCGAGCGCATCGGCGTGCCCGCGCCAAAGCAAGCGAACATGAACCACACCCCGCCGCGGGCGAAGGCCTTACCCGCAATCTCGCGACCCGAGAGCGCCCCCTCCCGACCAAAGCTCATCGCCCCTTGGCCGTCGAGTTGGGCCTGCGGCGACCCCCAGCCGCGGCGCGGTGAACCGACACCGTGGCTCATCGTGAAAAGCACACCAGCATCTAGTTGCGAAGCCTCGCGCATCAGATCGTCCGGCGAAGGATCGTCCAGGTCGCCCGCAGTGCGGATCGATCGTGCCTTAAACCGACCGGCAGAGCGCATGCCCTCCGCCATCTCGACAACCGGCTCGATCAGGCCCCGATGGCCGATCCGCGTCGCCGCTGTACCGTCGTGCACACTGTAAAAAAGAGCGTCCGGCTGGCGTTTGGCCGCAGCCGGCCCGCGCTCCCAACGGAGCACCTTATCGACATAGGCCTCGTAACCCTCCGGATCAGCAAAGGCGAGACGACCGACAAAACCCTCGGGCGCCTGCACGTGTTGAAGCTCCATCGGCACTTCGTGCAGGTCACCTAGAAAAAGCTGATAGCGGGGGATCAGATCGGGATCGTCGTCGTTGTAGACATCTTGGCGCCACCGCTGAGCCTCCTGGAGGGTCATGCGCGAGGGCACCCGGTAGATCCTGATCGGCCCACCGAGGTCGGTTCGCGCATCGATCAGCGGTTGGATCCGGGCGATCAATGCATCGCCGTGCTTGCCTTCGGGGGCGATCACCGACCAACCCTGGGCGGCAATATCATTGCCGGCAGCGCCGAGATCGTAAAAAGAGAGACCGCCGGATTGCTCCGATTCGACCTCACCCTCGTCGCCCGCAGAGTCATGGGGCAGACCCGCATCGAGCACCGGTGAGTGCTCATCGGCGTAGGTCAAGAGGAGGTTTAAGTCGCTGTTATTGTCGGCCATGCTTTCGCTCCCGCGGCGGCCCGAGTCAAGGGGGCTCGTCCTCATCGTGAGATCGACGGATTCGAGGTCGTCGTGTGACAGGCCTCGAATCCCTACCTACCAACACACCAACACACCAACACACCAACACACCAACACACCGGCCGACAATCCCCTGCGATTTGGCCCTGTGTGGTTTTCGGTAACGGCGCCAAGCCGTGCAGGATCAACACCGGAAAGAAGCGCCGAATTTGTCTAGGCACGGCCCAAAAGCTCAGCATTGGGGATTCCGCGCTCTATGCCGACTCTGATGAATCATCGAGGGGCTCCTCGCGCATGCCCTCCTCGATGAGTTCGCTCAGCTCTGTGCCTTTGCCCAAGTCCTCGAGGTCGCTGAAGGCCAAGGCCGGCGTTCCGCTTATACGGATACGGCACACTTTGAGGCCTATCGGTCCGCCGCCGCCGTTGATCTCGAGACCCAAGCGCTTGCTCGCTTTGACCTCGATCCCAGCGTCGGCGCTGCGCAGCCCACCACACAGTTTACCGCGAAGCTCGATCTCCGTGCCCTTTTCAGAGGCCACCAGGAGGAGCACGTCTTCGCCGGTGAAGAGCTCGGTGATGACCTTGTAGCGCGTACGCCAACCCCGCTGCTCGCTCAGATCTCTCGCGAGACGAGCGACGTTTGTGATCCTTTCGGACGTCAAACGGCCCACGCGCACGACACAGGCATCGGCCCGATCAAAGCGCAGACAAACCTCTGCTCGACCCCCGAGTCGCTTGAGTCCGGACCGCTCGGCGGCATTGAGACCGACCGAAGCCGCCCCTGCTGAGATGAAATCGAGGGAGGTCTCGTCACCGTGCTGCCGGCAGATCGACACACCAAACTCAGCGACGTTGCCGAGGGGGGCAAAAACACCCCCACGCCACACGCCGTAATCGCCGAGGGAGAGACTGGAGGTGAGCGGCAACCACGCGAGGTGCATGCCAAAGTTCTCGCGAAAGACTCGACCAAGGGTCTTTGCGGCGCTCATCAGCGGCTCCCTAGGGCCGCAGCAACGCGCAGCTCGGTTGACGTAGAGCGGAGGTCTCGTAAGTTCATCATCGATGCGCGAAGCCTGCCCTCGCACTCCTCTCTAGGATTGACGGTCGCCTCGGACATCTGTGACGCCTTGGCACCTCGCCAGGCGAAGTCCTACACACCTGCTCAAATTCGCCGCAACCGACGGTGCCGGGTGGGCCTGCCACTCATGGTGGTGAAACTCGCCACTCTACCCCTCGATCGATCAGGTCGACTCGCTGATCTGGGCGGCCGATTTTCCGGCTACTCAATCGTCCCCCCAATGGTTATCAAAGTCGGCCTGCCAGATTTGGACAGGTGATTACAATTGAGAGGCCCTCGGGACCCTCATGCGCGTTGGAGACGACGCTGCTCGCGGTTCGCCTCGGTGTTTCGCCGAGTTCGTGATTGCTCCTCGATCACGACGTCCTTGTTCGACGAACTCGAGAAGCTCGACGGGAAAATACTGATTCACGCGATGCGCTCCTCCTCGTCTAACCGAGTGAGCAAGAGAGAGGCACAGGGGAATAATGCTCAACACAGATGTTGAGATGACCCGACGCCTGCATGTTGCAGGGCAAGAATTGACCGTGCCAAAGGCTCTCAAAGAAGGAAAAGTCATGAGTTCATGGGGTTCTAAAGATTCACAGGTTCACGTTGCCAATGGCCTTGGACGCAAGATCTACGTATTTGTCACGCCAGATCCAACTTGGGCATGGGCCGATGTCGCGGGTATGGTGGTGCAGCTGGCTGCGACTGCAGCCTTCACTGCCGCAAGTGGAGGAACCGCGGCACCTGCGCAAGCGGCCGCGGTCTCGGCGGCCGCAACTCAAGTCAGCACAATCGCCAGAGCCGTGAACACGGCCAAGCAACTGTTCGAATTGGTTAAGGCCCTCAAGGCCTTCAAGATGGCCATGGCTGTATATCAGGCATATTCGTACTTGAGCAAGGCGCAGAGGGTGGCACAGGCGGCGACCGCGACCCTCATGCGCGACGTCGACAACATGGTCCACCAGGTGGTCGGACCCTTGAAGATGATGTCGATTGAGATCCCACCAGGGGCCTTTCGGTTGGTTAATAAGGATAACTACCTGTCGGTGTGGAACTCGGTGAATCCGAGCTACTGGGGCTCCATCGCCGGGGCAAACACCGTTCAGCTCACTATTTTTGATGAATCTCTCTCACACGTGAGTACATTCAGCACGGGGGCCGACGAGTCGTGGATCGCTACCAACAACGCGATCAAGAGGGCTCAGTACGGCTCGATTTGGAGGGTGGACAACTCTGCCGGCTGGGAGGATTGGCAACAGACCTCTGCACAGGCAGATACCGTCATGGTCTTCGAACATAAAGATTACCGAGGGGCGAGTTCTGCCTTGGTGCCTGGAGTGTACAATATGGACCAAACGGCCGTCGGAGACAACCGTCTAAGTTCGATGCTAGTACCAAGCGGCTGGCAGGTAACACTCTACACCGGCAAGTATCGCTCCGGTCGCAGTTGGCGGTATACGGGCGATACAAGCTTTGTCGGTGGCACTGTAAATGATACAGTCTCATCCATCTATGTAAAAGGGCCAAAGCTCACAGCTGTTGCCCTCTATCAACACACCAACTACCGAGGGCGGAAGCAGCTCCTCTCCAAGGGCCGCCATAACCTGCGCGACCTCTCGATCGGCAATGACGCGTTGAGTTCACTGCGCGTACCGCAAGGCTGGACCGTCACCCTGTACAAGCATTCGAATTTTTCGGGTACCACGAGGACGGTCCGTGGCAACGAACCCGATTTAGGCACCTTCAATGACCTTACTTCGTCGATCATCGTATCATCGACAGCCTCCGCGCGGGTGATCATTTATGAGCACTCTAATTACAGAGGGGCAGCCCAAGCGATGGGGGTGGGTCAGTATAACATGAATCGAATCGCCATTGGCAATGACACCTTGAGTTCGTTGCGAATCCCGCCTGGCTGGTCCGTAACGCTCTACGAGCACTCTAACTTCGGAGGAAGACGAAAGACATTCACTCGAGATACTAGCTTTGTTGGTAATGAGTTCAACGACTGGGCATCGTCACTGGTCATCTCGCATCGATAGCTTTTGACAAGCAGCGGCCGTCCGGCATCGCCGGGCGGCCCGTTCAATTTCACCTAGATAGCCGTGGGCGGCTGCTTGGATTTCTTGGTAGTAAGCTTAAACCGCCCGAGAACGCAGGGCTAGGGGGCACAGGGAGAGCGTCCGCGACCGTTGACGGCCGGTCACCAATTCACAGTCCTGCGACCCGCCCCCGGAAAATCCACGCATGCATCGAGCATGCCGACTATCTGCATCGCCCTGGCGTTAATACCCACCTCGCCCGGCCGGGCAATTGCAACGACCGATATCTCGATGGCCCCTACGAGCCCTGCCTTCGCGGAGGCAGAAATCCGCCTCGAGACCGGCGATCGAGACGGAGTCGTCGAGCGCTTCGAGGCCGGCTTGGAGCTCCTCCCGCTCCCGAGTCTCGGCCTCGTTGTGGACGATATCTCTGTGGCCCCGCTCACCGCCAGGGACCGTGAACTACGCGGTGTCACCTCGTGGTGAGGCGAGGAATGTCCCCACAATGACTCACGATCATTCACGCCGGTACGATCATGCTCGTCACTTGGTGTCGACCATCTATATTGACGAGCGCATCACGCCTCACCGCTCGTCGAAACACGGCAGCACTCCGCGCTCAGCGCTCGAAGCCCGCTTCGCATGCTTCGTAGCGCTGCTCGGCCTCCTGGGCGGACTCGGCGAGGAGCTGAACGCGCTGCTCGGGGACCAGGCAGACGGTGGTTGTCTCGGCGATCTTGGCCCGGAGCTGCGCGGGGTTGTCAAAGTCGGCCTGCCAGATCCGGGCGCTCCGATCATTGGAGGTGGTGACGATCGAGAGGCCATCGGGGCTGAAGATGGCGCTTTGGACCGGCGCCTCGTGCCCGTAGAGGGTGACGACGTCGCCCGTGCCGTCGCTTCGCCAGATCCGGGCAGTGCCGTCGTCGGAGCTGGTGACGACTCGCTTTCCATCGGGGCTAAACGCGGCACTGCGAACGGCCTTGTCATGGCCCGCCAGCACTCGGGTCTGACGACTGCCGTCGACCGCCCAGACTCGGGCGGTTCGATCCCAGGAGGCCGTCACGACGGAAGCACCATCGGGGCTGAATTCGGCGTGGTAGATCGTGCCCTCGTGGCCGCGAAGCTCCGCTTCGGTGGTTTGACGATCGACCCGCCAGATCCGGGCACTTCGATCGTCGCCGGCGCTGACGATCGAGCGCCCGTCGCCGCTAAATGCCGCGTACTGCACCTTTCCGCGGTGGCCGACGAGGGGCGTTCGTCCTCCTCCGTCGACTTCGATGATCCAGACGATGTCGCCGGCGGCGGCGAGGAGGCGGCGACCATCAGGGCTGATCGTGATGAAGCTGGGCCGGCCCTCGAGATCGAGATCGATCGTCCGATCGATGCGGGCGCTCGCCTTGCTGCCAGCAGAGGTGACAGTCCAGATCCTCACTTTGCCATCGCTCGATCCGGTGATGATTTGGCCGTTTGGAGCTTCGGCGGCGAGGAGAAGCTCGCCATCATGCTTGCCGAGTACGGCGGCCGTGCGCGGTGTGCCGTCCTTGAGCGACCAGAGACGGGCGTTGCGATCGGCGCTCGCGGTCAGCAGCCGATTGCCGCTCGCGTAGGTGGCAGAGAGCACACGGCCCCTGTGGCCACGGAGAACCTGTTCGCTGTGCCGGTCGGCGACGTCCCAAACGCGTGCTGTGCTGTCCTCGGCGGCGGTGACGAGATGGCTTCCATCCCTCGAGAACTCGACGGCGACGACGGGTGCCGAGTGGCCGCGCAGGATCCGTGGATCACCGCCGGCGACCGGCCAGAGGCGGGCTGTCCCGTCGCGTGATGCGGTCGCGATCAGCGTGCCGCTGGGGTCGAATCGAGCGGCGAGGACCTTGTCTCGGTGACCCGCGAGGACTCGCATCTCCGCCTTGCCCTTAGGGCGCAGGGTCCAGATACGGGCGCTCCGGTCGCGCGAGGCGGAGACCACCTGCTCGCTCTTGGCGTCAAACTCCGCCGAATAGACCGCGTCGGTGTGACCGAGCAGGACCTCGTCGGCCTTGATCTCGCGGCCTGTTGCGAACTCCCCTGGAGTCCAGATCCGCACGCTTCGGTCGTCGCCGGCAGTGACCACACGGCGGTCGTCCGGGCTGAACGCAGCAGCGTGCACAGTGCCCTCGTGGCCGCGAAGAACCATGGGTGCAACTCCCTTGGGACCGCCAACGGGCCAGACGCGGCTCGTGCCGTCGTCTGAGGCGGTCACCAGGCGGGTACCGTCAGAGCTGAAGCGGACGGAGCGGACGGCGCCCTGGTGACCGCGAAGGAGCCCTGCGGTGCCTGAGCCATCGCTCGCGAAGATACGGACGATACCGTCGCTCGAGGCGGTTGCCAGCGCTTTTCCGTCGGGGCTAAAGGCCAGAGCTTCGACCGGACCTCCGTTCCCGGCGAGCACCTGTGACGTATCACTGTCAGTCGACCACAGGCGAACGTCGCCGTCGACCGAAGCGCTGGCGACCCGGCGACCGTCTGGGCTGAACGCCACGTCGGTCACATGATCGGTATGGCCGCTCAGAGAAAGCGGCGAAGACTCGCCGTCGATACGCGTGACTCGGACGTTTTGATCGTGCGACGCCGTCGCGATCGATTCTCCATCCGGACTGAATGCGGCGTCGACAACGTAGCCTTCGTGTCCGCGAATAACCGCCTGACTCGCCGGTCGCTGCAGGGCTTCGACAGTCGCAGGCGTCCAGCCGCGGGTGCTCGCGGGATCTTCGATCTCGCGGAGGAGTGCGAGCGCGATCGTCGGGTCGTCCTCTAGAACCGAGAGTGCGACAGCGAGGTGATTGGCGTCGCGGGCTCGCCGGGACTCGTCCTCGGCTCGTTCGAGGTTTACGATCGCTGCGCTGCGCTGGGTCTCCGCCTCGCGCGTCGCCCGTCGTTGGCCGACGAGGGCAGTCTGCGCCTTTTCCTCTGCGCTCTCGGCTGTGCGACGCTGATCTTCGGCGATCGTCTTTTGCGCAACCGCCTCGTCGGCAGCGACGCGAGCCTGTTCGCGGGCTTTGTCGGCGGTGATCCGGGCCTTGTCGGCCCTCTGTCGGTCATCCTCCGCCCGCTTGCGGGCCGTTTCGGCTGCCGATGTCGCGAGTTCGGCCCGGTCGCGCTCGACGAGCGCATCGTCCTCGGCTAAGCGTGCACGGTCGGTCTCGCCGCGGGCGATCTGTCGTTGAGTCCATGCATAGAGCCCGAGCCCGAGCGCGAGGAGGCCCAGGACGGTGACAATCGCGACCACCTTGCGTGCGCGCCGAGTCTCGGCTCGCGCCAGAGTGAGCTGCTCCTCGACCACCAGCGCCTGGGCCTCCATCTCTTGACGGCGGGCAAATTCGGCAGCCCTGGCGAGCCGATCCGCCTTGCGGTCGTAGACCTTCTTGGCCAGCCAATCGTGGCCGATCTCAAAGTAGCGAGTGCCGCGGTGCTGCTCAGCCCGGAGGATCGCGGCCTGCTCGAGATCCGTGAGGATCGTGGCGAGTTCACTCTCGGAGCAGAGACCAGAGGCACGGGCGGCTTCTTCGGTGAGGAGCGAGCGAGTCCCGTCTGCAGCGACGAGATAATCCTCCATCAGCCGCTCCGCCGCGTTTCGTAGATCACCGAGCCTCTCGAGGGTGTTCTCCAGGTAGCGCTGGAGGATCGGCTCAGCCTCGATTTCGTGATCGACCGGAGCGATGAGTTCGCCGCGGGCCGCACGCTCACTAAAGAGGGCTCGGCAGACGATCTGGGCAAAGGCCGTCTGGATCTCAGCCTGATCGCTCTCGACCGAACCTGGTATGCGCACCTGAAGCATCAGCGTTCGCATCGGCTCGGGCGGCCAGGTCTGGGAGGGCTCGCCGTCACTCGCCGCAGCGCAGACCGCACCGACGATTTCGCCGACGGTGAGAGGGCCTAGACGAAAGCCGTTCTCGAGGAGTCGGTGGCGACCGTGCGCACGATCGCGAAAGCGGCCAAGATAGTCCTCGCGCATCGCCAGGACCAGGTGGAGCCCGCGATGCGGTCGCTCGGCGAAGGCATCGAGCCAGCTGAAAAAAGTGTCGACGCTGGCGTTCGAGCGGTGGGGAAGGAGGAGCTGCTCGATCTGATCGAGGTAGATCAGAATCGGTCGATCGGAGCGTCGAAAGGCTTGCTTGATCGTCCAGTCCACAGACTCGCCGAGGCTCTGCCCAGAGGGCTGGGGCACCAGCTTGAGTTGGGTGTAAAGACTGTCGAGAAGCCAGGCAAGCGGGTCATCCTCTGTCGGCCAGCTGTCGACTGTGACGTGCCGGAAGTCGTATTCGTCGTCGAGTTCGGGCAGCACGGCGGCCTGCATGACCGACGATTTCCCCGCCCCCGAGGGCCCGAAGAGGGCGACACAGCGGTGAGCGAGGATCGTCGAGCCGAGCTTGCGGGCGACCGCATCTCGGCCGTAGAAGCGGGCGCGATCGCTGGCTTTGTAGGGCTGGGGCCCTGGAAACGGGTTGGTGATCTCCGCCTTGTCGCTCACGGAAGCGCCCTCTGTAGGGTCTCGTTGAGCATCGATACGTGGACCGCTGCAAAGTGAGAGGTACCCGGAATACCAGCCCCACGCTTGTGCCAAATTTCATCCTCGAGCTGACTCTCGGCGAGGACAACAAGGCTGCCGGTCGGTGGTGGCCGCTGATCAAAGAGCCAGCGGAGGAGCATACGGTGACGCCACTCGAGGGCCGAGACTCCGATACAGAGGACCGGATGGGTGCGCAGCCTGCCCATGATCGTGGTCTCCCATTCGGACGGAATGATGTAGCGGAGCTGGAAGAGGCCCTGAATGTGATCGTCTTCGGTGAGCTGCGGGCTCATCAGGACCGGCACCTCTTCTGGGGAATATCCCCCGTAGAGGCGGAGGACGACAAAGGCCTCGTCCAGGCGGAGCTCCGGGAGCTCATCGATCTCCTGCCATTCGTCGCTGCCGGGCTCGCGGACCATCACGATCCGGTGGTCCTCGTGTCCGGGGAGCCCCGGTTGGATCACGTAAAGCGGATAATCAGGGTGGTGACGGGCGATCGCATGCTCGAGCAGCGGCAGCCAGAGGAGCGTCGTATGAACCCCGGGTCGGAGATGAAGCGCGAGGGTATCGACGAGCGCGGGCGATCGCTGCAACTCGCGCGCGGCGTACAGGACCTTCTGAAAAAGCCGGGTGAGCTTGAGCCGGCCGGCGTGGAGCCTGTATCTCTGGGCCATGGTGTGGAGCGGGCTGCCGGTATCGGCTTCACCGAGCTTGCCAAGGGCATCGGCGAGGGCTTGGCGGATTCGATCGTTGATCTCGACCACCGAATCATCGTCCCAAGACTCGCCGAGGATCAGCGAGAACGGCCCATTCAGCAGTCGAGCAAGCGCGGGCGGAACATCGTCGCTCACCGTCGATGGCGCGCGCGTGGACTTCCGCGGCGGACGCAAGCGTCGATCCTCGACGTCGAAGAGGCGCGAGTCAGGACCCCGGAGATAGAGCACTGGCGAGAACGCGTCGGCGCTCTCGGCAACCAGCGTTCGCCGCGATGCTTGCACGCTCACGCCGACATCGCCCTGCCCTCGTCGGGCGCCGATCAGGTGGCGATAGAAGTCCTGCGCCGCGGCCCGGGCGATCTCAGAACGAACTGGCCATAGATGGGCGACAACAGCGTCGACTCCCGAGTTGACCAGAAGCTCGGCAGCGCTGGCAAAGACCCCAGGACGCGCGCCCGAGCACGCCTGAAGGTAGATCAGGCGCATGCTGTCGAAGTTGGCGCGAAGCTCCTCGGCGAAGACCTCGATCGGCAGCAAACTCGGCTCGCCGTTTGCGTCGTCGGCGAGGCGGACGACGGGGGTCCGTTGCCGATCAAAGCCGCCATGACCGAGGAAATGGAGCACATGAGGACTGGGGCCCTCGCGCAGGCGCTCGAAGAGGATCGGGTTGCGGGCGGCGTCGCCTTCGATCGCCGGCAAGAGATCGACGGCGCCGGTCTCGACATGCTCACGGAGGAGAAGCTCGAGGCCATCGAGGGCTGAGCGGTCGGGGATCGCGAGGACCGGGAGGATCCGGAGCGCACGACGAAGCTCGCGGGGTTGCCAGGGATCGGTGGAGTGGACCCCGCGCGTCACGATCACGTCGGCGGCGCTGGCGAGGAAGCCCCGCTGCGTCTGGGGTCGGCAGGCAGCCTCCCACGGCAGCGCTTGCAGGGCCGGATCTTCGATCATCAGTCGGACCAGCAGATGCTGCTTTTGATCCGTCGCCGCCGCGCTCAGGCGAATATAGAGATCGCGAAGTTCGTGGGAGAAAATCGCGTCATGCAGAGCATGGGCTTGGGCGAGGAGCTTGCCCTCGAGCGACTGAACCCGGGCGATCGCATTGCCAACACCGATCCGGAATGACGTGAGCACATTGCTCGCGATCCCGAGTTCGCGAATACGGGCACGTTCGCCGCGGCTGCCGCGAGCGGCGACCCATACCGTCCCTTGGCGACTGGAGATCTCAATCTCGATCCAAAGCATGACCTCGACCTCTCCTCAGAAGCGAACCTTAAGCCCTGGACCCCAGGCGTTGGCGGAGAGCGACGGGCTCAATTCGAGCTGCTTCGCCTGGCGCTTGCTCTTGCGGCCGACGAGGAGGAGGGCGAGCCCACCGACAAGAAGAACTCCGCCCGTCGCGGCGCCGACAATGACGAGCAGATTGCCCGTATTGCCACGGCTGACAAGCGGATCGAGTTCGCGTCGTCGCGCCTCCCGGCAGAGATCGTCGACGCAAGGGAGGCTCCAGTCATCGCCCTCGGCCGCCTTTTGAGCTTTGAGGGCCTCAATATTGTCATCTGCTGCGCGGCCGAGCCCAAACCCGGCCGCCATTGTCCCGATCCCGGCCGCGCCAACACCCACAAGAGCCGAGCCCGCGAGAGTCAGCGCGCGACCACGGCGACGGGCCATCTCGGCGGCCTTCCGCCGCATCTCTAGGCTTTGAGCCGCAGCTTCACTCCTGCGCCGCTGCTCGATCATCAGGATGGTATTGATCACCACGACCCGCCGAGCCTCGGCATCGGCGCGCCCCTGCTCATCGAGCAGATCGAGGGGACCTAGGTAGCGATCGAGCAGCTGTTTGGCCCGCCTCAGGCGTTCGAGATCGCCGTCCTTCTTAAACGCGGCCTCGTGGGCATCGACAATCGTCAGAAGCACATGGGCCCGGGTCGGAGCGTATCCTCGTTCCTCAGGGAGGAGCTCAAGGCCGGCCTCAAAGCGCTCGACAGCTCCGTCTGGATCGCCGGCTTCGAGGCGGTTCTCTGCCTCCGTGAAGGCGACGCTCGCCGGGCCCATCGAGCTCGGATCGGTGGCCGGTGCCGCTGCGGCCGGAACCGGCCAGCTGAGCGTCAGCGCCAAGGCGAGGGAGATCGACGGACTGATCGAAATGTACATAGGCTCGGGGAGCGGTGATCGCCCTATGAAGACGCGCGGGTCGGTCGCCCGTGAATTGCTGACGAGTCCGGCAGGGGTCAATGGCCCCGGCTCGCCGCCCGGAAAATCTCAATAGTTCGTCAACGCGTGGGCGATCGGGAGCGCGATCGTTCATGGATTCGGGTAGATCTTTACCGACGAAGGTGGCATCTCCCCAGGCTCATCGCCGATCGGCTCGGTGTGGCCGACGCCGAGCTGACCGAAGTTGTTGTTGCCCCAGCAGCGGATGCGACCGCCTTGGAGGAGGGCGCAGGTCGATGCCCACCCTGCGACGATGTCGAGAGCTGGATAGCCGAGGTTGACCAGCGGCGGCTTGTCTTGGCCCGTGCCGTAGCTCTTCGTGTCGCCGTAGCCGAGGATACCGCCATAGCCCCAACAACGTACGCCTCCGCCCTCGAGCAGGACGCAGGTGTGAGACCGGTCGACGACGACCTTGATAGCGACATCATCTTGGGCGAGCATCGTCACGTCGCCGGCGTCCGCAGGGTGTTCGTCATCGCCGATCGAGTCGCTGTTTCCGTAGCCTAGAACTCCCCAGAGACCATAACCCCAGCAGCGAACGCGCCCGCCCTCCACGACTGCGCAGGTGTGATCGCCTCCTGCGGCGAGCTGAAGCACAGGCTTGCCGACCTTCACCGGCGCCTCGGTCGAGGGCTTCTCGTCGTCGCCCAGCTGAGGCAGCTGCCCCCATGATTTCGCAAGACCGAGCACACCGTCGGCGTTGTCTCCCCAGCAGCGCACGGTTCCATCGTCGAGGAGAGCGCAGGAGTGGTTCTCCCCTGCGACGACTTGGGTCGCCTTGCCCACGCCGAGGTCGATGTCGGGCATCTTGTCAGGCGGCGTGCCGTTCTGCTTGCTGGCTTGGCCGAGTTGCCCATAGGAAGCATAGCCCCAGCAACGAACCCCGCCCTCGGCGAGGACGGCGCACGTGTGCAGGTCGCCGGCGGCGATGTCGACGGCGTTCAGGGGGATGACCTCTGTGAGCTCGACTTCGCCAGGCTGATCGCCGTAACTCCCGCCTTCGAGCCCCCACCCGAGTTTACCGTAATGGGCATTCCCCCAGCAGCGGATGGTGTTCTCTTGGTCCTGATCGTACGGGTCGAGGAGCACGCAGGTGTGCCTGCGGCCGCTTGTGACCATCGCGACATTTGTCGCCGGCGAATTCACGGGAACCTCGACGGCGCCGGCCGGGAGGTCGCCAGGGTCGTCGCCAAGGTTGGCACTCGAGCCTATCCCGAGCTGACCGTAGTCGTTAAGGCCCCAGCAGCGAACCTGCCCCTGGCGGATCGCGCAGAAATGCCCGGCCTCGGGTCCGCCCCCGAGCGCGACCGCGCCCATCTCGCATGAATTGCTGCAGCCGTCGTCGTCATCGTTGTCCTGGTCGTCACAGCCCTCCGTTGTCGCGTCGACGTAGCCGTCGCCACAGGTGTTGAGGAGGCAGGTGTTGAGGCAGGGGTCGAGGTTGGACTGGTTGCCGTCGTCGCACGCCTCCCCCGGGCCCAGGAACCCATCGCCACAGGTGCTGAGGAGGCAGGTGTTGAGGCAGGGGTCGAGGTTGGACTGGTTCGCGTCATCACACTCCTCCTCGCCCATCCAGACGTAGCCGTCGCCGCAGGTCGCGAATTCGCAGCTGATGCAGGCGTCCGTGTCGACTTCATTGTTGTCATCGCACTCCTCTTTGCCGAGCCAGGTCACCCCGTCGCCGCATTTTGCAAACGCGCAGCCGAGGCAGCCGTCGGTGATGACCTGGTTGCCGTCGTCGCACTCCTCCTGGCCCTGAAGTGCACCGTCCCCACAGTACTCAAATGCGCAGTCCTTGGTGCATCCATCGCCGTCGATCTTATTGCCGTCGTCGCACTCCTCGGTCTCTAGCTTGATGCCGTCACCGCACTCCTCGTGCTTGCACTCGCTGGAGCAACCGTCACCGTCCTCGGTGTTTTTGTCGTCACACTCCTCGACTCCCTTGTACTGGACTCCATCACCACATTCCGCAAGCATACAACTGACACATTCATCGAATGGATTAGCATTGTTATCGTCGCAGATCTCGTTCGGGCCGAGGTATCCGTCTCCACAGGTATTCAGCTTGCAGGTCGGGAGGCATTCGTCTGCGTAGGACGAATTTCCATCGTCGCACTCTTCTTTCGACGACGCCTGGACCACAGCGTCGCCGCACTTCGCCTTGAGGCAGGTCGAGAGGCACGCGTCGGTGTCGACATCATTGCCATCGTCGCACTCCTCTTCCTGCGACGCCTGGACCACACCATCACCGCAAAGTGGACCTGCGCACAAGTTCGTGCAGGTCTCTTCATCGTCATCGCCATCGTCGCAGGCCTCGCCGGGGCCGACAAAGCCATCGCCGCAGTAGGCGTCCTCGCAGCTCGCCACGCAACTGTCTTGGTTATCATCGTTGCCGTCGTCGCACTCCTCGTCCGGACCGACAAAGCCGTCGCCACAGCTGGCGATCATGCATGTGGACGGGCAGGCGTCGCCGTCGTCGCGATTGCCGTCATCGCACTCTTCGCCAGGATCGGGCTTACCGTCGCCGCATGTCGGCAGCCTACAGTCGACCGTGCAAGCTTCATTGACCTTCGGATCACAGGCCTCTCCTGGGCCGACGAATCCGTCGCCGCAGGTCGCGGGCTCGCAGGTGCTCGGGCAGAGGTCGCGATCGTCGGCGTTGCCGTCGTCGCAGCCCTCGTACGCGGGATCCACGGATCCGTCGCCACAGTAGGGGAGAAGTGTGCACGACACCGAGGAGCATTCGCCTGCGCCGCCGCCGTAGTCGTCGTCGACGTTGGCCTCACCATTGTCACACGTCTCGGTCGCGTCGACGATGCCGTCGCCGCACCGGCTGGCGTAGCCGCAGATGTTGTACGTGCAAGTCAGGCGCTTGCCGAGTGCGTCGATATTGGGGTTGCAGTCCTCGTCGGTGTTGCAGGGTTGGTCCTGGAGGGGGTCGGCGGTGAAGCAGGCCGCCGCGTGGGTCGCGAGGAGCAGCGTGAGCCAGCGGCCGGAGTTGAAGAGATCTCGGATATGCATGAACTGTCGTCGTCGATCTTAGGGGTTGGAGTAGATGGGGGAATTCTGAGGCGGCATATCGCCCGGCACCGCGCCGACATCCGCGGTGCTGTTGATGCCGAGCTGGCCGTCGTCATTGGTCCCCCAGCAACGGATGTGGCCGCCATCGAGGAGGACGCATGTCGACAAGCGGCCGAGGGCGAGGTCGCGGATCTTGAAGACGAGATCGACGTTGACAAAGCCAGGGATCTCTGGGGTGCCCCCGTAGCTCATCGTGCTCTCATAGCCCAGCCGCCCATCGCCTCCGAATCCCCAACAGCGTAGAGAGCCGCTATCGAGCAGGACACAGGTGTGGGAGCCGCCAGCCGCGACCTTGATGACCGTCTCGCCTTCCTTGACCATCTTGACGTCGCCGACCTTGCTCGGGATCGTGCTTTGTGTCGTACCGATGGAAGCCGTGTTCATGTAGCCGAGTTGCCCAGAGCCTCCCCATCCCCAGCAGCGCAGCTTGCCCCCCTCGAGGAGCGCGCAGGTGTGAGAATAGCCGGCAGCGATGTCCGAAACCACGCCGCCTACATCGACAAGGCCCTTCGCTCCGGGCGTCTCGTCATCACCGATGGAGTTGGTGTGACCGAGGCCGAGCTGTCCGTATTCGTTCGTGCCCCAGCAATAGACCTCTCCGCCCTCTTGCAGGGCGCATGTGTGGAGCGCGCCGGTCGCGAGCCGGATCGTCTTGTTTGGGCCGAGGTCGATATCTCCCAGCTTGCTTGGCGTCCAATTTGTGGGCTTCCCGGGTTGGCCAAGGACGGCGGAGTCCGCGGCCCCCCAGCAGCGAACTGCACCCGAGGCCAATAGCGCACATGTATGAAATTGGCCTGCGTCGATGGCCTTTGCTGCCTCCCCCGCGCCCATGTCGACCGGAATGGGGGGAGGCTCGTCGGGCTCGTCTCCGTAGTTTGACCCGTACCCGTTGCCGAGCTGAGAGCTACCGCCCGCCCCCCAGCACTGGACAACTCCGCTCTTAAGAAGCGCACATGTATGGAAAGATCCCGTGGCGATCTGGACGACCTCATCTTCTTCGTTCAGAGGGACATCTTCATTGGCGCCGGGCAGCTCGTTCGGCTCATCGCCGAGGGTGGCGGTACTGCCTCGCCAGAGCTGGCCGTAGTCGGCCCATCCCCAGCATCGCGCCTTGCCCGCGCGAATCGTGCAGACATGCCAGGAGGCTGGGCCAGAGCCGATCGCGGTCGCTCCCTGTTCGCACGTGTTGCTGCAGCCGTCGTTGTTGTCGTTGTTCTGATCGTCGCAGCCTTCACTGCTCGCATCGACGTAACCATCGCCGCAGACGCTCTTCGTGCAATCGGTCAAGCAGGAGTCAAGCTCGCTCTGGTTGCCGTCATCGCATTCCTCGTTAGGGCCTTGGAGGCCGTCGCCGCAGACATTGACCGTACAATCCTGCTTGCAGGAATTATTGTCGGCGTTGTCTTCTCCGTCGTCGCACTCCTCGACGGATAGATAGGTGTACCCGTCGCCACAGGTCGCGGTCTTGCAGGTGTCTATGCACCCATCCGTGTTACCATTGCCGCCGTCGTCACATTCTTCTGATCCTAGCCAGATCGCACCGTCGCCGCAGTACGCATCTACGCAATTGACACAGTCGTCGGTGTTGACCTCGTTGCCGTCGTCGCACTGCTCCGTGTTACGGATCACGTTGTCCCCGCAGAAGGCGATCGTGCAGGTGTTCGTGCAGTCGTCGGTGTCGTCGTTGTTGCCGTCGTCGCACTCCTCATCCCCTTCGGTGATGCCATTTCCGCATTCGCTGTACTTGCAGTTCGACGGGCAGCTGTCGTTGTCGTCCGTGTTGCCATCATCGCAGTCCTCGACGCCGTCGTTAACAAACCCATCCCCGCAGAATGCTTTCACGCACTGGTTCGGGCAGTCGTCGGAGTAATTGTTGTTCATGTCATCGCATTCCTCAACGCCGACATAGACCACACCATCGCCGCACTCAGCCTCTTTGCAGGTGACGCGACACGCGTCGCTGTCGACTTGGTTGCCGTCGTCGCACTCCTCTCCGGGACCGACGAAATTGTCCCCGCAGGAGGCGAAGAGGCAAGTCGAGAGGCAGCCGTCCGTGTCGTCCTCGTTCGCGTCGTCGCACTCCTCGCCTTCTTGGACGACACCATCCCCGCATGTTGGCAACGCGCACTGGTCCGTGCACTCGTCGTCACCGTCACAGGCCTCACCGGGGCCCTTGAAGCCATCGCCGCACTTGAAGAGCTTGCAGCCCGCGACGCAGGTGTCGTCGTTGCTCTCGTTTCCATCATCACACTCTTCTAGACCATCACGGACAAATCCATCACCACATGCCGCGATGAGGCAGGCGACGCAGTTGTCGCTGTCGATTTCATTCCCATCATCGCACTGCTCATCCCCCTGGATCTTGCCATCACCACAGGTCGGGCGAGCGCAGTCCTCTGTGCAATTGTCGTCGACGCTCCAGTCGCAAGCCTCGCCGGGGCCGACAAAACCATCGCCGCAGCGCCAAGACTGACAGCGGGGGCAGGCGCCGCTGTCGTCGTCGGTGGCGTCGTCACAGCTCTCATTGGGGATGTCGACGATCTCGTCGCCACAGTACCCGAGCCGTCGGCAATCGGCAGCCGAGCACTCACCGGGCCCCAGGCCGTAGGCGCGAGTGACATTATCAGCGCCCAGGTCGCACTCCTCGGTGCTAGGATCGACGATGCCGTCGCCGCAATCCCCCTGGTAGTCGCAGATCAGTTCCCGGCAGGTGAGGGTCCTGCCGAGAACGTCGGCGATGGCGTTACAGTCCTCGTCGCGGCTGCAGGGCTGGTCTCCCAGGCCGTCGCCGGTAAAGCAAGCGGAGATGAATACGGCGAGCAAGAAGGCCGACGGGCCAGTGATACGAGCGACAGAGGATGCGGGAAAGATACTCATCTCGGTACAGTGCAGACGACCCCCGGGGTCTTTTGTGAACACCTTTCTTCATGCGCCCGTGCGGATCGAAATCCTGTTCCCAGCGGCCGGAGTCGGTCATTCTCTTCGGCTTCGGCAATTTTCGACACGTACGTCGATCGTTCGCCGACCGTGGAACCGCTTGTATATCCGGTGCCCAAGAGCGAACCCGCTAATCGCCAACTCCGTGGGTCCAGACGGCTCGAAGGGTTCAGACGGCCCCAGCACCATCCGTACTCGAGGTCAGCACAGCCCCCCGCCGCGCTTCACCGACTCACCGACTCACCGACTCACCGACTCACCGACAAAGGCCGCGAAGATCTGCTCGGCCTCATTCTCAGCCCCGAACGCGATCGGGGCATGAATCCGCCCCTCGCCGATGATGAGCGGAGCGTCCGCCTGCCCCCCCCGAGCCGAGCGTAGGCTCTGCCAGAGCCATTGACCGCCGAGCACAGCGCCCACCCCGATAAGCACTCCCGCAAGACCCAGGCCGATCCTCCCCAGGACGAGCCAGCGATGCTCCGCGGGATCCTCTGCGAGGTCCACAAGCATCGCCCGGACGTTCACGTAGCGCTCCTCTGGATCGAGCTGGAGGCCGCGACGCAGCACCGCTTTGATCCACACGGGCAACCCTGTCGGCTCGCGAAACTCTCCCCCGAGCACGGCTGCTTGGCGAACCGTATAGGTCTTGCCAGCAAAGGCAGCCTCGCCACAAAGCGCCTCATCGAGCGCCGCTGCGAAGGAAAAAACGTCTGTCCTCGGGTCGCTCTGCTCTCCCCTAAACTGCTCCGGTGCCATGTAGCGAGGCGTTCCCATGATCGTGCCCGTTTGGGTGATGGCGTCGCCCAAGGACAGCCGAGTGCTGTCGTCGCCGGGCTCGATCTCCAGAGCGGCAAAAGCCCCGGACGCGAGCCCAAAGTCGAGCACCCGCGCACGCCCATCGTTGCCGACGATAACATTGTCGGGTTTGAAATCTCTGTGGATCACGCCCTTGGCATGGGCGGCTGCAAGTCCCCGACCTGCCTGTTTGTACATCTCGATGATCGCTCGACGACCCTCGTAGGAAACCGGGTCGTGACGACTCTGCCAGCTCCGAAGAGACTCCCCGCGGACAAATTCCATCGCGATAAAAAGTCCTTCAGCGACCATCCCTACGTCGTACACATGCACGACGTTTGGGTGGGAGAGCCTCGCGAGCGCCTTGGCCTCGCGCTGTATCCGAGCGCGCCCCAAGGCGACGCTGGAGCGACCGATCCGGTGCATCTTGATCGCGACCCTACGATCGAGTTCTTCATCGTAGGCGGAGTAGACAACCCCCATACCGCCCTGACCGATCCTCGAGAGGATGACGTAGCGTCCGACCCGAAGGCCGATCAAGGGAACGCTCTGATGCTGCATTTCGGCCTGCCCGTGCAACTCCG
>CAYYUP010000039.1:52124-57025 GCA_964474905.1 uncultured Nannocystis sp. | reverse complement strand
CCCCTAAAGGGGCCGATGCACGTCCTAGACTCGTTCGCGATGCCCTCCTCGCCCGTCCGAGCGGCACGTCCTCCAAGCCGTAAAGAGTAAGCCGGCGCTCGGTAGGCTGAGGCAATCGGCGGGCTGGGAAGCTCGGCGGGCTGGGAAGCTCGGCGGGCTGGGATGCTCTGTGGGGTTCGCTGAGGTGTTCGCCCTGCGGAGTGCCTAGTAGCGGCGGTAGGGGGGCGGGGGTGCGTAGCGGTTGGGGAAGGGATCGGCGCTGTCGCGGCGGTCGAGCTCGCGGGTATCGAGGGGGCGGTGCTCTTGGAAAAAGGCGACTCCGACAACGCCGACGTTGCGCGGTCTTCCAGTCTGGGCGGCGTAGGACTGTTCAAGCGCAGAAAAGCGGAAGGCTGCGACGGTCTCATCGCCGGTGCGCCAACCCTCGATGACAAAGCTGGTGTACGGATCGACAACGTAGCCGCGCTTGCTGAAACTGGCATCGCTGCCGTCGATGACGTCGAGGCCGTCGACCGAAGCGACCACTTCGTAGCGCTCAGTGGTGTGGTTCTCGATGGCGATCATGTAGCGCTGACCAACCCCACCAACGGCGTACACCTGGCCGCCGATCTCGGCTCCGGGCAAGGTGCTGCCCTGCTCTCCGAGGAGAGAGACTCGCAACGAGTCGCGATGCATCGTCGCCTGCGGGCTGCGGGCGCCGCCGCGAACAGAGCTGAGGTCGGCGATGCCCCGCGGGTCGTTGTAGCGGAGCGAGAGCAGTACGTCGGGGTTGTCACTGGTGCGATAGAAAGGCACCGTGTGCACCTTGGAGTAGCGAGTCTCGCCGTAAGCGGTGCCCAGGCCCGGGCTCGTGCGATGGGGTGCAGGGGCAGCGTCGTGGACCGAAGCACCGCCGACCGAGGCTTCACCGCGGGCGACGGACTCGCGAGCGATGGGCTCCGGTGCGGCCGGAGCTTTGCTCCCCGAGTACGAGCCCGCAGAGCCGCGGTCGGAGCTGCTCACCGATGCTTCGTAGGAGGCGCCCCCGGCGTAGCTCTCGGAATACTCGGGGCTGCCAGCTGCGAAATCGGCAGGTGCAGTATTTTGATTGCTACCGGCACAGGCGACGGAGAGGGAGAGGGCGAGGATGGTCAGGCTAGTGCGGATCATGGTGGGTCTTTCCCTGCGTGCTTCGTGTCCCGAACGCGTCGCCCGTCGCAGCCCTTACACCCACAGGCAAGCATCGCGAGAAATCCCTCCCGTGGTCGTACTTCGGACGTGAACGCCCCGTTGCACCCAGCCGTCGCGCTCAACAGTGGCAGCGGCAGGCGGGCGCACCTTCGCTCGGCCAAGGCGCTGTGCACTGTTCTGGGCTCTGTCCGTCCCAGCTGCAGGTGCTCCAATCGAGCACTTTCCAACCGCAAAGCGAAGCTGTGAAGGTCTCGACCTGGCACTGATCATTAAAGCGGTAGTAGGCGGTCGCCGAGATGGCGCCGTCGCAGGCCGTGTCGCTGCAGCTAGCGTTGCTTGCCTGCAGGCCGATGCATTCGCCGTGCTGGTCGATCGGCGAACAGCTCCGATCAGAAGGGCCGTAGGTGTCGACTGTCGCCCAGGCGCAACGATTGGCCGAGCCGCCGTCGCCATCGGCAAGGCATTGCGCCTGGGTCGTGCGGGCACGGCAAAGGGCGGTCAGCGGGGCTGTGGTCGGTGGCACACAGGAGGGATCGGCCAGCGGCTCGCCGCAGAGCGCAGTGTTGTCGGTGTTGTCAGTATCGCCCGAATCGGTACCGGAGCTGGCCGAGTCAGAGTCTGTGCCCGTGCCGGTCGCGCTCCAATCCAAGAGGGAGCAGGCGACCGCAGTGCAGGTGCCTATGCCTAAGAGCAGTGTCGATAGGAGCTGAGGAAGGCGTTTGCGACGTCTCATAGCAATCTGCACAGGAAGAAAAACAAAAATTAATGGATGGGGCCGAGCCAGAGATCGATCGGGATGCCGCCGTTTTTCAGGCTCAGTCGGCGCTCGAGATCGAAGCCAGTCGCGGCTGCGAGGGAGGGATCTGGGGTGAGCAGGGCGAGGCGCCAGGAGAGGCTCGGTTTGTGGGCGAAGCGCTGGCGGAGGCTTGCGCCCAGGCGGGCGTAGAGTTCGGGCAGGTGTCGTCGCGCGGAGATCCGCACCCCGTAGGGAGGGTTGGTGACGACCAGGCCGCGGGCGGCTGGCGCTTCGATGTCCGCCAGCGAAGCAAAATCAGCGACCTGTGTGTTGAGCCAGGTTTTGACGCCCGCGCGGGCGGCATTGCTTTGGGTCGCAGTGATCGCTCCGTCGTCGCGATCGCTGGCGAAGATCGGCGCCGATGGTTGTTGCGGTGTGGGCAGCTCGGCGCGGGCGCGCTCTAGGATCCCAGGTGTCAGCGAGGGCCAGCGCTCGAGGGCGAAGCTGCGGGCGTGTCCTGGAGCGGTGCCGCTTTGGAGCAGTGCCGCTTCGATCGCGAGGGTGCCGGCGCCGCACATCGGGTCGATCAGTGCATCGCCCTCGCGCAGGCAGGAGAGCAGGATCGCGGCGGCTAGGTTCTCGCGCAGCGGCGCCTTTGCGGTCGCCTGACGATAGCCGCGACGGTGCAGGAGTTCGCCCGAGGTATCGATGCTCAGGGTCAGGCGATCGCGGAGGAGCCGGGCTATGATCCGCTGGGCATCGGGGCCGGCCTCGCTCTCTGCGACCAGCTGCGGCTCGGCGCCTAGGCGCTCATGGATGCCCTTGACGATGCGTTCGGCGATGCCGCCCGTGTGGTAGAGGCGCGATCGCTTGGCACTGGCTCGGATCACCACGGGTGCACCGGCTCGCAGGTAGTCCTCCCAGGGCAGGCGAGCGGCCCGGCGGTGGAGCTCGGCGAAGCTCGCCGCCCGGATCTCGGCGATCCGGCAGAGCACTCGGCTGCCCGCGCGCAGGCGCAGGTTGAGGCGGCAGAGGTCGAGATCCTGAGCGGCCTTCAGCTCGATGCCACCCTGGGTCGGGCGCAGGTCCGCGGCCGGCAGGATTGCCACGGTCTCCTCTGCGACCACCTGCAAAAGGCCCGGTGCAGCCACCACAAAGAGGTCTCGCTCGCGCATTCGCGGGCGCACCGTACCAGCACTCCGGCCGGGGCGGGCGAGCTGAGGAATGTGAGCCCCTTTTCCGAAAATTGCGTGAATTGCGTGAATTACGGGGTGATACAGGGGTAAATAAGGACAAATAAGGACAAATAAGGACAATTGAGCGACTCGCCGAGTGGGCCCCGCCAGGTCGCTCGGGCTCTGGCATGATGCCGCCCATGTCCTCCTCTGTCCCGCGGCGCGCCAAGATCGTCTGCACCATCGGTCCGGCGAGCAATACACCCGAGGTGATCGGTCAACTGATCGACGCTGGCCTCAACGTCGCGCGCCTTAACTTCTCCCATGGCACCCACGCCGAGCACGAGAAGGTCTTTCGAGTGATCCGTCAGGAGGCGTCGGCGCGCGACGTCGCGGTCGCGATCTTGGCGGACCTCCAGGGTCCAAAGATCCGCGTCGGACAGATCCCCGATCCGGGCATCGACCTGGTTGCCGGTGAGATCCTGGTTTTTAGTGTCGATCCCACGACGGTTTGCGGCCCTGGGCGGGTCTCGATCGACTATCCGCGGCTCGCCGGCGAGGCTTCGCCGGGCGACCGGATCCTGATGGACGACGGCAATCTGGAGGTGCGGATCAAGTCGATCGAGGGCGACGACATCATCTGTACGGTGGTGGTTGGCGGCGTGCTCAAGGCGCGTAAGGGCGTCAACCTGCCGGGCATCGAGCTCTCGGTCACGGCGATGTCCGAGAAGGATCGCGCTGACCTGGCCTTTGCTTTGGACCTGGGTGTTGATGCGGTGGCGCTTTCCTTTGTGCGCTCGGCCGCCGATGTGCTCGAGGGTCGCGAGTTGATGACGGAGATCGGTCGGGTCGTGCCGATCATCGCCAAAATCGAAAAACCCGAGGCGGTCGCCAACCTCAGCGAGATTCTGCAGGTCTCCGACGGCATCATGGTCGCCCGCGGCGATCTCGGGGTTGAGCTCGGGCCTGAAGAAGTCCCGCTGGTGCAGAAGCAGGCGATCGAGGCCGCCAACAACCACGGCAAGCTGGTGATCACCGCGACTCAGATGCTCGACTCGATGATCCGCAACCCGCGACCGACCCGGGCCGAGGCCTCGGATGTCGCCAACGCGGTGCTCGACGGCAGCGACGCGGTGATGCTTTCGGGCGAGACGGCGACCGGTCGCTACCCCGTGCGTTCGGTGCGAACCATGGACAAGATCGTGCGCTCGACCGAGCGCGCCGAAGAGTACTGGCGCGAGCCTCCGAGCGATCTAGAACTCGGCCATACCACCAACTCGATCGCTCGGGCTGCGGTCGACTGCTCGAAGAGCCTCAGCGAGACCAAGGCGATCGTGACCTACACCGGCACCGGCGGCATCGCTCGTTTGGTCTCTGATTACCGGCCGCGGGTGCCGATCTTCGCCTGTACTCCGAACGCCGCGACTTTCCAGTCGCTGGCGCTCTACTGGGGCGTGACGCCGGTGCTCTTTGTGCCGTCGAGCACCGACGGGCAGTCGATCTTCATCGATCTCGACCGGGCGATCCTCCGCCGCAACCTGCTGCGCATGGGTGACCGGGTGGTCATCACCCTCGGTTATCCGATCAAGGCTCACAAGTCCGTGAACTTGCTCAAGCTCCACGAGGTCGGAGAGAGCTTGCCTTCCCGATCCAGCTCGTGATACGAACCCGCCCCGAGCCGTAAGGCACACCCCGCGAAGGTGGTGGAATTGGTAGACACGCTAGACTAAGGATCTAGTGGCGCAAGCTGTGGGGGTTCGATTCCCCCCCTTCGCAACGAGTCAGAGGGGCGCTCCCACAGGGGAGTGCCCTTCTCTCAT
>CAYYUP010000039.1:0-52024 GCA_964474905.1 uncultured Nannocystis sp. | reverse complement strand
GCTATCATCCGCAGCCGGTGCCGGAGCGTGTGAGCCAGTCTGCGTCCCCGAGGCCGAGCCCTGCTCAGGCCTCGACGGCCGCCACATTTTACGCCGTGATCTTTTTGATCGGCTTTTTTTGGCACGGCGCCGCTCAAGAGACCAACGACATCTGGCGACTCGATCCCGAACAGGGGCTGACGACGCTGCTGTGGACACCGCTCTTGGGCGTCGGTTTTGGCCTCCTGGTTGTCCGCGGATTTAGGGCGCTCGAGGGTCGCATGAGTTGGTTGCCGGCGCTGCAGCAGGAGTTTCGCGATCTCCTGGGCAGGCCCAGCAATCGCGATCTTTTCGTGCTCGCGCTGGCCTCATCCCTGGGCGAAGAAGTGCTCTTTCGCGGGGCAATGCTCGACGCCTGGGGCCCGTGGATCTCCTCGGTGGTCTTTGCCGGCCTGCACATCGGTCCCAAGCGCAGCCTCTGGCCCTGGACGTTGAGTTCGCTGCTGCTCGGCCTCTGCCTCGCCGGTTTGACCCTGGCGACCGGCAACCTAGGGGCGGCGATCGCCGCTCATTTTGTGATCAACCTCTTAAATCTGCACTACATCACCCGCAGATCCGGTGACCTGCTGCGTCGCAGTCGCAAGAGCCCTTCGGGGGCGGCGATCCAGCGGCTTTAGTTAGATCGGTGCATTTGCACCCGCATCCGCAATCCATAAAGCGTCCGTAGGGCGATGAGCTTGGGCGCCGGCACCCTGGGCCACGGGATCGCCCAAGTCTGCGCTGCCGCTGGGATCACAACCAGGCCGGCGATCGTATCGGGAACACCCACCTCTCCACATATTTTGATATCTGCGGAGCTGATCCTCCAATGGCCTCGAAGCTGATCGAGCAGTCGCTTTTCTGTTTTACCTTCACAGAGAATGAGTAGCCTTGGCGGCATACTCCGCGTTCCTGCGGAGCGCTCGAGGGTGCGAGTGGCCCGGCGTGGCTTTTTCGATTGAGACACGATTGAATACGATTGAATACTATGTGAGGCGATTTTGCGTGTCCAGGATGGCGCCCATAGAGTAGCAAAGACCCTTCGCTATTCTTCCTCTTCAGATGATTTGTGCACGGCCGTTGCGAAGAGTTCGATGAGATCACCGAGCACGGGTACGCCGCCGAGCTGGCCATCTTCGTGGGCCCGTCGCAGATCATCGCGAGTCCGGAGTCCCTTGTAATCCGAAGAAGGAACAATCTGCGATGCACCGCTTTGGTCCTTATCGACCAAGACAACCTCATCGGTTCGCAGGTTGCGGAGCAGTCCACGATCATGGGTACTAAAGATCAGCTGAGCTCCGTGGGGGTTGCTTCGCTTGTCCGTGAAGAGACCGACGAGGAGAGCACAGAGGTCCGGGTGCAGGCTGGTATCGAGTTCGTCGACGACGAGAGCCTCGCCCGAGCGGAGAACCGGGAGAAATTCTGCGAGGCGAGCGAGGAGGATGTGTGTGCCCCGGCTTTCGTCCTGAGGCGGCAAATTCCAAGGATCGCTGAGGCTCCCGTGGCGCAGGTGAATCTCCTGGAGTTGGGTGTTCTCGGGCTCCCCTTGGATTTTGTGGGCCTTGAGTTTGGCGAGGAATTCAGGCTTGAAGATCGCCTCAGGTGGGCCCATGGATAGGTGTCGGTGCGGCCTAATTTCGAGATCCACCACGCCAAGATCCGCAGCTCGCAGCAGATCGGTAAGCGCTGGGCGAAAGGAGTCTGCCAGGAGTGGGCTGTTGGATTCGAAGAGGGGATAGCCGTGGAGGCTGATGCCTCGCTCGGGGACGATTTTGTCGACAATCGCCGAGAAGATCGGCAGCAGGATCGGGTGGTTGTGCTGGGCCGCGGTCGACAGAAAGAGGCTGTTTTTTCGGGTCGCCCTTGCGATCTGCGACCTCGCCCCGGTGAGCGAGGAGCCGAAGTACCAAGGATCCTCATCGCCCTCTGCAGGTGAGCGTTCGTAGAGGATCTGGCGGCGTGAACCCACCCAGCGGTACATCCACTCCTCGACAAAGCCCTTTGCCGTGAACTTAAAGCCGTAGTGGATGCGGGTATCACCGGCCATCAGGAGGTCGATGTCCATGCGCGTCGGAGGGTCATCAGCGCCCCGTTGGTGCCGCCATGGCGACCAGGAGAGCGGCTCCTCGGGACCGATCTTGATGAAGGAGTCGCGAACGAACGCCTGGAATTCGAGAAGGGCGTCCAGGATGTTCGACTTGCCTGAGGCGTTGGCGCCCCAGAGCCCGAGCGTCGGCAGCACACCGTGCTTTGCGTGGCGTGACGGGGAGCGCCAGTCGGGGGTGTCTTTTCGTGAGGTAGAGACGAGGCTCAGTTCGCTGGCGTCGCGAAACGAACGGTGGTTCTCGATGGAGAATCGGAGAAGCATCAAGGGGTCACTTGAAGGAGGATTGAGCCCTCAGGCTCGCTACGAAGTGTAGCTGTAGTACGTCTCACTCGGACACTGAACGTATTTTTTGCCAAAAAATGGCAAAAAAGCCATCCAGGTACGATTGAAAACGGTTGCAGTAGATAATGAACGCGCATTGCGCGCGCTCGTTCCAGAACGTTCAGAACGCGCTCCAGAGCAGGTCCGCTCGCGGTCTCGCTGGCCTAGCCTTGGCCACTGGCAACCTGGCAGTAGCGATCTTCGCTCACTTCGTGATCGCCGACCCGGCGACTTGCGCCGTCGCGGTCGCAAAAGCCCTTCGCGGGCGGCGATCCAGCGGTTATAGAACGGTGCATGAGCACCCCCGAAAGCGTCCGCAGGGCGACGATCCTGGGCGCCGGCACCATGGGCCACGGGATCGCCCAGGTCTGCGCCGCCGCTGGGATCACAACCTGTCTCTTCGACATCCGCCAGTCGCTTGTCGATGAGGGCCTGGCCAAGATCACAAAGAACCTCGACAAGGGCATCGCCCGCGGCAAGGTCAGCGCGGAGTCAAAGGCGGAGGTCGTGGCAAACCTCTCCGGTAGCTCTGATTTCGCCAAAGCGGTCGGGGGTGCTGACATTGTCATCGAAGCGGTGCCCGAGCGCCTCGAACTTAAGCAGCGTCTTTTTGCGGATGCGGCGGCCCATATCGCTGCCGATGCGATCCTCGCGACCAATACTTCGTCGTTGTCGATCGCTGCGATCGCAGCGGGTGTGCCCGGACCCGAGCGGGTGATCGGCGCTCATTTTTTCAATCCCGTGCACATCATGAAACTGCTCGAGATCGTCGTCGCCGAGGCGACTGCGCCGGCTGTGCTCATCCGTGTGCAGGCCTTTGGCGCTCGCCTGGGCAAGCAGTGCATCACTGTAAAAGACGCGCCTGGCTTTGCGACCAGCAGGCTTGGCCTGGTGATCGGTCTCGAGGCCATTCGCATGGTCGAGCAGGGCGTCGCTTCGGCGGAAGATATCGACCGGGCGATGTGCCTCGGCTACGGCTTTCCGATGGGCCCGTTGCGCCTTACCGACCTCGTCGGCTTGGATGTGCGCCTGCACATCGCCGAATACCTGAGCGAGCATCTCGAGGTCGGCGATCACTTCAAGCCGCCGAAGCTCCTGCGCGATATGGTCGCCGCCGGCAAGCTCGGAAAAAAGAGCGGCCAGGGCTTTTATTCTTGGTGAGCCCGCGGTTGCCCTGGTTGGGCCAGTGGTAGATGCAGGCGGTAGGTCGAGGTGCAATGCTCCGCGATCTCACCGCGAAACACATCTAGAGCCCCATCTGGTTGCTCTGTCGTCTGTCGACCCCAACTCCTACTACTTCCGACGATAGTAGGAAGCCTTTGTCCTCTAGCCAGGACAGAGCGATGGAAAATTGGGAATTTGGGAATTTGAGAATTTGGGCGTTTTCAGCTTTCGCCGAGCTGTTGGCGGACTCTCTTCGGCAAACATGATATCGAGGAGACGATGCGCACATCTCCGCTCCTCAGTCTCCTCTTGCTCGCCAGCGCCTGCGTCGTAACCACGACAAAACCACCGGCGGGCGGCGACGGCTCGGCCGTGGCGGACAGCGCCGAAGACCCCGCCGTGGTCCCGTCGGCGCCGCTTCCGTTCGACTCCGAGGTTCGAATGGGCACACTCGCCAATGGCATGACGTATTACATCCGTCGCCACCAAAAGCCCGAGAAGCGAGCATCGCTCTGGCTCGCTGTCGATGCCGGATCGGTGGTCGAGGACGACGACCAGCGGGGCCTCGCTCATTTTGTCGAGCACATGGCGTTTAACGGGACCGAGCGCTTCGAGAAGAACACCTTGATCGATTTTGTCGAGCGGGCGGGCATGGATTTTGGCGCCGACCTCAATGCATATACGTCATTCGACGAGACTGTGTATATGCTCACCGTGCCCACCGATGATGCCAAGATATTCTCGACGGGCATGGACATCATCGAAGACTGGGCCCAGGCTTTGAGCTTTGATCCGGCCGAGGTCGACAAGGAGCGCGGGGTTGTCATCGAGGAGTGGCGCCTGGGTCGTGGTGCCTCTCAGCGTGCGTTTGATAAACAATGGCCGATCTTCCTCAAGGGCTCAAAATACGCAGATCGCAAGCCGATCGGCGAAAAAGAGATCCTCGAGACAGCTCCGGTCGAGACCCTGCGGCGCTTTTACAAGGATTGGTACCGGCCCGATCTGATGGCCGTGATCGTCGTCGGCGACATCGATGTCGACACCATGGAGGCCGACATCAAGCGGCGCTTTGGCTCGATCAAGGGGCCCGAGGCGCCGCGCGAGCGGGTGAACGAGCCGATCCCGCTGCTCGAGGAGACACGGGCAGCCGTGGTCACCGATCCCGAGGCGTCGTTCACCGTCGTGCGCTACGCGATCAAGGGGCCGCTTGCGCCGATCGTCACCGAGGCCGACTACCGTGATGAGCTAGTTGAGCGGCTGATGCACGGCATGCTCGGGGCGCGCTTTTCGGAGATCGCCCAAAAACCCAGTTCGCCCTTTGCGTTCGCCTTTAACTTCACCAGCTCGATGGGCCGTCAGGTCGATATCTTTCAGGTCTTCGGGTACGCGAAGCCCGGCATGGTCGAGCAGACCCTCGAGGTGATCACTACGGAGATCGAGCGCGCCCGCCGGCACGGCTTTCTGACGACGGAATTTGAGCGGCAGAAATCCGAGATGATGCGCAGCTTTGAGCGCGCTCTCAAGGAAAAAGACAAGACCGACGCGCGCGCCTACACCTTCGAGATCGTCAGTCACTTCCTCGAGGAAGAGGCGATGCCGGGTCGGGCGACGGAGCTCGAGCTGGTCAAAAAATTCCTGCCGACGATCAGCCTAGAGGAGATCAACAAGCTCGTCGAGGAGTGGACCAGCCG
Source organism: uncultured Nannocystis sp. (assembly GCA_964474905.1). Taxonomy (GTDB): domain Bacteria; phylum Myxococcota_A; class Polyangia; order Nannocystales; family Nannocystaceae; genus JADJRG01. Next base: position 46,723 of record CAYYUP010000039.1, on the reverse strand, counting down.
CAAGGATCGCATCGTCATGACCACCGGGGCGGCTCGCGATCAGATGCCCAGCGAGCAGCAACTCCTGGCGATCGTCGATCGGGTCTCTGCGCAGGAGATCAAGGCCTACGAGGAGGCAGCAATCGCCGATACGCTGATGGCCGAGGCGCCAAAGGCTGGCACGATCACCGGCGAAGAGAAGATCGACGAGATCGGTGTGACTGTCTGGACCCTCTCCAACGGGGCCAAGGTCGTGATCAAGCCGACCGACTTCAAGAACGACGAGTTGCTCTTCCGTGCGTACAGCCCGGGCGGCACCTCGCTCAGCGACGATCGCAATTATTGGTCCGCCAACATGTCCGACGGCATCGTTGCGGACAGCGGGCTCGCCGACTTCGACGCGGCCACCCTAGAGAAGATGATGGCCGGCAAGGTCGTTCGGGTACGCCCCTATATCTACGACCTCGAGGAGGGCATGCGTGGCAGCGCATCGCCCGATGATCTCGAGGCGATGATGCAGATGATCCACCTGACCTTCACCGCTCCGCGCAAGGATGTGGAGGCATTTGAGGCCTGGAAGGGGGTGCAGGCGACGTTTGTTAAAAATCGCGACCTCGACCCTCAAAACGTCTTCTTTGATGAGCTACGGGCATTCAGTGACAAAAACCATCCGCGCAGCAAGCCGCTGACGATGGCGACGTTGGCGACTGTCGATCTCGACGCGGCGATGAGCTTTTATGCCGATCGTTTTGGCGACGCTGGTGATTTCACCTTTTTCTTTGTCGGCAATGTCGACACCGCCAAGCTCCGAGAGCTAAGCGCAACCTATCTCGCCAGCCTGCCGACCAAGGGTCGCAAGGAGACCTGGAAGGACGTCGGCAAGCGGCATCCGTCGGGTACCAAGAGCATCGAGGTCAAGAAGGGGCAGGATCCCAAGAGCTTTGTTGTGCTCACCTATCAGGGCAGGACGAGGTGGTCGGCCGATGCCGAGGATGATCTCGACCAGCTCGCTGAGGTCTTGGATATTCGCCTGCGAGAGGTACTGCGCGAGGAGATGGGCGGGGTCTACGGGGCATTCTCGTGGGGCACGATCAACCGGCGACCGAAACAGCGTTACTTCTATCGCATCGGTTTTGGCTGCGGGCCCGAGAACGTCGACAAGCTCAAGAAGGCCGTCTTCGAGTTGATCGCGACCATCAAAAAAGAAGGTATCGGCGACGAGTACATCTCGAAGATCAAGGAGCTTCGGCGGCGCAAGCTGGAGGTCCGTCTCAAGGAGAACGACTTCTGGCTCGGCGAGCTCGTCGACCATTATCGCTACGGTAGTGATCCCAGGAAGATCGTCGAACTCGAGGAGAAGGCGATCAAGCGGGTGAGCAGCGCGAATGTCAAGGCCGCCGCCAAGAGGTACCTCGGTAAAAATCGCATCGACGGCACCCTCTGGCCCGAGGCGGGCAAGACGGCAAAGACGGCAAAGACGGCAAAGACGGCAAAGACAACGAATAAGACGAGCGCGAGTGCGACGGCCTCCGGCAAGAATACAAAGAGCGCCAAGAAGAAGTAGGGCCTCTCGGGCTTGTACCAACCAAGACCTATGATTCGGGCGAGTCGCGAAACGCGGCTCGCCCGTCTCTATGTTGGCGGCGTGTCAGCTGACCGCGTCGCGGCCGAGGCTCGAGTAGACATCTTCGAGGTCGGAGCGGATTTTGGAGAGCGAGATAACGTCGACGTCGGCGAGGATCATCTCGCGGAGGATCGTCGCCGCGCGTTGCTCGTCGCCGCGGATTCGCACCCGCACGAGACCGCGGTCGGCTGTACTCGGGTCATCCATCGTTTCGTGCTTGCTGAGGGGGCTCACCGACTCGACTAGGCCCTCGTGGCTGCGGAGGATCTCGAGAGCGCGCTGGAGCCCGCGAGTGATCTGGACCTCGTGTACTCGCCGGGTAACTTCGTAGCCCTGGATGACGTCGTCTACGGTGCCATGGACCTCGAGCTTGCCCCGTTGGATCACCGCGACCGCATCACAAAATCCGTCGAGTTCGCGGAGGATATGCGAGGAGATGACGATGGCGACGCCCTCGTCGGCGACCTTGCGGAGCACCTTGCGGAGCTGCCGGCGGGCCAGGGGATCCAGACCGTCGGCGGGCTCGTCGAGCAGCAAAAGCTCGGGGCTCTGCACCAGGGTTCGGGCGATTGCGAGGCGCTGGCGCATGCCCTTGCTCATCTCGGCGATCGTCGAGTCGGCCTTGGAGCTGAGCTGGAAAAGCTCGAGCAGCTCGTCGACGCGGGCGGCTGCGGGGCCGTCGGCGAGGCCGTAACACTCGGCGAAAAAACGCAGGTAGCCGGCGGCGCTCATGGCCGGGTAGAGGCCAGTGCCGTCGCCGAGAAATCCGATCCGCTGGCGGATCGAGTAGCGATCCTGCCAGGCGTCGCAGCCGTCCCAAAGCAGTTTTCCGCGGTCGGGCCTTTGCAGGGTCGCGAGGATCCGCAGGGTCGTGCTCTTGCCGGCACCGTTGGGGCCGATGAGCGCGAGCACCTCGCCGCGTTTCAAGGTCAGGCTGAGGTTACTGACGGCGTCACGGGTGCCGTCGTAGGAGTGGTGGATGTCGATGCACTGGACCTGCTGCATGGGGGGCCGTCTTCTATGGACGTTTGGGGGCGGGCAAAGGTTCCCGGGATTCGCTATGGTGCCGCGGCTCCTATGCCAAAACGCCGCAGCATCCTCCGCTCTCTCCTGGGCTCCGCGTCTGTGGCGGGCCTGCTCGCCATCGTCCTCGCCCAGAGCAGTTGTCGCAAGGGCGATGATTCGCAGGCACCAAACGACGCGTCAGCGGGCAGCGTGGCTGATCTCGCGGCTGCGCGCGAGGGGACGGCTCTTACTGCTCAGGACCGCTCAGACGTGCCCTACGAGCGCTTTTACGTCGAGGTTGGCGACGCTCCGACACGCGGCGTCGTCGATGCGCCGGTGACCATCGTCGCCTTTTACGATTTTGAGTGTGCCTATTGCGAGCGCGGCCACCGGACGATGGAGCAGCTCGAGGTCGAGTACGGGGACAAGCTGCGCCTGGCCTACAAAGCATTTCCGCTCGCGTTCCACAGCCAGGCGCTGATCGCCGCGTTGGTGGCCCGTTCGGCGCAGGCCCAGGGAAAATTTTGGCAATTTCACGACTTCCTTTTTGACCTCGACCAGATCGATTTTCGAGAGATGCCCGCCTACGCGCGGGCGGTCGGCATCGATCTGGGCACTCTCGCCGACGACATCGACAATCTGCGCTTTGGCTCGGCGGTGCGTCGCGACCAACGGCAGGGGCTGCGCGTCGGTGTTCGCGGTACGCCTGCCTATTTTATCAACGGTCGGGCGATCTCGGGTGCCAAGCCGATCGAAGACCTGCGGGCGGTCATCGATGAGGAGTTGGGGCTGGCGGCGACCTGGGCCGCAAAGGGCGTCGCCAAGGATCAGATCTACGCCTACGCGATCGCCGACGGCTACCGCAGAGTCACCTACTCCGAGAAGCGGGGTCTCAGCGCCGAGGTGCTCTACCGGGTGCCGCTCGGTGATTCACCTGTCCGTGGAGACAGGCAAGCGCCGGTCACGGTCGTCACCTTCACCGATTTTGAGTGCCCCTACTGCGCCCGCGGTCATCAGACCCTGGAGCGCATCCGTGAGCGCTACGGTGACAGGATCCGGGTGGTCTTTAAACACCTGCCGTTGCCCTTTCACAGCCATGCCTTTATGGCCGCGCGGGCGACCTTGGCGGCCCGAGATGAGGGCAAATTTTGGCAATTTCACGACGCGCTCTTTAAGCGAAGCTCGCTGAATGAGGCGGTGATCTTGGCGGTCGCGAAGGAGCTGCATCTCGATGTTAAACGCATCGGTGCGGCGATGGAGTCGGACGAGTACGACGCGATGATCACTGGCGACATGAACCTCGCCCGCCAGATCGGGGTCCGGGGTACGCCTGCGTATTTCGTCAACGGTCGGGCGATCAGCGGTGCCATCGGCGAGCTCGAGTTCCGCATGGTCATCCAAGAGGAACTCGAACGGGCTGAGGCAAAACTCGCCGAAGGTGTAGCCCCAGCGCAGCTCTACGACGTCTTGACCACGAGCGAGTGAAGGTTGCCAACGGCCCCCGTACGCCGATCTGTGCCTATCACTGCACGGTTGCAGGTGCGGACGTACACACGATGGCTCCAGCTCGTTGGGCCTCCGTGATGTGAAACACTGGGGTTTTTTTCGCCTCCTGCCGGCCGGTGCTACGGTCGTGTGCAGTTGCCTACCGGCGTTAGGAAGCGCAACGATGACCGCCAGTCCCGCAAAGCTTGTACTCCCGCTCCTCCTCGCCTTCTCTGTCGCTCTCATCGGCGAAGATGCCTCTGCAGCCCCGACTACGGGTCTCTCGACCTCTGGAAAAACGGGCACGGGCGGCACCTCCGGCAGCGCCAGGGGCAGGGGGCCAAAGTCCTCCGGCTTCGAGCTGCCAGAGCGGGTCTACGAGAACAACGCGATCTCTGCGCTGATGCCCGTCCAGGTCGGCTTCGTCAACTACATGCCAAAGGTCCGTATTGGCTTTCAGTACGATCGCCAGCTCTTCAAGCAGCACTGGGCCTACATCGGCGTCGCGGCGCTCTTTGACCGCGGCAATTACCGGACCTTCGGCGAGTCGTTTTGTGGCCTCGGCAGCTCGTCGGCGACCTGCGGTAAGGGCACGGTCGCGGGCGTCGATGCCTGGGCTGGCTGGGCCTACAAATTTTTGCTCGCGGACAACCCCTACCTCGTGCCGATCGCCCGCGTAGGCGCTGGCGGGGGCTGGTGGAAGTACCCAAAGCTCAGTGGCACTCGCCTCCAGGCCCTAGAGCGCAGCTGGTCGCTGAGTGTGCGAGGTGGCGGCGGTGTGCGCCTCTTCTTGCTCGAGGACCTGGCGATCGGCCTCGACCTCAACCTCGTGGCCGGCTTCACTCGCTCGACCAAGCGGGAGCTCGCCCTGGAGACCGAGCATTTTAGCAGGTTCCTCCTCGGCATGGAGATCCTGCCGCTCATCGTCGAATATCGCTTCTAGGGCTGCGGTCGCCAATCGGAGGTCGCTGGTCGCCGGGATCTGTGCTACTCGCAGGGCCTTATGGCCCTCGCAGTCGGCATTGTCGGCCTTCCCAACGTAGGCAAGTCCACCCTCTTCAACGCCCTCTCGGATGCGGGCGCGCAGTCGGCTAATTATCCGTTCTGCACGATCGAGCCGAACGTCGGCATGGTCGCGGTCCCTGACCCGCGCCTGGACGCGTTGGCGACGGTCACCAAGCCCGAGAAAATCCTGCCGACGACCGTCGAGTTCGTCGACATCGCCGGCCTGGTCAAGGGCGCGAGCGAGGGCGAGGGGCTCGGCAACAAGTTCCTCAGTCACATCCGTAGCGTCGACGCGATCGTGCATGTGGTCCGCTGTTTTGAGGACGACAACATCGTGCACGTCAGCGGCAAGGTCGATCCGATCGGCGACGTCGAGGTGATCAACACCGAGCTTATCCTCCGCGACATGCAGTCGGTCGAGACGCGGTTAACCAAGGCGCGCAAGAATTCCAAGAGCGGCGACAAGGTCGAAAAACAGGCCGTGATCACCTGTGAAAAGGTGCTAGAGGGCTTTGGCGAGGGTCGTTCGATTCGCTTGATGGAGCTCGACGAGGCCGATCACGAGATCCTCGAACCGCTCTCGCTCCTGACCTCAAAGCCAGTTCTCTACGCGGCAAATGTCGCCGAGGATGCCCTGGGCGAAGGTCGCGACAATGCCTTTGTGCAGCCGCTGTGTGCCCACGCGGCGGCGGAGGGCTCCGATGTGGTGGTTATCTCGGCGGCGATCGAGGCCGAGATCGCGGGACTCGATGCCGAGGAGCGCGACGAGTTTCTCGAGGGTCTTGGCACTTCGGAGCCAGGTCTCGCTCGTCTGATCCGTCGGGCCTACGGGCTGCTCCATCTGATCACATTTTTTACCGCGGGACCCAAAGAGGTTCGAGCTTGGACGATCACCGAGGGCTTGCGGGCACCGCAGGCGGCGGGCAAGATCCACACGGATTTCGAGCGCGGCTTCATTCGCGCCGAAGTGATGGGCTGGAAGATGCTAGTAGAGCTCGGATCCGAGGCCGCCGTGCGGGCCAAGGGGCAGCTCCGGGTCGAAGGCAAGGAGTACGTCGTCGAGGACGGCGACGTGATCCACTTCCGCTTTAACGTCTAAGCGTCTAAGCGTCTAAGCCGAGGGGGACAAGCCGATGAACGCAGCGACCAGCAAGCAGCTCCACCCGCAAAATGGAGGACGCTTTGTCTTCTGGCGGACACACGCAGAGCCGCTGTGCTACGGCGTCGCTGTGTATGTGCACGACGGTCGCACGTTCGCGGGGGAGCTCTCGTGGTCTGAGCAGGGGGCCTCTCTTGAGGGAGAGCTGCCCGTGGGGCCGCTTCGCGACGAGGTCATCAAGCTCGCGCGTTCACTGCGGGCGAAGGCGCCGGAGCGCATGACTCGTTGGCGCTCGCTCTCGTGATCGGGCGGAATCCCAGGAGCATCGCGGGGGCACGCGGACGCGAATACTATGAACTCGATTAGGCGATGAGCGGCGAAATCGAATAGGCATTCCGGGTCCTGGCCGGTCGCGCCAAATATCGTTGACTCTGTTCAATCGCGGAAGAACGAAAAAGGGGCTGTCGTGTGTACGACAGCCCCTCGTTGGAGTTGAGTAGGTGAGATTTTGAGATCAGCCGGTGGAGCTCGACGAACCGCCGCCGGAGCTGCTTGATGTGCCCTCTTCACCGCAGCCGGGATCACCGAAGTCACAGCAGAGGCACTTGAACGTGCCCTCCTGCTCGCCGCAGGAGCCGAAGTCGTAGGTATTGCCCATCTCGTCGCCGACTTCTGTGCACTGAGCGAGGCAGCTGAGTGCGCCGAGCTTGCCGTAGGTGCAGTAGTTGAGCGTATCGTCGTCGCTGCAGGAGTCGGGGTCGGAGTTCACGCAGGGCGTGCCCGGGCCGGTGCCGCAGATCTGATCGATCTTGTCGCCGTCGTCGATGCAGCCGTAAGAGAAATCGTAACCGCCGAAGGTGCAGTCTGGATCGCCATCCGTGGGTACCCAAACGCTGTCCTGGCAGGTGTAGTACTCGCTCTCGCCGGCGCAGGATTCGGTGGAGGTCGTGCAGTAGGCGAGCTCGGTGTCGGGGTCGCAAGACTCGGGCGGGTCTTGGAGATCCTGGCACATCATCTCGCCGGTCTCGGAGGCGGTGGTGCTGCCTTCGCTCTCGCTGGTGGTGCCGGACGAGGTGCCCTCGGAGTCACTGGTGGACCCGCCCTGGTTGCTCTCGCAGCAGGAGTAGTCGTTGGGATCATCGGAGCAGAACTTGTATCCCGCGGCGCAGAAGCACTCGTTGTCGACGATTTCGTTGTTTGGCTGGTCGCAATTGTCGGCGGGCTTTGGATCTGCCTTGCAGCAGTCGTAGTCGTCGGGAGCTGCGGTGCACCAGTTGTAGCCGACCTCGCAGAAGCAATCGTTGCCATCCTGGTAGCTGTGAGTGAGGAGATCGCCGCAGGCATCTGGCGCGCCGGCGTCAGAGTCCTCGCCTACGGTGATGACACAGCCCATGGCGAAGGCGCTGAGGCCACCGAGCAGGCAAGCGAGGAGGGTCGTTTTCGGCTGAGAGAAGAGCTTCATTTCAAATCCTGTTTTATCGAGGGGCTAATACTAGCGGTGCAGGGGCTTGGCGTGGGCTCTTCGACGGTGCTCCAGCGCATTTGATTCTTCCAATTGATGCGTTTGGTGGCGGGCAGGAGCAGAGGGTCGCAAGGTGCCCAGCGCCGATTAAAATGCGGCCAAGCAAGCGTTGGCAGTCTCGAGAATAAACGGGCCCGGCCTAGAGGCCGCGCCCGTCTGTCGTGGTTCGCGCGACAGGATCGCGCCGCCGAGGTTTGTCTATTGCGCGCTCTCGCCGACGGTCCAGGTGTGGCCCTTGCGGAGGAGAGCGTCGATGTCACCCTCGCCCCGGGACTCGACGGCCTGTCGGTTTTGATCGAGCAGCGCCTCTTCAAAGGCGGCTGTAGGCGCGGCGTAGAGCACCCCAAGCGCGACCGGGAAGAGCGGTGGCTCGAGGCCGGAGAGCAGGAAAGCCTGCGGACGGTTGGTCTCGTCGTGCACGAGGAGGTCCGCTTCGGTGATGCCGTCGACGCCGATTTTGACCACCTCGAGAGCGAGGGTGCCGGGGCGCAGGCGAAGGCCGCGGTCACGCTCCTTGCCAAAGATCATCGGCTTGCCGTGCTCTAAGTGGAGCTGGGTCTCGGTCGCCGTCGCCCGGTCGGTGAAGTGGATGAAGGCGTCGTCGTTGAAGACCGGGCAGTTTTGGAAGACTTCGATGAGACCGGTGCCCTTAAAGTCGTGGGCTCGGGCGAGCAGCGGGCTCATGCGTTTGACGTCGACGTCGATCGCCCGCGAGACGAAGCGAGCGCCCGCGCCCAGGGCAAGCGCCGCCGGGGTGACCGGCGGATCGATCGAGCCGAGCGGCGAGGAGGGGCTGCGCTTGCCGACAAGCGAGGTCGGCGAATACTGCCCCTTGGTGAGCCCGTAGATCCGGTTATTAAAGAGGATCACCTGCAGGTTGACGTTGCGTCGGAGCAGATGGATGAAGTGATTACCGCCGATGCTCAGGCTGTCGCCGTCGCCGGTGATCACCCAGACGTCGAGCTCTGGGTTGGCCAGCTTTACACCGGTCGCGAGCGCGGGGGCGCGGCCGTGGATCGTGTGGAAGCCGAAGGTATTCATGTAGTAGGGGAAGCGGCTAGAGCAGCCGATACCCGAGACAAAAACGGTGTTTTCGCGGCTTGTGCCGAGCTTTGGCAGCGCTCGCTGGATCGCTGCGACGATCGCGTAATCGCCGCAACCTGGGCACCAGCGGACCTCCTGGTCGGAGACAAAGTCCTTGCGCGTGAGCTTTTTGGGCGGATCGAGGGGGGTCATCGCGCTACTCCGAGGGCTCGGTGTTGTCGGGGTTTAGGTGGGAGCGGATCGCGGCCTCGATCTCGGCGACCTTGAAGGGCTGGCCGGCGATCTTGTTGAGGCCCTTGGCGTCGACCAGGTACTCCGAGCGCAGCACCTTGATCAGCATGCCATTGTTCATCTCGGGGATGAGCACGCGCTTAAAGCTCCGCATCACCTTGCCTAGGCCGCGCGGCAGCGGACTGAGGTAGCGGACGTGTGCGTGCGAGACCTTGAGGCCGCTGCTTCGACAGGCGCGCACGGCCTGGCTGATGGCGCCGTAGGTCGAGCCCCAACCGACGACCAAAAGATCGCCCTCGCTGTCGCCCTGATCGACGGTTTGCTCGGGGATATCGTCGGCGATACCGGCGATCTTGGCCGCCCGGATCTTGGTCATTTTGTGGTGGTTGTCGGGGTCGTAGGAGATGTTGCCGGTGTCGGCGTCTTTCTCGAGACCGCCGATCCGGTGCTCCAGGCCCGGGCTGCCGGGTTTGGCCCAGACGCGGGCGAGCGTTGTCGGGTCGCGGAGGAAGGGCTGAAAACCCTCGGGGTCCTTGCGGAAGGTCGCCGGGAAGGGCTCAAAGTCGGCCATCGACGGGATCTTCCAGGGCTCGGCGCTGTTGGCCAGGGCACCGTCGGTGAGCAGCATGACCGGGGTCATGTACTTGACCGCCAGGCGGATGGCCTCGATCGTCATGAAGAAACAGTCGCCCGGGGTCTGGGCGGCGATCACCGCCAGCGGAGCGTCGCCATTGCGGCCGTAGACCGCCTGTAGCAGGTCGGATTGCTCGGTTTTGGTGGGCAGCCCGGTCGAGGGCCCGCCGCGCTGGACGTCGATGATCAGCAGCGGCAGCTCGGTGGCGATCGCGAGGCCGATGGCCTCGGATTTGAGCGCGACGCCGGGGCCGGAGGTGCTGGTGAGTCCGAGCGAGCCGGCATAGGAAGCGCCGACCGCTGCGCAGACCGCCGCGATTTCGTCTTCGGCCTGGAAGGTGACGACTCCGAACTCCTTGAGGTTGGCGAGGCTGTGGAGGATCGCCGAGGCCGGGGTGATCGGGTAGGAGCCGAGCACGGGCTGGAGGTTGGCGAGCTTGGCCCCGGCGATGACGCCCCAGGCGGTCGCCTGGTTGCCGGTGATGTTGCGGTAGAGGCCGGGCTCGAGGTCGGCCTTGGGCACCGTGTAACAGCCGATGCCTTGGGGCAGTTCGGCGGTCTCACCGTAGATGTGGCCGGCGTTTAAGGCCGCGATGTTGGCGTTGGCGATCGCGGGTTTCTTGGCGAACTTCTTCTCGAGCCAGGCGATGGTGTCGGCCCGCTCGCGGTCGAACATCCACATCATCATGCCGAGCGTCCACATGTTCTTGGAGCGCAGCGCCTCTTTGGTGCTGAGGTCAAAGCTCTCGACGGCGGCGAGGGTGAGCTTGGAGATGTCGAGTTTTAAAACCCGAAAGGGCGCGAGCGTCCCGTCGTCGAGCGGGTTTTGTGAGTAGCCCGCTTTTTTGAGGTTGCCGGCCGTGAAGGCGCCGGTATTGATGACCAGCATGCCGCCGGCCTTAAGGTCGGCGAGGTTGACCTTGAGCGCCGCCGGGTTCATCGCGACCAAAACATCAGGCGCGTCACCTGGGGTCTTGATGTCGTGGGCGGCAAAATGGATCTGAAAACCCGAGACCCCAAACGTGGTGCCCGCGGGGGCGCGGATCTCCGCTGGGAAGTCGGGGAAAGTGGCCAGATCGTTGCCCATAAGGGCGGTCGATTGGGTGAATTGAGCCCCCGTGAGCTGCATGCCGTCGCCCGAATCGCCTGCGAAGCGAATGACGACGGACTCGAGGGTTTCACGCTCACATTGGCTTGCCGCGAAGGTGTCCATGCCTGTCCTGTGGCCCCCACGACACACGCCAGTAAGGGGTGCGCGGAGTATGGCCCCGCCGCCGCGGGCTTGTCATCCGGGGGGGCCGCTCTGCAGAGTGAGCGACGGCACACCCCAGTGAAGGGCATCAGTGAGGTCGGAAGCGGCTGCGGTCAGCGGTGTCGGCGATCGAAGGAGACCTGCCAATGTGTTGACCTATGAGCCGGCTCACGCGGCCTGCTTCGCGACCGCGGGCACTCTCTGGGTTACGGTCCTGCCATGGATCAAGCGCTCGACACGGTCATTCGCGGTGGTCTCGATGCCGTCGAAGCGGGGGACATCCAGACCGCCCTAGACGCCGTTGATGCGGCCGCCAAGCAGGTCGGTGAGAACCACGTTCAGGTATTGCACCTCAACGGAATGATCGCCTGGGCCGAGGGGCGGGTTGAGAACGCCTCGGGCTATCTGATGCAGGCGGTCGACCTGGGCTCGGAGCAGCCCGAGGTCTACCTCGACTGCGCGGAATGCCTGTTTATCCACGGTGACGATCTCGGCGAGGCGGAGGCGGTCGTTCGCGCGCTGCTGGCCCGCGAGTCGATCGACCACGATGATCCTGCGCGCGACGAGGCGCATCTGCTGCTCGCGCAGATCCGCCTAGACGACGACGATACCGACGAGGCGTTGGAGTGCCTGGGCAAGGTGCAGCCAAAGATGCGCACGCATCCGGCCTACCTCAGCACCTACGGCGCCGTGATGATGGCGCTCGGCAAGAACGACGAGGCGGTCAAGTCCCTCGAAGCCGCGGTTTTGGTCGCCCCCGAGGACCCAGATTTTCACTACCAGCTCGGTCTGACCCGCGAGGCCGCCGGTGATCAAGAGGGCGCCGCCGAGGCGATGCTGCACGTTCTCGAGCTCGACGGTGCGGTGGTCGACGACGAGGCCGAGGACGAAGAACTCACCGATGCGGCCCGCAGCGCGTTGATCCGCAGTTTTGAGGAGGTCTTAGAGGAGATCCCCGACCCCGTGCTGCGGCTTATCGCCCACGCGCCGATATCGGTGCAGCCACGGGCGACGCCCGAGCAGGTCCGCGGCGGTGTCAATCCGCGCAGCGCGGTCGCCTTTGTCGGCACGCCCAAGGCCGACGAGCAACCGGCTAAGCTCGAGGGCATCGTAGTGCTGCGGGACCTCCTGTTAGTGATGATCGACGATGACGAGGAGATCTCAGAGGTCTTTGTCATCGGCATCATCGATGAACTTCGCCGCTTTTTTAACGAGTCGATGGGTGTTGTCAGCGTAGAGGATTGATCGACATGGACGCAGGTGAGACGCAAGAGAAGTTCGCAGAGCTGATCTACGACTGGAACGAAAAGGAGCGCCGCGGGCCATTGCTTCGCCAGGCGCCGCGTTTTGTCGACGAGAGTATCCGCGACGGTCTGCAGTCGGCCTCGGTGCGCGATCCGTCGATCGAAGAGAAGATGCATCTTCTCCGTTTGATGGACCAACTGGGCATCCAATGCGTGAACCTGGGCCTGCCCGGTGCTGGAGCTCGGGCCTGCGACGATGTCGAGCAGCTGCTGCGATTCCTGGTCGAAGAAAAACTCTCGCTGATCCCAAACTGTGCCGCTCGCACGGTCGCCTCGGATATCCAGCCGATCATCGACATCTCGCAGCGGGTCGGAGTGCCCCTCGAGGTCACGACCTTCATCGGCTCGAGCCCGATCCGCGCCTACGCGGAGGGCTGGGAGATCGACCGCCTACAAAAATACACCCGCGAGGCGGTCGCACTGATCGTCAAGAACGACCTGCCGGCGTCCTTTGTCACCGAGGACACGACGCGCTCGCATCCCAAGACCTTGGATACGCTCTTTCGCACTGCGATCGACGAGGGCGCGACCCGCCTGGTGCTCTGCGATACCTGTGGTCACGCGACGCCCGACGGCCTCCGTAATTTGCTTGGCTTCACCCGATCGATCCTCCGGGGCATGGGCGTCGAGCAGCGGGTCGAACTCGATTGGCACGGCCATAACGATCGCGGCCTGGCGTTGACGCTGGCGCTGCACGCCCTCGAGTGGGGCTTCCATCGCGTGCACGGCTGCGGCCTGGGCATCGGTGAGCGCGTCGGCAATACGTCGATGGATCTGCTGCTCTTAAACCTCTACCTGCTCGGGCTTTTAGACCCCGAAGAGCACGACCTCTCGTGCCTGGTGGAGTACGCCGAAGCGGTTTCGGAGTACACACGGGTGCCGATCGAGCCGAGCTATCCGCTCTCCGGTCGTGATGCCTTTCGCACCTCCACGGGCGTGCACGCGGCGGCGATCATTAAGGCCGAGAAGCTCGGTGATCACGAACTCGCCGACAAGGTTTATTCGGCCGTTCCGGCGCGGGTTTTTGGCCGCCAGCAGCAGATCGAGATCGGCCACTACAGCGGTCGCTCCAACGTGATCTACTGGCTCGGCGCCCACGGCTACGAGGCCAGCGATGCGCTCGTCGAGCGGGTGTTTAAGGCGGTCAAGCTCGAGGACCATACGCTCAGTGACGCCGAGGTCATCGCGATCATCGACGCGGGCTAAACCCAGCCTGCAGACAGACCTCGAACTGCCTACCAGAGCACCTTGAGCAGGTGCTTGCATTCGCTGGCAAGCGCACGAAAGAGCTTTGCGTCGGCGTAGCGGCGACCAAGAGCGGCGCGGTTGCCCGCCGCCTTCGGAACCTGGGCGAGTGCCACCTGCATCGGGAAGAGGTTTGGCCTGGACCAACCCTGCTCGCGGATCTGTGGGGTCTCGAGCGCCATCCAACCGCGGGGTGAGTCGCCCCAGACCAGCCAATGGGGAGGGGCGGGCTCGCGGTCGCGATCGCGGGTGCCGGGCCAGAGCAGGAGCGCCGGACGGGCGACGCCCTCGCGCGGGCGGATCATCGCCGGCAGGATCACGGTATCGGCGGGCATCACCTGATCGGCGGCGACCCGGGTGAAGGGACGCTCTAGCAGGGAGCCGTGGGCACTGGTGATCAGCACGTCGTCGCGCTCGGCGAGCATCGTATCGACCTTGAGTTCCGCGAGCGGCGAGCCGCTGATCTTGGTTTTGGTGGGCGTGAAATCCGGGACCTCGCGCTTGCTGGGCGCGGCGTCTTTGTCTTTGTCTTTGTCTTTTGCGGGTGCCGGCAGGAGTTCGCGGTGACCGAGGCTGAGCTCGCGCCATTCGAGCGCCTCTGGATCGGCGCGCCACAGCCGACCTAAGAGTCCGTCCGCTTGCGGACCCCCGAGCAGCAGACGGGTCTGTGTGTCGCTCGCATCGCTGTTGTCGTTGTCGTTGTCGTTGTCGTTGTCGCTACTGCGAAGCAGCACCATGGCGCTGGCCGGCCACTTGAGCCGGCACTCCTGCGCTTCGGGAAGCATCGGCGGCTCTTGGTCGGGATCGCTGGGGTGCACCTTTGGCTGCTCGAGGAGGAAGCGGTGCAGGAGGCCGCGCGTGCGCAGCACGTAGATCCAGCGCGCGTCGCCGGCGATCGCTAGCGGTGTCGCTTGCCGCGGTGCTAGGTCCCGGGGGAAGCGTTCTCCCTCGAGGCGAAGGTTGGAGGCGAGCCAGGCAACTCCGCCATCGCGGGCGGCGAGCAGGCAGCGATCGCGGGTTCCTGTGCCGATCGCGACGATGCCCTCGCGCTCGCTTGGCACCGGGCTGGTGCTGCGAAAGCGCAGTTGGGTGTAGCCACCGGGGTGTTCTGGTTCGATCATCCAGGCCGAGGGCGAACCGTCGGCGAAGATCGCCCGACCGCCGAGTGGGAGCAGGCCAAAGGTCGCATGCTCGCCGATCTTGCGCCGGTGCACGGCCGCCGACTTGCTGAGATCCCAGAGCACCTCCCCCTGCGAACCGATGCCGCAGAGCAGCCCCGGACGGACCAAGCAGATGCGATCGACATAGCCACTTAGCCGGGTGCCAACCTTGCGCTGGGAGGTCTCGAAGGAGGAGCCCGAGTGCAGGTGGTGACCGCCGAGCCAGAGCGCGCCGTCTTGACTCGCTTCGGCGACCGAGGGAGCGGCTGCCGGTAGCGGGATACTGCGCTCGCTCTCGAGGGTGCGAGCATGGATGATCGTGACCTCGTAGGGCAGCGCGACAAAGAGGCGCTTGCCGTCGCGTGAGCGCGTGATGGCCAACGGACAATCGTCGAGATCGACGCTCTCGCGGGCGGCGACAGTGGTCACAGTCCGGCGTCCGCCTCCAGATCGCCGCCTCCTCAAAACCTTTCCTGACATGGGTTCGGCAGCCTACCACGGCGAAGCACACGATCCGGTGATCGCCTCCGCTCAGATGTGGATCACTCGGCCGTCGACGGCGAGCGCCGCCTCTTTGACGGCCTCGGCGAGCGTCGGGTGGGCGTGTACCGAGCGGGCGAGGTCTTCGGCGCTCGCTGAGAACTCGACGGCGATCGCGGCTTCGGCGATCAGGTCACCCGCGCGGGGGCCGATGCAGTGGAAGCCGAGGATGCGATCGGTCTCTGCGTGGGCGAGGATCTTGACCAGACCGTCGGTCTGGCCGAGCGCCTTGGCCCGGCCATTTGCCATGAAGGGAAAGGTGCCCTTGCGGTAGGGAATTCCCGCGTTTTTGAGTTCGGCTTCGGTGCTGCCGACGGCTGCGATCTCGGGGTTTGTGTAGATGATGTTGGGGATCGCGTCGTAGCAGATGTGCGCGCCCTGGCCGGCCATGCACTCGGCCGCTGCGCTGCCCTCTTCGGAGGCCTTGTGGGCGAGCATCGGTCCGGGGATCACGTCGCCGATCGCCCAAATCCCGGGGACCGAACTCTGGAATTGCTCGTCGACGGTGATCTGACCGCGACGGTCGGTGTCGACCCCGAGTGCGTCGAGACCCAGACCATTTGTATTGGCTCGGCGGCCGACCGCGACGAGCACACGATCACCCTCGATCGTTGTCTCTTCGCCGCTCGCGCTCTGGTAGGTGACGCTCACGGTCGCCTCGGCGCCTTCGCCCTGGACCTTTGCGCTCTGGACTCGGGCGCCAAAGGTAAAGCTCAGGCCCTGGCGCTTAAAGAGGCGCAGAGCCAAGCGGGTCAGCTCTTCGTCCATGCTCGGCAGGAGCTTGGGCATGAACTCGAGGATCGTCACCTTGGCGCCCAGGCGGGCCCAGACCGAGCCGAGCTCGAGGCCGATGACACCTGCGCCGATGACGATCAGATGCTCAGGCACGTCGGTGTAGGCGAGGGCTTCGGTGGAAGTGCCGATCCTGTCGCCGTCGAGTTCGACGCCGGGCAAGCTCGCCGGTGTCGAGCCGGTCGCGATCAGAATTTTGCTCGCCTTGAGGTGACGCTGGCTGCCGTCGCTGCCCTTGACTGTGACCTCGCCGGCTGTGGGGATCGATCCGTGACCCTCGATCCGGGTGATTTTGTTCTTTTTGAAGAGACCGGCGATGCCGCCCGTGAGCTGCGAGACGATTTTGTCTTTGCGGCCGAGCATCGTCGGCAGATCGAGTTCGACGCCGCTGGTTTTAACGCCGTGGGCGGCGAGGTGATCGCGGGCCTCGACAAAGCGCTCGCTCGACTCGAGCATCGCCTTGGAGGGGATGCAGCCGACGTTTAAGCAGGTGCCGCCGAGGGTTTTGTCGCGCTCGACACAGGCGACGCGCATGCCGAGCTGCGCCGCCCGGATCGCCGCGACGTAGCCCCCAGGGCCCGAGCCGATGACGACGAGGTCGAAGGTCTCTGATCCGCTATTCGTGCCCTGGTCCGCCATCTTTTTCTTCCTTTTCCTTTTTCTCTTTCGAATTCGTGTCGGTGAGTTTTGGTTGGTTGGCGGCGCTTAGACCTCGAGCAGCATGCGCTCGGGGTGCTCGACGCACTCTTTGACCCGGACCAAAAACTGCACCGCTTCGCGGCCGTCGACGACTCGGTGGTCGTAGGTGAGCGCCAGGTACATCACCGGCCGGATCTCGACCTTGCCGTCGATCGCGACCGGACGCTGGACGATGTTGTGCAGGCCGAGGATGCCGGTTTGCGGCGGGTTTAGGATCGGCGTCGACAGCATCGAACCGTAGATGCCGCCGTTGGAGATCGTGAACGAGCCGCCGATGAGATCGTCGAGGGTGAGCTTGTTGTCGCGGGCTCGACGGGCGAGGTGACCGATGGTCTGTTCGATCGCGGCGAAGGAAAGGCGATCGGCATCGCGGATCACCGGTACCACCAGTCCCTTGCCGCCGCCGACGGCGACGCCGACGTTGTAGCGTTTTTTGTAGAGGATCGACTCGCCGCGGATCTCCGCGTTGACCCCTGGGAACTCCTTGAGAGCGACGCAGGCGGCCTTGATGAAGAACGACATGAAGCCGAGCTTGACCCCGTGCACGTCGGCGAAGCGGGCCTTGTAGGCGCTGCGCAGCTTGAAGATCGCGCTCATGTCGATCTCGTTGAAGGTCGTCAACGAGGCGGTGGTCTGTTGCGACTCGATCAGACGCTCGGCGATCCGTCGGCGAAGCGGCGACATCTTGACGGTCTCGTCGTCCGGGAAGTCAAACGAGGGCGCCGCTGGGGGAGGCGGTGGTGCGGCCGGCTTGGGCACAGCAGCTGCGGGTGTTGGTGTTGGTGTTGGTGCCGGTGTTGCTGTCGCGGCGTCACGGGCTTGGGCGGCTCGTTGCACGTCCTCTTTGAGGATCCGGCCACCGCGTCCGCTGCCTTCGACGGCGTCGAGATCGATGCCGCTTCGCCGGGCCTCGGCGCGGGCGGAGGGCATTGCCGGTGAGCCGCTGCCATCGCTTTCGCTGCTCGGTGCCGTGTCGCCCCCACTCGCGGTTGTTGGTGTCGCTTTGGCAGCGGCGCCTGCGGGATCGATGATCCCGATGATGTCGCCGATCTCGACAGTTGCGCCTTCTTCTGCCGATTGCCGGCTGAGCACGCCGGCGACCGGGGAGGGGATCTCTACGGTGATCTTGTCGGTCTCTAGCTCGACAAGGGGCTCGTCGACAGCGACCACTGCGCCCACCGGCTTGAGCCAGGCGGCGATGAGGGCTTCGGTGATCGACTCGCCGAGGGCGGGGACTTTGATCTCGATCGGCATCGGGTTCTTTCGTCGCTTCTCGCGTGTGCGTTACGCGGGGTTCTTTGCAGGTGGGGGCTCGGGGCTTACGAGGCCGTCAAAGGCGGCTTCGAGGAGGAGCTTGCGCTCGAGGTCGTGGCTGGCGGAGTGACCCGTCGCAGGGCTCGCGCTCATATCGCGGCCGACGTAGCGGGGCTCGCCAAAGTGCTCGCCAAAGCGCTCGCGGAGCAGCGGCGAGATGAAGGTCCAGGCGCCCATGTTGCGCGGCTCCTCTTGGACCCACATCAGGGTCTTGGCGTTCGGGTAGCGCTTAAAGAGGGTGTCCAGTCCGCCCAGGGCCAAGGGATAAAGCTGCTCGACGCGGATGATCGCGACGCTCTGTATGCCGAGCTCTGCGCGGTGGGCTGCGAGGTCGTAATAGACCTTGCCGGAGCAGAGCATCAGTCGCTTGACCGCGGCCGGCTCGGTGGTTGTGTCGTCGATGACCCGCTGGAAGTGGCCCTCGCAGATTTCGTCGATGCTCGAGAACGACGGCCGGAAGCGAAGCAGGCTCTTCGGCGTCATCATGATCAGCGGCTTGCGCCAATTGCGGAGCACCTGCCGGCGAAGGATGTGGAACTCCTGGGCCGGTGTTGTGAGGTTGACGATCTGAATGTTGTCCTCGGCGGCGAGCTGCAAGAAGCGCTCGAGGCGGGCGCTCGAGTGCTCGGGGCCCTGACCTTCGTAGCCGTGGGGCAGCATCATCACCAGGCCGCTCAGGCGGTTCCACTTGTCCTCACAGGTGGTGAGGAAGTTGTCGAGGATCACCTGCGCGCCGTTGCAAAAGTCGCCGAACTGGGCCTCCCAGATCACCAGTGCCGCCGGCGAGATCAGGCTGTAGCCGAACTCAAAGCCGAGGACCGCAAACTCTGACAGCGGTGAGTTGTAGATCTCAAATCGACCTTGCTCTTCGCTCAGGTTGGCGAGCGGCGTCCAGGTGTCGCCGGTTTTGGCGTCGGAGAAGACCGCGTGGCGATGACTAAAGGTGCCGCGGCGGGTGTCCTGGCCGGTCATGCGGATGTTGGTGCCGCCCTGCAGCAGCGACGCGTAGGCCATCAGCTCGGCGGCGGCCCAGTTGAGCGGCTGTTGACCGGCGTACATCTTGCCGATGTCGCCGAGGATCCGAGCCAGGCGGCGGTGCACGCTGAAGCTCTCGGGCGAGCTCGTGATCTTAGGTCCGAGGCTGTCAAAGAGGTCGCGGTGGATCTTGGTTTCGACCTCGTTGTCCTCTGAGTCGGGGCCGCCGCGGTACTCGGCCCAGACCCCGTGCATCGGCGTGTGAACCTCTTTGCGCTCGCTCTTCAGGGCTTTCTCTAGGGCCTGGCCGAGGTCGGTGTTGGTGGCGTCATTGATCGCGTCGCACTCGGCGGCGCTGAGGTCCCCGCGGCGGCGGATCTCGGCCTCGTAGAGTTTGCGTACGGAGGCGTGGCCGTCGATGAGCCCGTACATCTCGGGCTGGGTGAAGGTCGGATCGTCGCCCTCGTTGTGGCCGAAGCGGCGATAGCAGACGAGGTCGATGATCACGTCGCGGTGGAATCGTTGGCGGAAGTCGACGGCCAGGCGGGCGACGTAGGCCGCGGCCTCGACGTCGTCGCCATTGACGTGGAAGATCGGGATCTCGAGCATGTGGGCGACGTCGGTCGCGTAGGTGGTCGAGCGCGAGTCGCTGGGGTCGGTGGTGAAGCCGACCTGGTTGTTGATGACGATGCGGATCGATCCGCCGCTGCGGTAGCCGGGCAGTCGCGAGAGGTTGAGGGTCTCTTGGACGACGCCTTGACCGGCGAAGGCGGCATCGCCGTGCAGGGTCACGCCCATGCCGCGGGCACCGTCGCGGTCGCCGAGCTGATCCTGTTTGCCGCGGACCCGCCCCTGGTTCACCGGCGAGATCGCCTCGAGGTGGCTCGGGTTAAACGCGAGCGCCAGGTACATCTCTTTGCCCTTGGTGGTCGTGTGATGGCGGAAGTAACCCATGTGGTACTTGACGTCGCCGGAGCCGAGACCGGCCCAGGGATCGGCCTTGCCGAACTCCGAGAGCACATCTTCGATCGCCTTGCCGAGGATGTTGATCAGCACGTTGAGGCGGCCGCGGTGGGCCATGCCGATGACGACCTCTTGGATGCCGACGTCGCCGGACTCCTCGATGATGCAGTCGAGCATCGCGATCATGCTCTCGGCGCCGGAGATCGAGAAGCGCTTGGCGCCGAGGAATTTTGAGTGGATAAATTTGTCGGTGTTGTCGATCGAGACCATCGCCTCGAAGAGGCGGCGCTGCTCCGCCGGCGACGGTGTAACTCGGTTCTCGCAGCCCTCCATGCGGGCTTGCAGCCAGTTGCGCTGCATGACGTTGGGCAGGTGCCAATACTCGACGCCGATGTGCCGGGTGTAGGTTGTGCGCAGCCGGTCGAGGATCTCGCGGAGGGTCGCGATGGTCTTTGGCATCAATGTGCCTGGCGAGAACTCGCGCTCCATGTGGGCCTCGCCGAGGCCGTAATAGGCGGGGTCCAGGCCGGGCTCGGGGGCGGGTCGCGGGCGCCCGAGTGGGTCGATCTCCGCGGCCGTATGACCGTGCAGGCGGTAGCTCTCGATCAGGCGATCGACGAGCCCTTGAAGAGCGATCTGTTCGGCGGCGCCCGAGTTGGCCGCAGCGCCCACGCGGAGAGCGTCGCTCGGTGGAGCCTGGGCGTTGCTCGCTGAGCTGCTCCGTTGTTCGAGCTCCTTGAGCACCGGGATCCAATCGGCGTCGATCGATCTCGGGTCGCGTTGGTAGGCCTCGTAGAGGGCTTCGAGGAAGGCGAGGTTGTGACCGCTTAGCGTGGATTCAAAATCCATGGACGGGCGGCAGTCTACTCGGTGGCTTTTCGCTGTGACAATCGCGGCCCTTGGCCGGGGCCGGGGCGGTTGCGATCGCCCGTGATCGACCGCGATCTTTTTTCGCGTTGTGAGAGAGGCGCGTGAGCACGCCCTCGCAGTCCTCAGCGCGCATTTTGAGGCCCCTGTGGACGAACCCAGTCCATTGGAGCGGTGGCGCAGCCAATATCTATAAATCGAGCGATTGGGCCTGCTCTGGTCGTGGCCAGCTGCCGAGCGATGGCTCGCGATGGCGGCCGCGGGCCGCGGATAAATGCGCCTCCGCGCGCTCTCACCCGCATCTCTGGCTAATTTCCCGGGCCCATTCTGGCGGAGAATGTGTCAACCTTCGCCGGACATGAGCGCGGACGGAAAGATTGATCTCGGTATCCTCTCCCGCAACGTTGCCTACTCAGGCGAGGGGATCTCCGTCAAGACCCTCGAGGCTGAGATCCACGACGAGCGGACCAGCCAGGACAATAAGATAGGCGAGCTCAAGACCCTCCGCGAGCGCAACGTCGAAATCCAAGGGGCGATGACCGAGGAGCTGCACAAGCTCCGCAAGTTCAGTGATTACCTCGACGGCACCGCCACCAAAGACGGCTTTTGGGCGGGCTTCAAAGAGATCATGTCGTACATCCCCGGCCTGCGCTCGCTGTCGATCTCGCAGCGCTCGATCGAGGAGCTGCTCAAGCAGCAGTACCAGGTCAGTGCTCGCCGGGTAAAAGAGGCCGCCGAGTACGCGGATCACCTAAAGACGAGCGAACAGGACCTCTACAAAGAGATCGACCGGATCAACGGCAAGATCGTCGAGATGGCCAAAAACGAGGAGGTCGCGCTCGACTACGTCATCGAACTCCGGGCCGTCGAGACCGAACTCAAGGCGCAGGAGGAGGCCGCTGATGCGGGTAGCGTGACAGCTCGCGATCTGCAGGCCCAGATCGACAAGGTGCACGCACGTCTCTACGAGCACTCGAGCAACGTGCAGCTTTACGGTTCGGCCGAGGAGCGCTACGTGGCGCTCAAAAGCAATACGCGCAAGCTCCTCGAGACCATCCGCAACCTGGCTCAGGACATCCAGCAGTACACGACGGCGGCATCGATCAAGCTCGACATGGCCTCCGCTCAAATCCAGGCGATCGGCCGAGCGGCGGATGCTTCGGTGGTGATGCTCGAGATGAAGCGAAGCCTCGACGTGATGACCGAGTCGATGAACGTGACCACCCAGTTCGTCAGCGACACGCAGATCTTCTTCCGCTCGAACCTAGACTCGCTGATCGCCGAGCTCGATACCTTCGACGAGGCGACGACCAAGGTGCTCGACGAGAACCTCGCCAAGTCGCGGGAGATCGAAGAGCAGAGGATCCAAGCGGCGATCGACAAGGCGATGCTGCGGAAGGGCGGCGACGGCGGTTCTACTGGGGCGCAGCCCGCAGAATGAGCCTCGTAGCCCTCAATACGCAGCTCTTGGCGCCGGTTTCTGCCGAGAGATACTTACAGATCCTCGAGAGAGCGCTGCGATCGGCGCGGCTCAATAATTCCTTTCCAGATCGGCGGCGCCTCGCGGGCACTGTCAACGCTCTGCGGAGGGCCCTTGATCGCGGGATCTACGAGGAACTCTACCTCGATTCGCGGGTCGGTCTGCCGAACATGGCCTCGTTCACCCGGGTGGTCACCGACCAGCAGATGGCGGCCGATTCGCTCTCGCGCATGGATGACCGCGCAGAGCTCGAACGCCGCCGCGAAGAGGCGCCGATCTTCGCCAAGATGGCGGATAAGCACGACTACTACACCTGGCTTGGGGGACAGGAGCTGGCGCCGGTCGACCTCCACCGGGTGCTGCTCAGGCGTCACGAGCCGAGCACCGGTACCGCGAGTTTTCGCATCGAGCTGACCAAGCTCGACGGCTCTGGCCTCTACATGCATCTGACGATCGAGCTCACCCAGGTCTCATCAGCCTGGCGGCGAAAGGTTGTCGACCTGGACGAGGACGGCGAGTCAGCGGCGGCGAATCAAGAGTTTCGGACGCTGATCTACCGCTGCGCTGCGCTCGACGCCGAGTCGCTCTTTATCCGCCTCCACGGGATCGAGGGCGTGACTGTCGAGCGGGTGCAGCGTGGTGTTGTCGGCCCGCTGCTCTTTCGTCTGCCGAGCGCGGAGGGAGTCGACGTCACTCTGCAGCCGGAGGGGCACCTGGGCCGGGCGTGGCACCATTGGCTCGCGGGTCCTGGGGCGCAAGCGAAGGGTCCAGAGGTGCTTGCGACTTTTGCCAGCGATGTGGCCGCGAGTGACATCCGCGAAGAGAAGAGCAACGACCCGCTCTCGCCGCTGCTCAGTGCGGTGATCGAAGAGGGCGAGCGGGCGCGCTACCAGGCGATTCGGCAGCGCTATCCTTTTAAGGTCTACAAGGATCGCAAATTCGTCGCGACCCGCGGTCTCAAGGGCCTCGTCAAGGTGCTCGGCGATGCCGCGGGCACCAAGAACATCGTCTACGATCTGCGACTGCCACGCGCTCGCTAGCGGTGCTCGAAAGAACGAGAACGAGAACCAGACGCAGAAAAGCCCGGCGGGTCAGGCCGGGCCATGCTCGTTTGAGTTCGAGTCGATCTTGCTGGCGAGCGGGGCGTCGTTTGTGGGGGGCGCCGGGTGCTCGCCTTGCAGCGGCTACTCTTTATCTTTGTCGTCGCGGGAGACGATGATATCGCGGCCCGAGCCCGATGCCTCGCCGCGCTTGCTGGGGCTGCGGGGCTCGGCGGCTGTGGTGGTGGTGGTGGTGGTGGATTTGAGGTCGAGTGTCGGCGGGCGGGTAGTATTGAACTTTGTGGTGTTCATAAGCGATCTCCTCGGCCTGCTGATTCCGGGGTCTCCAATAGTTTGGTTCCCGTGGACATCCAGCGCCGTCCTCGGGTGAGCGTCCTGAGAGCGGCGATCGGATTAAGCCGGACGACCGAAAGTTCTCGGGAGCAGCCCGTGGAGCCGGTCTTCAGAGCATGCAGTGGCCAAAAACGAGCGTGACACAGGTGTCACATGTTTGTTACATGCCGCTGTTGCTGAAGAATGCCCACGTACCGCCGACGCTCATGATCAGCCATAAGACGACGTCACGTGTGGATTCAAGTCGGTCGAGGGAGCGCGCGGGATCCGCGTGATAGGGAGAGAAGAGCATGAGTGAGCCTCGCTTTGTTACGGTAATGAGTATTTCACGTAACATGTGAGCTGGCGATCACAAAACTCCGCGACTCGCAGAAAAATTTGTTCTCGCCATCACGAAGACGCTCGGTGTGGGCCATTCGCGCGCGAGGCGAGATCCCCCGGCCGTCTCAAGCCGTGCGCTCCGACCTGATGCGGGAGCGAGCCGGGGCGAGTCAACGCGTCCTCAGGGCATTAACTGCACACCGCAGTAGCGGCACGCGGGGGACTCGTCGTCGAAGACGAGTTCTTGGCCGACGGCGGCGCCACAGGAGTGACAGCGCTCGATGACGCGGTAACCCCTCTGGATCCGGCTGCGGTGAAGGTAGCATCTTGATTGCCGGTGGAAAGCGAGGTCGACCTCGCCCGCGGAATTAAGGCTGACGATGAGGCCCTCGGTCTCCATCTCGCTGCGACCGATCTTGCCGGCGAGTTCGCTGACCGTAAAACTGTCGAGACTCGAGATGAAGCCGCGCAGACGCCCGTTGAACTCCGCCTTTTTGCGGGCGGTGCGTCTGCGGTAGAGGATGATGCCGCCGGGGATACCTGTCATGCCGACAAAGAGCAGCATGCCGGTGAAGGCGCTCCAATGCTTCTCAGAGTCGCTGCCGAGGGCTTCTACGAGCACGATCACGCTGAAGAGCGCGAAGATGAGTCCGAAGGTGGCGAGGATCCAGCCGATGGCGGTCAGGAGTTTGGTCATGGAGAGGCTTCATCTCGGTAAAGACGACTAGGAGAGCTCGGTCGCGGCGCTGGTGTGCGTCGGCATGCGGACGCGGAAGGTCGAGCCGCGTTTTGGTGTGCTCTCCACTTCGATCGATCCGCCCATCAGCTCGCAGAGGCGGCGGGTGACTGCCAGGCCCAGTCCGGTGCCGCCGTAACGGCTGGCGATGCTCTCGCTCACTTGGGTGTAGTCGCTGAAGATCCGGGCGACCTGCGGGGACGTCATGCCGATACCGTTGTCGATGACTTGCAGGATATAGGAATCGTCGTCCTTGGAGATGGCCTCGAGGTGGATCTCGCCGTTTCGGGTGAATTTGCCGGCGTTGCTGAGCAGGTTGATCAGAATCTGAGTGAGCTTGAGGCGATCGCAGCGGAGCTCTCGGTGTTGAAAACTGGGATCGATGGTGACCGTTAACACGTTGCCGTTGCGCTCGACGACCGGCCTGCAGGTGGTCACCGCGTCGGCGATCAGCTCGTCGATGATGACGGACTCGAGGAAGAGGTCCATCTTGCCAGCCTCGATCTTGGTCAGGTCGAGCATGTTGTTGATCAGACCTAGGAGGTGCTGCGCAGCCCCTTGGATCCGGTGGATGTCGGTGACGTAATGCCTGTGACCGTCGTCCATGAGCTCGTCCTCGAGGAGCTCGCTGTAGCCGATGATGGCGTTTAGCGGGGTTCGGATCTCGTGGCTTATATGGGCGAGAAAGGCGCTCTTCGCCCGATTTGCGGCGTGGGCGGCCTGCTCGGCTCGGGCCAGCTCTTGGGCCTTGCTGCGCTGGCGGTCGAGGGCGATGCGCTCGGCCATCGCCACCAGGATGTCACCGTCGTCGGTTGTGAAGGGCGGGAGAGAGGAGCGCAGCGCCAGGAGCACGCCGAAGAGCTGAGTGCCGATGAGCAGCGGGGCGGCGACAAAACTGTGCTGGGCCGAGCTTTCGGCGAGCAGGCTGACTTCTCGGCTCAGCCAAACCCGTTCGCAGAGATCCAAGGCGATGGCATCGAAGTGCTTGGGCGGCGGCCAGGCTTCGCTCGCCAGTCGCGGCAGGCGTTTGCCCTCGGCAAAAAAGAGGCCGACTCGGCTGCCGCCGAGGATCTCGGCGACCTCCGCCAGAGTTAGAGGCTTCGGCGCCGTGCGCTTGTCAGAACGATCCGTCATCACAGCCCGGTCGGCGTGATGACCCCCACCCCGTCCAGGGACCAAGGTTAAGGAAGATCGGCGGCTGCGGACAAGGCATGCATGTCCGAGAACAGTGTTCTATCGCGCGTTAGTGCGCCGAATTGGGGATTATTGGACTGGGCGGATCGGCTGCGCTCGAAATCCCAAAGAGCGTGCGCGTGAGCGCCCTAAAACCCCGCAGACGCGCGACTTTTGGCTGCGAGCGCGGCTTAGCCTGCGAGTGCGGCTTAGTCTGCGAGCGCGCGGAGGCAGCAGCGAGTCTCGTGACGGTCGATCCGGAAGGCCCACTGGAAGCCTTCGGGTAGCTGGCTTGTGCCGGAGATGGTGCCGTCGATCGCCGCCGGTCGGTTGTCGGGTCCCATCGTCGTCTCGAGCTGGATGATCACGCCGTAGGTTTTTTCGACGGAGCGCAGCCAGATCGACTGGTCATCGCTCAGTCGCGGAGCACCCAGGAGCGTCGCGCTACGCTCGGCGAGCATGTTGACGATCTGGGTGTAGCTTCTCCGATGATCCATTGCCTGCATATCCACGATCCCAACACTGCCCTCAGCTCCATCACTCGAGCCTCGGTGCGCGGTCACGAGTATACCTAAATGCGCCCTTTGATCGATCGAATTTGCCGGCGAACGCTGTGCTGGATTGTCGCGGACCCTCAGGAACACAGGTCCATGACCACGAGAATCTTTTGTAGTTTTGATCGCATTAATTACTCAATAGGTGTCCCGTAGTCTGACACTGACATACCTGGATGCCGGAGTGTCATGGTCCCGCCGTTAACTAGGAACGGGCCCCAGGAGGGACCCGTAGAGGGTTTTAGGCGGCGAGTGGGGCCTATGCGTGGGCCCTGGCGGCGGGCGTCTGGCGGGTGAGGCGGGGCGAGGCCTTGTTCTTGAGCCAGCGGCTGAGGTCGCGGCTGACCTGCACCGCGATCCGCAGGAAATCCCGTTCTGCCTGGATCGTGCTGACTAGGTATTCGTCGTTGAACTCGTCCTGCAGATCGAGGATCTCCTCGATCTGTGTGGCGCCGCTGGGACCCTGGCTGAAGCTGCCGAGACCTCGCTCGTCGAGGAACTCGGCAAAGAGGTCGAGCACGTCGCGGTAATTGCGGAGCGCCCGGGGCGTGAGGCCGTCGCCCTTCACGCTGAGGAAGTCCTCGAAGGCGTCAGTGATGGTGATGATGTTCAGCGTGGTGGTCATGATCCCAGTCCTCGTGCTTTGCGCTCTGCTCCCCGTGATCGTCGCCCGTTTCGGGGCGGGACCACGGTCGCCTTGTACCCGCGGGGGCGTGGCGAAGCTAAAAAGGATGCAGAGTCGGGTCGCTTTTCTCGTGATGGCGTCGTCGTGGGGCCCTTAGGGCCTAGGCCCGCGCTGACTATCGTTCTGAGTCCGCCTTGGCAAGGCAATTTAGGAGGCGGCTTGACAGAGAGCGGCAGCGCACGCCTATTCAGGTTCTATGCGAGTGCTCTCGTGGAACGTTAATGGGCTTCGAGCCTGTGCGAAAAAGGGTTTTGCCCGCTGGCTGGAGGCATCGGAGGCATCGATCGTCGGTGTTCAGGAGGTGCGAGCGCGGCGAGAGCAGCTGCCGGAGGAGATCGCCGCGCCGGCTGGTTGGCAGACCCACTTTGTGGCGGCCGAGCGTGCGGGCTACAGCGGCGTTGGCCTCTTCTCCAAGCGGTCGCCCGACGATGTCCAGGAGCTCACTGGGGAGCCTCGTTTTGACGCTGAGGGGCGGGTGCAGATCGCCCGTTTTGGCCGTCTGCGCGCGGTTAACGTCTATTTTCCAAACGGCAGCGGTCGCGATCGCGACAACAGTCGGGTGCCTTACAAGCTCGCGTTTTATCGCCAGCTCTTTGAGCTTCTCCAACGCCTGCGCCGCTCGGGTGCGCGGATCTTAGTGATGGGTGATTTTAATACCGCCCATCGGGAAATCGACCTCGCGAGGCCCAAGGGCAATATTAAAACGAGCGGTTTTCTTGCGGTCGAGCGCGAGGAGTTGGACCGCTGGCTTACGCGGGGATGGGTCGATACCTTTCGCCATTTTCGTCCCGACGAAGAGGGGGCCTACACCTGGTGGAGCCAGCGCGCGGGGATCCGCGAGCGCAACGTCGGCTGGCGTATCGACTACATCCTGGCGTCGCCCTCAGCGATGCCCTTTGTCCGCGAGGCGGCGATTCATCCCGAGGTGATGGGCTCCGATCATTGCCCGATCTCGGTGCGCGTCGATCCGGCGATCTGCGACTGAGTTGCGGCGCTCGGTGGCTTCGCAGCAGCTCTGCGCTGACAATCGCGCGCGTACGGCGTACCTTCGCTGCATGCTCCGAGCGCTTCCTCCCCTGATCGTCCCGCTCACCGTGTTCTCGCTCGCTTGCGGGCAAGGGGCCGACAAAAAACCAGTCCAAGAGACCGCGAAGATCGAGCTGAAGATCGAGAAGAAGACCGCCGCCGATGCGAAGGCCTTTGTCGATCGTGTCGATGCCGAACTGCTCCGCCTCTACGTCGCTTCGAGCAAGGCGGAGTGGGAGAAAAATACCAACATCACCGACGCCACTGAGGCCGCTGCGGCCAAGGCCAACGAGGCTGTGATGGAGTTTTTGGGCGGCGCCATCAAAGAGGCGACAACCTACGCTGATCTCGATCTCGACCCTGACACCGCTCGCAAGCTGCACCTGCTGCGGGTGACCGCGAGCCCGCCGCCTGCGCCCTCAGATTCAAAGGCGCGGGCAGAACTCGCGAGCATCGGCGCCAAGATGGAGGGCCTCTACGGCAAGGGAAAATACTGCCCGCCCGAGGGCAGCGCCCTCGCCAAGGCGATGGCCAAGGCGGCGAAGAGGGCAAAGAAAACATCAAAGGACAAGCCGAAGAATGCGAAGCCGGACTGTCTTGCGCTCGGCGAACTCGAGGATGTGCTCGCCCAGGGCGGCGGTGATTACGAGGTTCGTCTCGAGGCGTGGCGGGGCTGGCACTCGATCGCTCGCGAGATTCGGCCGCTCTACCAGCGCTTCGTCGAACTCGCCAACCAGGGCGCGAAGGAGATCAAATACGGCGATCTCGGCGAACTTTGGCGGGCCGGCTACGACATGTCACCGGCGGAGTTTGAGAAGGAGAGCGAGCGCCTCTTCGAGCAGGTTCGGCCGCTCTACGAGCAGCTGCATTGTTATGTGCGCGCCGAACTCAGTGCCAAATACGGCGACGAGCGGGTCCCCAAAGACGGCCTGATCCCGGCCCATCTGCTCGGCAATATGTGGGCGCAGGAGTGGGCCAACATCTATCCGCAGGTCGCCCCCTACAAGAAGACCGCGAGCATCGATGTCACCAAGGCGTTGGTCAGCCGCGGCTACGAGCCGCTGAAGATGGTCGAACTCGGCGAGTCGTTTTTTACCTCGCTGGGGCTCGATCCGCTGCCCAAGACGTTTTGGGAGCGCTCGATGTTCTCAAAGCCCGAGGGGCGCGACGTTGTCTGTCACGCGTCGGCCTGGGACGTCACCTACAACGACGATCTTCGGATCAAGATGTGCATCAAGGTGAACGCCGAGGATCTGATCACGATCCATCACGAACTCGGACACAACTACTATTTCCATTACTACTACGAGCTGCCGGTGCTCTATCAGGCGGGCGCCAACGATGGCTTCCACGAGGCGATCGGCGATGCTTTGGCGCTTTCGGTGACGCCTTCGTATCTCAAGCAGGTGGGCCTTATCGACAAGGTGGTCAGCGACGAGAAGGCGCTCATCAATCTGCAGATGCAGGACGCGCTCGAGAAGGTCGCCTTCTTGCCCTTCGGCAAGCTCATCGATCAATGGCGTTGGGACGTGTTCAGTGGCGCTGTGACCCCGGATCGCTACAACGCCTCCTGGTGGGCACTGCGAGCCAAATACCAGGGAATCGCGCCGCCGGAGGAGCGCAGTGAGGAGGACTTTGATCCGGGCGCCAAGTACCACATCCCGGCGAACGTGCCCTATACCCGCTACTTCCTCGCGCGCATCCTGCAGTTTCAATTTCACAAGGCGCTCTGCGCTGCCGCGGGCCACGAGGGGCCGCTGCACACCTGCTCGATCTACGGCTCCAAAGAGGCGGGCGCGAAGCTGCAAAAGATGCTCGAGCTCGGTGCGAGCAAGCCGTGGCCCGAGGCACTCGAGGTGATCACCGGTAGCCCAGAGATGGACGCGGGGCCACTCCTCGAGTACTTCCAGCCGTTGCAGGCGTGGCTCGAAAAGGAAAACCAAGGTCGGACCTGCGGCTGGTAGGGCAGAGTTTGGCCCGTGGCGCTTGCTCGGCGTGTGTCCGGGGAGCGCCGCTTGTGGCTGCCGGATGCGCAGCCCCGAGGATCCTTTTAGCCGCGGCGCAGGCGAACGCCGGCGCGCTCGATCGCCCGGTCGATCGCGAGCACCAGGCCGGGTTCGATCAGGGCCGCAAAGCGTTCGCGGCCCTCGGCTGCGCTGTGAAACCAATGGGCAATGAGGGCTTCGAAGGCGGTCGCTGCTCGGTAGGCCCGGGTATTGCGCTGGCTTCTGCTGGTGCCGCGAGTGCTGGTATTTCGGGCGCGGCGAACGACGCTGGCCTCCTCTTCATCGAGCTCCGCTTCGATGTCCCCCAGGAGCGC
Organism: uncultured Nannocystis sp.; assembly: GCA_964474905.1. Taxonomy (GTDB): domain Bacteria; phylum Myxococcota_A; class Polyangia; order Nannocystales; family Nannocystaceae; genus JADJRG01. The sequence continues at coordinate 16,296 of CAYYUP010000039.1, read as the reverse complement.
GGCCTGGCTCTCAGCGCAGACGATGAGGGCCTTGATCGCGTCTAGGCGGTGGGTGGGGTAGTCGCCGCGGGCGATCAGGCGCAGCCGGACCTCGCGCTCAAACTCGACATCGCCGAGCCAGGCGAGCGTGCGGATCGAGCGGCTGCGCAGGTCAAAGGACATGCACGAGAGGGTAGCGGAGAACGCAAGCCCAAGAGAGGCCGGGTTTGGAGGTCTGCGACCCCGTGTCATGAGGAGAGCAGGGGGCCGTCAGAGGCTCTTCTGGGTCTGTTAGGCTCGGCCGATGCCATCGACGTCGATCACTTTTGAGGGGGCTACCGGGGCCACACTGGCGGGGCGTTTAGAGCTGCCAACGGGGGCTCCGCGGGGCGTTGCATTGCTCGCCCATTGCTTCACCTGCTCCAAGGATCTGAGCGGCCTCGTGCGGATCGCGAAGGCGCTGGTGTTGCGGGGCTTCGCAGTTTTTCGCTTCGATTTTACGGGGCTGGGTGAGAGCGAAGGCACCTTGGCCGAGGGCAACTTTGCGATGAACGTAGGTGACCTGGTGGCGGCGGCTCGCTACTTAGAGCAGCACATCCAGGCGCCCGCGCTCTTGGTCGGTCATTCGCTCGGCGGTACGGCGGGTCTGTTGGCGGCGGCCCAAATGCCCTCGGTGCGGGCGATCGTGACGATCGGTGCACCCGCGGATCCCAGCCGGGTACTCCGGCTCTCCGCGGACGAGCGCGCGCTGCTGGATCGCGATGGGGTGGTGCAGGTGTCGCTCGCGGGTCGGAGTTTTGAGATCACTCGCGAGTTTGTGGAGGCGCTGCGTCACGATTCGCTGGTCGAGACGATCGGCGGGCTTCGGCGGGCGCTCCTGGTGATCCACGCGCCCAGGGATCAGGTCGTTGGCATCGACAGTGCGGCGGCAATTTTTAAGGCGGCCAAGCACCCAAAGAGTTTCATCTCGCTCGATGACGGCGACCATCTTCTGACCCGACCAGAGGATGCGAATTATGTCGCCGAGGTGATCAGCTCTTGGGCTTGCCGCTACATCCCTGCACCGTCCACACCGTCCGCAGAGGCCGCGATCAGCCTGCGAGGGGCGGATCTCGTCGCGGCGATCGACCGCGATCACTACCGGACGCGGTTGCATACCGCAATGCACTCGTGGATCGCCGATGAGCCCGCGAGTCACCACGGTACCGACCTGGGGCCGACGCCCTACGAGATGGTGATGGGCGGGCTCGCAGCCTGCACATCGATCACCCTGCGCATGTACGCCGATCGCAAGGGCTGGCCGGTAGAGGAGGTGATGACCCGCGTCGACTTTGAGTACGTCACAGTCGAGGAGGCCGAGCTGTCAGGGAAGGAAAAGGAAAAGGAAAAGGAAAAGAAGAAAGGGAAGAAGAAAAAGATCGGGAAGTTTTCGCGGCGGGTTGAGTTGGTTGGAGATCTCGACGAGACGCAGCGACATCGGCTCTTAGAGATCGCCGACAGGTGTCCGATCCACAGGATTTTGACCGCTGCGAATCAGGTTTTGACCAGCGAAGAGCCGGCTCTGTCCGATGGCGAAAACTGAGCGGGATTTGCGAGCGAACTCGGCGTGGGCAGGCGTGGGCGGCCGATTTGCGTCGCGGCGAGCGGCGGCCAGCGCTTGAACAACAGCTCAGCCTTTGCCGATGGTTTCGCGGATCTTCGCGGCGAGGCGGGGGCCGATACCTTTGACGGTTTGCAGCGCGTCGACGTCAGCGAGTTTGATCGCGGCGACCGATCCAAAGTGTTTGATCAGCGCCTTTTTAACCGCCGGGCCGACGCCGGGAACGCTGTCGAGGGCGGAGACCAGCGCGCGTTTGCCCCGGCGTTTGCGGTGGTGGCTGATCGCGAAGCGGTGGGCCTCGTCGCGGATCCGCGTCAATAGATAGAGCTCTGAGGAGCCCGGGCGCAGGCGGATCGCATCTCTGCGTCCGGGTACAAAAACTCGCTCGGGTTTCAGCTCGCTGTTGTCACCGACGGGCGCATCAACTTCGTCCGCGGTCGCGACCACAAATTCCCGAAGAGCCTCACCTGGACGCTCTTTTCCTTCGCTTCCTTCGCTTCCTTCTTTTCCTTCTTTTCCTTCGCTTCCTTCTTTTCCTTCGTCTGGCGAGGACGTGCCCGAAGGTAGGCTGGAAAATGAATCGAGGGTCGCGTTGGCGGACGCTTTGGGCAGCGTGTCGGGGGAGTCGCCGGTTCTGTCGAACGAGGTACGGCTGGCGCGCAGGCGTCGAAGAGCGGCCTTGCCGTGGCCGAGTTCCAGGCGTCGCTCCTTGGCGAGCGCGATCACATCGACCCCTTCGGCGCCGACCGGCACGCCCATATCCTGCATCGCGGCGAGTACCCGCCCGAGCTGCCCCTTGCCGCCGTCGATCACCATCAGGTCGGGCAGGGCCCAGGGATCGTCACGGGTCGGGTCGCCGTTCGAGGCCACCTCGAGGCCGCGACGGAGGCGGCGGTCGAGGGTCTCGGCCATGCTCGCGAAGTCGTCATTTTGGCGGTTGCCCTGGGCGAGAGTTCCGTGAAGGCCGCGGATTTTGAACGAACGGTAGCGCTCCTTGGCGGCGACGCCGTCGACGAAGACGACCATCGAGGCGACGGTGTCCGATCCCTGGATGTGGCTGATGTCGTAACACTCGATCACCCGCGGCGAACGGCTGAGTCCAAAGCGTTGCTGTAACTCTGAGAGTGCCTGCTCGGCATCGTCGCGTTGGTTGCGGCGGCTGACAAAATTGGAGGCCGCGTTGCGCTGGGCGAGGCGCAGCAGCTTGCGACGATCGCCGCGCTCTGGGGTGAGCAGCGCTGTCTTACGGCCACTTTGCTCGCGCAGCCAGGCCGAGAGCGGGACCGCGTCGTCCTCGACTAGCGCCGTCGGTAGCAGGACTTCGTCGGGGATCATCGGCGCGTCCGCGTAGTAGGCGGCCAGGAAGGAATGCAGGACCTCTGGGTCGGGCAGTTCCATGCCCCGCTGCGAATAGATTCGGGTGCCCAAAAGCTTGCCCTGGCGGATGTGCATGACCACAAATTCGACCTGGCCGCCCTCGCGGTACATGCCGATCACATCCTGGTCGCGCTCGCGACTGCTGACCACTCGCTGGCTCTCTAAGGTGGTTTCGATCGCCCTGACCTGATCGCGGAGGCGGGCCGCGGCCTCGAAGTCGAGGGCCGCGGCGGCGGTCTGCATGCGCGACTTGAGGTCGGCGACGAGCTTGCGGTGGCGACCGCCCAAAAAGAGCGCAACGTGGCGGACTTGTTCGCCGTAGGCCTCGGCGTCGATCTCGTGAACGCAGGGCGCCGGGCAGCGGCCGATCTGGTGCTGCAGACAGGCGCGGCGACGGTGACGAAGCACGTAATCAGAGCAGGTGCGGAGCTTGAAGTGGCGGTTGACCACGCGGAGCGCGTGGCGGACTGCGCCTGCTGAATGGTAGGGCCCGAAGTAGTGCGCTCCGTCGCTCTCGACGCGGCGCACGAGCGAGAGTCGCGGCCAATCTGTGCTCGGATCGAGACGCAGCACCAGGTACTGCTTGTCGTCGCGGAGCTTGACGTTAAAGCGCGGGCGGTGGGCTTTGATCAGCGTATTTTCGAGGAGCAGCGCCTCCTTGTCGTTGGCGGTGACGACGGTCTCGAGATCGCCGAGCAGGTTGCCGAGCAGGGGCACAAAGCGGCGGCTGTCCTGGCCGCTGAAGTACTGGCGGACGCGGGCCCGCAGCCGGCGAGCCTTGCCGACGTAGACCACCACGCCGGTGCGATCGCGCATGATGTAGACGCCTGGCTGCTCCGGTAGCCGGGCGACGAGCTCCATCAGCTCCTCGGAGGAATTTGCCCGCGGCTGCCAGCCCTCTGGGATCGGCGGCGGCGGAGTGCCGCGGCTGCTTCGGGCGTCGCTCTTGCGCTTGGTCTTTGCCATGCGAGCACCCAGGCTATCCCAGATCCCCGGCCTTTGAAATTTGGTGCGTTGGCGCGTCGGCGCGTCGGCGCGTCGGTGCGTCGGCGCGTCGATCAGCCGAGGATGTCGTTGACGATCGTCACGTAGAGGATCAGTGCCAGCAGGGCGAGCATGCCGATCCCGTGGATCATCTCTTCGACCTTGCGGTTTGCCGGTCGCCTCGCGATCAGCTCGTAAAAGAGGAAGACCAAGCGGCCGCCGTCGAGGGCTGGCAGCGGCAGCAGATTAAAGAGGCCGAGCAGAGTGGAGATCGCCGCGGCGAAAAAGAGCAGATCGACCCAGCCCTTTTCGGCGGATTTTGCGATCTCTTTGACGATCCCGACCGGGCCCGAGACCTTGGCGTCGATCTGGCCAGTAACCAGGAGATACAGCCCCTTGAGCTGCTTCTTGGTGATGTTGATGGGGTGCTGGACTGCCGTTGTTAGCGAGTGTTTGAGGGACGCGGGGCTGAGGATGACTTCGCCCTCGACCAGGCCGACGCCGATGAGGCCGGCGTCGGAGATCGGTACAGTGAGCTCGACCTCGGCTTTGTCGCGGCGGACGACAACGGCGACGGTCTCGCCCTTATGAGATCCCGTCGCGTTTGAGATCTTGTCGAAGGGCTCATCGCCGGTGACCGGCAGATCGGCGATCTTGACCAGCTCGTCGCCGATGTTGAAGCCGGCCGTTTTTGCCGTCTCGGCCTGGACGGCGCTGACCTCCATTGTCACGACGTCGCGGTTGCCGGCGATCGAGAGCACGCTGAAGATGATCAGCGAGGCGGTGAGGTAATTTGAGAGCGGTCCGCCGGCGATCGTCAGGATTCGTGCCCAGAGCGGGCGGTTGCGGAAAAGCGTCGGGTCGGGGTCGGGGGGGCTGCCGTCCTCAGGCTCGTCCTCGGGCTCCATGCCGACGATGTGCACGTAGGCGCCGAAGGGAATCGCCGAGATGACGAACTCCGTGCCCTTGTAGGTGAAGAGCCGGGCGACGACCGGACCTATGCCCAGGACACTGAATCGGTCGACCTTCATGCCTGTCGAGACGGCACAGAAGTAGTGCCCGAACTCGTGGATGATGATCAGGACCGAGATCGTGATAATTGCGGTGAGGATCTCCGTAAAACCCACGCGGCGGACTATAGCAGCCGACCCCCTGGGGGGCCGTCTTCTTGGGGATCTGGATTGTGCGACCGCATCGGCGGGAGTCGCGGGGGCTCAGGGCTCGCCGGAGCTGCCTTGGCGGCGGTCGCCGAGCCCGCGTCGGATGAGCTGCCTTTGCAGGTAGAGCAGCGCTCGGCGAGCGACGCCGTGCTCCGGTGCGGGGCGCCAGGCGGCCCGCTGCGAGCCGGCTTTTCGCAGGTTTCGCTCGACCGCGCGTTGGCCGGAGACGAGGCCGCCGCGCAGATCGTAGAGGGCCGCGATGCCGGTACTGGCGGTGAGCGCGAGCACAGAGCCGGGCACGATCGCCGCGGGGTGTCCCTGATCACGGACCTGGAGCAGAGCCCAACGCAGCAGTTCGGCGCTGATCGGCCGATCGATGACCAGCCAACGGCGACCGCGGGCGACTCTTGCTCCTTGGCTCACGCCCGAGCCGCGGGCGAGATCTTGGAGAGTGCGCAGCTCGGGTACCTGGGCGTGCAGGATGCTGAGAAAGCTGAGCGTATTGTCTCCAGAGCGCTCGTCGAGGGCGAGGATCTCAAAGTCGGCCTCACCGGCGAGCGCATGGCCCAGCTCCCGCGCGTCGCGGACCATCGTCGTGACCGCAGGCCCTAAGTCGTGCAGCAAGAGGAGAATAGAGAGGTCGACGCTCATCGGCGGCTCGGCGCAGGCGGCCCTTGGCTCACCTGCACCGCAGGATAACGCAGTAAAGCGCGCTCTCATGGGCGGGTTGGTGTGTGCGTAATCGCTCGGTGACAGATCTTAAAAATGTTTTCTGTGCAATGGCCTCCGTGCGGGGCCGACCTTCGGCTAAGTCTGGTAAGACCACGTTCGCTCCGGGCGGTTGAGCGCCCTGAGAGCGACGAAACTCGACGAAGCTCAACAAACTCGACGGAGAACCTGATGGCAGGCGGCATCAATAAAGTGATCGTAATCGGCAACCTCGGACGTGACCCGGAGCTGCGCTACACCCAGGGAGGCCAGCCAATGTGCCGCCTTGCGGTCGCGACTTCGCGCCGCTACCTGAACAAGCGCAGCAACGAGATGGTCGAGGAGACCGAATGGCACCGGATCACGGTGTGGGGCAAGCAGGCCGAGCACTGCAACACCTACTTGACCAAGGGCCGTCAGGTCTACGTCGAGGGGCGGCTCAAGACCTCCAGCTACGAAAAGGAGGGGCAGCGCCACTACTCAACCGAGATCATCGCGGACAACGTGCAGTTCCTCAGCAGCGGCGGCCAAGGCGGCGGCGGCGGAGGCGGCGGAGGCGGCGGTGATTACGGAGGCGGAGGCGGCGGTTACGGCGGAGGCAGCGGCGGCGGCGGAGGCGGCGGCGGCGGCGGCGGCGGCGGAGGCGGCGGCGGCGGCGACGGCGGCGGCGGCGGCGGCGGCTTCGGCGGCGGCGGCGGCGGCAGCAGCGGCGGCGGCGGCGATTGCGGCGGCGGCGGAGGCGGCGGTTACGGCGGAGGCGGCCGCGGCAGCGGCGGCGGCGGCAGTGGCGGCGGAGGCGGCGGTGGAGGCGGCGAGCCTGCTCCTCCCCCCTACGAAGATCCCTACCAGCCCTCCGATCCGGGCGACGACGACATTCCCTTCTAAGGTATGCCTTGGTGCCAGGCATTGTTCGCGCGGTCACGACATCGGCGAGCGATGCTTGGCACGGAGATGTCTCTGCGCGAGCAATGCTTCGGTGCGGGCTCAGCTCGGCACGGCACGGCTCGGTACGGCTCGGACATGGCCTCGACTCGGCGCGGGCACGACTCAGAGCGGAGACGACTCTGCGCGGAGACGACTCTGCGCGGAGACGACTCTGGGCGGCATGACTCTGGGCGGCTCGGCTCGGACATGGCCTCGACTCTGGGCGGCATGACTCAGAGCGGCACGACTCAGAGCGGCATGACTCAGAGCGGCACGACTCAGAGCGGCATGCTTCTGGGCGGGCATGACTCTGGGCGGGCATGACTCTGGGCGGGCATGACTCTGGGCGGGCATGGTGCGGTGCGGACACGACTCCGCGCGGAGTCGTGTCCGCGGCATCGTGCGGACACGATTCTGGGCGGGCATGGTGCGGCGCGGACACAACTCCGCGAGGGCACACCTTCCGCCGAGTCGCGGAGATCGGGCATCGGGCATCGGGCAAAGGGGTGGCATGCTAGGCCTGCCGTCCGCGGCCAACCGAGGAGTCGACCGTGTTCCTATTTCGTGAAGCTATGTCCAGCGACGAAGACGCGATCTTCGAACTCGCGCGGCACCTCAATACCCTCAACTTACCGCCGGAGCATTCCTTCATCTCGCAGCTTTTGGAGCGCTCGACGGCTTCCTTTCGCGGGTCTCCGGATTTTGATCCTGGGCGCCGTTTTCTCTTTGTACTCGAGGGGCCGGATGGGCGTGTGGTCGGCACGTCGATGATTCATGCACAACACGGGGACTTCGACGAGCCGCATGTTTTCTTTCGGGTGATCTGCGAGGAGCGCTACGCCGACTTTGTTGGGCCGAGCGGGGATCTTCACGAGGTGCACATGCTGCACACGATGCTGCATTTCGGTCAGACCTACGATGGGCCCAGCGAACTCGGCGGTTTGGTGCTTCATCCCGAGCTTCGCGGCCATCCCAACAAGCTCGGTCGCCTGCTCTCGCTCGGTCGTTTTGTCTTTGTCGCGGCCTTTCGCTGTTGGTTTCGCGATCGTCTGCTCGCCGAGCTGCTGCCGCCGCTCTACAAGGGCCCAAGCGGGGCGACCCGATCGCCGCTTTGGGATGCGCTCGGAAGCGTCTTTACCGGTCTCACCTACGAAGAGGCCGACCACATGAGCCGGACCTCCAAGGATTTTATCTGGCGGCTTTTTCCGGCGATGCCGGTGCACGCCAGCCTCCTGCCCGAGGGCGTGCGCGAGATTATCGGCAAGGTCGGGCCCAATACCGTCGGCGCTCAGCGCCTGCTCGAGCGCATCGGTTTTAAAGATTCGGGACGCATCGATCCCTTCGACGGTGGGCCGCATTTTGAGGCCGCCACCGACGAGGTGACGATCGTTCACAACACCCAGAAGTACAGCCCCGTAATCGGCGATCCGGGCAGCGACGCTCCCTTGGCGATCATCGCTGCGGTTAGCGATACGGCGCCCCATTTTCGGGCGGTGTGCACCCAGGTAGCGCTCTGCGAGGGATCCTCGTCGCGCATCGTCGTCAGTCGTCGGGTGCTCGAGCGTTTGGGCGTCGTGCGTGCGGGTGAGCAGGTGCCGGATCCCGAGGCGCAGATCTTCGCTGTGCTGCGCTCGCAGTGGACCGTGCCGCTCGCCAGTCGCCCGCCGTCCAAGCTGCACGCGCTCGCTCCCTAGGTGGTAGGGGCTACGGGGCGAGCGGCATCGTTGCGCTCCGGGGGGGCTCCTGCGGAGTGCTCTTAGTTCACGGCGTAATGGGTGCAGCGTGAGGTCGTAGAACCGCCACTCGTTCTGCCCGTGATTGTGAAGATGCAGGGCGATGGGTGCACCCGCGGGTATTTCGCGGGTGATCACGATCTCCTCTTGGAAGATATCGGGTTGTGCTGGGATATGGATCTGTCGCTCCCAGAGCACTTGGTGGTCCACTACGAGTGCGATATGTCCGCTCGCTGGGCCTGCCGGATCGAAGAGTTGGAGGTGTCCTGTCACGACCGTCAAGGTATCGCCTGGCTCTAAGGCTACGAGCAGGGGCTGCTCGACAAAGACGTAGTTGCAGGCATCGGTGCTGATGTCGAACACCGAGTCTCCGGCGACCAGTGAACCCGGCTCGCATTCGATGGATCCGGGCACATGCTCCGGGAAGGCTTCGATCGACTCGCTTGCGGGGCTCCACTCGTTGTGGCGGATGAGTTCGACGTCGGCGCCAAACCACGGCTCCTCTTCGACACAGCCGTTTAGGAGCAGGGCGGTGGGTAGGATCGCGGCTCGCAGTCGGCGCTTCGATTCGTCAGTCGACGAGCGTCGCATAGAGGCCTCCAAGGCACATCTCATCGCCGGTACCGTCGCCCCAGACCAGAGGTTCGGTTAATCCCTCGGTGTTCCAGGTGCAGGTGATCCGAATTGAGTCTGTGGCGCGGACTTCGATCGGCTCCTCAAACCAATAGCTGAGTTGCCAGTCGAAGTCCCAGTGGGGGATGTCGAGTAGACATTGGTTTGTGTTGCCAACCACCTCGAGCTTGATCGACAGACCGCGCTCGTGCATATGACCATTAGCGCCGTGAAGCAGGATGTTTCCTTCGTAGTCGCCGAGGCCAAAGTCGTAGAGTGACCATTGCAGTGGCGTCTCATCGGTGGTCGAGTAGGAGGACATCCCTGGGGGGCCGGAAAAATCGTAGTCGAGGGCGCCGATTTCGTAGATCGGCGTGCGCGAGCCGGATTCGGCCTTCTCAAAGATAATCGTCGTGCGATCGGTCTCTCCGGGTCCACCGGCGATATTGTAATGCATCTCGATAATGAGTGGCAGATCCCCGTCGATCTCGACCCCGGTGCCCTCAGGAAAGATCGTCGCTCCGGCGCCTGGGGCCCAGCTGGCGATCGTGGTTGCGTTCACCTGGGGGCCCGTCCCGAAACAGGGGTAGCCCGGTCCTTCGGCTTCGGTGTCGAGCTTCCGCGCGGCTTGGGCAGTCTCTTCGTCGGTGACCTGATAGGCGATGAGGTGATGGGTGATTCGACTGTTGCCGGGAGCGACGTCAAAGCCGGTGGCTGAAAGCGCACCCGGGGAGTCGATCACGAAGCAGCGATAGTCGTCCGTCGTCGATTGATTGGGGAGATAGTCGACGCCGGTGTCGATCGTTACGAGCGGGCCTTCGAGTGCCAGCACTTCGGGCTCTGGAGGGGCAGGGATCGATGGATCTCCTGGCGGTGTGTCGTCGTCGACCCAGGCCGTGAACACGTCAATCTGTGCCTCGCTGAGCCAGAATGAGTTACGAAACGAACCACAAGCGCCCGAGTCGTCGGCGAAGTAGGGCGGCATTGTCCGCGCCGCGACGGCCGTCGCCATCGGTCCAGCCCAGCGCTGGGCCTGCTCGTAGGAAGTGAGGGAGAAGGGCGCGAGCCCGCCGTCGCGATGACAGCTTGTACAGCTCTCGGAGAGCAGTGGCCGGATATGCTCGTAGTAGGTCGTTTGCGGGTCTTCGCTCGGGTCTGCGTGGCTCTCGCCTTCACCGTCGCTGCCGTCGATGCATCCACCTACAGTCACTACCAGCGCTGCGAGGATAAGCCCGCATTTGATTCCTCGTATCATTCGATCCTCTCCTATTTGGTTGGCGAGAGTGATTCGCCGCTCGAAGTGTCGTGTTTACTCACTACATATGCCGCCCCAGAACGTTCGAAATGCGAGCTTTGGTGCGTCGCGCGAGGCTACGTAACCCTCGGCGAGTTCGGTCCACGCGAGCCAGAGGACCCCATCAAAATGGCGAGCGATCCACCGTGTGGGCAAGGTGCTGTCGATTTCTCCTGCGCCCTTGGCCTCGTCGATCAGGGCGAAGAATTCTTCGTCCTGTTTTTTTGTTGCCTCGAACACTTCGGGATCCCCGAGCGCTGCGAATTCCCGCGACAGGAAGTGGTAGCTAGCGCCCAGCGGTAGGAGGGCGTCGATCATCCGCGAGAACGCTTCGCGGTAGCTGTGAACCCCGACGTAGATGCCGTTAGTCGCTGTGCTGGTATCCTCGATCGATTGCAGGGCGATGTTTTTGATGAGTTCTGCGCGATTAGGGAAGTAGCGGTAGAGAGTGGCCCGTGAGATGCCGATAGCGCCCGCTAGCCCGATCATGTCGAGTTCAGGGTGAGAGCAGAGCGCATTCGCTGCTTTGCGCAGGAATTCGCTACGTTGGCGCTTCGCTCGCTCTTTGTTGCTCACTTGCTCAGAGTTCCTGTACGTTACAGATATGTACTTTATGAGACGCGCGTGTCTCACGTCAAGGACGATTTTATCATTTGATGCGACAGGCTCAGGCCGAGCCGCAGACGCACCAGTCGGAGGCATGGCCGTTGATGGCACCGCAGGGGATTGGCATCTCGGGCTCCTTGACGCAGCCGGGCTCGCCGCCAAAACGGGCGACACAGACGAGGCCAGCGCTGGCGCAGAGTGATGCGCAGCCGGAACCATCGCTGTAGACCGCCTCGCAGGTCTCAGAACCGCTCTTGCACAGCTCCCAAGCAGGGTTTGCTGCGGGGATTTGGGCGCAATCCGGGGGATCGTCGCCAGAGTCGCCAGAGTCGCCAGAGTCACCGGAGTCACCGGGTTCGTCCTCGATTTGGACCTCGTAGACCTTGCCGCCGACCTGGTACTGCCAGGTGCCGACGTAGAGGTGATCACCGGCGGTCGCCAGGGCCCAGGCGGCGACCTCTGAGAATTCACAGATCGTCTGCCAGTCTTCGCCGGTTGCCGATGCCAGCAGGGTCGAGGTGCCCGTGTCTTCTTTCCAACCGTCGGAGGTCGCGGCCCACAGCTTGCCGTCCCAGGCGGCCAGTTCGGTGACGTAGTGTTTGTCCACGGGGGCGATAAGCTCGGCGCTGCCCTCTTCACCGCCGCTAAAGCGCCAGATCCCGCTGACTCCATTGGAGGTGCGATCACTGCTGCCGATCCACAGGTCGCCGCCCCAGGAGCGGCCGCGGAAGAAGCGGGTCGGTGTGCTGTGAGAGCTCCAGTCGACGCCATTTGTCGACGAGAGACGCCAGCCCTGGGTGGTCGATTCGTCGACCGCGAAGGCGTGCAGGACTCCGTCGTGGGCGACGAGTTCGCGGACGTACCAGGGATCCTGGCCGCTGCTCCAGACGGTCTCCCAATCGCTGCCGTTGGCGCTGCGCAGGATCTGTCCCTCTTCTTGATCGCCGTTGTCGTAGTTGATCGCGTAGAGGTGCTCGCCAAAGATCTCGAGGCCGCAGCCGATGGTGTGCGGCTGTCCGTTGTAGACGGTTTGCCAGTGGGCACCGTCGGCGGAGCGGTTGATGTCGGCGCTCGACTCGGTGTTGGCGTAGAGCGAGCCCTTCCACTCGAGGAGCGCGCAGACCGACTCGCTCACCCCGAGCATGCCAGGGGCTGCCAACTCCCAGGGCGCGTAGCGGTAGAGCATCGAGGTGTTCTCGTGGCCGTAGCCAAAGAGGCCGGCGTGCAGGCGCCCTTTAAACTCGCGGAGCGCAAAAAAACCATCGCTGTAGGAGGAGCCGATCGGCGTACAGGTGTAGGTGTGAGGTTGATCGCCGGTATCGCCAGTATCGCCAGTACTGCCGGTACTGCCGGTCGTAGTGGTCGGCCCGGTCGACGATCCGCGAGTCGCATCGCCTGTCGATGAGAGCCCGGAGCTCGCGGTCGCCGTGGTCTGCGAGGCGCTGGTACCCGTGCCTGTCGCGAGGCTGGTTTCACCGCTAGCATCGCTGTTGGCAGTGGCGCTGACGCTGACACTTTCGCTGAGACCAAGGGTGGCGCTCTGTGTTGCGGTGGACTCTGGGGCGCCGCTGCATCCGGCGGGCAGGCACGCGAAGATCAGGAGGGCGAAGGGGGCAGGACGCGCAGACACCACGAGCTAGAGTCCGGTGCGAGAGTGAACGGGTCAAGCGAATTCGCGCGACTCTGGACGAAAGTACCCAGAGACAGCCCCGTGATCGGCGATCCCGGCCCTAGAGGCGTTGCTTCTTCACGGTGCGGAGGGCTTACAGGCGGCAGTAAAACGGCGGATCGATCGGGGGTCGTCGAGATGCTCTGCGAGATGCTCTGCGAGGCGAGTGGCTTCGAGATCGCGGCCGAGTTGGCAGAGCGCGGCGATCTGCAGTCCATCGCGCTCCTGGGTGAGGATTCCGTCGGGGTAGTCGCGACGATGGTTGTCGGTGAGCGCAAGGCATCGCTTTGCGTCGTCGTTGGCGAGGGCCTCGCGGGCCGCTGTCAATAGATCGTACTCGGCACCGAGAGAAGAGTTGCCGGCTGTCGGTGTGTTGTTGCCGAGCGGCGAACGCGGTTGCTTTTTCGCGGCGGATTTTGGCGACCGCTGGCTTGCCTGTCGAGCAAGGGTCGGCGGCGAGGGCAAGGGCCTTTGTGGCGCCCACGTCTGCGAGTTGGAGTTGGAGTTGGAATTGGAATTGTCCGCGGGCGTCGCGGGTCCTCGCTTCTCTGCAGGTGATGTCTCGACTCTTTCGGTTGCCCTGCGATTGGCGGTGGTCTCCGCGCTGACAGGCGTCACCGGCTTTTTGGAGAGGCCGATGCCGATGACCAGGGCCGCGATCGCCGCGGCGCCTGCAAAGCCTGCGAGGGGAATTCCGGTGGTCGTGGTTGCCGTGATCGCGGCAGCTTCGAATGGGCTTGCAGTGGCGGCTTGAGGCGCGAAGGTGCCGCCCTGGGGGATTGCGCCGAAGCCGGGCAGGCCCAAAAGGGCGCCGACTCGGCGGCGGTCTTCGGAGTTCGGACGGTGACCGCGTCGAGAGAGAGAGAGCACGGAGTCGCGGTCCTTTGTCGAGCTTCGTTGGTAGATACGTGCACTCTCGGCGCGGATCGGTGCGAAGCGGCGATCGAAGGCGCATCGGGCCAGGCGGAGGCGCGACCAGACTGTGTTTTGGTTGACCCCGAGGTGCTCGGCGATCTCCTTGCCGCTCAGCTCTTCGAGTTCGGCGAGGATAAAAACTTCGGCTTGAATCGGTGTCAGTTCGGCGAGGAAACATTCGACTAAGCGCGCGGCCTCGCGGATGTCGTGGAGCTGGTCGGGTCGGTGATCGGGGTACTCGATGGTCGCGGTCGTGGCGTGCACATCGGACTCGAGGTGCGCCGCTTTGTCGACGGCCTCGCGGAGGAGCTTGCGGCGAGTATCGCTTCGACGGTAACGCCAGGCGATCCGGCGGATCACGCCGAAGAGCCAGGCTCGGATCGGCAGCTCGGGGGGGATGCTCGCGCGTCTCCGCAGGAGTACGAGAAAGACCTCCTGCGCCGCGTCGTCGAGCTCGGTGGAGGGCACGCCCTGCCGCCTCAGAGTGCGCCAGGTGAAGTCAAAATGAGAGCGATAATGCTCTTCGAACTCGGAGCTGAGGTGGGGCATCGACGAGGTGTCCACTTCAGGATCTCCGGCACTCCGCAGTTTCGTTGCTCCTACTTTCACGTCACGCTTTGTCGGTCGATTCGCCGCCTAAGGCAGTCGAATTTCGAGGCTAAGCCCCCCGTGGAGGCCGACGAGGGTTGTTGTCAGCACCGGCTCGTCGAGCCCTTGGATCCCGTAGGTGCGTTGGCGAAGGGCGATGTTGGTTTCGAGGTCGAGACCGAGACCGACGGTCGGTGAGGGGCGCCAGAGGAGGCGGGTGCCGAGGTGCGGCGCGACGTAGAGCGAGCGATCCTCCGCGGAATTTTGCAGGCCGATCGCCTGGGCCCGGAGGGCACCAAGGTCGAGGCCGGCACAGAGCGGCAGCTCGATCGAAGCTCGCCGCGGGGTCCAGCAAGCGTCGAGACGGGCGGCGCGAAGACTGGCGAGCACCGCGACCTCAGGTGCGGCCTCGACCGAATGTCGGCTGCGGAAGCGTTGGAGCGCGGCGACCTCTAGGAGAAAACGATCGTTGATCGTCATGCCGAGGCCGCCGACGAAGAGGACACCGAGGCCCGGAAAGGGCCCGTACGAACCGAGTAGCGCTGCCCGGGCGGCCACTCGGAGGTGCCGTGTTCGGCGGGCAGCCCGGTCTTCCATCGGTTGTTTGTGTAGCGGTGAGGGTCGGCTCTCGCTGTCCGCGCTCCAGTCCTCGGGTTCGACCTGTGAGGATGTACGGGCGGTGCTCGCAGGCTCGATCTCGACGGCAGGCTCGAACTCAGGCTGCGGTGGCGTGTTGCCGGCAGTCCCTCGTTTGCCAAAGGAGGAGGCGTTGGGTTCCTCCGTGCTCCGCTCGCCGGCAGCCCTGAGAGTTGTCTGGACCGCGAGCGGATCGAGATTGATCGCTGCGATTAAAATTGCCACCTCGATCATCCGGCTGCAGCTCTCACCTTCGATCCGTCGGCTCCAGCTGCCTGCGGCGGAGTTGACCCTGAGCATCATTGTCCAGGAGTCTTCAGGGGCTCCGCTGGTGTCTGTGGTGTGTTTGGGGCTCGGTGTGAGCCTGACGTCGACGAGCCCGCTCGCCTTGAGTGTTGTCGGTGAGTCTGTGAGCAGTTGCCGGAGGTGGGAGCGCAGGACTTCGCGTCCGTCGCACGCAGGGTTCGCAGACCACAGGATCGTCACCTCGGAGATCGGATCGGGATCTGTGGGGATCGTCGGCGGGGCGACGGAGAGTGCGAGCACGAGCGCGGACCCAGGGGCGAACATGACGTCCGCGAGTGTACGCTTGAGGCGTTCGCAAAAAAGATGCAACGAATCTTCGGGGGGCCGGAGATTTCAGAGGGTGTGCCCAATGCACGCGTTTTTCATTTTTCATTTTTCATTTTTCTCTTGCGACGAGGATCCGCCATGCGACTTGAATACCGACAAATTTCCCCTCTCTTTCGTCCCCTGCGTCAAGTTTGCCTGCTTGGCCTGATCGCGGGGTTCGCACCCGGCTGTAGCTCTGGTCATGGGATTCTCACTGACACCCTGTCGACGACCTCTGAGAGCACGAACTCGACGGGCGAGCCCTCAACCAGTGAGGGCAGTACGGATACGGCGACATCGACCACAAGCGCTTCGACCGGGGACAGTGGCAGCAGCGATGCGTCCTCGACGACGAACTCGACGACGTCGATGTCGACGTCAGGATCGACCTCCGACGATACCTCGACCGGCTCCTCGAGTACGTCGGGCACAGCGACTGACGGCACGACCGGCGGTGATCTCCAGGAGGGCGAGTGCCGGAGCGACGGTGACTGCGACGGCGATGCCGACGAGTTTTGCTTTGCCCCGGGCGAAGCGAACTGCGGCGTCTGCCAGACCGCCGATGTGTTGTGCAGTGATGATGAGCCCTGCGAAGAGCCGGGGAGCTACTGCGGCGCAGTCGAACTCGACTGCCCCTGCGATGAGCCTAACAAATACGAGTGTCAACCCGCTTGCAAGGGCGACGAGGAGTGCGGGCCCGACCGCATTTGCGATGGCGAGCAGTGTGTATTCCTCTCGTGTACCCAAGGCTTTATCTGCCCAGAGACCCACGACTGCGTCGATGGGAGCGGCGGTAACGATTGCAAACAACGAACTTGCGACACGGACAGCAACTGCTCTGGCGCTTCCCAGGTTTGCGTCAAGGGCCGCTGCTTTCTCGCCTTCGGCACCTGTGAGTC
>CAYYUP010000038.1:0-57516 GCA_964474905.1 uncultured Nannocystis sp. | reverse complement strand
CGGATCGCCTTGGAATTGGCGTCCATCTCAGACACCTCACCAAGAATGCCTTCGCCCTGGGCCGTAAGCTTGATGATCTCCTTGGCTTTCGCCAACAATGCAACATCAGCCTTCTCAAATACCGCGGGCTCGCAGTCCTCGAGCGCGTAGAGCACAGCTCCCTCGATCATCTCGGCAGCCTGTTGAATCGAGTCCGCCGACGACCAAATATTGAAGTCGAGACAGACGGCGTTCCAGTGCCCTTCAATTCCCTCAGCCGGGAAGATAAGAAACGTAATCGGGCGTCGCATGAGTTCCTCGTGTGCGCGGGGTAGGCGAGCTACCGATCGAGGTATACCGCGAACTTTGCAGGAGTCCAGATCGAAATCAAACGTCGCGCTGTGATCGAAACGCGATCGCTCTTCGGTGTGCACACGCTCGCAGCGAGCGCAAGCGTCTTCACAGGCTCGCAGGCCCCCTCTTTCCCTCCCTCAACAAGGAATTGGCCGTGCTCAACCCGAAGACAAACGATCGACGCCGCGGATGATCCAGGCGGCAATGCTCTGGTTTGTCTGCGCCTCGAGAGCAAGCTCTTCGCGCAGGCGGATCCAGTCGCGGGCCCACTCCGCTTGGGATTCGACCCAAGCCTCGGCGTCGAGCGTTGCGGGCACCCCGTCGGTAAAGTTGAGCCGACAGGTGCGGAGTTCGTGGGGCCTGTCTGGATGCCAAAGCGGCACGCCGTACTTGCGACAGATCCGCGGCCGATGCTCGTAAAGACTGCAACGACCGTCGCTGGCCAACACCGGACAGGCCGCCCGCGTGTCCCGACGATAGGCCCGCGCACGTTCGACGATTCCCTGCCGAATCGCCGGCGGAGCTGCCCTTAATCCCTCGACCAAGAGCTGCCCTTCGATCTCTGAGACCGCAAACGTCTGCTGGCAACACTCGCTGCAGCCCGGTCGACATTCGATCGAACGCGGGTGCGCACGGACAAGCACGTCGATGTCACGGTCGAGGATCGTCAGGTGGCGGCGAAGTCTTCGCTGTGATGCAGTCATCGTCGTGAACCTCGCTTCCATCAACACACACGCTGACGACCTGTGTGCCCTCTGACGATCTCTCGAGGGCACGGACCGCCCGATGAAAACGCGAAAAGGGATAGCGATCGAGGAAGCGCCGCGGCGTCATCTCACGCCTCATCACGGCCTGATAATCACGCTCCTGGCGAAGTAGCCGGTCGGCCTGGGCACGGCGCCGAAGCTCGTCGGCGTCGAGGTGATCGGGGTACCGGATCACGAAGAGCGCAGCCACCCCGCGACCCCGTGTGACCCACCTGCTGTAGCTCTCTCTCGACTCCCGACGGACAACCTCGAGATCGACGCTGCCGGCCCATCCGCCTTCACCAAGATCGATCCGCGACCACTCCCGCAACGGCCGAAGACCCCGATGACGCAGCGCCGCATCGACCTCCCCGTAGCGGATCACATGGTGGCTTTCGGCGGTCGGCTCGACCTCTAAAATCTGCAACCGCTTGCCCTCGCGATCGACCAGCTCGACGACAAGCACCCCGGAGAGGCGTCGGATCGAGCACTGCATACGCCGCGCCTGAATTTGGCTGAGGTTGGTCCGACTGGGAGCTCGCAGCAACCAGCGACGGCAACTCTTCGCGGACGAAAGCACAACGCTGACCTGGGCGAGGCTCTCTTCGCGACGCTCGACGATGCCAAAAACCGGACGTATGCGGCGAGCGAGACGACCGTAGGCCCGCGAGCGAGCGCGATCACAACCGTCGCTGGCGGGCCTGGACGCAGACACCGGCGCCGAGTACTCGCCACTCAAGAGTTCGCCCCGCAGGACCTCCCGACAGCGATCCCCTGCCGGCAACGCCGCAAGGGCGATGTCCACCAGAGCCCCACTGACAGCGCTGCCCCGCGGCGGATCCGTCGACTTCGCGGCCGCATAACTGACGCCTCCAAGGCCACCTAAGCCCCCCACGAGCGCCAACACGACGCCGAAGATCGATGCGAGCACAGTGCCCTGTCGGCGACGCAAAGGACCCGCGTGGCTCGACCTGGATGGCGCTCCGCCGATGCTCTGCGACGATCCGTGCCGACCGTTGTGCACCAGCCCCAAGAGCCATCTATGCCCACCTAGACGTACCAACGGCCCCACGACCTCCGAGAGTAGCAGGAGCCGAAGAGCCGCGGTGGTTGAGCCGACCGCCCTCCTGCGGCACTCTCCCGGCGCATGCCTCGTCCGCACCTCCGCCGCAGCCTCGCCTCGAAGCCCCGTCCCCAGGGCAGCCTCAGGGCGAGCGCCATCGCCTTCGCCTTCGCCTTCGCGCCCACGCTCGCCTGCCTCAAGATCCCCCCCGAAGAAACCCAAGCGCCGACCGACGAGTCCGCGCCATCAACCGCCCAGGCCGTGCTCGGCCGCTACATCACCGCCGTCGGTGGCGAAGCCGCCCTGCGCAAGATCAACCAACGCACGGTCGTATCACGCATGGTGGTCAAGCCCGAGGAGGGCTGTGAGGAGGACGAAGAGGAGTGCATGCGGCAGGAGCAGACGGGCACCTTCACCCTCCAGACCACGGCAAAGGGCCAACTCTACCGGCGCACCGTGCTCGGCGATGCGGTCGAGGAGCGGGGCTTTGACGGCACAAACGGCTGGCAACTGCAAAGCGGAATCCTGGTGCTCGATGATGCTGCCGCCGCCGCGGTGACCAAAGAGGACGCGGTGCTGCACTGGTACTTCGACCTCGAGGCCCGCGGCATCACCCAGACGACCGAGCCCGTGCGCAACAAGAGCTTCGACGGCCAGGCGACCGTGCTCGACGGCATCCGCTGGAAAAACGCCAACCCGGCGATTCCCGACAAAACGATGTGGTTTGACCGCAGCACCGGCCTGCTCCGCGAAGAACTCGTCGAGGAGCCGACCGGGGACGGCCTCAAGCTCCAGCAATGGGTCCTTTACGACGACTACCAGGCAGTCGACGGCATCATGATCCCGCGCAGCATCCGCCTGATTTCAGAGCTGGGGGCACGCGCCCAAGAGGTACTTTTTACCTCCCAGCAGATCGATCACACCGCCCTCGACAACTCTCTTTTTGCGGTCCCCCAGCTCGCCAAACCTGAGCCGGCTACCGACACTCTGCTAGTCGCACTCGCGGCCAGCGAGGCCGCCTACCGGGCGAACCCCAAGGATCTCACGGACGTCGTCGCCTACGCCCGCCACCTCTGGGCCGCCGCCCATTTCGATCACGCCGCCGAGATCGCCAAAACGGCGCTGAAGCTCGACTCCAAGGAGATCGAAGCCCTGTGGATCCTCGCCCGTGCACAGGTCCTCAAGGGTCAATGGAAAAACGCCTCCAAGACCCTCGCCCGTGCCGCCAAGGCCGGTGTACGCCCCGAACTCGTCGCCACTCAAAAGGCCTGGATCGCCAGCCATACCCGTGATTTTGCCGGCGTCGCCAAGGCCCTCGAGGCCACCGGTCCCGGCCAAAAATTGCTCGTCACTCGCTACCGCTCCTTTGCCGGCAAACCCCTGGTGACCAAACACGAGGGCGACGGCTGCACGGCACTTGTGCCCATCAGCCAAGCGGCGAGCAGCCTGCCGCTCGTCGAGATCGAACTCGGCGGCATCGAGGTGATGGCGATGATCGATACCGGGGCCACCGATGTGATCCTCGACGACGAACTCGCGGCCCAGCTAAAGGTACCGATCCGCTCGCGCACGCCCGTCAACCAGCAGGGCGACAGCATCGGCCACGGCCAAGTCGAGTCCCTGACGATCGGCGACATCACGGTTCAATCTGTCCCTGTGGACATCTTTTCGGTGGCGACGATCGCAGCGATGTCCGGCAGCAACTCCAAGGTCGCCCGGGCGGTGCTCGGCGTCCGCTTCCTCGAACTCTTCCAGGTATCTGTCGACCCCGAAGCCACGACCCTCACGCTGGTCGACAGCAGCTCCAAAAAGATGCAAAAAAAATGCCGCAAAGAACTCGCCAAGCAGCGCAGCGGCAAAAGTTCGCCCTTTTGGGTGCACGAGACCCACTTCATCTATCTGCCAGCAACACTCAACGGCGCCGAGGGACTCTTTCTTCTCAACACCGGCATGCAAGGCGTCGACCTGGCGGCGACCACCAGCGCCTACAAACGATCGGCGATCGGCGCCCCACCGCTGCGCCGCGGCGAACCTGCGATCGTCCGGGTCGATGAGCTGCGCATGGGCGACTACCAAGCAAACAACCTGGCCGCGGCCTACGGCTACTTCGAGCAGAGCAAAAGCACCGATGACTTTCGCATCGACGGCATGGTCGGGCTCGGCAT
This sequence comes from uncultured Nannocystis sp., assembly GCA_964474905.1. GTDB lineage: Bacteria > Myxococcota_A > Polyangia > Nannocystales > Nannocystaceae > JADJRG01. The sequence continues at coordinate 53,209 of CAYYUP010000038.1, read as the reverse complement.
CTTCGGTGGGGGTCGCTGGACCCTCGACTTCGCGGAGCGGCGGATCTACCTCGAGCCACCGACAACGGCACCCGCGGGGCCCACGGCAACAAAGGCCACCCCTAAATGAGTTCGGCTGCGGAGCCCCAGCAAGCGCGCGCCGAGGGCACTCGGCTCTACAGCACCGCCGCAGCGGTGATCGAAGGTGCGCTCGTCGATCAACCGACGATCGAGGTCGACGCCGCGGGCACAATCGTCGCCCTGCATCGTGATCCCGCGACAATCCCCGCGGGTCCTCTGCGCTACGATCTCGGCCGCCGCCTGCTGCTGCCGGGCCTCGTCAACGCCCACAGCCACGCCTTCCAGCGGACCATCCGCGGCGCGACCCATCAGCGCCGGGCCGGTGACCCGAGCGACTTTTGGAGCTGGCGCGAGGCGATGTACCGAGCCGCCACAAGCCTCGATCCCGAGGGTGTCTATCGAGCCACCAAGGCCTGCTACCGCGAGATGCTGGCCGCCGGCATCACCTGTGTCGGCGAGTTTCACTACCTGCACCACCAGCCAAATGGCACCCCCTACGACGACCCCAACGAGCTTTCCAAACAGGTGATCCGAGCAGCCCAAGAGGTCGGCATCCGCTTGGTGCTCTTAGAGGTGCTCTACCAGCGCGCAGGTGCCGGACAGCCGCCGCTGCCCGAGCAGCGCCGCTTCTGTGATCGCTCCGTCGATGCCTACCTGCGCAGGGTCGACGATCTCCTCAGCGCCGGTGTCGACGTCGGCCTGGCTCCCCACAGCATCCGGGCGGTCACCGGCAATCAGCTCCGCGAACTCGCCGACTACGCCAGCGCCCACCACCTGGTGATGCATGCCCACGTCTCCGAGCAACCCCGCGAGAACGCCGAGTGTGCTGCTGAGTACAGCGACGACGGGGGAAAAACGACGAAGATGACCCCGACTGCAGCCTTTGCCGAGGCCGGATGCCTCGAACGGACGCGCAGCTTTACTGCAGTGCACGCGGTGCATGTCAGCGCGGGGGATCTCGCGCTGCTCGGCGACCACCATGTCTGCGCCTGCCCGACAACCGAGGCCGACCTGGGGGACGGCATCGTGCCGGCGATCGAACACCGCCGCGCAGGCGCCCGACTGGCCCTCGGCAGCGACAGCAACGCGATCATCGACCTGATCCAAGAGGCACGTTTGCTCGAAATGAACGAACGCCTGCGGACCGGCGCGCGGATCTGCCTCGCGCTGCCTCCCTCGGGACTCGGCCTCAGCCTGCTCGCAGCCGCAACTCAGGCGGGCGCATCGTCGCTCGGCCGCGCCGATCTCGGCCAACTCGCCGTTGGATCGCCCTTTGATGCCTTCACCGTCGATCTCGACCACCCACAACTCGCCGATGTCGACAGCGCCCACAGGCTCGACGCGCTTATGCTCGCTGGCACCGCCGCGCCGATCGACCAGGTCTTTGTCGGCGGTGTTCGAAGACGCTGATCTCTGGGCCCCATGCTTTCGCCGCCCCGGCGCCAGTGCTACGCAGAACGTTCGAACGTTCGAACGCTCGAACGAACGGTCGATCCAACAACCAAAGCCAGTGCCCAGACGCTCACTCCCCCTCGCGCTCAGCTTCATCCTCCTCGGGGCCAGCAGCTGCGCGAGTAAGACCGAGCAGGCGACCCGTGACGCCTGGAGTTCTGCGTTGCAGAGCGACCGAGAAAAACGCGGCGAACGTCCCGACAGTGGTCGCGCCGGGCAGGGCAACGCCGAAGCCGAAAGCCTCCGGTCCTGGGAAGCCCTGAGCGCGGAGCTCGACGAACTCGCGGAGATGCTCGCCGCGGGGATCGCCACCGTCGACTTTGATGACCTCGCCGCAGACCTCTGCGGTCAAGAGACCGAGGCCAAACGCGATGACGGGCGACGCATCTATCATTGCGCGCCCACCACGGCGATCTCCCTCGGCGGCGAACCCCTAGATATCGAACTCGACGATAGCGGCGTGATCGCCTTCGTCGCCGCCAATACAGACGACGAGACCAGCGCAACGCTCCTCCAGCAGGGCCTGCTCCGCCTCGCCAAACTCTGCGCCCAAACCTGGACCGGAATACCCGCAGACTCGGAGAATGCTCACAGAGAGTTCTACTCGTGCCCCCTGGAGAGCGGACCAGTGATCGCAATCGGCCGCTTCCCGCGGGACCTGGCCACCGGCCAATGGCACTTCTCGCTGGTCGTCCTTGGACCGGGCTAATATCCTCCGCCGACCTTCGCCATGGAATCCACGACCGCTACGAATACACCGCTCAGCCACGGCGGCATCCTCTTCCAGCTCGAGATGTTCCAGCCGACGATGATGGCGGCCGTGCTCGCGGAGGGTTTAGTCTCCAAGGCGCGCAACATCCTCGACGCGACCCTCGAGTTCACCCGTCACCCGACCGCACCGATCGTAATCGCTCGAATTATTGGCGGCGTTGTCGGTGATGATCCCGCCGAGTTCTGGCGCGAGAACGTCGACCTCGCCGTCTACGCCAGCCAGGTACTGCCCCGGCAATGCTTCATCTACTACGTGCGCGGCGGTGAGGACCGCCGCGAGGGTTTTGTCGTCGCCCAGCGCGGCGAAGTCCTGGTCGCCCACGACGCGACGCCCGAGACGATTCCCGAGGATACGCCTGATGATCACTGGCCAGTCGGTCGCCTCTGCGAGCAGATGCAGCTGACGGTCGCAGAACTCGCGGCTGGCTTCCCCGAAGGACCGCGCGTATCGATCTCCCTCGCCGAGCCCATCGGTGATGATCAAGAACTCTTAATGACACTCGCTGGCCAAACAGATGGGCCCGCCGACACGGATCCCCAACGCGGCGAAGGTCAACACGCAGGGGCGCAAGCACCCGGCCCAGGTCCTGGCCGTGCTCCCGCGAGCGCACCACAGAGCGCACCACAGAGCGCACCACAGAGCGCACCACAGAGCGCACCAAAGCGAGTCTCGGTCGACGATGACATCAAACGGCGCTCCGCCGCCCGTGCCATCGAGCAAGAGGCTCTCGCCGCCCGCTCCGCCGCGATCAAGCAGCACCTGCCCTTCACCATCGACGATCGCGGACTGCTCGTCGCTCCCAATGCTGAACTCGAGGAGACCGAGCTGCTCAGCAAATTCGCGGTCAAGGAGATCGACGGCGGCCTCCCGGAGGGCATCCCCGACTCGCTCCGCGTCGAGCTTCAGGGCCGCGCGATCGACTTCGCGATCAAGGTCGACTTCCTCAGCGAGGTCTTCCTCAACAGTCGACCCCTCACTCGACCTGACTTTGAGGCCAAGTCCACAGATTACGACCTGGGCGGCGAGACCGTGCGCATCCTCGAGGTCTTCGCCCCAAGGCTCGGCGCTGGCAGCCTGCTTCGCCGGGGCAAGAGCAACGTCTTTATCTCGCGGCGACCCGACGAAGTACTGCCTGCAGAGTTCATCGCCAAGCTGCTCGACTGAGCTGCTCGGCTGAGCTGCAAAGCGAGCGAACATACCGCGACACAATTGAGAAAGAGCCCGGCCATTTTACTGGCACGGGCTCTTTTTGTTCCCTGTTGTTGGGAGTGCTCGCTCTACCCTGAAAGATGATCTCGGAGCGACGAGAGGATCGCGTCTTCGCGGAGGTCGCGGGTGATGGAGTCGGGATCGCTAAGCTTATCGCGGATCAGTGCATCGAGAATCAGCTCGCGCTCTGGACCCGGCGGAAGGTGCTGCCGAAGACCGAGCTTGCGGCTGACGAGCACCTTGAGGAAGGGCTCGATCTTGCGGATCTCTTGAGCTATCCGCATCGTCACCTTCTTGCCCTCGCCGCGACGCACCGGATACTTCGGCGCGCAACGCTCGACGGCTTCGACAAGCTCTCGCGCGAGGTCGACATCGACGCGGTCTTCCACCCCGAAACTCGCGACCACGACCGGACGGCTCTGGGCCTTTTTAGCGCCATCGCCGGCCCACCAGACGTTGTGCGCAATGGAGAGGTAGGTGCGACGAGTCTCACCACAGCGAACTTTGTTTCTACGCAGGTACATAAGACAGTTCTTTCTTGCCGAAGTTAATGGCGACCAGTCGGTCTGCATCGGTCTGGCTCTTGGACGCAGGTCCATTCCAGACCTTCACTGCTTTGCACTTTGTTAGCAATCGTCTCTTTTCGACCAAGGGAGACCCCCACCATGTTGTTGGATGAAGGCTAGCGTTTGCCCCATGGCGACGCTAGGCGATTTCTGCGCGTCCCCTAAACCTCTGCAACTAGACGTAAATTTTAGTACCAGAGCACGCGCAATCGCGCCAGTCGCGCTCGAGCGAGGCCTCCAGGCCCGCGAACAGCCCCATCCGCAGAGCCCCGTGACGCCAAGCGACGTCGAATTTCACGCTGGCGGCCCCCTTTAGAAGTCGCAGTTGCGAGGTGTCCGCGGGAAGGGGATCACATCACGGATGTTCTCCATGCCGGTGACGTACATCAGTAGGCGTTCAAAGCCCAGGCCGAAGCCCGCATGGGGGGCGGTGCCGAAGCGGCGAGTATCGAGGTACCAAGAGTAGGTCGCGGGATCGAAACCTGCTTCGGCAACCGTGCGCTCCAAAACAGAGAGTCGCTCCTCCCGCTGTGAACCACCGATAAGCTCGCCGATCTTCGGGATCAGAAGATCGACCGCGGCAACGGTTTTTCCGTCGTCGTTGCGACGCATGTAGAACGCCTTGATCTCCTTGGGGTAGTCGGTGACAAAGACAGGCCGTCCGACTAGCTCTTCGGTCAGGTAACGCTCGTGCTCGACCTGCAAGTTGGCCCCAAAATGCACGGGAAACTCGAAGTTCTGACCGCTGGCGACCAGGCGCTTAACCGCCTCCGAATAGGCCATGCGCTCAAATCCCGCGCCGACCACATGCTTCAGACGATCGATGAGCCCGCGATCCACCCACTTGTTGAAGAACGCGAGGTCCTCGGCGCAGACCTCGAGCGCGTGGCTCAACAGATGCTTGATAAACGCCTCGGCGAGTTCGCAGGTGTCCTCCAGATCCGCCCACGCGACCTCAGGCTCGATCATCCAAAACTCGGCGACGTGCCGCGGTGTGTTTGAGTTCTCGGCGCGGAAGGTCGGACCAAAGGTGTAGACCTCAGACAGGCCCATCGCGAAGGCCTCGACGTTGAGCTGGCCCGAAACCGTAAGAAAAGTCTGACGGCTGAAATAATCAGCGCTCCAGTCGACGCCGCCGTTCTCGTTGCGCGGCGGCCCGTCGATATCTAAGGTCGTAACCTTGAACATCTCGCCGGCGCCCTCGCAATCACCGGCGGTGATGATCGGCGTGTGTATATAGAAAAAACCCCGCGCCTCGAAGAAGCTGTGGATCGCCTGAGCGAGGGCACTGCGAATGCGAAAGACCGCGCCGTAGGTGTTGGTCCGCGGCCGCAGGTGGGCGATCGTGCGGAGGTACTCGTTGCTATGACGCTTCTTTTGCAACGGGTAGCTGGACTCTGCGCGTCCGATGACCAACACCTCGCTCGCACGAAGCTCGACGCGTTGACCCTTGGCCGGCGACTCGATGAGCTCGCCCAAGACCTCGATCGCGGAGCCCGTCGTGAGGTGGGCGATCTCCTCAAAACCGTCGACCTCAGCGCCGCATACCACCTGGATATTGGCGAAGCAGGAGCCATCGTTGAGTTCGAGGAAAACTACGCTCTTGCTCTTTCGCAGCGTCCGCAGCCACCCCTTGACCCGAAGGCCGGTGTGCGGAGCATCGAGACGGAGAGCGCTGACGATCTTGGTGCGCGGCGTCTGCATGGGCAACGGAGGGTAGCACTCGCCAGGCCACTCTGGCAGAGCGCTGGCGAGTGTGGCAATCCCTCCGACAATGACCGACCCCGAGACCCACCCGCACGCGACCGGCCTGCGGATCCAAGAGCGCTTCGTCTCGCTCCAGGGCGAGGGCTCACTGGTCGGCCTGCCGAGCACATTTATCCGGGTGAGCGGCTGCAACCTCCGCTGCGTCTGGTGCGACTCTCCGGCGACCTCGTGGGCCCCCGAAGGCGCCCGCGTCGGCCTCGATGACCTGATCCAGGGCTGCCTGCACGGGCCCAGGCACGTCGTTCTCACCGGCGGCGAACCCCTCCTCTTCCCGGCGATCGCGACCCTCAGCCAACGCCTGCGCGCGGGCGGCCATCACATCACGGTCGAGACCGCAGGCACGGTCTGGCTCGACGATCTCTGCTGTGATCTGCTCTCTCTGAGTCCCAAGCTCGCGCACAGCACACCGTGGCAGCGCGACCCCTCCGCGGCCGCCCGCCACGAACGACGCCGCCTCAACAAGGGCACCCTGCGGCGCCTGATCAATACCTTCCCGTGGCAGTTAAAATTTGTGGTGCATCCCGATCCCGAGCGCATCTTCGCTGAACTCGAGGAGATCGAGAGCCTGCTCACAGAACTCGGGATCTCCAGCGCCGAGCGCTCCCAGGTGCTGCTGATGCCAGAGACCACCGCCGAGCAGGCGTTGCCCGGCTGCTATCGCGCCCTCGTCGACATCTGCAATGCCCGCGGCTTTCGCCTGGGCCTGCGCCTGCACATCGAACTCTTCGGCCACACGCCCGGGACCTGACACCCGCGACTGCGATAGGCTTTACCGGTGAGCTACAACTGGCTGCGAGCGCTGCACATCATCGGCGTCGTCACCTGGTTCGCCGGGCTCTTCTACATCTTTAGGCTCTACGTCTATCACGTAGAGAACCAAAACAAGGCCGAGCTGACCGCGCTCTTTGAGGTAATGGAGCGCCGCCTCTACCGAGGGATCTGCTGGCCGGCGATGATCTTCACGACGATTTTTGGGGTGTGGTTGTGGTCTCGCATGCCCATGAATTACCTCGCGCAGCCGTGGTTCCAGGTCAAGCTCGTGGCCCTTGTCGCCCTCTTCGCGTACCACTTTTACAGCGGCAAAGTGCGCCGTGATCTCGCCGCCGGTCGTTGCAGGCTCAGCTCTCGTCAATGCCGGATGCTCAACGAATGGCCGACCATTATCCTGCTCGTCGTCGTCATCATGGCGGTCGTCAAGCCGGCTCTCTTCGGCGGCTAAAACCTGATCTGCTCGCGCGTGCTTCCGCACCGCCGGTGCCCCAAACACTTGCCGAGCGCTGCGCGGGCAGCGATGCTCTTCATGATCTTCGAGCACCTGCATGAGCCTCCTCCTCCGCCACGCCCTCGCGATCGTCATCACGGCCGCCCTCGGATCGGCCTGCGACAACGCTTCGACGCTCTGCAGCACCGTCAATAGCGACATCGTACTCAAGGCCCGGGTCGACGATAGCGACACCAGTACGCGGATCGAGCTGGCCTTCTCCGAGGCCGAGAGCAGCGCGATCCCTCGCCCCTTCTGCGCCGACGATTCGGTGACGATCAACGGCCAAGAGGCCGCCCTTATCCGCCGTCCCAGCGGCAACACGATCTTCGCGCTCAACCTGGACGAACCCGCCGAGACCTACACGATCATCGTCAACCACGACGGCACTCCGACCGAGCTGATCGCGAAGCCAGAGGCCCCCGTGCTCAGCCTCACGGCCCCCTCCGCCGACAGCGAACTCAGTCGTGCGGAGCCGCTAAGCGTCGCCTGGGAGCCAGCGCTCGGCGAACCAGAAGAAGTCACAGTGATCGTCGGCGATAAGGTCGGCGGCAGTACCTGTCTCGCCGATCTTTTTAGCGCTGACACAGTTGATAGCGGAGCCTTCGAAGTGCCGGCCTCGAGCCTCAGCGTTGCCGCTGGCATCGCCACAAAGACGCTCTGCAAGGCCTTTGTCGAGGTCATCCGCCTCGACGAGGTGCCCTTCACGCTCAGCCGTGGGGCCGCGTTTCACCCCGACTCCCGCCTCGTCGCCGCGACCGGCCGCGCACTGAGCTTCACCTCTGCACCTTAGAGGATCGCTTGCCGAGAGGGGTGCAAGGCTGCACTCTCAAGACCATGCGTCTCCCCCGCAAGGGCATCCTGATCCGCTTCGCCATCTACGGCCTGCTCTTTGGCTACTTCGGTTGGCAAGCCGTCAGCCACTACCTCGCCGAGCAAGAGGCCGAGGCGAGCGCGGCAGGATCTTCGGCAGAGGACGAGCTGCCGCGACGCGCATACACCCTGCCCGACGGGCGCTCGATCGAGGTGCTTGAGATCACCCCAGAGCAAGCCGAACGAATGTACGGCGTGCCCCCCGAGGCGCTGCCCGCAAGCCCCCCTGATGAGAGCGTCAAAGCCCTAACAACCCAGAGAAGCCCAGAAGAGGCCCCAAAAGCCCCGCCCCCAAGCGAAGCTCACGAGTGATTGACCGCTGCCCAGGCCTCTCGCAAGCTGCCATCACCATGGACGCCAAGCTCTTCAGCTCCCGATCTACTAAGGCACTCGAGCACATCGATGATGTCCTCGGGGATCTCGAGCATGACGACCTCGATGTGCAGTTCTCCGCGGATGTCCTTACGCTCACCTTTGGCGACAACCAACGTTTTGTCATCAACGCCCACGGTGCCGCTCGTCAGGTCTGGATGGCCGCCGGCACAACCGCCTGGCACTTCGATTATCAAGAGCAAAGCGGCCTCTGGGTCGCCCCCCGCACCGGCGACGAGCTGATGGCGACGGTCTCTAAGGTCGTCGGCAAAAAACTCCAACAGTCGATCGATCTCTCGTAAATCAGAGAGAAGAAGAAAAAGAGAGAAAGAGAACAAGCAACCGTCATGCGATCCGCTCGCGCGTACGTCGGTCTCGGCAGCAACCTAGGCGATCGCCTGATGACCCTGCAAAGCGCCACTCGACACCTCCAGCGAGCGCTCCCAGGGGTCGTACTCAGTGCCTGTTCGACGATCTACGAGAGCCGTCCGATCGGGCCTGCGCGACACGCATTTCTCAACGCGGCGGTCGAACTCCGGGGATCGATCGACCCCGAGGCGCTGCTCCAGGCCCTGCTCAGGATCGAGGCGCTACACGGCCGACGCCGAGAGATCCGTTGGGGCGCACGCACCCTTGATCTCGATCTTCTCGTCGTGCTCCGCGAAGGCGAGAGCCTCGAGCGGGCGAGCGAACACTTGACGCTGCCGCATCCGGGCCTGCACCAACGCGACTTTGTGCTGGCACCGCTCGCCGAACTCAACCCCGGCCTGCGACCCGACGGCCGCCATCGCGTCGATAGACTCCTAGAGGCACTGCCGACAGTCACGCGGACAATTTTTGAGCGCCTGCAAGAACCCCTGTGTTAGCCTCTGCGGCCCCTAGGCGGATAGCTCAGTGGTAGAGCGGCGCCCTTACAAGGCGCTGGTCGCAGGTTCGATCCCTGTTCCGCCTATTTTAGAGGATGCATCGGAGTGCAGGCCGCGGCCGATGCGCTCTGATGCAGAATTCCTCGACCTCCGCGCACCGGCCGGTCGTCCACCTCCGCAAGCTCGTTCGGAGCCCTTCCCTGGCCCCGCACGAGTTCATCAGGACAAGCGGAGACAGGCGCGTTAGGGTTGGCCCGCTCGCTATGGACAGCGAACACCCCCCCACAAACATCGGCCGTTACCGGGTTCTCTCCCGTATCGGCAGCGGTCGCATGGGCGTCGTCTATGCCGCCTACGACCCGCATCTCGATCGCCGCATCGCGCTCAAGGTCGTCGAACGTGATCTCGTCGAACTCGCCGGTGCCGATGAAACCGGGGTCCGTCTCCAACGCGAAGCCCAGGTGATGGCGAAGCTCGCCCACCCAAATGTGGTGCCCGTCTTTGATGTCGGCGCAACCCGCGAGATCGTCTACATCGCGATGGAGCTGGTCAACGGCGTCGCGATGCACGAGTGGATCGGTCAGACGCCGCGATCGTGGCGCGAGCTGGTGGCGGCCTATCTGCAGGCGGGTCGTGGCCTCGCAGCGGCCCATCGCGCAGGCATCGTGCACCGCGATTTTAAACCAGAGAACGTCCTGATCGGCGCCGACAACCGGGTACGTGTCGTCGACTTTGGCCTCGCCCGCCCCTGTCCGCGACGCACATCGTCGACGGCACTCGGCATCGGCGCTGCAGCCTGGGACGATGAGTGCACAGAAGGCTCAAACCGTGTGGTCTACGGCACTCCCGCGTACATGGCGCCCGAGCAACACATGGGCCGCCCCGCAGATGTGCGCGCCGATCAGTTCGCTTTTTGTGTCGCGCTTTACGAGGGGCTCTACCGCCGCCGGCCCTTTGCCGGACGCACCGTTTTTGCGATCGCCGACAACGTGCTCGCAGGCAACCTGTTGCCACCGCCAAGCCACACCCGTGTGCCCGGTTGGCTCAACACGATCCTGATCCGCGGACTGAGCGTCGATCCCGACGCGCGCTACTCCTCCATGCGCGAGCTCCTGGCGGCGATCGTTTTCATCGCCAGCATCATGTAGTGCCAGCGCGTCGACGCGCCGCGCTCTTTCCCGAAGAGACAGGTGATCCGCATGAGATCACCGCGCTGCGATAGATCGTCCTGGCGACGATGAGCACGCTCCGCGCGATAGGGAAGACGCCGGTGCCGAAGCGCGCCAGAGGATCCAAAGAATCACGCGCCCACGGGCGGCAGTGCACTAGCGGCCCCGCTGCCGCCATGATCCCGCGCTTTTTGGCGACCTCGCGCACGACGACCTAACCCTTGATCCACCAGCTCCGGTCGAGCCACCGTTGTGATCCGGCTGCAGATCGCCGCCCTCAAGAACGGCACAGACATCCGGCCCCCACTATGACGACCCGCCTCTCCATCCTCACAGCTCTCACCGGCATCGCGCTGACGATCGCCTGTGATGTCCCCCTCCAGGATCGCTACGAGCTCCGCAGCTCGACGTCGATCCCCAAGGGAATCGGCTACGATCCGGTGGCGCAGGTCTTCTACGCAACAGCGCTAAATGGCGGCGAGATCACACTGATCACCTCGCTCGGCCGCGAGTACCTCTTCTACGCGAGTGACGACCCAAAGCTCTCCTTCACCGGCGCAGTCGTCGACAGTCAACGTCGAGTTCTCTGGGTCTGTGCGGTCGACGGCAAGACTGAGCCGGCCCTGCCTCGCTCGTCGATCATCGGCTTTGATCTCGACGATCAAGAGGTCGTGCACCGCGTCGAACTCAGCGACCTCCGAGATCATTTTGCGCCGAGCATCTGCGACGCGCTTGATGTCAGCGAAGAGGGTGTTGTCTACGCCATCGATGCCCTGCAACCGGTGATCTACCGCTTTGATCCCAGCTCCAAAGAGGCCTCGATCTTCGTCGAAGATGCAACCCTCACCCCACCAACGGAGAGCGGCGTCGGTCTCAGTGGCGTCGCTCTTCACCCCGACGGGCAGCACCTCTTCGCCGCCATGAGCGACCCGCCGCGGCTCTTCTCGATCCCTCTGGACGAACCGGCGATGCTGCAAGAGGTGCTCTTCCCTGACAACGCACTCGGTCGAGTGGGCGACCCGCGACTGCCGGCCGCCGCGGGCATCGGCTTTGTCGGCAAGCAGCTCTACGTCGCCTTTCCTGGGGCCGTGCAGCAGCTCACTTTCCCCGACCAAGACCACCTGCGCACCGCATATGTCAAAACCACGACCGCGGTACCCAACGGGATTTCAGCGCTGACCGCCGCCGATGGGGTCGCCTATGCGATCGACAGCGATGCCTACCGGGTCGAACAGCTCGGCTTGCAGCCGGACTCTGAGTTCAGCATCGTCCGCGTCGGACCGCAGCTCTTCAAGAACGATAAGTGAGAGAGTGATCGGCCGTGGCGACACGGCTGTGGCGGCATGCCCACGCCCACACTCGATCTCAACGCCGTTCACAGGAGCATGCCCACTCTGACAACGTCTCCGGACAAATGAGCCCGTGGTAAAAGTCGTCCAGGGCCCAATCGCTCGCCGCGCACATGACCACCGTCCGCTTCTTCCTCAACGACCACGCCATCCGGGCTGCCAACCAGGCACCGACCACAACCCTCCTCAACTACCTCCGCGCGAGCGGCTGGACGGGAACCAAAGAGGGCTGCGCCGAGGGTGATTGCGGCGCCTGCACGGTGGTCATGATCGACACCGACGCCCCCGGAGGACCGCGCTTTCGAGCGATCAACTCCTGCCTCGTGCTCCTGCCGATGATGCACGGCCGGCGGCTCTACACCGTCGAAGGGCTCCGTCGACAGGGCGCCTATCACCCAGTCCAAGAGGCGCTCGCCCAGGCCCTCGGCTCGCAATGCGGCTACTGCACGCCCGGCGTCGTCATGTCGATGTTCGAAGCCTGCTACCGCGACGACCTCGACCGCCCGTGGAAGCTCGACGATCAGATGTGCGGCAACCTCTGTCGCTGTACCGGCTACCGACCGATCCGATCCGCAACCGCGACGATCGCCGGCAGCCAACCAGCCGATGAGTTTAGGGCCGCACTCGCCAACCCCGCAGGTGAGCGCGCCTTTCACAGCGAGAGCCCCACCGTCTTTATCACACCGACCTCCCTGTCCCATCTTTGGCAGGCGCTCGCCCAGCACCCATTGGCCTCTCTCGTCGCCGGCGGCACCGACCTCGGCCTCGCGGTCAGCAAGCGCTTTGAGGCACTGCCAGAGGTGATCTCGCTCGAGGCCATCGATGGGCTTCGGGGGATTTCGCGGCTGTCAAACGGCGGCTGGCGCTTCGGCGCGACCACCCTGCTCGCCGACATCGAAGCGGCGACCGAAGGCGAACTCGTGCCGCTCCACCGCATGCTCCGCCACTTCGCTTCGCGACAGATCAAGAACCGAGCGACGATCGGCGGCAACCTCTGCAACGCCTCACCGATCGGCGACCTCGCACCGGTCCTGCTCGCACTCGATGCGACGCTCGAACTGCGCTCCGCCGCGGGTAGCCGCGAGATCGCGATCGCGGATTTTTTCCTCGACTACAGACGCACCGCGCTCAGTCCAACCGAGATCCTCGCATCGATCACGGTACCCGCTCTCTCCGAGGACAGCCGAGCCTCCTCCTACAAAGTCTCCAAGCGGCGTGAACTCGACATCTCCTCGGTCGCCGCCGCCTTCGTCGTCAAACTCGACGCAAACGGACATGTGACAACGATTCGCGCCGCCTACGGGGGCGTCGCGGCGATCCCCTCGCGGGCCCACTCATTCGAGGCCGCGATGCACGGCCAGCCCTGGACCCGCGATCACCTAGAGGCGGCACTCAGCGCCCTAGAGGAGGATTTTACGCCGATCGACGACCACCGCGGCTCGGCCTGGTACCGCCAGACCTTGGCCGCAAATCTCGCCCGCGGCTTTTTCCTCGAAACCCAAGACAACCACCTGCCCGATCTTCCCGAGCGACCCTCCGGGACCGTCTCGCTGGGGGTGCTCCGATGACCGCAAGCCCGCTCCACCGCCCAGGCCGCCACGAAAGCGCCTACGCCCACGTCACCGGCGATGCCCGCTATGTCGACGATATGCCACCGCCCGCGGGCATGCTCGTGGGCCTGCCGGTGGCTTCACCTGTCGCCTGCGCTCGCATCAGCCGTCGTGATCGCAGCGCCGCACTCCGTTGCCCCGGCGTGCACCGGGTCTACTTCGCCGATGACCTGCCGGCCGAGCGCTACATCGGCCCCGTGATCCACGACGAACCGATCCTCGCGATCGACCGCATCGACACGGTGGGTCAGCTCGTCGCGCTGATCGTCGGCGAATCACTCGCGGCCTGTCGCGCCGCCGCCAAGCTCCTCGAGATCGACTACGAAGAACAAGCCGCGATCCTGACGATCGAAGCGGCGATCGCCGCTGATTCCTACCTCGGTGAACCCCACCAAATTCGCCGAGGATCCCCAAAGGACACTCTTTCTGGGGCTTTTTTGCGGATCCAGGGGGAGCTTCACTGCGGCGCTCAAGATCATTTTTATCTCGAAACCCAGGTCTCGCTGGCGATCCCCGGCGAGGGTGATGACATCGAAGTATTTTCATCGACGCAACACCCGACCGAGGTCCAAACACTGGTCGCCGCGGGCCTAGGTGTTTCCCGCAACCAGGTCGTCGTCGAAGTGCCGCGCATGGGCGGAGCCTTCGGTGGCAAGGAGTCGCAGGCCGCCCCCTTCGCCGTGCTCGCCGCAATCGCTGCCCGCGACCTCAACCGCCCGGTCAAGATCTGCCTAAACCGCGATCAAGACATGGTGATGACCGGCAAGCGCCACCCCTTCCTGGCCCGTTACGACGCGGGCTTCGACGCCGAGGGTCGAATCCTCGCCGCTTCCATCGAACTCTTCGCCGACGGAGGTTGGAGCCTCGACCTGTCGACACCGATCCTCGACCGGGCGATGTTCCACCTCGACAACGCCTATTGGATCCCGCAGCTCGACTTTCGGGGCGCCGTCGTGCGCACCAACAAATCATCCAATACCGCCTTCCGCGGCTTTGGTGGTCCCCAGGGCATGGTCGTGATCGAGACGATCCTCAGCCGCGCGAGCGAGCGATTGGGCCTCGACAGCGCGACGATCCGCACCCGCAACTTCTACCGCGAAGGACAGCGCACCCCCTACGGTCAGGAACTCCGCGACATTCGGCTCGCGCGCATGCACGACGAACTCCTGGCGAGCGCCGACTACAACCACCGACGCTCCGAGATCGCCGCCTTCAACAGTCGTTCGCCCCATGTACGCCGCGCAATCTCCTTCCAGCCGGTGAAATTTGGCATCTCTTTCACCAACGCCCTGCTCAACCAAGCGGGCGCCCTGGTGCTCGTCTACACCGACGGCTCCGTGCAGGTGAACCACGGCGGCACCGAGATGGGTCAGGGCCTGCACACCAAGATGCAGGTGATCGCCGCCCACGAACTCGGCATCACAACGCCCACGATCCGGGTGATGTCGACAGCGACCGACAAGGTCCCAAATACCTCCGCGACCGCGGCCTCGAGCGGCTCCGACCTCAACGGTGCGGCTGTGCGTGCGGCCTGCGTGACGATCCGCGAACGCCTGCGCCCGCTCGCCGCCGAACTCCTAGAGGTCGACGACGCCGACAGCCTGGATTTCGTCGGTGGCGAGATCCTTCAGCCAAAGAGCGGGGCTTCGCTCACCTTCAAAGCACTGGTGCAGGCCGCCTGGGCCCGCCGGATCTCGCTCTCCGCGACCGGCTACTACTCGACACCAAACATCCACTACGACCGCTCTGCGGGGCGCGGCAAGCCCTTTCACTATTTTTCATACGGCGCGGCGATCTGCGAGGTCGAGGTGCACGCGCTCACCGGAGAGCACCGCCTGCGACGGGTCGACATCCTCCACGACGTCGGCAACTCGCTGATCCCAACCATCGACCGCGGCCAAATCGAAGGCGGCTTTGTTCAGGGCCTAGGATGGTTGACTTGCGAAGAAGTCCTTTGGGACAGCAAGGGCCGATTGCTCACCCACGGCCCCTCGACCTACAAAATTCCGGCCGTCGGCGACATCCCAACTGCGGACAATTTCCGCGTCGATCTGCTCAGCGATGCCGCTCAGACATCTGTCGTGCACGGCTCGAAGGCGGTCGGCGAACCGCCGTTCATGCTCGCAATCGGCGTGGTCTCAGCACTGCGCCAGGCCATCGCCAGCTGGGGCCCGCCCGCCCAAGAAGTTGAACTCGCCCTACCGGCCACACCCGAGGCGATCCTGCGGGCGATCCGCACAGCGATGAGCTGATACCTCCGTCACCCGTTGGCCGATCCGCCCAACTTTGCTCCTCGCTCAATCCAGGGCCCGCGACGCGACCAGGCCGAACATGAGCGGCGTGCGAGTGACCCCCTCGGGAAAGTGCCAGCGTCGATCAGCCTCTGCGCTCTCGATGAGGCCCTCCTGAAGCCGACAGCCGTTGCTAAAGGGGTACTCCCGGAGAAGCTCGATCCGCAGACCTGCGCCGGCAAAGGCGCTCAGCAGATCGGCAAGCGTATGTTGCCACGAGAGTGCTGGGATCTCGTTTGTGCCCGGTGCCCCGACATCAGCAGCGCCCAGACCGGCTCCTGATTCGGCGACGTAATCACCGACGGGATCGAGGTAGGGCTCCCGTTGAAAGTAATCGTCGCCACCGCGAAGGTCGAGCGCCGCGCCCAGGCTCCACGAGAGCGGATGAAACTCGACATAGACAAAGCGCCCGCCGGGCCGCAACACGCGAACAACACCCCGGGCCCACGCGGCGAGATCCTCGATCCAAGTGGTCACCCCGTAGCTCGCGAAGACGAGGTCAAAACGCTTGTCAGTGTTCGCCATCCACGAAATGGCCTCTCCGAGTTCAAAGCTCGCACGAATCCCACTATCCGCGCTCAGCTGCCGCGCGAAGCCGATCGCCTCGTCAGAGAAGTCAACACCGACAACCTCCGCACCCCGTCGCGCCAGGCAGAGCGAGTCCTGCCCAGAGTTGCACTGTATGTGCAGTAATCGTTGGCCCGCGAGTTCGCCTAAAAGCCCCAGTTCCTCGTCAAAAAGCGTCTCGCCACCGGCTCTCAAGGACGCCGCTTGGTCGCCCTTGTGAGCGTTGTGATTCGCCGTCGCTCGGTTCCAGCTCGCACGGGTGCTCTGCGGGTCCACGAGACGTGTCTCCGCCCCGCCATTCAGCCCCACTATCGACATTTCATCATCGCTTGGCATTGCGCACCCGAGTCCCCTGGATACCGCGCAGTGCGGCTAGTCGAGGAAAAAATCCTTGATCAGCTCGTGCCCCGGCTCGACCGCGTAAGGGGAAAAGTCGCGGGTTCCCGAACCCCGCAGCAGATCCTCATCGATAAAGAAATTTCCGGTGTGCACCGCGCTCGGGCGGCTCAGGATCAGGTGCGCCGCATCTGCCATGATCTCGGGCTTGCGACACGATGCGATCGCCGACTTGCCACCAATCATTGCCATCGCTGCGGTCGCGATCGCAGTCTGCGGCCACAATGCATTGACCGCGACCCCCTTCGATGCAAATTCCGCGGCCATACCGAGCACACACATGCTCATGCCGTACTTCGCCATCGTGTAGGCGACATGGTCCTTGAACCACTTCGCATCCATGTTGAGCGGCGGCGAGATGTTGAGGATATGCGGGTTATCGGCCTTGAGCAGATGCGGCAAACAAAAATGCGAGCACGTGTAGGTCCCGCGAACGTTGACCTGATGCATGAGGTCAAAGCGCTTCAGCGGTGTGTACAGAGTCCCTGTTAGGGAAATCGCGCTGGCATTGTTGACCAGAATATCGATCCCCCCAAACTCCTTGACCGCGAGCTCGACCGCCTCGGCAACCCGACCTTCGTCGCGGATATCGACGACGAGCGGCAGGGCTCGACCACCGACGGCCTCGATCTCCTTTGCGGCCGTATAAATCGTGCCGGGCAGCTTTGGGTGGGGCTCGGCGGTCTTGGCTGCGATCACGATGTTGGCGCCATCCGCCGCAGCCCTGAGGGCGATCGCCTTGCCGATCCCGCGGCTCGCCCCGCTGATAAAGAGGGTCTTGCCCGCGAGGGGCTTGCTCTGATTCGCTTGCGTCTGCTCTCTCGGATCGTCGGCGTTCATCGCCGCCGACGATACCCCTAGAGAGCAGCCCCTGAACAGCAGAAGACGAGCAATCCCTCAGTGTTTCACTCGGCGGCCGCGGCCAGAGGCAGCTGATCTCCACGTCGGCAGATATCGAGCGAACGGACCACCAATGCCTCTAATGCCCAGATCTGAGCGGCATCGTCGATCTGCACTCGCGAGACGCCAAAGCTCTGTGGCGCCTCCTCGACGACAAAACCGCGGACCAACGCGCGAGCCTCTTCAACCGGCACCAGAGTCGTCAGCGCCCGCCGACGCGAACCATCAAACCAACGCACAAACCATCGACTCGGCGTCTTCAAGCCGACACCGTGGTAGTTCGTCGTCTCTCGGTGCACGATCTCTGCGGGATTTGAACCTGCCCTCTCAGCCATCTTTCGGATCATCGCGATAACCACTGGCTCGGCACCCCTCGGCGCCTGCGGCCGTGCGAGCGCACCGCGAGCGACGATTTCGTTGGCCACCTGCATACGCTCGCGGAGGGCATCGATATAGTCCTCGCTGAGCAAGCCTAGAATCGCCGGGGTCACAGCCTCCTCCGCCAAGCGACCCAAACGCTCGAGAACGGGTCGCGTTCGCTTGCCCTCGTAGATGCCCTCGCTCAACCAACGAAGGAAGTCTGGCTCCGCGGCAGGGGCCCGCAACGCCCGCATCAAGCGCTGCCTCAGCGCCGCGGTCAAGGCCTCGTCCTCCGCCTTAGAGATCAGCGCACCCGGGTCAAACGCATCTCGCGCGAAGCGGCTCAGAGTGGCACTCGCATGGGCGTAGTCGGCATCGGGTCCCGCCAATGAGAACGCACAAAAGGGCGCGTCGTCGATGCTTCCTGGACGCTGGAGGTCGCCGTAAATTTGATAGCGAGCGCCGTCCGTAACCACCAAAAATCGGAGCCCTGCAGCCCCGACCGCCTTCGCCAAGGGCGAGCGAGACCAGAGATCTGCACCTAGCGCCCGCACATCCACAACCATACGCAGAGTCTTGCCATCGCCCTCGTAGATCGCGATATCAGCGGTCGCCGAGCCGCCATCCGCAAAGCCAAGTGGTTCACCACAGCGGAGTTCGAGCGGGTTTGAGACCGCATAGCCGAGGCCGCGCAGCAGGGGCAAGACCAACACCTGAGTGGTGCTCTCGCGGCTCGCGAGCAGCTCACGGCTGCGTTCGATCGTCTCGGCCAAGGTACTCAAAATTCGCACGTCCATCATCCACCAACCTCTTCTGTCTACGTCTCTCAACATAGGAGAGTGCGACGATCTAAAGGAGATCAAGCGGCATGATCACGAGCGGCCAGCTGACACCAGGATCGAGAGCGCTGCTGTCAGCAAGCCGGCGCGCCGGTAGAGCAGATCTTGCCAAGAGACATGTCGCAAGGGACACGCGTAAACGCGAGCGACGCGCAGACCTGTGCGCTCTGCTTCGCCACAAAGCGCACAGCTACCGACGGACACCGAGTTCGCGGATTCCTGCACACTCTACGAATGCGCCGAATGTGCACTTGGGGGCCGCACGGTGTCTTACCGAGCCCCTTTGTGCCCGGCTATTGGCCGCGCAAGATCGGCAGACGTCGCGCTCTCGTTGTCTCGTCCGACGACGCTAGGGTCTCGCCCTCAACTGGCCCCGGCAACAAACGACGGTCGAGCAGGTGCGACGGCGCAACGTTCCTGAGTGCGTTGAGCATCACCGATCGCAGGTTGGCATGGTCCCGTTCGAGCTCGACCAGAAGCCCAGCCATCGCCTCCCGACGCAACCCCTCCTGCGACCCGCAGAGGTTACAGGGCAGGATCGGGTAACCAGCGCTCTCGGCCCATTCGGCGATGTCAGACTCTGCACATTCGATAAGCGGCCGGATCACTCGAATGCGACCGTTGTCGGTGGTGTACCCCGCCGGCATTGCCTGCAGGCGACCCCCATAAAAGAGGTTCAACAGCAGGGTCTCAAGCGCATCGTCTCGATGATGTCCGAGGGCAATGACAGCACATCCCAGCCGCTCGGCAGTGTTGTAGAGAATGCCTCGACGCAGGCGCGAACAGACCGCACAGAAAGCCTTGCCCTCGGGCGTTTGCTCGACCACCTGCGAATAGGTATTCCTGTGCACAACCTCGTAGTCGACCGCGGCTGACTCCAGCCAGCGCTCGAGCGGCGCCCCGTCGTACGCGGGCTGACCTTGATCCAAGTGCACAGCGATCAGCGAGAAGTCGAAGGGAGCCCGCCGTCTCGCATCGATCAAGAGATCGAGAAGGGTGTAGCTGTCTTTTCCGCCAGAGACCGCGACCATCACCCGATCGCCAGGCTTGAGCAGCTGATAGCTCGCGATCGTCTTGGTCATCGCCCGCGAGAGCCGGCGCCGGAGGACCTCCGGGGGTTTTCTCGCGTTCATCTCGCGTTCATCTCGCGTTCATCTCGCGCTCGCTCACAGCGTGCTCCCTGGCCACGACTCGGCGCTACGTTTGGTACTTCGCCTTCCAGTCGACATAGCTCATGCCGTAGACCCGCTCACGTGCATCGTCCTTTGAGATCTCGATGCCCCTATCGGCCGCGGCTTCGCTGTACCAACGCGCGAGACAGTTACGACAGAAACCGGCGAGGTTCATGAGGTCGATGTTCTGCACGTCGGTGCGCCCGCGAAAATGGGTGACCATCGCGCGAAACGCCGCTGCCTCGATCTCGGTCTTGGTCTTTGCTTCAATGGAATCGATCGACTGCTCAGCCATCTGGTTCACTGCTCCCCCTTGCATCTCGAACGCCGCTGCGGCTCTGTCTGGGGTCCCGATCCCGGTCTCGCCTGCCGACGCCCGTCCAGTCAACCACAAAGAGCAGCAGCCAGAGAAACCAGAGGCCCCTCAGCGTTCGGAACATCGACAATCTCGGCCCTCCCGCAGCTTGGCGAGCCCCGATCAACAAGGCTCGGAGAACCCTCTACAAACTACAAAAAGACCCCGCGGATAAGCGTCCAGGGCTCGCGCTTGACCACCCGCCAAGTAAAGTCCACGAGCACACGATCGAAGTTCTCCCGCGGATAGGCAGCAAACACCTCTCCGACCGCCCTCTTGTCGAGGCCGAATCGGGCAAAACCGCGAGTATGTTCGATCTGCACCGCCTGGCGGAAACAATTGGCCTGCCGCGAAAGGCCCTTGATCGGACGCAATCGGTGGTTGAAGAGCAGGCACTCGCGGAGCACATCAGGCCTCGCGCCGCCGAGATCGTGACCGTCGACGATTTGCTCGAAGAGCGCATAGCTCCGGTGAAGGTACGTCTTGCCCTCGAGGTGCTCGGAAACCAGGCCGAGATCGTGGAGCATCGCCACCAGGTAGGCGACATTGCGATCGAGTTCAATGCCCTCCTTGGTCATCAACATCACCGCCAGGTGATAGAGACGCCGGCAGTGGTTGCGGAGTCCGTTGCCCTCGTAGGGACTGACCCGATCAAAAACCGAGTCTGCGAGGCCGATCAAGCCGTGGGTCGAGGTGCAAAGCTCAGGCTCTGTCGCTGCGAGGGCGCTCATCTGAAGTGGCTCCGTGTGTCGACCATCGACCCCGTACAGGGCGTTGTATCGATCACCACGATGGACGACCGATCGCTGCCGCGTCAAATGTGCGGCAGTGCACAGATCCCCCAAGAGCCTGCCCTAGAGCGCATAACTCGGGTTGAGCGAGCCCCGCAATTCGGCGGTGATCGTGCTCACCGTGCGTCGTTTTTGAAGACCAGCGGGCCGACTCCGAGGCCACCGAGAAGGAGCTCGACAACCCGGCGCTGCATCTCGATGCGACGTCGTTCGGCAAAGCCCATCCAGGTCTCGACGCAGATGCCGATGCAGCCGATGGCCTCGACGATCACCTCCGTCGACGAAGTCGGCACCGGGTAGTACTGCGAGGCCCAACGCTCGCTCTCGTCACCAAGCTCCTGGTTGAGCTGGCCGATGACCTCAGCGATGAGCTTTGGCATCGGCTGCACACCGTAGACCAGGGTCTGACCGAACGACGGCGAGACCTCAGGATCGTAGCGCTTATGCGATTCGTGCAGCGTCGCCATCAACGTCGGCCGCTCGTCCTCAACGAGGTCCATAAAGCGACGGGCAAGTCGACGCTCTGGCTCCGGTGCATCGTGATCGCCGGGGAAGCAGCGGTTTAAATCGAGACCGCCAGGGGCCGCTCGCAGGCGAGCTCGATAGGCAGGCGGGTTCATCACCGGCGTGATGATCAGACGCCCTGCGCTCGGTCGCAGGCCCTCCTCGAGGAGCTCTGCCAAGACGTGCACTCCGCCGATTTCGTCCCCGTGAATACCCGCCTGGATGAGCGCCGTCGGCCCCGGTCGCTCCCCCTCAACGACGTAGAGCGGCAGAGTCGGCGTGATGTGATGGATTCCAGGAGAAAGAGGCATCGGCCGGCCGAGCATCCGCCCTCTGTCTGCGTCACGCAAGTCGATCGATCGATCGATCGATCAAGAGCGTCGACAAACAAAAAAATCGGCGCGAGTGTTCGCGCCGATTCCAGTACCCAGGAAAACTGAGTTGAGTTGAGTTGAGTTGAGTTGAAAGAACCTCTAGGCCGCGACCTCGACCCCCAGGGTCCGCGAGGTCTTGGACTTCGCGACTTTCTTTGGGTCGCGGGGAAAAGTCCCGAGCAGACGATCGCCGTGGTGACTCGTCACGCCCATCCAGTAGTTCTCGTTCTTGAAGTGATGGAGCCGGTGGTAGCGCCAACGCCTGCGATAGAACTCGGTCTTGGGCTGGTAGTTTGTGTGGGTCAGGTAGTGGATCCACTCGTACACAAGCGTCATCGTCAGGGTCGATAGCATCGCCGTTGCGACGAGATAGAGGGTCGGCAACAACAGGCTCCAAACCGTCGCCGCGACGATCAGGCCGATGACTCCGGTGCGCTTTGGAATAAAGATCAAGCTGAGCTGCCAAGGCGCACGATGGTGGGCCCGGTGCAGGCGACCCGCATGAAAGTCGAGCTTCAGACCAAAGATCTTCCGCGGCTTAAAATGCAAAATAAAGACATGAACCAGCCACTCGACAACCGGCTGAATCGCGACAACCACCGCCGGGATCAGCAGGTCCCAGAACGTGAAGTTGCCGAGCATCAGCCGGATCATCAGCGCACCCATCGTCATCAGGATCAAGAGCGCGGGGCTCGAGTAGCGGATGAAGACGAGAAAGACCTTCAACAGCGAAGGATTGGGCTCCTGACGCGAGCTGTGGGGATCTAGCAGTGTTTTCTTGGGGTTTTTCTTGTCGCGACTCATGACAGCTCCTCCTCTTGTTCTTCTTGTTCTTCTTGTTCTTCTTGCTCGTCTTGCTCGTCTTGTTCTTCTTGCTCGCCGTCGACGCTCTTGACGGCTTCGATCGCCGCGAGCAACTGGAAGATCGCCTGGGTTCCCTTTTCCATCAGCGCCCTCGCGACATGGCTCGCCGAGAGGTCGTCGCCGCGAGCGACAGCCTCGGCGATGGCTCGGTACGAACTCTGATCACGAAGCTCATCGCCAAGGACCTCGACAAGCACCTCGCGGAGGGCGTCGTAGGTCCCCCGCAGGCTGTTAAACGCGAGTTCGTAGGCGATGTTGTCGGCGCCGCGAACCAAGACATCCCAGAAGTGAATCGCCAACCCCTGCAGGGTTGTGAGATCGCCGCTCGCATCCTTCATCGCCTCGACCAGAGCCAGCAGCCGAGCGCGGATCGCCGGTGTCGCTCGGCGAGCGCAGAGACGTGCGACGTCCGGGCCTAGGACCGCCCGCATCTCCATCACCGATCGCGCGACAGCGAGATCGATCGATCCCTCCGCGTCGTAAAGAAGTTGCGAGAGAAGATCTAAATTGCCGGTGCGCTTGAAATCGAGCACCTTGGTGCCGCCGCCGTGCTGAATGCTGATCAGCCCGGCCTGCGAGAGGCGCTTGAGAGCCTCGCGGATCGCTCCGCGATTGACCTTCAACATCTCGCAGAGCGTCCTCTCGGATGGCAACGCGCTGCCCGGCACCATGCGGCCGCTGACGATCGCGTCGGAGAGCTGATCAAAAACAGCGTCTGAGAGGGATTTTCGTTCGATGGGCTTGAGGCTCATGGGCGCCCACAAAGCCTGAATCCGAACCATCAGATGGTCAACTGGTATGACCAATTAATCCTGTGCAAGATTTTCACCTCACCACAGGGAAAAACGCGCGGCTCAGTCCGAGGAACTCACCCAAGCGCCGTCGATCATGCGCTCGTGTGGCTGGTAGCGGCTCTTGTAGGCCATCGCAGCGCAATCCTCGATGTAGAAGCCGAGGTAGAGGTAGCGCAGGCCAAAACGGCGACAAAGCTCGATCTGCTTGAGGATCGAGAAGACCCCAGGCGACAGCGATTTGTATTCGGGGTCAAAATAGAAATAGACCGCAGAGAGCGCAGTCGCGGCACGGTCGACGATCGCGACACCGATGAGCACGCCCTCGACCCGATAGCGGATCTCAAAGGTGTCGCAGCAGGTCTCGACCAAAAACGCGCGATAGCCTGGCTCGTCCATCGCCTCCTCGGTCGCAGCCAACCCCCGCCCGCGCTTGTGGCGGTTGTAGAGCGCAAGACGCTCGGCGGAGAACTCCGGAGCGCCGATCTCGGTGGAGATCACCTCTTCGCCCCGACGAAAAATTCGCCGCGGCGTGCGACCTGGCTTAAAGGACTCGATGTCGATCCGGATCGGCTCACAGGCTCGGCAGTCGGCGCAGGCGGTCCGGTAAAGCAGCACCCCCTGACGACGATCCCCAGCTTGAAGTCGGCTGTCGAACTCCGCCGTGGTCAACCATCGCGTGGGCAGGCGCATCGGCAAACGCGCCCGCTGCCCCGGGAGATAGGGACAAGCCATCGGCTCGTCGTAGACCACGAGCTCTGGCGGTGCGGACACAAGCACGTGAGAACGCCAGTTCATCGGCTACCAGAGTACAGAGTCGATTGGGCCGACGCTCGATGATCCGCTACCCTCGATCGATGTCGGCGCTCGACGTTATCGCCCCAGGGCTCACAACGCTCGCCTTGCGCACGCCAACGCTGCCGCCCGCCACCACGACCAACACTCTGATCATCGGCCGCCAAAAGCTCGCGGTCATCGAGCCCGCAACACCCGAGCCGGCGGAGCAAGCGATCCTCCGATCGGCGCTCGCCGCCAAAATTAATGAAGGTGCGGAGTTGGTCGCGATCATCGTCACGCATCACCACGTCGATCACATCGCCTATGCCGAGGACCTCCGCGAGTGCTTTGGCGGCCGCATCATGGCTCACGCCGAAACAGCCTCGCGGGTCCCCTTTAGGGTCGATGATGAACTCTGTGACGCCGACATCATCGACTTAGACGGAGGATTTTCCGTCGAAGTTCTGCACACTCCGGGTCACGCGCCGGGACACCTCGTACTTCACGAGCGCTCGACAAATGTCGCTCATGTCGGCGATCTCGTCGCCGGGATCGGCACGATCCTCATCGACCCCGAGGATGACGGGAACATGGGGCAATACCTCGACTCCCTGGCACGCATCGCCGGCCTCGGCCTGCGCGCCCTTGTGCCCGCACACGGCCCGATCTCCAACGCTCCGACCGAGCTGCTCAACCGCACCCTCGACCACCGGAAAATGCGGGAGAACAAACTGCTCGCGGCTCTCAACGCCGGCCCGCTGACCCGCGAGCAGCTTCTCGCGCGGGTCTACGACGACGCCCCACGAGCGCTCTGGCCACTCGCAGATCGCTCCCTCGAGGCCCACATACAGAAGCTCGAGGCAGAACAACGGCTGCTCCGCGACGATCTCGTGATCAGCGCCCATGCTGACCTCGGCACGCCGAGCTAAATCGGCTACAGAATGGCGCCTCGCACACATCTGCGCGTTGACGACCTTGTTTTTCTAGCGACAGCCGGGGTCTAGACGAGTACCATCCCCTCATGAGCTGTTCCTCTCCCACTTCTGGGTCCGAGGGGCCGCTAATCGCCAGCCAGAGAGAGTCCAATGCCGACAATTTTGCTCGTCGAGGATAACCCCCTGAGCTCGGACATGCTCTCGCGCCGCCTCCGTCGGAAGGGCTACGAGGTCCTCACAGCTCCCGATGGAGACGAAGGCATCAGGCTCGCTGAGGAGAACATCCCAGACCTGATCCTGATGGACATGAGCTTGCCGCGCAAAGACGGTTGGACGACGACTCGTATCCTCAAACAGGGTGAGAAAACCAAGGGGATCCCGGTGATCGCATTGACCGCCCACGCGATGTCCGGTGACCGCGAGAAGGCACTCGGTGCCGGTTGCGATGATTACGACACCAAGCCCGTCGAGCTCCGACGACTGCTGACGAAGATCACCCGATTCGTCTCTGACCCGAAGGCCTAGACCGGCCTCGGTCGCCTTCGCGCGAGCCTGGAGAAGTGCGATCGCTGAGACTGGTAATCCGACGCGAGCAATCTCCAAGACCCGCGCGGCAACTGTCGACACGAGTCCCTCGGACAACGTGGGGCAGACCTCTCGAGAGTCGATCGTAGACGAACTGCTGGACCGCTTTGGCCGGATCCCCAGCATCTTCAAACCGGCGCTCACCTCAGACGAACGCCTCCACACCCTGTGGCGGCCGCTTCATCGGCTCTACACCGATGATCGCTTGCCGACCACCTTCCTGCACCGCCTACTCGCGCTGCACCACCAGCAAAATGGCAGCTCGTACGGGGTCATTTGGCACCTGGTCGCGCTCGCCAAACAAGGCCTTGACCCCGCGAAGTTCAGCGAGCTGATCGAGCTCAGCGCGGCACCGGTTGCGGCACTTCATCAGTGCGGAGGGCTCCTCGACGAACTCGAAGCCCAGGGCCTCCCCTGGACAGGGCACGGCCCCACGCCGCCAATCACCAGAGCGCTGCTCGCCCTCTCTCTCGCGAGCACCCAGACGACAACGATCGCGAGCACACATCGTCGCCGCCTCGGCCGGATCTTTGGCGCCGAACGTTACGCCCTCTGGGTCGAGGCGATCATGCACGTACACGCATGGGCCGCATGGTTGCGCTCCTATCCAGAGATCGACGCAGACGACGAGACGCCGCTCGCAGAAGGCTTCGCCGCCCTCTGCTCGCAGGTACCCGGCCTCGAGCGCTTCGCCGCCAAAGCCGACAAGGAGACAGCCGACTCTGCGCCCAAACGGTGGCGGGTCGATGCCGACTCCGTGCACACCGGGATCCTCCAGGCCGATCTCAACGGTCAACTCCTTTTGACCAACACAGAGGCCCGCCGGATCTACCGCGATAGCGCCGATCTTCTCAACGAATTTAACCTCTACGACTTCGAAGGCGTGGTCTTTCGCGAAGACGGAAGCGCCTGCCCGATCGAGGATTTTGCGGCGATCCGCTGCCTCGAGACTGGCACTTCCCAGGGCCCGCAACTCCTCAGCCACCGCGGCCCCGATGGAACCCTGACATGGGCGACGTACACCGCGTCACCACTCCTCGACCCCCAGACCCGCGAAGCCGTCGGCATCACCGTAATCGTCGTCGACAGCACCGTCCACAAGCTCGAGCGCGCCGCGAGGCAGGCGACCGAAGATCGCTACCGCCTGCTCGCCCAGGCATCCGAAGGCATGATCCTGCTCTTCGACACCCAAGGTGCGATCATCACCGCAAATGACGCCGCCGCGGCCTTCATCGGTGCCAACGCGGACAGCCTGACCGGCAAGACCCTCTACGAACTGATCCCAGACACCGGCCTCATCGATGCCTTTCTCGCTCGAAACCGCCGCGTTGTCGAGACTGGCGAAGCCTTCGATCGCGAAGAGAGGATCGAGAGGGGCGGTGATTGCCGCTGGGTGTCGACGCGACTGCGACCGCTCCGCGATCGAAGCGGAATAATCTACGCCGTACAGGCCCTGATCCGCGACATTACCCCAAGGCGAGAGGCGGAGCTCGCCCTCCGCGAACGCGAAGAGCAAGCTCGCCACGCATCTCTGCACGACCCGCTGACCCATCAGCCAAATCGAGTGCTCCTCCGCGATCGCCTAGAGGTCGAGGTCCTGCACGCCAAACGCCACCCGGGCTACCAGTTCGCGGTGCTCTGCCTCGATCTCGACCGCTTCAAAAACATCAACGATAGCCTGGGCCACAGCATCGGCGACGAGCTCCTGGTCCAGTTTTCGCTCCGCCTCCTCGAGACCATTGGCCCCGAAGATACGCTGGCCAGAACAGGCGGTGATGAGTTCGCGATCCTCGTCAAAGACCTCGGCGATCCAAGCGAGGCCTTGAGGCTCGCCGAGAGGGTCCTCGACATCCTCCAGCGCCCATTTTCGGTGGGTGGTCACCAGATCTACACGCCTACGAGCATCGGCATCGCCCTCTCTTCTGCCGATTCTACGCGCCCCGAAGACATCCTCCGAGATGCTGATACCGCGATGTTCCGGGCGAAGAACCGCGGCAAGAACCGCTTCGAGATCTTCGACCAAAAAATGCACCGCGAGGCGGTCGAACTCCTCGCCCTCGAGAATGATCTGCGCGGCGCGATCACCCGCCAGGAGTTCTGCCTCTACTACCAGCCGGTCATCGAACTCGCCAGTGGCGAACTCTCGGGCTTTGAGGCGCTCGTGCGCTGGCAGCATCCAACCCGCGGGCTCGTCAGCCCCGGCGACTTCATCTCGATCGCCGAAGAAACCGGCATCATCATCGAGATCGGCGCGTGGGTGCTCCAAGAGTCCATGCGACGCATGCAGCATTGGCATATCCGCTACCCTACGACTCCACAGCTGACGATTTCGGTCAATCTTTCGGGCAAGCAATTCGCCCAACCCGCACTGATCGCGACGGCTCTCCGTGAGACTGCGCTAAACCCCGCAACCCTCAAGCTAGAGATCACCGAAAGCGTGATCATGGAGGATCCGCGGGCCGCCTCGATGCTCCTAAAAGAGCTGCAGAGCCAGCAGATCCAGTCCTACGTCGACGACTTTGGCACCGGCTATTCGTCCCTCAGCTACCTCCACCGTTTCCCGATGTCGGCGGTAAAGATCGACCGCTCTTTCATCTCTGGAATCGGCCCTTCCGGCGAGAACGCAGAGATCGTGCGCACCATCGTCAATCTCGCCCACAACCTGGGCATGAAAGTGATCGCCGAGGGCGTCGAGACCGACGATCAACGCCAACTCCTGATCGGGATGGGCTGCGAGTATGCGCAGGGATTTTTCTTCTCTCAGCCCCTCAAAGAGAGTGACGCTGAGGCTCTGATCGCGACGACATTTGAGGATCGTCGCAGCGACGTCTGAGGCCCCCACGCGAACTCGCAGCCGCCTGGCTCACTCGGGTCGGATCACGCGCACAGCATCACCTTTGATCTCGAGCGCCTCTGGATGGCCGCCGTAATAGGAGGCCATGCCGACATCGACAAGCCAGACCTTGCCGCCACAGGCCGAGCGAATGCCCTCGGTATGTACCGTATGACCGACGACCATGCGCGCCGCAGGGATCGCCGCCAGGGCCTCATCGAGTAGCGCACAGTCCTCTGCGTCGGGATCGTCAGAGTAGCGCCTCGTCCACACTGGGCTCTGATCATCAGCGATGACATTGGCCGGCGGCTCCGCCTCGCCCCGGAGCCACGCCTGGGTCTCCCGATTGATCCGCTCGATCCCGTAACGGACGTGCTCAGGCAAGACTCCGCCGTGGACAAAAATCGTCTCGCCGACCTGCTGGATGACGTTGCGTTCGGCGAGACGACGGGAGTAGGGACCACCTGGCACAAAGGCCAGGAAACGACCGCGGCGCTGCGGCGGCAGGCTCTGCCCCCGCGGATCGTTGATATCAACGCCAGGCACGTCGCTAAAGTCGAGCAGGCCACCAGCCGTGACGTAGCGCAGATCCCCTGCTGCGTTCATCAGTTCGTGGTTTCCGTTGAGAATGTAGACCGCACCGCCAACCGCCGCCGCCTCGTTCCGGATCCGGCTCAGAAGATCGAGGATCGCCCGCTCATCGTCGCCTCGATCGAGCTGATCTCCAGTCTGCACAAGCACAAGATCGCCGCCGACCCAAGCATCGCGCCCGTCGATAGCTCCAACCAGACGCAACACCCTCCGCGTCGCCTCGAGGTCACCGTGCACATCACCAATCGCGACGATCCGCGGGGCAGCAGGTACCTTTGTCGGCGGCGGCTTCGAACCGGGTAACACCGCACCGGCCTCGCCAGGACCAAGCGCCCGCGGATTGTTAGTGGTTGCCTCTTTGGCGCCTTCCTTCGGGACCGAAGCGGATGCCGATGCCGATGCCACAGCCGGTGCCGGTGCCGTCGCAGATCGCTGCCCGGCCTCGCCTCCGCAGGCCGGCGTAGATGCCCATGCGAGTCCAGAGATGGCCAAGAGGAGGATACGGCGCGACATCGACCGGATGGTAGCGCATGCCGGCCCGCAACAAACACCACCATCGACAGCCTTTGGGTCCAACGGGTGCTGGCACCCTCGGCATTGCGACCTCGCTACAGGCGGCTAGTAAGCGCCCGCGTCGTCATCGTCTTGGCTCCGACGTGCGACCTCGTCCTCGAGATCTTCTTGGGCCTCAACGGTGTAACGAGCCGTCGGCTGCAGACGAAGCCTGCCCACAGGAATCGCATCATCGGTCTCTTCGCAGATCCCGAAGGTGCCCTCGGCGAGGCGACGAAGCGCAGCCTCCACCTCCCTCAACTGATGTCGATCTTGGGCCGCGAGACGTGCGATGCACGCCCTATGGGCCTCGAGCGCCCCTGCGTCCTGACTATCGCCGCTGTCGACCGCAAACCCAGCGCTCTCATGAACAAAGGCTCCTGCCCTACGGAGCAGATTCTCTCGCTCCTTCAAGAGGAGCTCGCGGAGTTCATCAACCTCGTCGGGGCTCAGGTGCTGCATCGCGCTCCTGCCCCAGATGGTGCGCTCACGCGCGTGCATCGGCAAGGCGCAGCCCGTGCTAATTTTGGTTCCGTGAACCCGACGACCG
This sequence comes from uncultured Nannocystis sp., assembly GCA_964474905.1. GTDB lineage: Bacteria > Myxococcota_A > Polyangia > Nannocystales > Nannocystaceae > JADJRG01. The sequence continues at coordinate 22,856 of CAYYUP010000038.1, read as the reverse complement.
GCCAGTCCATGAGCTTCGACTACGATTTCATCATCATAGGCTCGGGTTTTGGCGGCTCCGTCTCGGCACTCCGCTTGATCGACAAGGGCTACCGAGTGCTCGTGCTCGAAAAGGGCAGCGAGCTCAAGGCCGACGACTTTCCAAAGAGCAACTGGAACCTCAAGCGATGGCTGTGGATGCCCTCCCTCGGGTTCCGCGGGCTTTTTCAGATCCGCATCTTTCGCCACGTCACGGTGCTCGCGGGCGTCGGCGTCGGCGGAGGGTCGCTGGTCTACGCCAATACCTTGCCGATCCCCAAACGCGGCTTCTTTGAGTCGCCCTCCTGGGCCCACCTCGCCGACTGGGAACTCGAACTCAGACCCCATTACGCGACCGCCAGGCGAATGCTCGGCGCGGTCCCAAATCCCACCTTCACGCCGGTCGATCGCATCATCAAGGAGGTCGCTGAAGAGACAGGAAATCCCTTCGACAAGACCCACGTCGCGGTCTATTTCGGCGAATCGGGCAAGACCGTGCCCGATCCCTATTTCAACGGCGAAGGGCCCGAACGAACCGGCTGCAACATGTGCGGCGGCTGCATGCTCGGATGCCCTCACGGCTCCAAAAATACGCTCGACAAGAACTATCTCTACCTCGCCCGTAAGCGCGGCCTAGACCTGCACGCCAACGCCGAAGTACACGGCGTCGAGCCCCTAAGAGGCGGCGGTTACCAAGTCCGGGCCCGCCACGGGCGCTCACGTCTGCGCCGACGCCGACGCAGTTACACAGCCCGCAACGTGATCTTCTCCGCCGGAGTTCTGGGCACCGTCGAGCTCCTGCTAAGGCTCAAAAAAGATCCCAAGGGTCTACCAAAGCTCTCAAAGCGGCTCGGCGCCAAGATCCGCACCAACTCTGAATCGCTGATCGGAGTCATCGGCCAACAACGCGAACACGATCTCTCGCGGGGTATCGCCATCGGCTCGATCATTCAAACCGACGAGCATTCCCATCTCGAACCGGTACGCTACCCCGCCGGATCTGGGGTCTTCCGGACGATGTTGGCGCCCCATGTCACCGGTCAAAATTTCGCGATCAGGCTCGCACGGCTGCTCGCGACGATCGCCCGCCACCCGATCCGCACCCTCCGCGCGGCCACAGTCCCGGACATGGCCAAGTACTCGATGATCCTGCTCTACATGCGCAGCACCGAGGGCACTTTGCGCTTCCGCCTGGGCAAGCTCGCTCGCAAACACATGGGCAGCGACGTCGAGACCGGTGTCACACCGACCGCGTCGATCCCCGAAGCGACCAAACTCGCCGAGCGTATCGCCGCCAAGATCGACGGCGACTCCTTTTCGCTGCTCACCGAGACCATCCTCAATACCCCAACCACGGCCCATATCTTGGGGGGCTGCTGTATGGGCGACTCGCCCGTGAACGGGGTGATCGATCGCAACCACCGGGTCTTCGGCTACGACGGACTCTACGTGATCGATGGCTCGGCCATCTCAGCAAACCCCGGCGTTAACCCGTCGCTGACGATCACCGCCCTCGCAGAGCGAGCCATGGCACGAATCCCCAGCAAGGCCGATCTCGAGGGCAATTCGCCGCCTGGCAGAGAACCTCAAAAAGGATGACCGCCGCTGAGGTAGAGCGCAGCGCCCTCCACCGAGTAGCCAAAATCCCCGCGCAGGACGAAAAATCGGTCCCAGAGCACATAGAGCCCGCCTCCGCCGCTCGGATGTAGATTCGCGTGCAGGCTCTCGTTGGGCTGAAAAACCTTGATGACATCGACAAAGGCGCGAACGCCCAGCCCCACCGACCAGCGCAGCAGCTTGAAGTCGATCGGCGTGTAGCGGAGTTCGGTCAGCAACGCCGCCTTGGTGTCGCCGATAAAACGACGGCGATAAAAACCCCGACCAAAGGAGCGCCCACCCAGGCCCTCAATCGGCTCGAGACCACCGACCTGTCCCAAAGGCATCAGCGGCGGGATACCGATCAACGCGTCGACGATCGCCGCCTGGGCAAAGACGATCTTCTTGCTGCCGAGCGAACGATACCAACGGGCAAGCAGGCTAAACCTGGACCACGAGCGAGACCCTCCGGCCCAGGGCCCCGCGAGTGTCCACGAGGCCTCGTGCACCGAACCAGTCGTCGGATGCCACTCGTTGTCCCGTCGATCCCATTGCAGGCCGCCGACAAAATATCCGCGACGCTGAAGCCCCACCTCCTCCGAGCGCTCCCTCGCGAAGAGGCTGCCCTCGTAGGGCTCAAAACGATCCACCGCAAAGGTCGCCCCAACAAACCATCGAAGAAACCCTGGCGGACGATCGGCTGTCGCGGGTACCACCCAGGCCGGCTCTGCGTAGACGAGCGAAGCGGCGAAGGTGCGCAGCTTCACCGCGTAATACGGATCGCGAAAGTCGACACCGACCAAGGCCTTGTTGTTCGCGATGCCCAGGTAAGGAAAGGCGGGATCGACATCGATGGCGCCGAGCACAAAGATCATCTCGTTGCGGCCGAGTAGATCGCGGAGCTGCAAGCGGAGGTCGTGGTCCTGAATCCTGCGGGTCGAGATCCGCGCAGCGAGGTCGAGCTGCACCCGATCAAAGCGGCTGCCCTGGCGCCGCCTCACGTAGCGCGCCCGCAACCCGAACATCGTGCCAAAGGCTGGATCTTGGAGGATCTGTGGCACACCGACAAAGCGATGTTTGCGAAAGACCAGACGCTCCTCGCCTGTCTCTCGGTCCTTGATCTTTCGGTAGTTCGCGCAGTTAAGCGACGGCGGCGCGGCCTCGGCTGCCGCCTCCCCGGCGGGCGTGCTGCGATCGCAACGACGCGGGTCGTGCTCCGCAAAACCGTCAACAGCGTCTTCGCTCGCCGCAGTGGACCCCGCGACCGAACTCTCAAGCTCTGGGCCAGAGCCCCTCGCAGCCGCTCCCGCTGGGGCAGCGAGCGCGGCGAGCACGAGACATTCACGCAAAAAGCCGAACACCGGCGAGAACTCTAATGCCTTTGCGACCGATCGCCATGAAGACGGCAAATCCAAGCCGCTCACAGGTCGAGGCGGCGACGATCTGCGAGCCCGGAGAAACTAACGGCTTTTGCCGGCCCAGACCTTGGAGCGGCGCATCGCCTGTTGCACGTCCGTCATGAACGCAGTCCGCCGGTCGAGGTCATCGCCGAGAAGCTGCGCCAAGCCGTCGATCAGCAGCGGAAATGTATAGGGCGAGGGATTGCAGCAGAGCAGCCACTCGCGCATCTGCTCACGCATCATCGTCGCTGCGTCGGCCTGGCTCTTGCCCAGGCGCTCGATGTAGCTGGTGAAGCAGGCCTGGACGTCCCGCAGCACCGGGCCGAGTTCGCCGAGCATCAAGCGATCGACCTCGTCCTCGGGCTCGGTACGGAGGAGCTGGGGCAAGATGCCGCTCTCACCAGCATCCGGCGACGCGGAGCGCAGCACTGCTTTGAGCGATGCGATCTGCAGCTTGACCACCGAACGGACCGTAGAGGTTACGTTGTCGCGATCGAGGAGGATCGCCAGGCTCGCTTCCTCGCGCAGCGGCATGATCATCATGCGCGCCCGACCGAAGTTGATCAGGAGCTCTGCGAGCGGAGCCCCGACCGTCGCAGATGCCACGACCATGCGCCTAACCGTGCGTGCCAGGTCGGAGGCGATGTTCTCGTTAAAGACATTGTCGCCAGAGAACAGGGCCCCATCTCCGGTCGTGATCAAGGCACCGCGGACCCCTGGGATCGCCGCGATCTCCTTGAGGAACTTGTCGAGCTGACGCTCAGAGTCGGCGTTCATCGGTCGCTCTCAACTCCCATGATTTCATCACGGATCACGTCGGGATCGTGCTCCTGATCGACCGAGAGCACCGCCGAGGTCGCCCCCATGCCGATCATGATGATTTGCTGTCCGTTCTTCGAGCGGGCGATCACCCCATCGAAGACGTTGTACCCGAGCATGCGCGCCATTCGGGCCGCACCGCGCATAAAGAAGCCCGCAAGCGTGACCGCGGTGCTGTTGTTGCGCATGTCCTCGGCCATTACCTTGCCGGTACTCGAGATGATCGCCACACCGTCAACACCTTCGTACTGCCAAAACTGACCGAGCAGTGCCTCGCGGGTCTCGGGATCATCAAAGAGGTCGTTCGCACCTTTTTTGGGTGCGGCGCGTGGCGGCGGGGGCTCGGCTGCCGCTTGAACCTCGCGGCGACGCCTCGGCTTGGCCGAGATCGAATCTGGCTGTGCGGGCAGGTTGGGCTGGGTATGCGATTTTTTGACGACGCGCTCGAGGGTCTGGACCCGCCGACGCATCACCGGCACACCGTCGCTCTCCAAGGCCTGTCGCGGTGCCGGCACGCCCGCTGAATTCGGCCGTCGGCGTGCGCTCGGAACGTCCGCCGCCGCCGGCTCAGCCTCAACGGGCTCGTCGTCGTCGTCGTCGGTCGGCATCGTGAATTCGTCGAGACGATCGATCGCCTCGGCCGCGACTTCGGCAGCCTCGCTCGCCCAATCGTCGAACTCGGACTTGGGCTCAGGCTCAGGCTCAGGCTCGGGCTCAGGCTCAGGAGCCGCAGCCGAGGCCGCCGCCGTTGCCGCCGCTGATGCACGCTGGACCTCCTCGATGTTCAGGAGCCCCTCGTCCTGGAGACGTGCGGCCTCCATCAGAAGGTGAGTGCTCGACCGCGAGACCGTGCGTTGCGGTGGCGGCCTGAAAAGCGTCTCGCGAAAGACCCCTTGGCCCACCGAAAGGATCTTGTAAAAGGCGTCTTCGCCGCGAAAGCTGAGGAATTGAGCGTGGGCGATGTCTCCGTGCTCAAACCAAATCGAGCCGACACCGAGAGGGGTTGTCACCAGGATGTGTTTGTCCCGGCCGGTGATCGCCATCATCTGCACGTAGTCGAAGAGCTCGATCTCGATGGCATTGCTGTAAAAACCGTCGCGCTTGCCGATCTTCTCGATCTTCTCGGTGAGCTGATCGAGATCGACAGGCTTCTCGATGATCCGCACCGACCCCCTGCTGTCGGGCTTGGCCTTGGCGCCGAGCCCCTCCAGGAGCACCAGCACCGGGATCGACGGGTAGTAGGAGCCGAGCCATTGCAGGAGCTCCGCCCCGTCCCCCGGCGACGCGTGCAAATCGGAGATCACGATGTCGTAGGGCTCGCGGCGCAGGCGCTCGATCGCCTTGCGTACGTTGCTCACAGAGGCGGTGCGGTGGCCCTCTTGGACCAGCCGCCTATTGATCGACGCCTGGAGCGTCGGCTCATCCACCACAATAAGGATGTGGATCGAGGGTTTGCGGGACGATGCAGACACGCGGGCCGCCTATCTTAGCGCGTCATGGCGTTTGGACCCCCAGAGCCGGCCGATGAGCGCAGCCCAAAACATGGCAGATCCGCCATCTCTCTAGGTACTGAGGAGGTCCTACATATCACCGAAAACTACGCTCATGAGAAGTAATCGACGCACCAGATCACACATGTAAGCAATGAGTAATGTAACTTACTCTATTTGTGACGCTTATTATTCGAACATTATTTGCATTTCGAACATTTGAGAACTTCGTTAAGCGTTCGATTTTTTGTAAAGCCCGCATACGATTTCATCTTTATCCGCTCCGGTGTCTATGCCTAGACTGCCCGCATGCGCCTCTCCCTCGAAAGCCTCAACCTCGCCGACGCCGAACGCCTCCTCTGTGAAGAGGCCCTCACCGAAGCGGGTAGCATTGTCGAAGCTGCAAACCTGCTCGGCATCACCCGCCACGCGCTCAAGCGTCGCATCATCAAGCACAAGATCGACTGGCCCCGGAGCAAGAAGCCTCTGATCGCCCAGCCGGTCGAGAACACGGTTCAGGCCGTTCCAAGCCACGCTGTCGTGGCTCCGCCGGCCCCCGTGATCCAGTAGGCAAGAACCTCATAACGAGAACGCGAGCGCGCGTGATGGTTTTCCATCGCGCGTTCTCGCGTTTTTTTGTGGTTGATTCCGGCAAGCTCCAGGCAACAGCGAGGCTGTTCGCTCTCAAGGGCAATTTGAGCACGCATTCGCACCGTACAAGGCGATCCAAGAGCGAGCAATAGTGATCGCAACCAGATCTTCCGGTGTCCTAATACACGTGGTTTGCGGCCCCCAACGGGTTCGCCAGGCTCACCGGCCGCGACCGTCGGCAACAGCCGGAAGACCGCTCTATTTCATGGTCTAGGGAGCCCGAATGAGGATCGCTGCCGCGCCCAAACTCTCCGCCTGCGTGATCGATCAATCTCGACCAATGCAGGCTCAACGTTCACATTTGAGATCTTTCACTCGAGATCTCTCATGTCCGCTCGGACAGGTGAGCACCGCCGCACCGAGGAGCGTGTAGCCGCCCTGGCGGGAGCAACTCCGATCCTCTCAGTGCGGAAGCGAAGTGGGGGAGATCGCCCCGCGTGAGATCTCCCGTCGACAAAATTGATCGATCCACCCAAGGCTCGGACGCCGCTTTTGCATGTTTGAATTCATACTTTTGACCAAAAACTCGCGGCGATCGCGGACGTCAACAGAGCGAGCACACCCAAGCGTTTTGGCAGCTTTGCAACTTATGTTCGATATCTGGTTTCGCACGGGTAGACCCATTTCCCGCATTTGCCGCCGGCGCGGATCCGCAGACCCAGAAATGGTCCTTTGGATCGCATCCGCGCGACCGTGAGTTATATGATCATTATTCGCTATGTGGTTATTACTGCACGGCAGTTTAGACGATCATGGTCGGTAACGATCGCGGCCGCAGAGACATTCCCAAAACGAATATTTCAACCATAAACCACACTCGCATGTTTTCCGCGCGAGTGCGCTCGGGCTCAGGATGACAGCGTTCATAGTGGATCCACTATGAAGATCCTTGCTTCCTCACCCCTAAGAGTCGTTGAGGATCTCCTCTTGAGCACACCGAATCCGCGAGACAAGCGCGGAAAGTCCCTCTTGCACCTCGACGGGGCCCTCTGGGAGGCAAACGTCGGTGCGCTCGATGAGGTCGAGGAGACTGCTCCAACCGTCGACAAAGGCGGCAAGCTGGGGCGCTGAGAGGTCCTCCGTACGACCGAGGAGGAGCTGCTGAACGAGGATGTGCAGAGGCGTCGACACGCCAACGGAGCCTATCCCGAAGGTGCGAGGCCGACTAATAAAGCGCTCTCTGCCCGTGAGCCTTGCCACGATACGGCCGAAGAGCCCGAGCGGGCGCCTGCAACCGACGTCGCCTACCTTTCTTGCGCTGGAGTAGCCAACAACGACCATGAACGACCATGAACGTCGCCTCGCTCGAACCGTCGAGGAGATTCTCGAGTCGTACGACGAGTACGGCAACATCAACCACCTCGACGGCAGCAACCTACCGACACGCATCGAGGTCGCAGAACTCGCCGACGAGCTGGTCTCGATCATCTTTCCCGGCTACTTCCGCGGCGATCAGCTCGACGAGCTGACCTCTCGTTACTTCGTCGGAGAGCGTTGTGCTCGCATCCTCAGACGCCTCGAAGGTGTTCTCGTCCGGGCGCTCTCCGTGCGCTGCGACGGCGGCGAGCTCCGTCCGATGCAGCGTCGCGCTGCGCTCGAGTCCCAAGCACACGAGCTGGCCTTTGATCTTTTGCAAGCGGTACCCGGGATCCGTGAGGTGATCCACACCGACGTGCAAGCAGCTCTCTCAGGTGACCCCGCGGCCTGCTCGAGCTCCGAGGTGATCATGAGTTACCCCGGCATCCTGGCGATCACCTTCCATCGGATCGCCCATCATCTCTACGTGCGCAGGGTTCCGCTGCTGCCGCGCATGATGGCCGAGACCGTGCACAGCCGAACCGGCATCGACATCCACCCGGGAGCGACGATCGGCAACTCCTTCTTCATCGATCACGGCACCGGGGTCGTCATCGGCGAGACCTCGCTGATCGGCGAGCGCGTCAAGCTCTACCAGGGCGTCACCCTCGGTGCCCTCTCGGTCTCAAAGAAGACCCGCTGCGGCGACCGGCGACACCCGACCATCGCGAATGATGTCACGGTCTACGCCGGCGCGACGATCCTCGGCGGCGACACGGTGATCGGCGAAGGCTCGACGATCGGCGGCAACGTCTGGCTCACACAATCGATCCCGCCGGGCACGACGGTCATTCTAGAGGCGCCCTCACAGCGCTATGTCGGTACCCGAGGGCCCAACGATCGCGACCCAAAGGGCGCCTAGGCCTCGCTCGGCTTGCGACTGCGGATCCGGCCCTCCATGGCCTCGCGGATGATCAGCTTGGCGCTCTCGTCGATGTTGGAGCCGAGGATCGAACGCAGGTAACCACGCTCACCGGGCTCACTCGCCGCCCAGCGCAGGCTTTTGCCCTTGTGCTTGCCAAAGTTAAACACCGGCTCGTTGTCCCGCCAGGCGAAGCGCCGAGTGATATCGACGTAACCGTGACCGACCGCGTTGGAGGTCGCATGCAGGGCCCCGACATCGAGATCGAGATCTGGATAGCGCTCGAGCTGACCGGCAAAGACCTCGAGGGTCGCGATCGTATCGGCCTCGGCCCCATGGGCGCCGTGCAACTCGCGATCACAGTAAAAGCGCAGCGCAGCGCCCAGGTTGCGCGGCTCTTTTTGATGAAAGATCACCTGCGCATCGATCACCCGAGTAGGCGACAGATCGAGCGACTTGCCGATCCGCACCAGCTCCGCCTGCAACACCCGGATATCAAAACGACCGAGATTAAAACCTGCGAAGTCCGCCCCGTTTAACAGCGAGAGCAACTCATCGGCGATGTCTGCGAAGGTCGGCAAACCTTCGACATCTTGGTTTGTGATCCCGTGGATCTCGGTGGCCTCGATCGGGATTCGCACCCGTGGGTCGATGCGCCACGTCCGAGGCGCCTCAACGCCTCCTGGATCAGGCATCACCCGCACCAGCGAGATCTCGACGATGCGATCGCTGGTCGGCTCGGTACCGGTGGTCTCGGTGTCAAAGAAGATCACCGGTCGCTCGAGGCGCTTGGCAAAGGCCGCGAAGCGCGGTCCGAGGTCTTCAACGCTAGGGGTCTTGGAGCGAGAGCTGGCCATTTGCGTGGGCGGGTTATACCCCAGAGCCGGCGATCATCGAATCCTCTGAACTCTTCGCGATTTCTGTTCACTAGACATCTATTCAGCTACTGGCGCTCGAGCTCGCTTGCCACGCTGAATCAGCCGTCGTGCGGCCGCAGAAACCCGAGCCTCGGGGGATCTGCGCAGCGCTTTGACCTGGTCAAGCGCCGCCGCTGCGACCACATCGATGCGCTCGAGAGCGACCAAAGCCGCGACTTGGACCCGAGGATCCCGATCCGCCAGCGCCTCGGTCAGCGACAAAAATGCAGATCTCAGCTCGAGCGCACCCAAACTGTGGGCAACCGCAGCTCGGGTCTCCCAATCCCTGTCCTTCTTCAGACGAGCTAGCAGATCTTCCTCGATCCGCGATGCGTCCGGCACAAATCCAGCGATCCGCGCGGCCGCAGATCGAACAGCCGCGGCCTCGTCCCCAAGACCACGACGAAGACCCTCGGCGGCGTGCGGCGACTCGGCGTATCGCATGGTCTCGACCAACGCCTTGCGAACCGCGGCGTCGGGATCGATGCGGATCAAAACAGCTGCGCCCTCCTGCCAATCACCCCGGGTATAGGGGAGCTGCTCGGCAAGTGCAGCTCGGACTTCAAGCGGTTCGACGGCAGACATCAAGCGCTGGAGGATCACCCCAGCAGAGCGTGGATCGCTGCTCAGGAGGGCGATAAACTCGGGATCGTCCGCATCACCGCTCTCTGGGATCGCGGTCTTCACCTTGATGTAGCGCATCGCGTCGTCCCGCTTAAACGAATCGACATCGATCGCCATGCGCTGCTTCCAGTTCAGCGTCGGCACGGCCTCTGGATTTTCGGACGGATCCGTCGCTTGGTGCTCCGCGTAGCTGCCCTCCTCTGGCCGGACCCCAGGTGGCGGTACCCAATCATCGGGATCAACGACCTGGGACCCCTGTCCGCGCGGCGTACCCGAGTTCCCCGCGATTCCCGAGGCTCCCGTCGGCGGCGTCGTAGCCTGCCCCTTAGGGCATGCGGTCAAGAGCGCAGCGAGCACCGAGGGCCAGATGAGACCCGTCGCTCGCCGGCGCCCGCGAACACTGTCTGCCCCCCCCTTTACCGCCTCTGAGCCCATCATCGGCCGTCAATGTACCGACAAATCACAGCCGACGCGGCGGCGGAATGGCCGTGCGCTCTTGGCCATATCTGCGCGCTACTAGCCTATCTGCGAGCGTTCACAACGACCTGTCCCTAGGGGAAGAGAGCGACATGATGACTGTTCGTTCTCCTCACTCGACCGCGTATCAGCGTTGCGCATCAGCGCTGCACATCAGCTTGATGGGTCCGTAAAAAGCGTCCGCAATATCGCCCGGCGCAAGAGCACCCAAGCCCGCAGCTCCACCGCTATCGACGGCGTGCGCGAGATCTCGGGGCGTGTTTACGAGATGGCGTCGATGTCCTCGAGCAAACCATCGACAGCGCGCTCTGAGGTGTCAAAGGAGCACATCAAGCGGCTGACAACACCCACCGGCGACGAGAAGGGGTAGTAGCCATGACCCCGCGCCCGCAGGCCGGCGTCGATCTTCTCGGGAAACCGGACAAATACTGCGTTCGCCTCTCGGGCAAAGACGGGCTCGATGCCCCGCACAGCCAGACCCGCAGCCAAACGCGCGGCCATGCGATTGGCGTGATCCGCATGCCGGAGCCACGCATCGCCGCGAAGACTCGCCGTGAAGGGTCCACTGACAAATCGATGCTTGCTCAAAAGGTGCCCGGTGGACTTGCGAAGAAAGGGAAAACGACGCGCCGCACGGGCGGTCGCCAGGCGTTCCGAAACCTCGAAAAAAAGCACCGCTTCACCGAACGCGAGGCCATTTTTGGTGCCGCCAAAGGTGAGCGCATCGACACCAGCCTCGACGGTCAGGGCTCGACAGGCCGCAGCTCCATCGCACCCACGATCGGCGATCAACGCCGCCACGGCGTTCGCAAAACGAGCGCCGTCCACATGCACGGCAAAACCACGTCGATGTGCAAGCGCGGAGAGCTCGGCGAGCGCCTCGGGTGTGTAGAGCGTGCCAAATTCGGTCACATTGGAGACTGTGAGCACACCGGGTGCCGGCTGATGCACATCACCACGACTGCCCAGCAGCACCCGCTCGAGATCCGCGGGCTGCAAGCGAGTCGACTCCACGACTGGCGCGACCGCCGTTGTCCGGCAAAGAGTCATGCGCTCGGGCGCCGTCGACTCGTCGTCGTTCCAATGAGCGTGCGCGTGACAGATCACCCGCTGCCAGGGCTCTGTGAGCGCCGCGATCGCCAGCGTATTGGCAGCGGTGCCGGTGGCCACAAAAAAGACCGCAGTGTCGGCGCCAAACAACCCCTGAAGTGCAACAGAGGCTGCTTCTGTCGTTTCATCGTCGCCGTAGCCAATCGCATGCCCAGCAGCCACCTCGTGCAAGGCTGCGAGCGCCTCGGGGCAGAGCCCGGCGTTGTTGTCGGAGCGAAACGTATGTGGCCCGGGCATCAGCTCACCGCCGGAAGGACTCCGAGACGAGAGAAGATCTTCCAGTCAGACGCAGGCAGGCCAGCCAGTGGCTCCGCGAGTTCTTCTTTTTTGAGATAGATCTCCTCGCGACGACCGTCCGCGTGCTCCACCTTTAGGGAGAGTTCGTGGCGATTTGGGCTGCGTCGGCTGATCTCTTGGGCGAGCGGTGCGAGCGTATCGACCAGGCGCTCGATCATATCTGTGAGCAGGTTGTGCTCGAGCACATCCTTGTCGTCGAGACGGACCCAAAGCAGCCGGTGGCGCCTGAGAATCGTCTTTTTGACAACCTCACGGAGCGCCTCGATCAGGCGACGGAGCTCCGCTGCGTCCTCGGGGGTCGCCCCCAATACCTCGTCATCACCACCGACCCGGATCACCTCGCCGAGCGGAGCCTCGCCGAGTGGCGTCTCGAGGCGGACCATCAGCCCCTCTTCGGCGTCGAGTTTTCGCTTGAGCAGGATCTCTGCGACATCCTCGGTGAGCTCGACAGTGGCGATGTAGTAGTCGTTGAGATACGTGCGATCAGGGACCAGCGTCTTCGAGAGGAATTTTTTCTTCATCCCGACCTGAATGTTGACGTCGCTGACGAACTCGCTGACCCGGCGAGGTCGCCCCCACTCGGTCTCGGGATCGAGGATAAACGCCGCCTCGATCCCCTGCGGGTAGGTGATCACCGCGCTGGTATCACAGCTCTCGGCACCGCGATGCATGCTGAAGGCCCAGGCCTTCTCCTCGAGCGGCGAGTGGACAAAGAAGTTGCTGAGACAAACCGGGATCTCGGCCTTGAGCGTCGCGATCTCCCGGGCGGTCGAGCCCTTCTTTGACTCGAGCTCGGCGAGCTCCCGCGAGCGAGTGCTGTCGTGGAGGCGCCGCGCGAACTCAGCGAGTTCGGTGGCGAGCGGACGGACGTCATCACCGCGCACCTGCCCCAAGCCCGTGATCTCGGGGAGAACGACCTCAAAATAGCCGGCCGCAGCGTCGAGGTGCTTGGTCGTCAACGCGACCGCCTCGCCGAGCGCCTGCTCTTTGCTCGCGATCTCAGCTTGGATCATCGCCGCACGACCGACGTGAATGATGAAGCCGCGGAGGATCTCGAGGAAATTATTCGAACCCGGAAAGAGCCCAGAATCACCAAATAGGTAACGAACGGCCATCGCTGTCTACACTTACGCGCCGGCAAAGATACGCCGGGGGTGTTCTCGATGTCCATGTTTTGCCAATTTCGGCCCCCCCCCGACCGTCACCCCCCTCACGCATTGCGCGCGGCTGCAGCCGATGACAGGCCGTTGCAGCCCCCAAGAACCCTCTTGAGGACCCGCTGCATGCGGACGGCTTAGTTGCCTGCGCCGCACCTGCATCGCATGCTTGGCCGTCATGTCACTGGCCCGCACAGTCCGTCCGCGCACCCGCCTCCTGCTCTCGCTTCTGCTGCCCCTCGCGGTCGGAGCCTGCGACGCGAGGCCCAAGACCAGCGACCCGCAGGTCGATAAGCTCGCCCCCAGGACTCCGCCCGAGGTGACTCCGGCCACTCCCGCCACTCCGGGCACCCCCGCCACCCCGGCGACCGTTACCCCGGCGATCACCAAGAATGCCTGTGCGGATGCAGCTCTGACCCTCGCCCCCGACGAGGTCATCGCCACACTCCGCGGCCAGCCGATCGTCGCCAGCGATCTCGGCGATGCTTTCCGCGCCGCCGAGCGTGACGCCCTCCGCGGCTACTGCGAGGGCATCGCAGCCTCACGACAGCAGGCGCTCGATCAGACGATCGACAGATTGCTGCTCGAAGCCGCGGCCAAAGAGGCGGGTGTCGACGTCGAGGCCTTCCTTAAAAGCAAGGTCGACGGCGCCGCCCATAATCCCAGCGATGAAGAGGCGCTCGTCTACTACGAGTCGAATAAAAGCCCGTCCGCGCCGCCCTTCGAGGCTGTCAAAGACCAGGTCATCACCGCCATGGTCGACGAGCTGACCAACAAGGTGCTCAGCCAAATCGTCCGCGAGCTCCGCGATGCAGCGTCGATCGAAACCAAGCTGCCCGACGTTCGACCGCCGCCCGTCGATCTCACGAGCGGGCCCGGCAATCCGTCGACCGGCGACCTCAAGGGCGTCGTCGAAGTCGTGGAGTTTTCGGACTTCGAGTGCCCCTACTGCTCACGGGCCGCCGACACCATGCACGGGCTGATCGAGCGCTACCCGGCCAAGGTCCGCTTCACGTTCCGCCACTTCCCGCTGAGCTTCCACCCGAACGCCCAACCCGCGGCCGAGCACGCCCAATGCGCCCATGAGCAGGGGCTCTTTTGGCAGTACCACGATCTGCTCTTCGCCAATCAGCGCGAACTTGGGGCCGAAAAATTCGACGAGTTCGCGGTCACAGCGGGCCTGGATCTGAGCAAGCTCAAGGAGTGCCTGGCCTCGGGTCGCGCCGGCCAACACGTCGCGACCGACCTCGCCAAGGGCCAAGAGGTCGGCGTCGGCGGTACCCCGAGCTTCTACATCAACGGTCGCGCCTTCACTGGCAACCCGACCGTCGACGACCTCGCCGCAGCGATCGACGCCGAGCTCGCCACCGCCGGTTAGCCTTTTTCTTCGGGGTGCACGACTCCCTCTGCATCCTTTAGCGGTCTTGCGCTGCGGTTGCGCGCCAACGTGGGAGCGTGCCAAGCTCCGCAGGAAATGGGCGTCCGCAACGAGACAGCGGTCTCCCGCTGGTTAAAACAGGCTGAGCCGGCGTGGTTCGCGACCTTCGCAATCACCGCGGCGTTCTCTGCCTATTTTTGCATGTACGGCTTTCGCAAGCCCTTCACCGTCGGCGCCTGGGAGGGCACGATGCCGCTGCCGGGCGGTGGCGAGATCGACCTCAAGATCGCCCTGATCATCGCTCAGGTGGTCGGCTATTGCCTGTCAAAATTCCTCGGTATCAAGGTGATCTCAGAGATGAGCGGGGGTCGTCGCGGCCTCGCGATCCTCGCCCTCATCGCCGTCGCCGAACTCGCCCTCGTCGCCTTCGCCCTGACGCCCGCGCCTTGGTCCGTCGCTTGGCTCTTCGTCAACGGCCTACCCCTCGGCATGATCTGGGGGCTGGTCTTCGGCTTTCTCGAGGGTCGGCGCCTCTCCGAGATCCTCGGGGCTGGCCTTAGCGCCAGCTACATTGTCGCCAGTGGCTTCGTCAAAACCGTCGGTCGCTGGTTGCTCGACGCTGGCGTGCCCGAGCCCTGGATGCCGGCGCTGACCGGCGCCCTCTTCTTGCCCCTGCTTCTGATCGCGGTCTGGATGCTGACCCAGCTACCCGCTCCAAGTGCCGAAGACGAGCGCCTGCGGACCCGCCGTGGGCCGATGGACGCCACAACTAGGCGCCAATTTTTTAGCAGCTTCGCTCCTGGGCTTTTGCTCCTAATCAGCCTCTACGTGCTTCTAACGGCCTTTCGCGATTTCCGCGATAATTTTGGCCCCGAGATTTGGGACGCACTCGGCTACGCGTCGACGCCTTCGGTGATGACCACCGCAGAGCTGCCGATCGCCTTCGGCGTGCTCCTGGTACTGGCGTCGATCATGACGATCCGCGACAACCGACGGGCCCTGCTCTTGATCCACGGGATCATGGCCGCCGGTGCTCTGCTGATCATCGGCGCCACCGCGGCCTGGCAGCTCAAACTCTTGGGCCCGGCGCCGTGGATGATCCTCGTGGGCCTGGGCCTCTACATCGGCTACGTGCCCTTTGGCTGCGTACTCTTTGATCGCCTGATCGCCGCGGTCGGCTTCGTCGGCACCGCCGGTTTTATGATCTACGTGACCGATGCCTTTGGCTACGTCGGCAGCGTCGGCCTGCTCCTCTACAAGAACTTCGCCCAAGCGGACCTCTCGTGGCTCGAGTTCTTCGTCGCCGCGTCCTACGTCACTGGGGCCGTTTCCTTTGTCTGCTACGGAGGTTCGCTCATCTACTTCGCCCGCCGGACACGGGCAAAGAAACCAAAGGAGCCAAAGGGCGACGGTTAATCGTCGCCGAACTCACCGTCCAAAAAGTCATCCTCGACGACGTCGTCATCCTCGTCGTACTCGTCGTACTCGTCCTCTAGACCGAAGGCGTAGCCCTCGTCGGCGTCGGACTCTCCGCTCTTCCAGGCCTGCTTTGACAGCGGAAATTCCCAATGCCAGGGCTCCCGCTTGTAGGGGTGCCAGCCGTACTCCCAAGCGTTCGCGACCAGCCACTTGTGCAGCGGTTGTTCACGCTGCGCAGCCGCGGTCTTGGAGCTCGGCCAGAGACCACCGACGCCGATGTCCATCGCCAGGCCTGTCTCGTGGGGAGAGGCGTAGGCCAACCACTTGCGCCCCCGTTTGACCGAGCCGTACTTCTTGATCAACGTCTCTTCGTAGTGCTCCCAGGACTTCCACCGGTGGCGTCGCCAACCGGAGATGACCTTGAGTTCGATGCCCATATCCTGGAGGACGACGGCGGCCATCTCTTGCATGCCGATGGCTGCAAGCTTGTGCAGGCGGATCACCCGTCCCTCCTTCGCCGAGGGCACTGTCGCAAGAAGCGGCGACTTGCGCCGCAGCGTGCCAAAACGTTTCACCCGCACCCGCTTCTCTTGATAGCTCATCGCCCCTCCATCCAACCCTACGCTTGATAGTGTCTAAGATTCACCGATGAAGGGCAATCGGCGCCACAGGAATAGAGGCGGCATCAACATGGTTGACCGGACATGCGCGTCTCTCGTTTCCGAAGCAAACGTCTCCGCTCCCCCGGAGCGCTCGTCCTTTTCTTCGCGCTCTCGGCCGCTGGCACGTTGACGCTCGCCCTCTCCTCCGAGGGCCAGGCCGCCGCAACACCGGCGCTCTGGCAGGAGGGCGCAAAGGTCCCGTCCCAAAGCACCGAAACCTACGCCCCGCGGCGCTCCCTTGCGCCTTTGATCGAGTCGATCTCGCCGGCCGTCGTCAGTGTCAAGACCAAGCGCACGACACAGGGACGAACCAACGTCGATCCGCGCGCACTGCCTTTTATGCAGCAGATGCCGCAACAGCGACAGGCAGAGGGCATCGGCTCCGGTTTTATCATCCGCAGCGACGGCCTGATCATCACCAACAATCATGTCGTCGACGGCAGCGATCGTGTCGAGGTTAAGCTCGCCGACGGCCGCCTCTTCGCGGCCAAAGTGCTCGGCAACGATCCCCACAGCGACGTCGCCGTGATCAAGCTCGAGAACGCGAGCGGCCTGCCGACCGTCAAACTCGGCGCCAGCAAGGGCCTGCGCGTCGGCGATTGGGTGCTCGCGATCGGCTCGCCGATGGGGCTCGAGCAGAGCGCGACCACGGGCATCGTTTCGGCCAAAAAACGCGGAAGCCTCGGGCTCTACAACAACTCGTACGTCGACTTTTTGCAGACCGACGCGGCGATCTCCCCCGGCAATAGCGGTGGCCCCCTGTTTAATCTCCAGGGCGAAGTCGTCGGCATCAACACGGCGATCTCGGCAATGGGCCGCGGCATCGGCTTTGCAATCCCGATCGACCAGGCAAAGGTCGTGATCCCCCAGCTCGTCGCCACCGGCAAGGTCGAGCGCGCGTGGCTCGGCATCGGCGGCCGCGATGTCGAAGCGGCGATCGGTCAGACTCCGCTGCGAGGCGCCGTGATCGGGGTCATTCACGCTGGCACACCGGCCGCAGGATCAGGGCTCCGCGTCGGTGATCGCATCGTCGCGATCGGCGGCGAGGCCATCGAAAATTTCTCCGATCTGCGCGGGCGAATCGCGGAGATCCCAGCGCGCAGCACGGTGACCATGACGATCGCCCGAGGCAAGAGTGGCAAGACCACCGACGTCCGGGTCGAGCTCGGAGCCCTGCCCAGCGACGACGAGCTGCGGAGCTTGATCGCCAACCGCAGATCGGCCAAGCGCGGCGACGATCTTTACGGCGGACAAACACCTCGCCTGGGCGTCGATGTCGATGCCAAGGAGACGACCCGTATCCGACGGGTCCGAAGGGGTTCGATCGGCGCAGACCTAGGGCTCCGCGCAGGCGACAGGATCCGCGAGCTAAACGGCGAGAAAATCGGCTCGCGCGCAGACATCGGCCGGGCTCTCGCCAAGGATCATCACCGCATCGAGATTACAGTGGAGCGCGGCGGCTCGACCCACACCTCGGTGATCGAGCGGCGCTAAGGCAAGGGGCTCGGCTGACTCCACCTACTCGACGGAGCCCGATACGCCCGGCGTTTCGCGCATCACCTCATCGAAGAGCGCATCGGCTAGCCGCCACTCGCGGACGACCTTGAGCTGCTCAAAGAGGCCTGCGATCGGCGGGCATTGTTGGCCCGCAAAGCGCAACCACTGCTTGACCCGCGAGAGCGCCCGCAGCTCGGACACGCCGGCGGCGAGCAAGCGCGAGTAGTACGTCCGCCAGAGTTCTACAAAGTCGCCGAGCGAGAGCCCTTCGGGGCGGGCACCCCGGGCCCGCGCAAAGAGATCCGGAGCAGACATCGCACCGCGACCGATCATGAACGCATCGCAGCCGCTCTGCGCCGCACAGGCGACGATGTCTTCGACACAAAAAATATCGCCATTGGCGATCAAGGGCGCAGCTGTCAGCCCCTGCGCTCGCGCCAGGGCCCGCCAATGCACCGGAGGTGTGTACCCCTGCATGCGAGTGCGCGCATGGATCGTGATCCACGAAGCACCGCCCGCCGCCGCTGCTGCGACGATGCGCTCGAGGCCTCCGTCATCAGCCCAACCTACGCGGATCTTGGCGCTCACCGGAATCTCCTGCGGCACCGCATCCCGAACCGCCGCGACGATGCCGCGAAGCCGCCCCGGATACTTAAGCAGCGTCGCGCCGCCATCGCGGTTGTTCACCCTGCGCGCCGGACAACCGAAGTTGAGATCGATGCCCGGCGCCCCGAGCTCGGCCGCTCTCCTCGCGGCCTCGGCCATCGGCGCAGGATCGCCGCCCAGGAGCTGAACAAAAACCGGCACCCCGCCTGCGGTCACCCCACCACGACCGAGTTCCGGGCAATGACGGAGAATCACCGCGGCGGGCGGGGGCACATCAGTGACCCGCACAAACTCCGACACACACAGCGAAATGCCCGACTGGCCGCCAAAGAGCCCGCTGAGCAGGGCGCGAAAGACCGCGTCAGTAACCCCGTCCATCGGCGCGAGCGCGAGAAAGAGACCCGCTTCCCCCGGCGTGCGAGCGATCGTCGACCTCGTCGCCCAACGCTCTGGCCAACCGTGCATTCGCCTACTGACCGTTGCCTGCAGACCCGTTCCCGACACCCGAACCCGAACCCAAACCCAGCTCGAGTTGACAATCGTCGACCGGAGACCAGGGGATCAGGAGCAGCTCGTACGATCGGCTGACTCGCGCCTTAACGCCGTTCTTCCCCTTGCGCTGCAGCATCCGACAAACAAAGCCGCTCGGGGTCAAAAGGCGTGCGCCGAGCAATGCCCAGATCGCGAGCTCGATGTCCTCGGGCGCATAACCGGCGCTGCTGAGCGCATCGACAATGGCACCCATCGCCACGCCTCTCTCGCCCCCGCCGGCGGCTGCTTCGATGATCGACTCTCGCAACGCGTGGCCCATAGGACGCTGATCTTGACGGTGCGCTCATGCGCGCGCAACCCCGCCTAGAACCCTCCCTACATCGGCAAGAACAACGTTCTTGCGTCTGTCCACCTCGCGCGGCGAGTTTGACCGAGCCTGCCCAGCCCGGTCAAACTCTGCAGGTCGCAGCACCGACCGAGCGACGCACGCATCAAGCCGACGTGCGCATCAACTATTAACTAGCCGCCAACTACCGGGGGGTTGTCACCAAAGTCGATCCCTAGGCCTCGCGCATCCGCGACAAGCTGGCCCTCCGGATCGACACGGCGCACTCGATGGGCAGCATCGGCAAGCGGCACGGTCCGGATCTCCGGCGGGAACGAGGCGACCAAAACCCCGTGCTCATGCCGCAGCGCAGCCTCGACCGCAGCGACCCCGAGGCGAGAAGCGAGCAGACGATCGTAGGCAGTGGGGGTTCCGCCGCGCTGCACATGACCGAGCACGGTCACCCGGTACTCGTGATCCGGTAGCAAGGCCGCGATCTGCGACGCGGCCCGATGCGCGGCACCACCGAGCAGCGGCGCATGACGACCACCGGTGGCGCCCGCAACCTGCTTGGTCGTGACGCCTTCGCCAACCGCCGAGGCCCCCTCTGCAACGACGATGAGCGCAAAGGAGTGCCCCTTCGCGATCCGCAGGCGAAGCGCCTCCGCGACCCGCTCTGGCACATAGGGAATCTCGGGCAGAAGAATCACATCTGCCCCCCCTGCGATGCCCGAATGCAGCGCGATCCAGCCGGCATCACGACCCATCACCTCCAGCAACATGATGCGATCGTGAGACTCGGCAGTGGTTCGCAGGCGATCAAGAGAGTCGACGACGATCTGGACCGCGGTTCCAAATCCAAAGGTCTCGATCGTCGCGGCGAGATCGTTATCGATGGTCTTCGGGACACCGATCACCGGCAGGCCGAGTTTGTCGAGCCCATGGGCGATCCTCTGCGTCCCGTCACCACCAACGGTAATTACGAGCTCCAGGCCGAGATCGCGGGCCCTCGCGATCACCTCTGCCGAGCGATCCACCAAAGCCCCCTCCGGGCCGGGAAAGGCGAAGGGATCGCCGCGATTGGTGGTTCCGAGGATCGTGCCACCGCGATCGAGAAGCGGCGAGACCTCTGCGGGCGTCAGCACCCGAACTCCCATACCTGTCCCTGAGAGCAGGCCACCAAAACCATCCTCGATGCCGACAACCTCGATGCCGGCCACGGAGGCCCTAAGAACAACGGCGCGGATCACCGCGTTGAGGCCAGGACAATCGCCACCGCCCGTAGCAATTCCGATCCGCCGAGGACTCTGCTCGCTCATCGCCCACCCTCCTTTTCTTCCTTTTTTTCCTTTTTTTCCTTTTCTTCCTCGTAAGCTTCAGCTCCAGAACTCGGCGCTCCTGGGGCCTGGAGTGCCGGATCTTCCGAGGGGAACCACCGACTGGCGATCCGCACCGCATTGGTCGCCGCACCGAGGCGAAGGTTGTCGGCAGCGACGGTCATACAAAAACTCCGGCGAGCACTCGGTCGAGGATCACTGCGGATCCGGCCGACCAGTGCCCTGTCGCGATCGTGCACGCATGCCAGCGCGCTCATGCCCTCACCAGCAGCGCCGGGCACGACCTTGATGAAAGGCGCAGTCGCCCCTTCGGCAGCAGCCGAATAAAAAGCCTCGAGCGCGCCCGCACCGAGCCCCTCTGCAGCGGCTCCGAGCGTCACCCAGATCTGTTCGTAGTGACCGACCGCGACCGGCACCCGACAGCATTGAGCGACCAAAGGGAGCCCAGGACGCGCGAGAATCTTCGCGCTCTCGGCCATGAGCTTGCGCTCCTCCTTTGAAAAACCGCTCTCGTCAGTGCCCCCATTGTGGGGCACGGTATTGCCGATATAGCCGGCCACATCGAGTTCTGAGCCGAGGCGATCGGCCTCGGCGTAGCTCTGCCGAGCACCGGCCAAAAAGGCGTCGAGGGTCGCCGCTCCTGCGCCACTGATCGCCTGGTAGCTCGAGACCAGCAGGCTCTCGATACCAAAACGCCGGAGCAAGGGCGCGACCGCCAACATCAGGGGGATCGTCGTGCAGTTGGGATTGGCAACCAGCCGGGTCGGCTCGTCGACCAAGGCGTCGTTGACCCCCGCGACCACCAACGGCACTGCGGGGTCCATTCGAAACGTGTTGCTCTTGTCGACAACGCGATAGCCGAGTTCCAGGAGACGCGGCACATACCGAGCCGAGTAGGCGTCGTCCAGGGCGACAAAGGCGAGATCGCCACTCGGCGCCCCCTCTGCCTCGAGTTCATCGGCAGAGCGAACGTCGTAGTGATGACCGCCAATCTCAACCCTGCGAGCACGACTGGCAAAGAGCACCAGCTCTGCCGCGGGCCAGGCCCTCGGGATCAGATCGAGGAGTTCATGGCCGACGAGCCCCGTCGCCCCGAGGATGCAGATGCGCATGGCCGGCCTATAGCACGATGCCGCTCTCGCACCGCGCGACCGCAGATTCGCAGAGGTGTGGGCGCGAGAACAACGCTCGCAGCCGCACTCGTATCGACTTCCATCGCGAGCAGCTGTTAGGGTCCGCAGCGCTGATGCCTAGGATCGAAACCCCCTTCACAAAGGCCGTCGGCATCGACGTGCCGCTGATCTGCGGGGCGATGTATCCCTGCTCCAACCCCGAGCTAGTCGCCGCAACCTCGGCTGCCGGCGGAATCGGCATCGTCCAACCGATCTCGATGATCTACGCACACGGCCACGATCTGCGGGCTGGGCTGCGCATGATCCGAGCGCTCACCGACCGACCGATCGGCTTCAACGCGATCGTCGAGCAGTCGTCCAAGACCTACGAAGACCGGATGAAACAATGGGTCGACGTGGCCCTCGAGGAGGGCGTTCGCTTTTTTGTCACGGCCCTCGGCAAACCGCGCTGGGTCGTGGACAAGGTGCATGCCGTCGGCGGTATCGTCTACCACGACGTGACTGAGCGCAAATGGGCGATGCGGGCCCTCGAACACGACGTCGACGGACTGATCTGCGTCAACGCTCGGGCCGGTGGTCACGCTGGCGAGCGCAGTCCGACGACGCTCTTCGCCGAGCTTCAAGACCTCGGTGTGCCGCTGATCTGCGCCGGCGGTATCGGCTCGCCCGAGCGCTTTGCCGAGGCCCTCGAGATCGGCTACGCGGGCGTGCAGATGGGCACCCGCTTCATCGCCTCCACGGAGTGCAGCGCCCACTCCGACTACAAGCAGGCGATCGTACGCGCGCAGGCCGATGACATCGTGCTCACCGAGCGCATCTCTGGCGTACCCGTGGCGGTCATCAAAACCCCCTATATCGAGAAAACAGGGACCAAGGCTGGCTTCATCGCCAAGCGCATGCTCAGGCACCCGCGCCTCAAACACTACATGCGGATGATCTACTCGCTGCGCAGCGCCTGGCAGCTTCGACGAGCGTCGACGAAGGGCGCCGGCTACCGCGACTTCTGGCAAGCGGGCAAGAGCGTCGACGGTGTCGCCGCGATCGAACCAGCGGCAACGATCATCGAGCGCTTTGCCGCCGCTGTCGACCCGCCGCTGTAGGATCGCCGACATGGCCCGTCTAACACCGGTCGTCGCCCTACTGCTCGGGCTCATGTTCGTGAGCTCCTGTTCGAGCCCAGCGGGCCCGCCTGCTGCAGCCTCACCACTCGCAGGCGCACAATCCCCGAGCGCAG
>CAYYUP010000037.1:33103-58820 GCA_964474905.1 uncultured Nannocystis sp. | reverse complement strand
TTAGTGGGGGCGCCTGCCTGCGCGCTCAATCCCTACTCGGTCACGGTGACGGGTGTGAGTTCGTCGACCCGCACGATCGAGGCGTCGCTCGCCGAGCCCGGTCCGATCGCGCATGAGGTCGTGATTTCGGGGTATTGGTCGACCAAGCGCAAGGGGCTGATCAACCTTCAGCATCCGGAGGCCAAGGCGGCCGGCCTGGAAAACGGCGAGGTGCCGATTGTGCTGTCTGTGCACGTGCTGCGGCATCCAGAGCATGGCCTCTTTGTCATCGATACGGGGGTCTCGCAGGCCCGCGTCGATGGCGAGCCTGATGGTGCGAAGGGGCTAGCCAAGAGTGTACTCAAGGGGCTAAAGGCGGAGCGCTCGTTGGCGTCGATCGTCGAGGCCGGGGGCGGCGATTTGAGGGGTGTACTGCTCACCCACATGCATTTTGACCATGTTTTGGGACTCGATGATGTACCCATTTCGGTGCCTCTTTTCACCGGGCCGGGCGAGTCGGCGGCGAAGCGTTTTGGTAACGGTTTGCTGCGCGCTACCTATCGCGAGCTTCTCCGCGACCGTGAGATCCGCGAGTGGACCTTCGACGAGGCACCGGTCAAAGATCCGCTGGCGGGGGCGGTCGATTTTTTTGGCGATGGTTCGCTCTGGGTGTTGCCTTGCCCGGGGCATACGCCCGGTAGCGTCGCCTATCTCGTGCGCTCGACGGCGGGACCTCTGTTGATCACCGGCGATACCAGCCACACCCATTGGGGTTTTGAGCACGGAGTCGAACCAGGTACATTTACAGACGATCAGGAGGGTAATGCGCGTAGTCTAAGTGCATTGCGCGATCTCGCTCGAAAATATCAGATCCCGACCTACGTCGGCCACGAAGAGGGCACCACCCTGCTCGACGGGCAGGGGTAGGAGGTATTTTTTCTACGAATTTGTGCGTGCTGTGGTGCTGTGGTGCTGTGGTGCTGTGGTGCTGTTATGACGGCCTCTTGATACTTGAATAATTATTTTATCTCCGTACTGCGATCAAAACCACGGAGCGGTCGATCTGCGGGGCGCTGCAGCCAATTGTCGGCGGCGTAGTCGGCGGCTGCATCGATCACGTGCAGGGTATAGGCACAGCGTGCATGCGCCGATCGGTTGGCCGGGCTGCGGTGGGGCAGGTGTCCATGAAAGGCGATCAACGTGCCTGTCGAGGCCTCGATCGTGCGCCACCCGGCCCTCGGCAGCGGGGTCGGATCCAGGCGCTCCGTGAAGGTTTTATTATCGACCCGGTGGTAACGCGAGCGCAGGCTCTGTCGATGGCCGCCGGGCAGGACCTGGAGGGCGCCGTTCTCTGCGCTCGATGGTTCGAGCGCGAACCAAAGGCCGATCACGGAGTGGGGCTCTGTGTACAGATAGCTGGCGTCCTGATGGGCCGGCACGGCGGCGCCGACCCGCGGATGTTTGAAGATCACCATCGATTGCAGGAGCAGAGCGTTGCGGATCCCGAGTTCGCAGATCAGCGCTTTGATGCGCGGGTCCCGTGAAAAACGATCGAAGAGCGGCAGCCGATCGTGGAGACCGTGGCCGAGCTTGTTGACTCGCAGTTTGCCGCGGTCGCGTTGGGGCTCTAAAAATGCGCGGACCTCAGCACCGGAGTCGAGGAACCACGGGTCGTCACCGTGCGACTGATCGACCGGGTCAAAGGCTAGCTGCTGTGCCTCGAGATCGGTGTTGCGGACGATGCGATGGGCGGCTTCGCGGAGCTGCTCGCAGGCCTGGGGGCTCACAAATCCTGGCAGCACGACAAAGCCGTGTTGATCAAATTGATCGCGTCGGTCACTCACCTGGCGACGCTAGCCCCAGGCACGAGCGTCGTCCAGGGGCATCTGTGTGCGCAGCCCTCGCGGTCTTGGGTCAGGGGCAGGAGGGCGGTAGGTCACGCTTAAAGGTGCGTCCGCTGGCAAAGCTCATGAGGTGCTGGTTGCCGGCATAGGGGCCGTAGGCGTGGAGATTGTTGCCGTTGATCAGGGTTGCACCGGCCGGCTGCGGACAGCCGTCGAGGCAGGTCCAGTTGGCGCCATCGTAGACGATGGGCCCGGGTACGGGCGGATCGAGCATCCAGTAGACCTGGTCGTGCAGGGATTCGCCCAGGCCCTCTGGATCGACGCCGAGCTCCGCATCGAGGTAGCTGATGAAGCGATCGCGGACGATGACAACGGCGCTGTCTTGCCCGGCCGGGACCGCAATTAACTCCGCCTCACCGCGCCACTCGCCGCCCATGTAGACGCCGCTGATGCTCTGCCGGATCATCGAACGGCCGATGTAGGGTTCGGCTTCGGTCAAGCGATCGGGCCCGGCGAGCGCCAAGTAGGTGCCCTGAAGGGAGTAGCCCAAACGGAGACGGAAGGGCGCATCGAAGGTCTCGTCGACGTAGGGCGCAGTATCCCAGGGCAGCTGCCGCTCCCAGGTGTCGACGTGCATGACGATCTGGCTGCCTTCGACCCAGAGGATCCCCGTCGCCAGAGTTTCGATCATGCAATTGTTGGACGTCTCGCGCCAGACAAAGCCGCCGATATCATCAATCTCGATCTCAGAGGACCAAGGCGCGTTCTCGGGGTCCCATTGTAGGCTCCATGCGCCGACGAGGTCGAGCTCTTGGACACCGAATTCATCGTCGCCAAAACCACCTGGCGGCGGAAATAGCTCTTCGCCGTCGGTGTCGGTGCCGGTGCCGGTGCCGGTGTCGGTGTCGGTATCGGTGTCGGTGTCGGTATCGGTGTCGGTGCCGGTGTCGGTACCGGTACCGGTGGTTGTTGTGCCGGTGTCGGTGTCGGTGGTGGTGGTGGTGGTGGTGTCGGTGGTGGTGTCGGTGTCGGTGGTGGTCGAGGTGGATGTAGTAGTTGTTGTCGAGCTTGTAGTCGTTGTAGTTGTTGTGGTGTCCGGGATCCAGTCGCTATCTGTGTAGGAGTCGTCGTCGTAGCCATCGTCGTAGGAGCCATCGTCGTAGGAGCCGTCGTCGTAGCTATCATCACAGCCGTCCGTCTCGCACGGATCGATCGTCGTTGGCGTGGTGGTGGATACCGTCGCGTTGGTCGGATCCTGGGTGATCTCATCATCGCCGCAGCCGCTGGCCGAAGCGGTCAGCCCGAGGGCGAGGATGAAAGGCCCGGCGTGGCGCGGGAGGGAGAGAGCGAGCAGACGATTATGCACAGGTAGGCTCCACAAGGTTGAGAGGCGAAAGAATCGCAATGGATTGAGTTTTGGAGGCGAGCGCGGAAATGTCAAGCTGTGCAACGCTGTTCGAGTAGATCGATTGAGCCGGCGGAGCGCTCAGCTGCAGCTTAGGGAGTCAGTGGGCCGGGAGCGCGCGATTTGAGCGGTGTCGCCCCCCGGAGAGGCCCGCGAGCGGGTGTTTGCTCTGCTACAATGCCGCGGCACTCCGGCGGGTTTCGGCGTGCAGGTCTGGATGAGTGGAGGAGCAGCATGAGTGATACGTTCAGTGATGGTGCGGGTGGACAGCATGGTGTTCCGAGGCCGGATATAGCAAAAATCGACGTCGACCTGCGGGAGCTGAGCCCCAAAGAAAAGCGCAAACGAGTCCGAAAATGGTCGGATATCACCGGAATTACCCTGCACCAGACGGGTATTCACGGCTTTGGCGAGCGGGCCTGGAAAAAGGTCACGGCGCATCTAGGTGTGCACAGCGATGGCCGTGTCTATCTCATCCATCCGCTCGAGTCGTATCTCTGGTCGTCCAATTCGCTCAATCGTGACACTATCGCCATCGAGGTCGCGGGCAATTTTTTAGGTGACCTCGATAGGCCCAATTCGTACTGGAAAAAGGGTGGTGGGCCCTCTGAGCTGAGCGAGGCGATGATCGCCGGCCTTCGCCGAGCGATTCGCTACATTATCAAGGAGATCGCTGCGCAGGGCGGGCGTATCGAGCACGTGTACGCCCATCGCCAGGGCCGTGGTGCGAAGAGCAATTGTCCAGGGGCGGCGATTTGGATCCATGCCGGGGTCTGGGCTCAAGAGACGCTCGGCTTGGGCAATGGGCCAGGTCTCGATTACGTGCGCAAGGACGGCAAACCGATACCTCCAGAGTGGGATCCTCGGTTGGCCGACGAGCCGCAAAACTTCGCGGACGATATGTACGCGATCGAGTGGCAGTCGATGGGTGCCGAAGAGGGGGTCGAGGCGCCCGACGAGGATGATCTCTTCTTTGTCGACGAACAGATGCACGAGGTCGCAGCCGGCAGCGTTCGCATCCGTCGCTCGCCTGCGGGCCTGGCCTTGAGGACAGAATCTGAGCAGGCATCCGGTTCGGGCGTCAGGAGCCGCGGTGCGTTCGATCTTTCGGGCTCGTTTGACCTGGACGGCCCACCCGAAGATCCGCTGGAGGGTATGCTCAACGATCTTCTGGGCAGCGGTCTCTCGATTGTCGATACTCTGCGCTTCGAGCCGGTGGCAGCCGAGGTCGGTGCGGTGACGCGGGGCCTTGCCGATGCTCCTGTCGGGATCGATGACGACGATGGCGGCGAACTCGATTTTGAGATCGTTCTTGAGGAGGAGGAGCAGGCGGTTGTGCTGCTCGAGGAGGGCGGCGCTTTTCGTTGGGTCCTCCCGGAGAGAGCGGCTGACGACGATGAGGAAGGTGTGCGGGTCCGGGGCGCGAGCGAGGGGATCGCTCGTTTTTCGATCCCTCTGGGCAGGGGTGCGTTGCCGACTGAAGCTCCTGGCCACGAGCGCACGCGAGGTATGCTCAGCGACTTTGTGAGCGGCGCGGTCACGGCTCGTGTCTACAAATTCTTTGCCGACAAGATCGTCGGCGCGGCGACCGGGGGAATCGTTCGCCATCTCGAGAAAGACACGCGAGAGGGTCCAGTGTTAATTCGCGGGCTCGATCTCCGAGACTGGCTTGATGTCGAAGATCTAGGCGGGCACGAGCTGCCCTGCGATCGGCCGGCGCGGGTGCTTTTGATGATTCACGGCACCTTCTCGTCGACGCGGGGTTCGTTTGGGGCGCTCTGCGAGGGCACAGGCCAGGAGTTGCTCGCCCGTATGTTGGGGCACTACGATTTGATTCTCGGTGTCGACCATCGCAGCCTTTCGCGATTGCCGCGGGAGAACGCGGCGATGATCCGCGATCTCTTGGTTGCAAACGAGTGGCCGCACGCGCCCGAAATCGATGTGATCTGCTTCTCTCGCGGTGGCCTGGTCGCGCGCGAGCTAGTCGAGCGTCTGCTGCCGATCTGCGATTGGTCGGCGACTGTACAAAAGGTCATTTTTGTCGCGACGACAAATGCGGGCACTGAACTCGCCCGCCCGGACAATTGGAATGACCTCATCGATACCTACACCACCCTCGCCTGCAACGCTGCGCGCGGGATCGGTGTTGTCACGGCTGGTGTTGTCGGTGTTGTCGCCGGCGAGATCGTCAATAGTATCGGCGCTCTGGTCAAAGCATTCGTCTCTCGTGGCATCGGTGATGTGATGATCCCGGGGCTCGCGGCGATGGATCCGGGCGGTGATGTCGTGCGTGTGCTCAATAATACCGCCCTACCGGCGCGTCAGGGGCCAGCGCCCCGCTACTATAGAATCACCTCATCATTTTCGGCTGAGTCCGACATCATCGCATCATTGCGGGGCGGTCTTGCCGCTGGGGCCAAGGCCCTGCTCGCCGATCGAGTGGTCACTCGTCTCTACCGCGGGGTTGCCAGCGATTTGGTGGTGCACAATGCCTCTACACGCACGTTGCACCCCGACCTCTGCTACAGCGGCCAGTTGCATTTCGATGACAACCCGGCGGTATTTCACGTCAATTTCTTTGTTCAGGAGCCGGTGCATCACCAGTTGATGAGCTGGCTCGAGCTCGAGGAGATCGAGCTTATCAGGAAAGACCTTGATCTCGAGATTGAGATCGATCTCGACTTTGATCTCGACAGTATTGATACTCTTGTCGACGATGCACTCGGGGGGGTGTCCTTTGGTATCGGTGACGACGATGGGGGCGATGACGAAAACGATGGCGAGCAGGATGAACTCGTCGATCTCGGGCTTCGAGCGGCTGCGCCAGCTCAGGTCGGCGTAGGTGAGATCTTTAGGGTCGATATCGAGGTCGCTCGGGGTGCACTCGCGGAGGCCGCGGAGGATGCAGGGGCGAGTGCGAATGCGAGTGCTAGTGCCCTCGTCAGCACTAGCGAATGGCTAGAGATCGAGGTCTTGGCCCGGAGCGGCCTGCGTACGATCGATCATTCGCCGGTGGTGTTCAAGGTCCCGGCGGATGGCGCCAAGATCGGTCTATTTGTCGAGCTTTGCGGCGATGAGATCGGAGCTGGTTGTCTCTGGGTGATCGCCCGTCAGGGCGGGCGAGCGATCGCTCGTATGGTGCTCGAGGTCTCGCTTGTCGCTGCGGGCACAGCCGCGGGGCAAGCGGCTGTCTCGGTTGCGGCTCAGGGCGCTTACGAGGATGCCGGGGATGGGGTTTCTCTCGAGATCATCGAACTCCGTGAGGCGACGGGTCTGCGATATCGCTATCATCTGCGGGCGCCCGCGCTTGGGCTCGGCCACCGCTTTGAGTCCGCACTCCTGCACGGAGCTATCGAGGATGTGATCTCCGGCCTCTATACGCGCATTGAAAGCGAGTGGAAGCAGGCGGGCGGCGAGGCCAAGCGCTTTGATCGTCGGCTACGTGCGCTTGGGGTCCAGCTCGGTGAGCAGCTCTTGCCTCGCGATCTGCGGGCGATGCTCTGGCGGCATCGTGAGGGGCTCCAGGGCCTGAGTTTGCTCTCCGACGAGGGGCATATTCCCTGGGAGCTAGTCCACCTCAAGGACCCCGATGGACCCCTAAAGGCCAGTGAGTCTTGCTTTCTCGCGGAGCTCGGAATGGTGCGCAGGATCTGGGGCTCGGTGCCCGCAAAGGAGATCATCGTCCGCGAGGGTCATGCCTTTACGGTCGTTCCGGAGTATCCGGTCAAGGCGTTGGAATTGCCGTCCGCGACCCTTGAGCGGAGGTGGTTGGAACTGCGAATGTCGACAGTGGCGCTCGATCCAGATCCAGACGTACTACTAGAGCGCCTGGAGACGCCAGGGTCGATCGATCTTTTGCATATTGCGGCTCATGGCGAGATTGCAGATCGAGAGGCATGGCTGATCATGGAGGGCGAGGTGCGCAGCGTCGGCGAAGGCGCGAAGGCGCGGCGCAAGTGGTTTCCAGCCCGTCTGGCGGCCTCGGAGGTCGCCGCCTCGGCCGATCTGCGTGGCCCCGGAGGCGAGCGTGCATTGGTCTTTCTGAATGCCTGTAAGGTCGCGCGGGCCGAAAATCTGCTGAGTGGTTTCGCTGGCTGGGCGCCGTCCTTTTTGGGCGCTGGTGCGGGGGCTGTTGTCGCCCCGCTGTGGTCGGTTGGCGACGGTGCGGCCCTGCGCTTTGCCGAGGGTTTTTACGCGGCATTGCTCGGCGGCGCGAGCTTTTCGAGCGCAGCGAAGCTCGCCCGTGAACGGGCGCGAAAGCTCGGGGATCCGACCTGGCTTGCCTATGTCGTCTACGCGGCATCGAATGGTCATATGATCCTCGAAACGGGTAAAGAGCAGGACCCAGAGGCTTAAGTCCGGGGCCCTGGGGCCTTGGGGCCTTGGGCCCTGGGGCCTTGGGTGCGCGACTCCGGCCGTGGCGGCTCGTAAGCTCAGGGTCTGTGCAGATCGCGACCGCTGAGGTTTCGATCTTGCCCAGGCGAGGTCTGGGCTGCCTTGTAATGCCATTTCACGGCCATGTCCCTTGACATGCGAAGCGACGATCGGGCACAAGATCGTCAACCGGTAGACGTGGCTGCATTCGATTCGTCAGCAGCCGCCGAGCACACGTTGTATTCGTGCGCGATGGCGGTATTCGTCGGTCTGTGATCATTGTACATGGTTGCACACCGCAGGCGTTTCTGGCAGTCGGCACAACTCCGGAGAGGGACAGAAATATGACCACAGCGACAACTTCAGGTGTATGGAAATCGATCAACAAGCGTCTGCCGAGGCGCAAGGGGATCAACACTTCTCAGGTCAGCTGGGGGGTCGCTGCCGATCGCTCTCGGCGGCAGAGCGGTTACCGTTTCGTCGGCTCGACGACTCCGATTCCCCTCGACGGTCAAGAATTCGTACTGGGGACATTCACCCACAATAACTTCGTGATCCGTTCATTTCGAAACCTCCGTTTTGTCGCCAAGCTGCAGGTGACCGTCGCGTTTGACGAGGGGGGGCTGAGGCGCGACTTCAATTTTGAGTTCCACCACAACGAGACCCCCAACAGGGGCCGCGGAGTCCCCGATGAGGTTCTTCTGTCGACAGCGAGGGCCGCCGAGACCGTCGTGCTCGGCGGCGCGACCTATGCGGTAGAAATCGTCGGTTTCAAGCAGAACGGCGAAGTTGTCAAAAAGTTCATCAGCGCCGAAAACAGGGCCAATAGTGCTGTGATCGTCGCTCGCCTCGTGCTCATCGAAGCTGCGCCCGCTCCCGCTCCCGCTCCCGCTCCGAAGCCCGAGCCCGAGACCGAGGACCCCGAGGATCCAGAGGAGACAACGACGTACACCTTCAATGTGCTCAATCCGGACGGTACGGTCTTCGGGTTGGGTTGCTTTACCTACTTGGGTGACGAAACCCCAGTTGATATCGCACATGTAATCAGTGGAGGGGGCCGCGGTCCCGAGCTGACCTCGTTTTGGTACGAGGATCCGATCGTCGGGACAATGGACATTCACCAGCTCCTGGCGATGAGCTTCGTTCGCGAGTCCGAGGGCAAGCCGTCGCGCTTCACCGTCAACATGTCCAATGTGCCCGATGATACCCACGCCCTCGCCGGAGGCACGGCTGCACCGGGCCAGCACGGGAGTGTCTCAACCCACCGCGGTGGGGATCAGGAGCAGAGCTGCGGCGGCCGAAAGTTGACCTTCCCGACACCCTGTCGCTGCGTCGTCGGCGACGCGCCTGCCGAACCCGAGCTCGAGATCCCGTT
Organism: uncultured Nannocystis sp.; assembly: GCA_964474905.1. GTDB lineage: Bacteria > Myxococcota_A > Polyangia > Nannocystales > Nannocystaceae > JADJRG01. The sequence continues at coordinate 49,843 of CAYYUP010000037.1, read as the reverse complement.
GGTCGACCTGGTCGTCGTCATCGACTCGAGTGTCTCCATGCGACCCGATGCCCTCATCCTGAGCGATGCCGTCAGCGCGGCCATCGACTCTGCCAAGGCGAGTTGTCCCTCCGATCTGAGGGTGATTTACCTCGGGATCGAGGGCAGGTTTAGCAAGACCCTTTTCGATACCACAATCCGCCAATACCTCGTTGGACTCGGCGTTGCTGAGGCCGATATGCGCGGCCGCAAACGGGGCAGTGTTGCCTCGGGCGGCGCCCAAGAGGACGGCGCCCGAGCGATCGAGGATATCTCGACTCACTTCGATTGGCGCGAGGACGCGAGCCGGGCGATGTTTTTCCTCGGTGACGAGGGTCTCGAAGGTGGTGATACCCGCGAAGGTGCAGACCTGGGCGCAGCGACCCAAGCGATCGATGTCGCCAATACCGCCAACGTTCGCATCCATACCTACCTCGCCGACAGCAGAGCAAAGGCAGCCGTCCGCCAGAGCAACAAAGATGAGTTTCAACGGGTCGCATCGAGTACCGGCGGTCAGTCGTTCACCGCCGCAGATACGCTCGACAGCGGCTTCCAGGCCATGCTCGAGACGGTGATCTGCGCCAGCAAAGCGGAGCCCGTTGAGCCCGATACTGAGCCCTGCCCCTGCACCAAGAAGGTCGTCGCCTCCGCCCAGATGAAGCCCGAGTGAGTCGCAGTTCGAGGTCGCCGGCAGCCGACGGGGCTGACGGTGATTCTCGCGAGTAAGCTCCCAAGAACAAAGAGACGCGATCATGCCCAATATACTAAGCACAACAATGACCTCCACACGCCGCGGCGACAAGCTCGCGGTCAACATCTCCTACGAGACCAAATTTACCGATTCTGCGCTCCAGAACAACATCGGCTTCATCCCGCTTGTCGAGGTCTCATTCAACCCGGACTTCATCGTTGCGGTGAACAAAAGCGACGATCAGATCCGTCGGAACATGTATGGAGGGGGATACACCGACCGCGGGTCGATCGAGATGACCCGTCTTATCTGGACGACAACGCAGCCGACCTTCTACCCCGGCGGCGAGAGGCAGGTGTTGACAACCTATGAGTTGACGATCCCGCTCACGGACCTCTTAGGTTTTGGAGTGGGCGCCAACAACATCGCAGAGCAAATCGACGCGGTCTTCAGCGCCCATGAGATCAAGCTGAATATGAAGATAACCCTCGCCCCAGAGATACGCGCCACCACCTCCGAGGAGATCTTCACGATGTCCCAGCCCGGTGGCATTGCGCGGACGATGACCACCTCGCTAGCTCTCGATGGGCAGAGCGATTACATCGAGTTTCCGACCGCGAGCGTGCCCGTCGGGGAGGCTCTCACGCTGAGTTTTTGGGCGAAGGGCGGCAGCCAGCTGCCCTCGGATACCTGCGTATTCTCCGCGAAAAGTATGACCTCCGGTAGGGCTCTAAGCGTGCATCTTCCCTGGTCCAATAGTTATGTCTATTTTGACTGCGGAAGTAATGTGTCGGAGACCGACCGGATCTACAAGGCCGCTTCGCCCGCGGACTATAAAGATCGGTGGACTCATTGGGCCTTCACCAAAGGCAACAGTGTCATGAAGATCTACATGGATGGAAAGTTATGGTATACGGGTACCGGAAAACACAAACCGATCAATCCCGCAACTTCTGTTCGCCTGGGCAACAACGACAAAGATGACGCGCATTGGCAGGGTCGCATCAGCGAGGTGCGCATCTGGGATCATGAACGCAGCGCCGCGGATATCGAGGCGGATATGGGCCGTCGTCTCACAGGTGCCGAGAGCGGTCTGGTGAGCTATTGGCCCCTGGATGAGGGCCGCGGTTCGACGATCATCGATCGCAGCGGCCACGGGCATGACGGCACCTGCAAGGGCAGCCCGACCTGGGTGTCGGATGTGCCGGCGCGGGCCGACTAGTACGAGAGCGCCTCTCGACGCCAGGGTCGATCAATCTTGCGTATGCAGATTGCGGCCCATGGCGAGCCAGGTGCGGGGGCGATGGGCGATGGGCGATTTTGTCCGTTGAATGGGGGCGAGTCAATGGACTACCCTCTTTCGCGGCGGCGCCTAGGCTTGGCACGACTTCGCAGACTCGACGGTGACTTCATTTGGCTCGTTCCGGGTCAGTGCTTGATCGGCCGCTCGCGCGCTTGCCAGCTGCGCCTTCGCGAGCATGAGGTGTCGGGTGCGCACGCGTTACTGTGCTGGCGTAACGGCGTCTGGGAGATCAAGGACCTGGGCAGCCGAAACGGGACTTACGTCGACGGCGCTCGGCTCGGTGAAGGTCTGCGAGTCTGTGTGCCTGCGGGCACAATGCTCGGGTTTGGACGGCGCGATGGCTTCGAACTTATCGATGCGGATCCGCCAAGCCTCCACGCTGTCGCCGTCGGTGCGGAGGAGCGCGTGGTCCTGGCGGTCGGAGGGCTTTTATCCCTGCCACACGCTGATAGTCCCGAGCTGATGATCCTCCATTGCAACGAAGGGTGGCGTCTCGAGACCGCGGATGGGCTCGCGTCTGTCGCTGATGGCGAAGTCGTGGGGTCGAGTGAGGGATCGTGGCGCGTTCACCTGCCAGAACAGCTCACGCCCACGCGCGATGCCAAGGATGCCGTCTTGACCCTCGGCTCGGTGAAGCTCGAATTTTGTGTTGATGCTGCGCAGAAGCTCGCGGCCTTCACGGCTGTGCGTGGTGACCGTAGTGTCGAGTTTAAGCTTCGCGCTCACGATCGGACCCTGCTGGCTCTGGCGCGTGTGCGTCTTCACGACACGACCGTTGCTCCCCATGTGCGCGGCTGGATCCACCAAAACATGCTCATCGATCGTCTCGGTTTCGACGCCGGACGGCTCCATGTCGAGATCCATCGGATCCGTCGGCAGTTCGCGAAGGCAGGAATTGTCGATGCGGTTCATATCGTCGAGCGGCGCCGGGATACAAACGAGCTTCGAATCGGGGTCGCTGATCTCAAGATTCACAACGTCGCGGGTTGAGGTCGTGTGGTCTCTCAGGGGAGTGCGGCGAGTGCTTGGTCGATCGCGGCGATGGCGGGGTGTTGAGGGCCACGTGCGTGTAATTCGAGGATCCGGGCTCGCTCGAGATAGGCGCGGGCGTCACTCTCTTGGTCGCTGACAAGCGCGAGCGAGGCGAGCTCGATCATGGTTGCGGCGAGTCTGGGATGGGCCGGACCGAGTGTGGCCTCCTGTAGGGTGAGCGCACGCCGCAGGTATTCGCTGGCGTTGTCGATCTCGCCCTCGGCGCGAGCGACCTGGCTGGCGCTGGTGAGGTACTGCGATCGCAGGAAAGAACGTCCCGCGGGTTGAGATTCGGCGTTTGCGTGCAGCGCCCAAACCCGCGCCTGATCGGTGCCAGCTGGAGAGAGGACCATTAATCGGCTTGCCGCTCGCGCGGCTTCGCGGCCCATGTTGGCTTGCATGGCAGTGTAAAAGGCGCGCTCGAGCGTCGCCCTTGCCGTGTCCAGGTCGCCCGCGTCGGCCTGCAAAGACCCCAGCAGGAGCTGCATGCGGACCTTGGTCGGCGTGTCCGCGAGGGTCTCGGCCTGCTCGGCTACGCGAGCCGCGAGCCGCAGAGCTCTCGCACCAGCGCCGAGCCGAGCCATGATATCGAGTTCGATGAGCTGCGTGCTGACTTCGTTCGCGGCCTTGGTTTTATCTGACCCAAAGGACATGTTGTCAGGGGTGTCGAGTTCAGCGCAGCGAGAAAGCGAGGGCAGATCAAGAACCACCGGGATCGCGGCAAAGACCGCGGCCTCGTCGGCTGCCGTGAGCTGAGTGACGGTTGCGCGCAGACGGACCCGGCGCTCCATTAGACAGCGCTCACGTTGCGCGAGGAGTTCGCGCGACTGCTCCCCGCGTTGCGTGAGTTCGCAGACCTCCCGTCGTGCCTCGCGCCAATCCTCGGCGTAGCGCCCGAGCAAGGTTTCGACGCGGGCCGCGGAGTCCTCCGCGTACGTGAGCCCCGTAGCCTTGAAGCCCCGACTCAGTGAGGCGCGAGCAGGTTCGTCCCAGATGCCCACGAGTGCCGTCAATGGAACTTCGCAGATCTGTGCATCGGAGTGGATCTTCGCTGCGGCTAGCCACACGCTGCTGCCGAGCACTACGACGAGCACACTCAGCAAGGCGCGTCTCCGTATTCGCGATCGCGGGTCATCGGCGAGGGCCGCGAGCAGCGCTGTCATCGACGGCCACCGATCGTCTGGCTCCGCCGCGAGACCCCGCACAACCACCGCTCGAACCCAGCTCGGCACGCTATTCTTTTTCTTTTTCTTTTTCTTTTTCTTATGCTTATGCTTATTCTTACTCCTGCCGGTATCCTCATCGACTGGCCCGCGGCGGATCTGCTCGAGTTGCTCGAGCGCACTGCTGCCGGAAAAGGGGCGTTGGCCGTAGAGAGCTTCGAAGAGCGCGACACAATAGCTGAACTGATCGGCACGGGTGTCGACCTCGTGCTCACTGCCGCCGAATTGCTCAGGCGACATATACGCCGGGGTGCCGATAGTCAGCCCTGATTGTGTCAAGGTGTGGACAAAGGTATCGTGGTTCGTGACGGGGTTCGTGACCGGGCTGATTGCGGGTTGAGTGGTTTCGCCGATCTCGGGGTCCCGGAGTGCACGCGCGAGCCCAAAGTCCATCACCAGGACCTGGCCGTCGGTGCGGAGCATGGCGTTCGCGGGTTTGAAGTCACGATGAATGATGCCCGCGCTATGGGCCGCCGCGAGCCCTCGTCCTGCTTGAGCAAAGACCGCCAAAACCTCGCGCCAGTCACGGGGTTGGCTCTCCGCGCTCATCCACTCGTGCAGAGTGATGCCGGGGACATACTCCATTGCGATGAAGAGCTGCTGTCCGTGGACACCGACGTCGTAGACGCGGATGACATTGGCATGATCGAGCTTGGCAAGCGCTTGAGCTTCGCGTTCGAGCCTCGACCGCGTTTGCGTTGGATCGCCTACCGGTGCTTTGAGCAGCTTGAGGGCGATTTTGCGGTCGAGTTCGGGATCAAAGGCGGCGAGGATAATGCCCATGCCGCCAGCACCGATCTGGCCCAACGAGAGATAGCGGCCGATCGTAATTCCCTCGGATCGTAACTCTGACAAGGGCACGTCGGCAGTGGAGGACTCCTTGCTGTGCTTGCGAGTGCGCGTCGGCGCAGTGCTTTCGAGCCCCTCAAATGGCTGCACTTCCATACCGTGATCATCGGGCATAGGGCGGCCCCGAGAGACGTACGAGTGCGCAGGTAGACGCTTGCTTGGGGTTTACCTTAATGAGCATGATGACTCGTACGATGCGTCTCTAGCCAGGCCTCGACCTTTGCGAGTTCGTCGAAATCGTTGGTTTCAATATACTCAGCGCGGGCGTGGAGCGCGAACTCATGAGCTTTGCGACGAGAACCTCGTCCGAGCCAGAGCGCTTTGGCGAGCACGAATTGGGCCGCGGGGCGAAGATTTGGCGAGTCGACCAAGAGTACGAGCAATTGCTCGCACTCTCGTCGGGCCTGCTCGGGTTTGCCTTGGGCGAGAGCGATCTTGGCGAGACCAAGGCGGGGGTAGGCCATAAATGGGTGGTCGAGTCCGAAGGCTTGCTCGCCGATGTTGAGTGCGCGGTGGTAGTAGGCCGATGCCTCATCAAAGCGTTCGCGTTTGTACGCGAGTTCGCCGAGGTTTACGAGGGTGCCCGCGACCTCTGGATGCATCGGCCCAAGGGTCTGCTCGTAGATCGTGAGTGCGGCTTGGAGGTGTGTCGCCGCCTCGGTGAGTTGGCCGCGAGCGAGCAGTTCGGAGCCGATGTTGTTATGGGCGAGGCCGACGTTGTGATGGTTGGGGTCGTTGATTTTACCGATCGCGAGTGCGCGTCGTGTGGCGGCGAGAGCTTCGTCGGAGCGGCCGAGGGCGGGCAATGCGTTGCCAAGGCCGATCAGGGGACCCACCAGCACGGGGTGCTCGGGCCCAAGCAGTCGCTCGTAGATCGCCAGGGAGCGCTCGCCCTCTCGCACGGCGCCCTCGATGTCGCCCCGCGTATTGAGGATGTCGGCCAGGAATTTGCGCGCCTCGGCGACTTTTATGTGTTCGGGACCGAGGATCTTTTTGTGCACGGTCAACGCGCGTCGGAGCTCGACCTCGGACTCATCGTGGCGGCCGAGAAAGAAGAGTTCTACGCTGAGGCGAAAGATCGCGTCGGCGACGGCTGTGTGCTCGAGGCCGTGCGCCTTTGTCTTGATCTCGATCGATTGCTGCACATAGATGAGGGCCTGTTGGTGATCTCCCTGGGCTCCATGAGTGATGGCGATCATCTCGAGTGCGCTCGCGACCATGGGGTGCTCGGGCCCGAGGGCAGCTTTTCGGATTTCGAGGGCAGTCTGGAATTTTGCAAAGGCCTTATCATAGGCCCCTTCGAGTCGGTGGATTCGGCCGATATCAGCCAGCGAATCGGCGACGCGCGGGTGGGCTTTGCCAAGGGTCTTGGTGCGTATGGCCAGTGCCCGCCGATAGTGCGCGAGCGCTTCCTTGTACTTGGCGCGATGGCTTAAGATGCCGCCGACATCGCTCAACGAATCTGCGATCTGCGGGTGAGCACCCGTGAGATGAGCCTCGCGGATCGCGAGGGCGGCCACAAAATGGGCATGGGCGGGCTTGTAGTCGCCCCGAACCTCGAGCACGCGTCCGAGCTGGGTGCGGACCTCAGCTTCGCCCAGAGAGTTGTGCATCGGTCGACGGACCAGTACCTGGGCGAGCTCGCCCCAGTGGAGCCCGACCGCAAAGCGCTCGAGCTCAACCCCGAGGAGGGCAGTCAGGGCTGTCGAGGCGTCGAGAAGGACCTGCTGGTGGCCGCACGATGTGGCCACGAGGTAGGCGTGCTCGAGGTCGGTGCGGGCGGCATCGTACTCGGCCGTCAGTACGCGTAGCCGACCCCGGACAAGGGCGAGTTCCGCTTCGAGCGGGGCGTACTCCACGCTCTCCGCCCGCTTTGAGACCTCTAGGGCGACTGCGAGGCCCTGTTTGTAGGCCCCGACGGTCTCGAGCGCTCGCGTGCGGCTGAGCATCTCGCGCAGAGTCTTGATGCGATTGGCGAGTTCGGGATCGTCGGGGGGCGGAAGACTGAGTTGGAGGAGGTGTACCTCGTCGCAGCGCGAGAGCCTTGGCAAGCTCGAGACCAGTGTCACCGCTTCGGTAAGGCTTGGCTCGTGCGCCTGGGCGAGGAGCGTGACAGCATTGCGCAGAGCGACGCGGCGTTTGGCGAGGCAGCTCATGCGCAGATCCATGACCGCATCGGATTGTTTGTGTGCGACGTTGGTGGCCTCACAGATCTCCGTGTGTTTCGCTGCCCAGACCTCGGCGTAGTGGTCGAGTCCTCGCTCGACCCGTGTCCAAGTATTGCGAGTGTGGGGCAGCGTTGCGCTGGCGAACGCCTTCGCGATGGCATGCCGTTGCGGATGATCCCAGACGCTGTCGAGTTGCAGCTTGGCGCCCTCACAGATCCCCAGTCCCGCGCTGGAGGTCACGGCCGCGAGCGCCAGTGCAGCCGTGGCGATCGCCGCGAGTGCGGGGATTCTCCACCGTCGAGGTTTCGCGACCCGTCGCAGATCGACGAGAAGGGCCGCCACGGATGATCTGCGGGGGTCGACGTGCGCGGCGAATCCCTGTGTGAGCACCGCGTGCAGACGAGGGGGGAAAGTTCGATCACCGAGTGCCTCGCGTAGCGCGTTGCAGAACGCCTCCTGATCGTGCGCTTGGGCAATGGCCTTCGTTTCGTTATGGGCCACCATGCGCACGCCTCCGATCCGTGCACGACCGTTGTCGCCGACGAGGATTGTGTCCAGGCTGATCGCTCCGTGAATCAGCCCCGCCCCGTGAATGGCTGCGAGCCCCTCGCCCGCAGCGAGAAAAATTTCGAGCACTTCAGTCCAGGCGCGGCCGCCAGGCTCGCTGGAGATCCAGCGCCGTGCCGTCTGATCCTCGACGTACTGAGTGGCGACAAAGAACTGCCCCTCATGGATCCCGGCGTCAAGGATCGAGATGATATTGGGGTGGGTGAGTTGGGCCCAGTGCTGGGCCTCGCGCTTGAAGCGAGTGTGGTCGTGTGGGCCAACCCTGTGGGTATCGAGCAGTTCGAGATGGACCTTGCGCCCCAGTGTGGGGTCGTAGGCCACGCGAGTGCCGTGGCTGACAGCTGGTTGGTCTGCAGCGAGCAGGAGATAGCGCCCGATCTTCGGATCGCGGCGAGAGTCGCCGGCTTGGACCCATTCAGGTTCGATAGCGGGGCGCTCCATCGCTGGCGGAAGCATAACAGGTGATGTCTCTCTCGGCGGTATGTTGTTGTCTTTCACATATGCTTGGTCGTTGCTGAGAATCGCCCTCAGCCGGCCCTCGCAGTTTGTGAAAGGTCCCCCAAGTTATGCGGGGAAAGTGAATGTGGCAAGCTGAAAGGCTCTTACATAGGTGGAGTCGCGGCCGAAATTGTCGGCTCGAAAAGTGCAGCTGTAATACGATTGCAAAGCCCGTGGGTGACGTACGAAATGTAACTTTAGTACACTCGATGAGTGCCTCTTTAGGGGCCCTGGGTTATCTGGATGTCGCTGCGAGCATGGCCCACGAAGAACAGGCCAGCCCGAGCCTGGAGTCGAGCTCCATGCTCGGGCACGGCAAAAGGGCGATCATGGCACAGTCGGGGCACCTTCGTCTGAGAGGGCGCTGGCGATGAAAGCAGCGGCCCGTTTGAGTTCGGCCGGTTGAAAGAGCACGAAGTGACCGTCTTTGCCAGGGGGCTGTTGCAGCATGCGCACGATTGCAGTCTCGCCGCCGAGATTTGCGCTCGCTGGCAGGTCGGTGAGACGCAGGAGATCGGACTTGGTGTAGCCGCAGGCCATGCGCTCGGCATCGTCGCTGTAATCGTCACAGGGCACCGGAAAGAGTGTGGCCTCGGCGATCTCGGTGCCGGCGCCGATGGCCAGGGAGCCCGCGGCCCGTAGCGGTGTATAGGAGTCGAGATGGCCGATGTAGAGCAGCAGATGTTTGGCGGCCAAGGAGCCCAGCGGTTCGCGTCGGAGGTGACGGCTGGTATTGTCGGCATCCGACCGATTGACGTAGGTATTGAGGAGCAGCAGCATCGGGTGATAGCTGGTGATCATCCGATCGGGGCGCTCTTGAAAGGCGACCTGCAAAAGCTCGATGGGGGTCATCCAGGCCATCGTGACCGGGTTTTGGATCTTCGGCTCCTGCTTGGCTAAGAGCGCCTGGGGCAGGTTTGAGCCGCCGCCGCTGATGACCGCAGCGCGCACTGTCGGCGCGAAGGGCAGGAAGAGGGAACCCGAGTTGGCGCCCAGGCTGTGGCCGGCGAAGGCGATCGCCTCGCTGTCAAAACGGATCGATTGGCCGTCGAGCAAAGTGTCGTCGGTCCAGTGCTCGCTGAGGCGCACGAGGCTGAATTGATCGAGGGCACCTTGGACGACGGTATCGCGGGCGGAGTCGGGGTTGAAGACGTTGAAGACCAGTTGATAGACGTCGAGCCCTTCGACCAGGCCGTCGCTGTCGTCGTCGCCGCGGCGTTCGCCGTGCAATACGGGCTCGAGGGAGAGGGTGGCGATGCCCCGGGCGGCGACCTCCTGGGCGAGGCCGTTGCGGATCGCCCCGCGGAAGGAACCGCTGGTGCCGTCGGCGTAGATGAGCACCGGCCAGCCGCCCTCGGGCAGCTCGCTGTCCTTGGGGATCGTCGCCGAGAAGCAGGTGTCGCGGGTGCTGCGGATGACCGGGCCCGCGTCGTCGATGTCGATGGCCCCGCCGACCGAACTGTAAGGGGCGATGCCCTCCTGAAAAATCGGGATCCGCAGGCGTCCGTGGATCTCGTAGTAGTCCGCCGAGGACTCGCCGCAGCGCCGTTTGTCTTGCTCCTCTGCGCTCAGCCCCGGGGCGATCGAGCAGGGCGAGTCACCGGGCCCCTCGCAGAGGTGCAGCTCGCTGATCAGGAAGGGCGCGGCGTCGATGACCTCGCGGGCGCCGATCAGGGGGTCTAGGTTGGGCGCAGTGGTGAAGACGGTGCCGCCGATGAGCTCTGATTTGTTGAGCTGAGGGCCGTCGTTGTTGATGTTTTCGGGGCTCGTTAAAAATTCTCGAAGCGGCGCAAAATCCTGCCAGGCTGCGAACTGTGCGGAGTCTGCCGGCTGAGCGTCGCTGAGCATCGCCTTAAAGTCGTCGTCGGCCACAAAATGATCGGCCCCCGCGGGTTTGAGTGCGGTGGTCAGCAGCACCGCGTAGGTGGTCGCCGGCCGCAGCGGTGCGCCGTCGCTGCGTTCGACCGCCAGCCAGTTGGGGCAGATATAGTTATTGCGGCTGATCGAGCCATTTTCGGCGCGGTAGCGGATTCCTAGGGCCTCTTGGCCGTAATTCGGCGACTCATGGCTAATATCAATATAGTGAATGCCTCCGTCGCCAAAATCGGAGATCCCGTAGTTGCTGCGGAAGAGCGTGGCGCCGTTGACCGCGAAGCCGGGCGTCTCGCCCCGGAGGTGTTTGAGCCAGCGCTCGACGACGGCGCCGTAGATCGGATCGATATCGGCGGGCGGCCGCGGGAAGCCATCGAGGTCGATGCCGCCGCCCTTTAGACGGCTGTCGATGGGGAAGGGCAGGCGGAAGAAGTCGAGGCCTGGCTCGGTACCGGCGTCGAGATCGAAGTAGACCTTTGCGGGGCCGGTTTTCTCCTCGGCTGCCGGTTCGCAGACCTCGCCGGGCCAGAACTTGGGCGGCACTCCAGCGGTCTCGCCGACGGTCTCGCCAACGGTTTCGCCGGTGCTGTTGGTCTCGCCGGTGGTTTCGCCGGTGGTTAGGCCGGTGGTCTCGCCTGTGCTCGTTGTCGAGGATTCGCCGACGGTCGCCGAAGTCGAGGCGCTTTCGGAGGGCCAACAGCCGAGGAGAGGCAGGGAGGAGAGCGCGAAAAATGGCAGCCAACGCATACCGCGGGACCATAGCCCGGCTTTGCGGGCCCGCCAACCGGAAGGGGTCTTTGCCCGACTCTCGGGCTTCACGAGGTTTTTCTTGGGCTTTTGCGGGCCAAAGGCGCAGGCTTGTGCGCACATGTCCATGGCCGACGAGACCCGCACAAGTGTTGGTACCCGGGTGTCGGACATCGTTCGCTCGTTCTTTGCGGAGACGAGCGGCATCGAGGTCGCGGATAAGGCGCCGGGAGGTGCATTGGAATCCGCTGTGCAGACGATCTCGGCGTCGCTCGAGCGTTGGCGCAGGACCGGCGGTGTCATTCGTTTTACGCAGCAAAGTGCCGGTCGAGATCGCCTGGTCGGTGTCGGTGTTGCGGTCGATGTGGTCGAAGCGATCGGTCGACTCACCCGCCTTCGGGCGGTGCGGGCCCGGATTCGCCTCGGTGAGGAGGTCGCCGGCGAGGTCGAGATCGCCGGTCCGCAGGTCTGGACGCGCACGATATCGAGCTCTCCGGGGGTCTATGCAGTGACCGTCGATGCCCTCGATCGCCGCGGTCGTGTGGTCGCCTACGGGCAAGAGCAGGGGGCGTCGGTGGTTCACGTGATCGGCGACTCACCGACCGCGGCGGTCGACGCCGAGCTGTTGCTTTGCGATCCGCCGCGGCGGATCGATGGGCTCCGCGAACTCAGCCTGCGCGGCTGGTCCCTGGTCTACTTTGATCTCGACCCGGAGGACAGACAGCAGGCGATCCGCGAGGCGCTGGAGCGGCACCATCTGCCGCGCGCGGCGATCCTGGTGCACCCGCGAGCGGACGTCGAATTCAAGACTCTCGGCATCGATTTTCACGGTCTCTTCGCGGCGACTCGGATCCGCCGGATCCGCGCCGACGGCGTGCCTCTGGTCCTGATGATCAGCGACGAGAGCCAGATTTGGGCCGATGCCTGTGGGCGTGAGGGCATCGCCAGCGTCGATCTCACGGGTTTAGAGGCGCACCTGCGTCGTCCCCAGGGGCTCGCGCCCTGGTCCGAGGTGGCGGCCTCCTTTGTCCGCTCATTTGCCGCCAGGGCGCCGCTTACCTGGCGTCTTGACATGCTTAGCGGCGCGCCGCAGGTCGCAGGCAATCGCTGCACCGTCGAGCTCGACAATCGGCGGGCGCGGGAGCGTCTCTTTGCCCTCGTCGAGGGGGCAAAAGAGAGCGTGCATCTGCAGTTTTACATCCTCCGCGGCGGTCCTTTTACCGAGCGCCTGGCGGTCCGTCTGATCCTGCGGGCGCGCGCGGGGGTTCGGGTTCGGCTGATCGTCGATGCGCTGTACTCGACCCAGGGCGTGCTCGGGCTCCGCAATCCAGTGGTCACAGGTTTGGCCAAAGAGCCGGGCATTGAGGTTGTTGCCGCGTCGCCGATAAACGCGGGGGACCGTCCCCACGTCGACGCATTTAAGCGCCGAAACCACCGCAAGATGATCATCATCGATGGTCAGGTCGCGCTGGTCGGCGGTCGCAATTGCGGCGACGAGTACTACACGGGGTTTGATGAGGTCGCGGTCACCGATTGGACGCCGCACGAGCGCATTCCCTGGCTCGATGCCCATGTCGAACTCTGCGGCCCCCTGGTGGCGGCGGTGCAGCGGGCGTTTGTCGACACTTGGCAGGCTGGCGGGGGGCAAGCTATCGCCGACGAGTCGCGGCTCTTTCCACCGCCGGCCGAGGTCGGTGAGACCTGTGCGCGTTTGGTCCTGCACGAGGGCCTGGTCGATACCAATACGCTCGGGGTCTACGAGGCGCTGGTCGACGGTGCCGAGCATCATCTGTACATACTCAACGATTTCCCGTTTCTTGCGAGCCTGCGCGATGCGCTGATGCGGGCGCTGGCTCGCGGTGTGCGGGTTGAGATTCTCACCGGCTCCGCAGTGGCTCGCCGAGGCGATGGCGAGATGCTGCCGGGGCCGCTGCCACGGGTGCTCTTTGAGTACATGACCAAACACCGGTTAGAGCCGCTTGTCCGCGCCGGTGCTCGGGTCTACGAATACACGACGCCAAAGCTGCCCGAAATCGTCGCAAGCGGCGGTGTCGTCCGTCCCTATGTGCACGCGAAGGTGATGAGCGTCGATGCCCTGGTGGCCAGTGTCGGCTCGGCCAACCTCGACGTCACCGCCAGCTATTGGGAGGATGAGGCGAATATCGTGCTCGAAGATCCGGCCTTGGTGGCCGACCTGGAGGCGACGCTCGACCGCTTGATCGCCGGCTCCTACAGGATCGATGTCGAGGCCGAATACTGGCGGCGAGAGGCCAGGCAGCGCGAGATCGCGTCGACGCTCTGGCCGGAGACATTGTATTCATAGGACACAGGAAGTGTGCAATATCGCTCATTCGTTTGGCCAGTAGCAGTAGCCCGAGAGACACTCCATACCGTCCGGGCAGGTCACGCTGCCGCTGCAATTGAGCACACAGCCCTTAACCCCGCCGCTCAGGATCGGCGCGCAGATCACGGGTGCGGTGCCGCTTGTCGGCGGCGCAAAGCAGTCACATTCGTTCTCACAGGCCTTGATCGAACAGAGGCTGCCACCGCCGCTCGACGGGCTTACGCAGGTGATCTCGCCGGCGGTCATGCCGTTGTCGGTCCAGTTGCATTTTGAGTTGTCGGTGAGCGGACCTTTTTTGCAGGCGTTCCATTCGCCGATCGCGTTGTTCTCACAATTGTTGGGGAGGCCAGTACCGGTGCCTGTTCCGCTGCTGCTGTCAGAGTCGGTGGCGCTCTGTGTGCCGTCGGAGGTCGACGAGGTCGCCGAACTCGCCGAACTCGCGTCGCCGCTGGGATCGCTTGGTGAGCTCGTGCTGTTGGTATCGTCGCCTTCGCAGGCGAGTCCGCCGACAGGACCGATCAGCGTGAAGAGGAGCAGGCAGGCAGATAGGCAGGCAGAGAGGCGGCCACAGGGGCGATCCATGGCGCGGAGCATACACCGGCTGGGGGAGGAGCGAAGACCACCGGGTCGCTCGGTCATGCTCTTGGACGAGAGCTGGCGCGCGTGCTTGTGCCCATCGATGCGCATGACTGGCGCCGTGCATCGCCGAACGCTCGTGTAGACTGCATGTCGCGCGATGCTCCGACTCCTCTCTCGCATGATTCTTAGATCGATCCGTTGGCGGATCGAGGGTGAGCTGCCGAAGCTCGACAAGTACGTGATCATCGGTGCCCCGCACACCTCTACTTGGGATGGCGTGGTTTTCTTCGCCGGGTTTGGCTACCTCGGTATTCGCCTGCGGTTTCTGTCAAAGCCCGCGAATCTGCGGGGCCTTACGGGCCCGCTCTTTCGCTATTTTGGGGCTATTGCGGTCGACCGAGAGCGCTCTGGCAACGTCGTCGCCGACATCGCAGCCGAGTTCGCGGCCCACGATCGTTTTGTCTTAGCGCTCGGCCCCGAGGGCACTCGTAAGTACCGCTCACACTGGCGCAGCGGTTTTTATCATATCGCCCGCGCGGCCGATGTGCCGGTGCTGCTGATCGGGATCCACTTCAAGGAGCGGCGCATCATTCTCGGGCCGACCATCGAGCTGACAGGCGATGTCGGTGCGGACATGGATCGCATCCGCGAGTTTTACCGCGAGAATTCCTCGGGCGCCGATGAGGCCCGTGTCAGCCCGGTGCGCCTCCGCGAGGAGGAGCCAGCAATCACCGCCGAAGCTGCAACCAGCGACGGCGGCGAGAGCCCGGCTACTTGACCCGGTTGCCGCCCATCTCGTTGTTGAAGATCCAGGCGACGACTTCGCCGATGTCAAAGCGGTCGTTCATGTAGGAGTGGATCGTCGCCGCGGCTGAGCCCGCGCGGCGCAGATCGGTACGTGCCTGCACCATTCGGCGGGCGCGCTCGCGCCATTTCTCGAGGTTGCAGGGGCGCAGGTCGACCCAGCCCTTGCGAGCCCAGACGTCGATCGATCCGTCGTTGACGTCGACGCGGGTGATCCGGCCTAGGAGTTCGGGCACGTTGATCCGAGGGCCGCGGAGCAGGCTCTGGCCGTCGGGCAGGAGCACGGGGATGCCGATCGAAGGGGCGAGACGGTCGACCTGTGTCGGTTGTAACGCCTCGGCCATCGCCTTGACGCCCTCCGAAGCGGGCCTTTTGTCCTCGACGATCGCGCCCAGTGAGCCGTAGACGTGGAAGAGTAGATCTGCCTCAAAGAGCAGCTTGGAGAGTTCTGGCGGACCCAGGCGACCGAGGGCGATCGACGGCGCGGCCTTGCCCTCCTCGAGGGAGGTCTGCTCGACCGACTCGAGATCCTTAAGAGCGACGCCGCGGAGCAGGCCGGCTTTGTAGCTCGGATCGAGCACGGCGCCGTCGAGGGCCGAGATGATGTCGCGGCCGGTGGTTGCACCGCGGAGCTCACGGACGACGAGTGCGGCGATCTCCTCGGGGGTGACGTACTCCATCTGGCCAAAGGCGGTGATCGCCGAGAACTCGCCGCGGGTAAAGACGCCGTTTTCACCGGTATCGACGATCGCCACTCGGAGCTCGCCGTCGCGCTCGTAACTCTCGGCATCGTCGCGGAGTTCGAGGTGGTCGCCGCCCGCGAGGCTTATCTGCTGCGGCCGGTAGAGGTCGGAGTTTTGGTGCTTGTCGCGGACCTTGCGGACTTCGACCGCTCGGTAACCGATCATCGCCGCCGGCTTGACCTCCTTGACGATCGGCGCACCGGGGGTTCGTGCGAGCAAGAAAAGCAGCCCCGTGTGGCCAAAGGCGGCCTCGTTTTTGGCGAGCAGCTTTTGCGAGGGCCGGTCCTCGGAGTGGGTGTAGGGGATGTTCATGCCCATGCCGCCGGTGCCGGTGGTGCCCACCTTGAGATAGACACGGGTGCCGTACTCGGTGGTCGAGCGGTGGACAAAGCGGACGTGGCGGATGAGCTGCGGCACGGACTGCGAGAGCAGGAATGTCTCGAGGTCGTCGGTGCCCTTGGGGTCGAAGCCGTCTTCGCCGATCCACTCTTGGACCTTGGCGGCGCCGTCAAAGATGTCCTGGTAGGAGAAGCCGGTTGCGGTGTTGACCGCGTCGACGATCACCTCGGGGCGATGGTCGCGGATCATCTGGACCAGCTGGTTATTCTTGTAGGCGGCCTCAAAATCCCCGTAGACGGCGCTCAGTAGAGCGGCGCGCTGCTCCTTGGTGCTCAGGAGTTGGCCGCGACTCTGGTGGCAGAGATCGGCGGAGACGAAGAGGTTGCCCCAAGCGGGCACAAAACAGACGCTGTCGCCGAACTCCGTCTCGAACCCCGCGCAGGCGTCGCGGGCCTCGCGTTCGAGCAGCGAGGCGACGACGATCCGCCGCGGGCTCAGGGTTTGAACGATGTGACGGACGACTTGGGTGCCGACCAGGCCGGCCCCGCCGAGGATCATAAAGTCGTGATACACGGTCCCTCCAAGGCGGGCTTGTTACCATGAACGCGGGTGCACGAGGTAGGGCGCGTTGTCGCGAGATCGCAGGATTGGCTGCATTCTGCGCTCCTCGGGGCGGTGTGGCGGATGCGGTGGGTTTGGGGTTGTGCGCAGGGCGGAGCGCAGGCGCGGTCGCGCCGACATGACGACGAGCATCGCCGGCTGCTAGCGTAGGGGCCGTGCTTAGCTTGGTATGTTTGAATTCTCGGGTCGGGAGCGGGCGCGAGTGGTGGGCTCGCGCTGCGCAGATGTTTGCGCTGCCCGTCGTGCTTTTGTTCGCCTGTGTCGATGGCTCTGGCGAGAGCGAAGGCGGTTCGATGACGACGACGACGACCGAGTCGACGACGACCGAGTCGACGACGACCG
>CAYYUP010000037.1:16822-33003 GCA_964474905.1 uncultured Nannocystis sp. | reverse complement strand
ACGACGACCGAGTCGACGACGACCGAGTCGACGACGACCGGGCCGACGACGACCGAGACCGACAGCGAAACCAGCACCAGTGAGCCGACGGGCGAAGATCCCGTCTGTGGCAATGGGGTTATCGAGCCCGGTGAGATGTGCGACGACGGCAACCAGATGAGCGGCGACGGCTGCGAGGCGGATTGCACCCTGCTGGCGGGTGAGCTTTGGTGGCAGCGCACGATCGATGGCGGCGACGAGGAGCTCGACCGGGGTTTTGATGTGGCGACCGACGAGGCCGGCAACATCTACCTGGTGGCGACCGTCGTCGATCCGGTCGCCAAAAAGGATATTTTTATCCGCAAGTACGATCCGATCGGCGTGAGTATCTGGACCCGTAACTACGACGGTGGTGTCAACCAGCACGATCAGGGCCTGGCGATCACGGGCGATGAGTTTGGCTTTATGGTGGTCGCTGGCCGTCAGACCCAGGGCGACAACGGCTCGCTGCTCTGGCTCAGCAAATGCGATCCCAACGGCCAGATCATCTGGCAAAATGTCGGCCAGGCAGAGGCCTATATCGGCTCGCTGGCGATGTTCTCCGCCTCCCATTTTATCGCCGGGGGCTCGATCAAGGAGGGCATGGATACCAACGCTCTGGTTCGCCGTTACGACGATCAGGGGGGCGAGCTGTGGACTGCTGTGCACGCCGGAGCGAGTGGAGGTCCCGACTCGGTCGCCGATGTCGCGGTCAACGACGCGGGGGATATTTTTGTCGCTGGTCGAGAGTTCTCGGACGCGACCTCCTTTGACGTGTGGGTTGCCCGGTACAGCGCTGGCGGCGAGGAAGTCTGGAGCTTCACCGTCGATGGCCCCGAGAGCGGAGCCGATTGGGCAGGGGCGATCGCCGTCAGCGAAGGCGGTTGGTTTGTCGTCGGTGGCCGCCACGATCACGGCGACGCCTCCTTCGGCGACGCTTGGCTCGGGCGCTATTCGATCGACGGCGGCGAGGCCGAGTGGACCCAGACCTACAACGGGGCAGCGAGCGGCGACGACGGCCTTCGCGGCCTCGCGATCGACGGCGATGACCAGATCATCGCGGTCGGCTTTGAGGAGGTCGCCGACCAGGGCTCAAATATATGGATCCGCAAGTACGAGAGCAGTGGCACCGAGATCTGGGCGCGCACGATCGACGGTGAGGGCTCGGGCGACGACTCTGCTTCGGCGGTCGCAGTCGATGTGGATGGCAACGTCGTCACCGTTGGCGAGGTCGCGATCATCGATCAATTTGATAGCGACGTGATCCTGACAAAACACGCGCCATGAGTCGCTTGAGAGAGGACCCAAAAGGAGCCCCCCATGGACGCGCTTGATCAGGTTCATCTCGCCTTTGAGCCGAGTTCGTTGTTGCTGCTCAACGTGATCCTCGGCCTGATCATGTTCGGCGTGGCGCTCGATCTCAAGGTCGACGACTTCCGCAGGATCCTGCGGAAGCCGCGGGCGGTGCTCATCGGTCTTGTCGGCCAGCTCGTCTTGCTGCCGGCGTTGACCTTTGCTCTGATCGTGCTCTTTGAGCCGCAGCCGAGCATCGGTCTCGGCATGCTGATCGTCGCCTCTTGCCCCGGCGGCAACGTCTCCAACGTGATCACCCATATCGGCGGGGGCAGCACCGGCGTATCGATCACGATGACCGCGATCACGACGCTCTCGGCGATCGTCATGACGCCTTTTAATTTGGCTTTTTGGGGCGCCCGCGATCCGGGCATCGCCGGTCTGCTCACCGAGGTTGAGCTGGAATTCGGCGCGATGGTGCTGGCGATCGGTCTGATCCTCGGCCTGCCGTTGCTGGTGGGCATGGTTGTGAGTGCACGGCTGCCAAGGCTCGCCGCTCGTCTGCGGGTGCCGATGCGGAGGATCTCGATGCTCTTCCTCGTGATCTTCATCGTCGGCGCGTTGGTCAAAAATTGGCCGCATTTCCTGGCCCATGTCGGCGGCATCGTCGGCATCGTCGCGCTGCACAACGCCTGCGCCTTCGGGCTCGGCAATCTCTTGGGCCGTGCCGGTCGCCTGACTCGGGCCGACCGACGGGCCTTGACCATCGAGGTCGGGATTCAAAACAGCGGCCTCGGCCTCGTGTTGATTTTTTCGTTCTTTGGCGGGCTCGGCGGGGCTGCACTGGTCGCCGCCTGGTGGGGCGTTTGGCACCTGATCGCCGGACTGACGATAGCCGGCGCGTGGTCGCTCTGGTCGCGTCGGTGTGGGCGCTCGGACTGACGGCCGAGGGGTCTGCGCGGCCACCAGCGGTGGGTAGGGCCCCTTGATGTGTGAGGATACGCTCCTGGTTTAATTGCGGTGTCCCCTACCGGGAGTCCGATCAAAACCTCACTATCCC
Source organism: uncultured Nannocystis sp. (assembly GCA_964474905.1). Taxonomy (GTDB): domain Bacteria; phylum Myxococcota_A; class Polyangia; order Nannocystales; family Nannocystaceae; genus JADJRG01. The sequence continues at coordinate 30,632 of CAYYUP010000037.1, read as the reverse complement.
GCCTTCACGAGCTTCTCATGACACACGACGAGAACATCGCCCTGGCCCCCACTGACCTCGCCGTAAAGCGCACCGATCGTTTTGACGGGACTGGCTTCTCGGTCAAGCTCAGCCGCTTCGCCCACGAGGACGTCGAGCTGATCAAGAGGACCTATGAGGTGGTCAAGCGCGCCTACGGTCTTTGGCTGCACATCCGCGACGCGGCGCATCTCAGCGACACCCACCACGAGGAGCTGCTCCATCAGCACATCCTCTCGGAGTTTAAGGACCGTCGCTTTCTCCTGACGCTCCGCGACTTAGGGGCTGCGACCTACAAGCTGGGCACGCCCAGTCGCGATGTTCGGTCGGTCCTGCACGACATCCGCGGCGGCGCCTTGCTGGCGCTTATCGGGGCTGCGGCCGCCGATGCGCGGGGCGAGACCATCAGCAGCGAGGAGCTCAAGAGCATCATCCTTCGCGCCCGCGATCACGCCCGAATCATGCGCAACGCGATCAGCGATTTGCACCCGATTTTGCGGGCGATCGACTCGGGCATCAAGACCCACACGATGCTCGACTTCATCGCCAAGTGGGCGCGCACCACCTACCGGATCGGCGAGCGCAAGGTCGACGTGACCACCGATTGCGCCTACGACGGTTTTGTCTGTCGCTACGATCTCGAGACCGCCGCTCTCGACCGGGTGATCTACAACCACATGAACAACGCTGCCCGCTTCAGCGCCGACGACAGCGTGTCGATCGTCGCCGTGCCGGTCAACGACGAGATGGTCCGCTGGGTCGTCAGCAATTCGATCTACCCCGAGCACAACGTCAACTTGCGGGACAGCCTGGGCGCCGATCTGGGTCTGCTCTACAAGGGGGGCCATACGCGTGGCGGTCACGGCATCGGCCTCAGCAACTGCGCGGAGCTGGTGGGGGCCGCTGTCGGCATCAACGACATCGATACGCTTGTGAGCTCTGGTTACATCGGCGCATCGGTCCGCGATCATACCTACGTCGCGTGGTTCCACTGGCCGACCTACAAAGAGCCCGCCAAGGCCAAGTCCAACGCTCAGGCGAGCTGAGCCGAGCGGACTTGAGGCGGCCACTCGGGGTCCCACTCCTCAGACAGGTCGGAGCGTGCGTCGACCCCTAAAGGGGTCGATGCACGTCCTAGACTCGCTCGCGGAACCCCCCTCGCCCGACCACCAGCACGTCCTCCAAGCCGTTGAAAAGAGAGCCGGCGGATGGAGGCAGAGGCGGTTCTGTGAGACGCCGCGAACTGAGTGCTTCTGAGTACTTCGACCCCTGCAACCAGGTTCATTGGGATCATCCGAGGCCGAGCAGGGGCAGGAGCAGGGCGCCGCAGGCGAGGATCACAAAAAAGCCGAGCAGGTCGAGGGCGAAGCCGGTGCGGATCATCTCGCCGATGCGCACGTGGCCGCTGCCGTAGGCGATCGCGTTGGGCGGTGTGGAGACCGGCAACATGAAGGCGTTGCTCGCCGCCATGGTCACGCAGAGCACCATCGGTAGGGGATCGATACCGAGTTTTAAGGCGATCGCCAGCAGCACCGGGATCATCATGCTGGTGGTTGCTGTATTGCTGGCGATCTCGGTTAAGTAGGTCATCAGCAGAGTGGCGAGCGCCAGCAGTCCGAGCGGCGACTCGGCGAGCGGACCGGCGAGCGCGAGGGCACCGTTGGCGAGCGCCGCAGCGAGGCCCGTATCAAACATCATCTTGCCGAGGGCCAGGCCGCCGCCGAGCAGATAGAGCGTGCCCCAGTCGATCTTGACCGCCTCGGCCCAGGGCAGGACTGGTTTGCCATCGCCGTCGCCGCTCGGCAGAATAAAGAGCAGGCTGGCCGCGAGCAGGGCGACGATGCCCTCGTTGAGGCTTTGTCGGGCCCAGATCGTCGTCGCGTGCTGGCTGCCGAGGGCGAGGCCGATCAGCGAGGGTGCGAGCCAGCCGACGATCGCCAGGCAAAAGACGATGAGCGAGCGGGACTCGCCCGAGGAGAGCGGGCCAAGGGCGCGGCGCTGCAGGTCGACAGCGGCGGTGAGCCCCTCGATCTTCGCGAGCGGCGGCGGGTAACGGAAGCGGATCCACAGCAGAAGGCCGACGAGACAGACCAGTGCGGTCGGCAGCGCGAAGCTCATCCAGGTGAAGAAGTCGAGGTGCACATGGGCCTGGCGCTCGAGCAGATCGAGGGCGATGACGTTGGGCGCGGTGCCGATCGGTGTCGCCATGCCGCCGAGGGAGCAGGCGTAGGCGAGGCCCAGGATCATGCCCGAGCCGTAGCGGCGGACCGACTCGTGCAGGGCACTGTCGTCTTTGGGAACAAAGGCATCGATCGCCGAGACCAGGCCGAGCGCCACCGGCAACAGCATCGCTGCGGTCGCGGTGTTGGAGATCCACATCGAGCCGATGAAACCGGCGACGGCGACAGCGACAAGGACTCGGCTCGGTCGGCCGCCAATAAAATCACGGCTCAGCAGCCAGAGCGCGGCCCGTCGATCCATGCCCTGGGTTTGGAGGCCGCGGGCGATCATAAAACCGCCGAGGAAGAGAAAGATCAGCGGGCTGGCGATCGGGGCTAAGGCCTCTTTGGCCGGCGCGACCCCCATGAGCACGGCGAGCGCCGGTGCGAGCAGAGCGGTGGCCGCCAGCGGAATTGCCTCGGAGACCCAGAGAACGACGGCGAGGGCGACAACCGCGGCCAGACGCTGAGCGGAGGGTTCTAGCCCCAGGGGCGCCAGCAGGAGGGCGATGAAGACGAGCGGCGCGAGCAGCAGGCCGAACCGCCTGCGGAGGGCATCCGCCCGGGCTCGGCGCTCCTGGGTCGTGCGCTCCGCAGGCACCGGCCGAACGATACCCTACTTCAGGGGGCTGTGCGAGCCCCGCGAGTCGCTCTGTTCCGGGGCGGAGAGGGCTCAGGTTTTGGAGGTTCATTGGGTCATCGAGGGCCGCCGAGGGGACGCCGGAAAAACGATTATCTATATATTAATAAATGGATCGTGGAGCCCGACGAACCTCCGAGGTCGCCATTAAATTTGCGCGGCGAATGTCTCGGTTATATCGATATGCCAAAGTTGCGGACCGGTGTCTCAGGACTTCGCAGGATCGCCAAAAGGTACCCGCGAGAGCAGCAAGAGACAGGGCACACAGATGAGACTGGCGAGGCCGAAGAAGGTCATCGCTCCCTGGGTCTCGTAAAAATAACCGCTGTAGGTACCGGTGAGGGTTTGAGCGAGGGCGTAGAGGGCGGTGGCGAAGGCGAAATGCGCCGCTTTGTGGTCGGGGTGACAGCGGCGCATGATGAAGACCATCTGGGCCGCGGTCGCCATGCCGCCGAAGAGCTGCTCGATGATCAGCACACCGCCGACGACGAGGTGGGAGGGCTCCATCGTGTTCAGCAGGGCCCGAGGTGCGCCAAGGCCGGAGGCGAGCCCCAGGCTCAGGGTGTCCGAGGCGAGCAGCAAGTAGAGGGGCTCACTCGCGGCCATCGCCAGGGCGATCGGCGGCAGTGCTCGACGGAGGCCGACGCGGCCGATCCAAGCGCCCGCGACCATCGCCCCGAGGATGCTGGCGACGGTGCCAAAGCCGTTGAGTACCCCGCGGATCTCGGTGCCCACGCCCAGGTCCCGAAAGAGCACCTTCGACATGCTGAACATCAGGGCATCGCCGAGCTTGAAGGTGATGATGAAGGCGAGCACGTAGAGCGCCCGCCGCTGGGTGAGGAACGAGAGGTAGGCGTCGAGCACATGGCCGACCGCCTCTTCTTTGGTCGGCTCTGGTGCGGCCTTGTTCGTTTCCTCTGGGCCCTTCTCGCTTTCTGGTGCCACCACGCGCTCGCCGGCGCCGCGGGGCAGGAAGAAGTGGTGGAAGAGCGCGAGGCCGCCGAGGATCATCGCAGCTGCTCCAAAGGCCAGGAGCCAGCTAATGCGACCGCCGAGGTAGACCAGCGCTGACGAGCCGACCAGCATCGCGACCCTGAAGGCGGCGACCCGGATCCCGGAGTAGCGGGCCTGCAGGTCCTTGCCGAGGGCATCCATGTAGTAGCCGTCGCAGGCGATGTCGTGGGTCGCCGAGAGCACGCCGATGATCACGAGGACCACCCAGATCAGGCTGGTATCGCCGCCGGTGCTGAATTGGTTGGCGAGAAGTGCGACGATGCCAACGGCGATCCCGAGCGCGGCCTGGGTCGCTATCATCCATTGGCGGAGGGTGCCGAAGAGATCGACGAGCGGACTCCAAATGAACTTAAGTGTGCTTGTCAGGTGAAGCGCGGATGTGTACCCGACCTGACGCGCGGGCAAGCCCATTGCGGTAAAAAATTCCGCAGCGATTTGGTGCAGTATCGACCACGGCAGGCCCTCGGCGAAGTAGGTCGTGCCGGTCCAAAAGGCCGGGGCCGGTGGCCGTGAGTCGGCCGATTTGGGCGCTTTGGAGGGCACAGGGGCCCATCCTACCCAGGTCTGCCACGGCGCCAAATTAGTCGTTTCTGCTCGCTCCCACGGGGGCCTTTGGGGTCGCTCCTGCGGCGCTCTTTAGAGCCCCTGTCCTCTCGGACAGGGTCAATTGGTGGCATCGGCAAAACCGCGCCCAATAGGCGCTAGCGCGCCACTGAGCGGTCTTCACCAGTTGACCGTGGAGAGACCTTAGATAGAATGCGAGGAGATGGGCGGGAAGCGCGCGAAGACGCACGCAGGGGTGATTGCGGAGCAGATTACAGGCGAATGCGCCGCGTATCGCTTGCGCGTGATCAACCGGGCGATCACTAGGATTTATGACGAGGCATTGCGTCCCCACGGGATTCGCATCGCCCAGCTCAACACCATGGTTGTGGTGATGGATAGCGGTGGCATCACCCCGAACGAGCTCTCGCAACGCATGCACATGGATGCGTCGACGGTCTCTCGCAACGTCGAGAGGATGTGCCAGAAGGGCTGGCTCGAGCTGCAGAGCCTCGAGGATGCGAGGTCCCACGCGATCCACATCACGACCCGGGGCAGGCGGCTGCTGCGAGATGTCGCGCCGGCGTGGGAGCAGGCCCAAGAGGCCACCGCAAAGATCCTCGGTGTGCAGGTGATGCGCTCGTTGTGGCGGGCGGTCGACCGGATCGAGTCCGCCGGCTCCTGAGCAGCGTCCGTTGGTGACGCAGATCTCGCGCCATCGTCGGCCTCCTCGTGGCAGGCGGCAGGCGGCGGAGGGCGGTGAGTCCCCGGCGCGGGTTCCGAGGCCATCGCGATCGCGATCGCCGAATTGCCACCCAAAGCCCGGCCTTGTGGGCCACGAGGATCTTCTTGGTGGGGCGAGATCGGCGGATACGGCGGATACGGCGGATACGGCGGCTCCCCAGGGTCGTTTGTCTTTGCTGCGCGGAGCGGTTGTAAGGACCCCCAGACTTGACGCATCCTGGGGGCACCGCCGGTGATCGTCGCTCCCTCCCAAGTCTTCGCCTACCTCCTCCTCGGAGCGCTCGCTCCCGGTGAGCCTGCGGCCGCGCAGCCCCCTGCCGAGACGAGCCCCGCAGTGACAACTTCCGAGTCCGCGGCTTCCGAGTCGCTCGAGGTCGCGTCAGGCGAGGCCGCATCCGCAGGCCCAACAGACTCGGCAGAGCCTGCTTCTTCTGCTTCTTCTTCTTTTGCTTCTTCGACAGCCCCCTCTGCCGCGGCGACGCCGACGACGAACACCGAGTCGGTCGACGCAGAGCTTCCTACAGAGGTGAGCGTCAGCGGTTTCTCCTCCGCAAAGCCCGCGACCGAGACGACAACGGCGGTTCCCAAGGGCCGAAGGGTGCCGCCGGAGTACGGGCCTTTTTACGAGAGCGAGGCGTACACCGAGGTCCTGTCGTCGAGCGATGTGCCTCTGAGCAAGCCACCCTTCCTGTCGCTCGGGGCCGGAGCGTTTTGCTTTGTCGAGGCCGCGAGCTGCCGCGCTGCGCTGATCGCTTCGGCGGACGTGGGCGCCGGCATGAACGTGGTCGCCGGCGATCGGGGGGTCAACATGCCGCTCACGCAGTTCTCCTTTCGGGGCGGCCTGACAGTGCGTCCGGTCACCTTGCTGCGCAAGCGCTGGCACCCGTGGAGCGTCGGTCTGGTGGGTTCCTTTGTGCGCTCGTCGGGCGCGGTCGCCTCGGCTGCTTCGACGACGGGCGCGTCCAACCCCGAGCTTATCAATGTCACCCACACCGACGGCATTCGTGTCGCTCTCCTCAATCAGGTGTGGCTCAGCCAAAAGCGACACGCTCTGCACTTTGACTTCGCTTTTGGTGGCGTCAACTCGACCGCGTTGACCTCGACAAAGCGCGTCACTGGGGCCCACGCAGATATCGCGTTGGGCGTCGGTGGTTGGGGGGCGGTCTTCCTCGCTGCGGATTTTGTTAATCGCACCGATACACGCGTTGCCCTCGGCTTTCGCGGCCACGGCATCGCAGCGGCACCGATCGCGGCGATGGTCCTCTTGGGCCTGCTCGCGGGGGGAGGCCTGTAATGCCGGCTGCATTGCTCGGTCTCTACCTGGCTCTTGGTTCAGGTCTGAGCCTCGATGCGAGTGCTCTGCAGGCCGCCGAGGTCGCGGCGCCGGTGAGCGCCCCGTCGGCGGAGGTGAGCGCAGCTGCCGAGGTCGGGCCGGGTGGGCCAGTGGCCTCTCCGGGCCCCGCCGAGGTCACAGCACCGTCAGCGCCCGCACCCGCACCGACCTCAGTCCCGCTGGAGCCGATGCCGGCACCGGTAGTTGCACCGGCAGCCGCACCGGTAGTCGAGGCTGCGGACGTGCACATGTTTCGATATCCGGCAAAGGTTGGCTCTGGGCCAAGTGCCACGGCCGAGTCGGGCCCGCCTTTCTACTCCGACGGAGATATCGAGACCTTGCGCGGGCGTTACGGGCTCGACCCTGCGGCGCCCAGCGAGCGCAAGGCCCGTTGGCGCTGTTTAGTTGCCGATCCGACCTGCTCCTTTAATGTCGAGATCAACGCCACCAGCGCCTACGCGTTTCGCTTTCACCAGGGGACTCCGGCCTCACCGCAGCTCTACCGCTGGAACTCTGGGCGCTCGCAGTTCGATCTCTGGGTCAACCTGCCTGGCGTGATCGAGAGTCACGGCCTCCGCCGCTTCACCAAGCTCTCGCTGGGTCCCAAGGGCGGGGTGATCGTCAGCGACAGCAAGAACATCTGGGGCAACGCGGGCCTGGCGATGCGCTACTGGTTTGGACGCGGGCGCTTCTCGCCGACGATCGAACTCTCGTCGGCGTTGACCTACCGCTTGACGACCGCCGACTCCACCCCCGGCTCTGAGACTGCCGGGCAGATCGTCAGCCGGCGCTCGCCCATCGGTGTCACTGCGGACATCGGCTTCGGTCTCGGCGGTTTTGGAGCCTTGATCCTCGGCGGCCAATTTGACTCTTCGCTGGCCCGCGAAGATGTCACCGAGACCGCCCGGATTTACCCCTCGGGTATGCTCTTTGTCGGCTTCCGCGGCAACATCATCTGGGGTGCACCAGCGGCCGCTGCAATCGGTACGACGGCGCTCTCCCAGCGAGTGACCGCGCCGCTGCGGCAGTAGTCTAGGTTGCTGCCGGCTTGGAGTCGGGGGCATCCTCCGCCAGAGGACATGTCGAAGAGGACATGTTTTAAAACAAGGAGCACCTAGCGCTTGGGCGTCAGATTTAGGCGACCGCTGTTGTGCAGCCAGTAGCCGCCCGGCACGACGACCATCAGGAAACCGATAAAGGCGCCGATACGGGCAGCGGTATCACCGAGGGGGAGCATACCTATCCAGGTGAGCCCCATCGCGACGGCACCGGTGGCGGCGATCAGGGCCAACCAGAAGACCTCGGAGGTATAGCCCCAGGTACCGGTGATCATGCGCGACTCGCTTACCTGCAGGATGTTGCGGATGAGGTAGGCGATGCCGACCGAGAGTGCCGCACCTTCGAGCCCGTAGAGCGGCACAAGGAGCGGCATCAGCGTGGCCAGGGCGCCCAAGGTGATCAGCACATTGAGCAAGGAGAGCTCTGTGCGCCCGTAGCCGGCGATGATGATGCCGTGCAGGCCGAGCACGCCGTCGATCACCCAGAACGAGCAGAGGATCAGCACCGCGAGCGCACTCGACTCAAAACCATCGCCGAGCAGCGGCATCAGCCATTCGGCGAAGCAGATCATGAAGGCGAAGATCAGCCCCTGGATGCCGACCACCAGCACCGTCGCCTGGGTGAGACCCGCGGCGAGGCGGCGGCGGTCGCCGGTGACCCCGATCTCGGCGACGATCGCCAGGACCATCGGATCAAAGGAACGCCGCACCTGGCGGATCGTATTGCCGAGCTGCACACAGGCGGCGTAGATGCCGACGGTCGTCGGATCGGAGAGCGCTGCGAGCAGGTAGACGTCCATGCGCAGCAACAGCGAGGTCGAGACCTCGCTCAGCCACATAGGCGTCGCGTAGCGGATGAGCGAAGCAGGTACGCGAAAGGCATGGGTGCCCGCCGAGCGCGGCTCATCTTTGTAAGCCCCTTTAAATACCCAGAGCGCGCCGGCGAGCCCGGCGATGTAGGAGGCGACAAAGGCGAGCGCCAGGCCGACAACCTCGAGGCCGACGTAATAGAAGATGACCGCGGCGAGAACCATGGTCAGCGACGCGAGACCCTCGCGGACAAAGACCTGCGCCTCTAGCCGGCGTTTGCCGAGCGAGGCGTGGATCAGGATGTCCATCAACGTCATCGGCACCAGCGCGAAGGCCATCCAACGGAGCTCATCGGCGGCGGCTTCGGAGCCCGCCCATTTGGCGATCAGCGGGCCGCCAGCGACCGCTAGCAGGATCGCGACGATCGACGATGCGATCCAGGTAAGGGTGATGACGGGACGGAGCCCACGCCACGCACGGCCCTTGGCCTCGGGTTGGTTGACCCACCAGAGGATGCCCTTTTCAAAACCAAACGAGCAGGTGCGCAGGGCGAGGAAAAGCGAGGCCTGCACCACCGAGAAGATGCCGAAGCGCTCGGGCCCGTAGAGGCGGATGGTCGCGACCAAGAGGCCGGCGTAGGCGATCTTAAAGATGTACCCGAAGAGGTTGATGACGAAGCCGCGTTGCAGGTCCTTCGAGTCCCGTCGAATCTCATCATCGGCGCTCGGTTGCGCGGGTGGATCGTGCTCCATCGAGTCTCGCGCGCGGCGGCTTCTCTAAGCGCTTCGCTGAGTCATGGTGCACGCGCTTCGATGAGCGTCAAGTGCTGGCGCCTATCGGTGCCCTTTGGGTCGCAAATAGATGTGGGGGCAAAGGGCGACAGGGCTTCGTATGGGGTCCTGATAATACGTTCATGAATTTGTGACACGAATCACGAGGATCGGGTCAGGAGGGCCGACTCCTGAGCTTTTTTCGCTTCTTTCCCCCCACGGTAGGTCTTTTCGTGGCAATCCAGCGACATCGGCGGGCACAGGAGTCCGCGTGCAGGTCCGTGAACGCCGTGAACATCGCTCAAGACCCGAATAAGCAGCGGATTGACCTGCATGTTCACTCCAAGTTCTCGGGGCATATGAAGCCGATGCTGCTCCAGGCGGCCGAGGTCCAAGAGAGCTACTCAGAGCCCCGCGACATCCACGATCGCCTGCTCGCTCGGGGCATGACGGCGGTGACGATCACCGACCATGACGCGATCGAGGGTTGCCTAGAGATCGCCCATCTGGGCCCGCATGTTTTCATCTCCGAGGAGATCTCGGCGCGTTTCCCCGAGAACGGTTGCATCGTGCACGTGCTCGCCTACGGGATCAGCGAGGCCGAGCATGCCGAGATCCAGCGCCTTCGCTACAACGTCTACGAACTCGCCGGTTACCTCAAGCGCGAGGGCATCCTGCACTCGCTCGCGCATCCGCTGTCGGCCGTGAACCTGCGTCTGGGTCCCGAGATCCTCCGCAAATCGTTGTTGCTCTTTAAAAATATCGAACTCATCAACGGCCAAAAAGATCCGAGCCACGAGCAGCTGCTTCGCGATTTAGTCACCCGTCTGGAGCCGGCGACGCTCGAGCGTTGGGCCAACGATTACGACCTGGCTCCGGCCTGTGGCGCCGCTGGTTGGGGGCTTACGGCGGGCTCTGACGATCACTCAGGTCTGACGATGGCTCGGGCTTACGTCGAGTTTGAGGGCGATGCGACCTTTGCGGGTGTGAGTGCTTCGGTGCGCGAGCATCGGGGCGTGACTCTGGGTCACGAGAAGACCGGCCGCTCCTACGCGCACACGACCTACATCCACGCGGTCGACTATCTCTCGCGGCACTCCAACCGCGACAAGCAGACGTACATCCAGTTGATCGATGCGCTGCGCACCCGCGAGTTGCCCGAGGATCCCGAGCAGCTGCCGCCGGTATTGCAGCGCCTGATCCCGGCCGCGCTCGAGACGGTGATCGGTGCCGAAAAGCAGGTCACCCGTGAGCGTGTCCTTGCCGAGGGCCATACGCCCGGGATCCACGACGAGATTTTTGAGCTGATCCACGAGTCGCTGCTCAAGGCGTTTCGGGCGAGTTTTGATCAGCTGCGCGCCGGTGCGATGGACTTTGATCTCGAGACGATGATCGACGAGATCCCGACGCTTGTCCGGCTGACGCTCTTCAACATGCCCTACTACTTTGGCTACCGCTTCTACTTTCAGGAGCGCCGCCGGGCCGATGCTTTTTATCAGTGGTTAGAGCTGCCCAAACCCCTAGAAAAGCCGCAAACCGTCGCGATCTTCACCGATACGCTCGACGAGGTGAACGGCGTCAATCTCGGGCTTCGGCGGATCGTCCGGGAGCTGCGCAAGAGCGGGCGTGAGGTCTTTTTGTGCGGCATCGAAACCGGCAAGCCGGTGGAGGGCAGCGAGCCGCCGTGGATCGCTCGCTTCAAGACGATCGGTAATTTTCCGCTCTTCATCGACGACGAAATCATGCTCGGTTGGCCGAGCCTGGTCGATGTGATCCGCTGGCTCGACCACCACGAGATCGATCTGATCCAGGTGTCGTCGCCGGGGCCGCTCGGGGTGATCGCGTTGCTCGCGAGTTACATCCTGGGCTTGCCGGTGGTCGGCCAGTACCACACCAATGTTGTCGAGTACGCTTCGCTGCGCCTCCGCGATCGTACGGTCGAGCGGATCGTCCGCGGCTACGCTCGGCTCTTTTACAACGCGGTCGAGAACGTCTTTGTGCCGAGTTACGCCGCCGGCGAGCTGATCGCTCGTCAGGGCATCCGCCAGGACAAGATCCACGTGATCCCGCGGGGCGTCGATGCCGAGGTCTTTCACCCGCGCCTGCGTGACCCGGCGTTCTTCCAGGCCTACGGGCTTCGCGGGCGCAATACGCTGCTTTACGTCGGTCGGGTGACGGTCGAGAAAAACATGCCCTTCTTGGCCAAGCTCTTTAAGTCGTTGATCGATGCCGGCGAGGATCTAGAGCTGGCGATCGTCGGTCAGGGACTCAACCTCGACGAGATGCGCGAGGAACTCCGCGACTATCCGGTGGTTTTTACCGGGTACCTGCGGGGCGCCGATTTGGCCCGCGCGTTTGCCTCGGCGGATCTCTTTATCTTCCCGTCGACGACCGATACCTTCGGCAATGTGGTGCTCGAATCGTTGGCCTCGGGGGTGCCCGCGCTGGTCGCCGACAGGGGCGGTCCCGGCGAGATCGTCCGTCATAACGAGACCGGCTGGGTCCTGCCTTCGGACGATCACGGGCGCTGGAGCGAGGCTGTTGTTGAGTTGATGGCCGACGCAGGGCGGCGGCAGAAGATGTCGATCGCCGGCCGTCGTTACGCCGAGGATTGGACGCACGAGCACGCTCAAGAGGTGATTTGGGGCCATTACCAGCGGGTCATCGAGCGCTCGCGCAAGAAGATGCGTGACGCGATGATCCGCGATTCGGTCCCGCGGCCAGCGCTCGATCACTGACGACGCAGGCGGCGGTACAAAGGGAGCCAAGCAAGCATGGCCGTCGTCGCCCATTTTGTTCACGGTCGCGGTCGCGGACACGCAGCGCGGGCGCGCACGATCGCCGCCGAGCTAGCTCGTCGCGGTCATCGGGTGGTGCTCTTCGCCGGCGAGCAGGCCCTCGATCTCCTGCGCACAGGGGGGCCCTTCGAGCTTGTGCCGGTGGAGTCGGTGATGCCTGGTCCGTCGGTGGTGCTCCGTCTGCCGCGGCGTCTTCGTGGCGATCTCGGTCGTCTGCGGGCGCTAAGGCCAGCGCTCGTGATCTCTGACGGTGATGCTCCGAGCGTGCGTGCTGCTAGGCGTCTCGAGATCCCAGTGCTCAGCGTCGGCCATGATCAGGTTTTTCTTCGCTGTCGTCTGCCGCCCGGGCTGCCGCGTCTGCGGGTCGCCCACGAGCGTCTGGTTGCCGGTTTGACCTCGGCGGGCGCTGATCGTTCGGTGGCGGTGCACTTCCTGCCGATCGATGTCGCCAAGGCCCACGCCCGGGTGGTGCGGGTGGCCCGTCCAGATCGTCCAGAGAGCCTGCAGGGTCCGCAGAGCGATGACGGCTCGATCGTCGCCTATCTCCGGGATGGCGCTGGCGTGCCTATTTTAAATGCCGCAGCTGCAGCGGGTCGGCGAGTGCGGCTTTTTGCTTCGTCGGGGTCGCTCGCGGCCGTAGCTGGACTCGCGGCTGCGGGTGTCGAGCTCCTGCCCTTTGACCGCGATCCGTTTCATCAGGCGCTGCGCGAATGCTCGGCGGTGATCGCTACGGCCGGCTCCAACCTGCTCGCCGAGAGTGTGCTCCTGAACAAACCGATGCTAGCGCTGCACCGCCCAGGTGATCACGAGCAGCGCATCAACGCCCTGCTCGCGGAGGCTGCAGGTGTTGCGATGGGGGCTGTGATCGGCGGCGAGGATCCTGGCGATCGCGTGGCTGATTTTCTTCGACAGGTCTCGACCGGGGGTTTTAAACGTGTCGATCTCGAGGCCGAACTGGCACCGGTGTCCGAGGTTGTGGCGGACCAAGTCGCGGAGCTGATCTGATCTGATCTGAGATCAGGGCGGGTCGCTCACGGGGTTGTTTCGGTCTTTTGAAAAAAGGTCGCGGTAGAGCATTGTGGTGCGCTCGCCGAGTAGCACTTCGAGGGCCCGATCGAGTTCGCGTTCTAGCGCCGGCACGTCCAGGTCGTGGGGATGGATCGCCAGGCGGAGTACCGGTAGCGGCCCCAGGAGGGCCGTGGAGGCCCTCGACCAGAGCCATGAAGCTGCGATCCGTGCGCGCGTGCGGCTGGCATAGGAGAGCACCGGGCCGCGGGCGAGTGTAGTGTTTGTCGTTGGTGACCAGACTTGCAGGTGGTCTTCGGCGACGGCGATGCCGATCTCGGAGAGAGCTGCGCGAGTGCCCGCGGAGTAGAGCCAAGCGGGGGCGACAAAGACCTCTGGTGTCACGCCCAGGTGCTCGTGGAGGAGGCGTTGACCGGCGACGATCCGGGCCCTGGCGCTCTCCTGTGAGAGGCCCAAAAACTCGCCCTCGCTCGCGGTCATCGCCTGGCCCTTGAGGCGATCCCAGGTGGAGCTGTGCTCGCTCTCGTCGACGTGAAAGTAACCGTGCAGGATCGGCTCGACGCCGCTGTCGATCGACTCACGGAGCCAGGCGATGAACTCGGGATGATCGGCGAGCGGCCACTCGTGCCAGAAGTTGGGCACGATGAGCGCGGCGTAGCGGCCCTTTAGACCGTGGCGCCCCAGGAGCGCTTCGATCGCCCGCAGGCGCTCGAAGTGCCGGGGTGAGACATCATGGACGCTGACGAGAACTCGTCGCACGGGCAGTTGGTACACCGGGCTCGCCCTGCGCTCAAGCGAGTCGTGCGGAGTGGACCTAGTTGGCTTCGGCTTCGGCTT
>CAYYUP010000037.1:14058-16722 GCA_964474905.1 uncultured Nannocystis sp. | reverse complement strand
GGCCTCGGGCGGCTCGAAGTCCGGAGTGCGAGCGCAGCGGAAGCCGATCCCGTGGGTGTGTGTATCGGGGACCTGGGGGAATCGCAGTGCTGGGTCGGTATGTACCGGGTTTGTGCTGTTAAAGGCACCACCGCGGATGATCCGACGCTCGGCCTCGACCGGGCCGCGGGGGTTGACGGTGATCTCGGAGCCGGCGTCCTCTTCGTACATATAGAAGCCGTCGGCCGTCCACTCGAAGAGGTTGCCGATCATGTCGTCGACGCCGGCCTGAGTGCGGCCGCCCGGGTAGGAGCCGACCGGTGCGGTGCCGACAAAGCCGTCATCGTCCTCGTACATCACGGGCGTATCGCCGAGTTCACGCTCGATTCGCCAGGCCCTGCACTCGCTGCCGCAGGCGTTGAGGGTTTTGGGTCCTGGTGGTTCGTCGCCCCAGGGGTAGACCCGGCCGTCGGATCCGCGGGCCGCGAACTCCCACTCGACCTCAAAGGGCAGGCGCTTGCCTCGGGTCTCGCAAAAGCGCTTCGCCTGGAACCACGAGACGCAGTTGACCGGGTGTTGCTCGCGCCCCGCTTGGCCCTCGTTGCAGAGTTCGCTGTGGATCTTTTGCGAGCGCTCCCAATCGGGTTTACTGCGCGAGCCCTTGGGCCAGATGCTCTCGCGATAGGCACGCTCGCACTCGCCGGTTTTGGAGCACTCGCGGAAGGCGGCGACCGTGACCTCGTAGCGGTCGAGACAGAAGCTCGTGACCTGCACCTGGTGGGCCGGCCTCGCCATGCCGAGCATCGGGTTTTCGCTTGGCGAGCCGACGTAGAGCTTGCCGCCACGGTGGAAAATCATGCCCTCGGGGCAGGGTTTTGGCTTGGGCGGCGGCGGTGCTTTGACCTCGGGCTCAGGCTCGGGCTCGGGCTCGGTGACCGCGTTGGCGGTGTCGTTTGCCTGCTCTTTGTCGGAGGGTTCGATCAGCAGGACGCCGAGGAAGACGACCGTGCCGAGCACGAGGGCGGCCGCGAGGCCGAGCTGCCACAGGTTGCGCTTGGGGGCGGCGTTTGGGGGAGGCCGCGTGAGCCCCGAAGCGGTCGAGGAGAGGCCGGTCGCAGAGCCGCTGATGACCCGCTCACGGCGGGTTTTGGTGACATTGAGGGCGCGGCGGGTCGACAGCTCGTCGATCACCTTGAGCGTCGCGAGGTTGCCGAGCGGGCTCTCGGCGAGCACCTCGGTGATCGTGCGGCCCGGCGAAAAGAGGGTGACGATCGCTCGGTAATCTTGATTCGCGTGGGCGAGCGTCGCGGCGGCCGGTGCCGTCTTGATCACGAGGTCGGCGTCGGGCAGGCGAGCGAGGAGCTTCTTGCTCTCATCGAGGCGGCGCATTGCCTCCATTAGCACGGGGTTGAGGTCACTTTCGATGGCATCTGCACGATCGTCGTCACGAAAGCGGACGGTGAAAGCGCCGCTTTCGAAGGAGAGGATTCGGTAGACGGCCTCAACACCGCTGAGCGTGCCTGCGTCGGCATCGATAAGGACGCCGTCTCGCAGCCAGAGCTGGCCATTGCCCTGATTCGAAGTGATCGTAACGGTGCCTGTCTTACGGTTTTGGCCGAGGGTCTGCAGGAGGTCGACGCAGGCGATCTCCTCTAGCCGGCCGCTCAGGTCGCTGTCGTCATCGCCGACTTTGATGCCCTGCTTGACGAGCAGGGTTCGGCGAGCCTCGTCGAGGGAACCCTTGGCGGTCGAGAAAAAATCGTCGACCCACGACTGTAATGTGTCGAGGGGCAGGTCGTGTTTGCGGGCCGCCTCGGCGACGCTGAGTTCACCGCGGGCGAGCCGCCGAATCAGCGCGCTGCGATCCTTGCTGTTCCACCGCTTGTCCATGCTCGCTCGCTATGCCCATCGTAGCGGAAAGAGGGCTGCGATCCGCATGACCACAGTCGCGCTCCCGTCGTTTTGACGATTTTGATGGTCCTGCTGTTTTCGCTGTTTTCGCTGTTTTCGCGGCTTTGAAGACCGAGCTAACTCGACGCTTGTCAGCGGGAGCGTCGATTCGCGCTTCGGGTGGGTAGCCACAGGGTGAGTTCGAGGCCGCCGCTGAATTCGAGGCCGCCGAGGGTGATCGCCGGGCTCCCGGTGCTTGGATGCAGGAGCAGCGGTCGCCGCAGACCCCGACGCGGCTCACCGCTGAGCGCGGCTTCGAGGCGTGCACCGATGCGCAGGTTGAGCCCACCTGCGAATGCGAAACTGTACCCAGGGGCGATGCGGAGGCCGAGGCCGAGCAGCGGCCGTGGCGGTGTGCCGTCGTCGATGGAGGCCGGCAAGCGGGAGTCGTACGAGCTACGCAGCCACCAGGGCTCGACGGTGACGAGCGCGGCGATCGGCGCCTCAAAAGCGCGACGGCGCAACACGTAGCCGATCGCGAGGGCGCTGCGCAGGCGTAGAACCCGAAAATCGCTCGATCGGCCGCCTCCCAGGCGGATCTCAAAACCGGCGAGAACGCCCTTTGCGAGCCGCAGGTTGAGCCCTAGATGACCGACGCTGCCGCGCCATCCGGCCTGTGGCGGAGCTGTACCAAAAAGGGCGCCGGTGCCGAGCGAAATGCCGAACTCGAGTGCCGCGTCGGGCACAAAAGGAGGAACCTCGGAAGCTGAGGGATCGTCGGCATTGTCGGGATCG
>CAYYUP010000037.1:4094-13958 GCA_964474905.1 uncultured Nannocystis sp. | reverse complement strand
GGCCGCGGCAACGGCAGGTTCGCCGAGCGCGAAGAGGGCGAGGGCGAGGAGTGCCTGCAACACCGGAGTTTGATAGCCCCCCAGAGCAGGCGAGGCCACCCCAGATCGACAACACCCGCCAGAGCTGACGGAGAGGCAGCTAGCAGGCCTTCGTCGCCAAAGACTCGCGCTCGGCAGAGATCTCGAAGCGCCCCCCGGCGTTCTCTTTTGTTGCGGCCGACGGGGGCGGTGTTTTAGGGCCGGCAGTTGGTACACACGACTTCGATGTTGTCGATGCTCCAGCCGCTGTACAAGCTGGCCCCTTCGCTCGCCTCGAAGCAAAAGCGCAGCTGGATTTCCGGGATTGGTGGCAGCTCCAGGGGGATCGTCTGCTCGCTCCACAGAGGTACCTGGGGGGCAGCTTCGAGGTGCTCGATCCAGATCTTGCCGTCAAAGATCTCGACGCTTCCGCGGGCTGTGCCGGGCGTGAGATCGGCGACCTCCCAGTAGCGCAGGATGAGCTCGGACCCGAAGGGGACCTGGATGGGCACGCTGGTGATGCAGGCCTTTTGGGTGGGCTCCGGCGGTAGGCAACCGCCGATCAGCAGGCCCGCGAGCTGTCCACCTTCGTCGAAGTCGGCGTCGGTGAGAGGATCGTCGATCCCGTTGTCCGAGCAGGCCGAGCCGATGGCGTTGCCGATCTGCCAGGGTTCGTCGACGATCCAGCCGGCATTTGGATCGCCAAAGTCCGAGCTAAAGATCAGTGACCCGAAGTCGAAGGGGGCGCAGGAGCCCTCAAAGCACAGGCCCTCGCCCATGCCTCCGGGCAGCTCGCAGAGTTCCCCCTCTTGGGTCCAGATCGCCGCGCATTCGCCGGAGAGAAGATCGCAGATCCCGACCCTGCAGGGGCCCGAAAATTCCTCTTCGCAGGGGCCACAGTCGTCGATACAGATCCCGTCGAAGCAGGTGCCGGGCGGCGGATCCATAGGCCCGGTGTCGCTGCAGGGGTTGCCGTTTGGGACCGGCTCTAATACACAGCCAAGTTCGGGATCGCAGAGGCTTTGGAGGCAGGGCGCGGCGATCAGGGGGCAGGCGTTTGCTTGCTCGCAGGGGTTGTCCGAGCACAGGCCGTCGGCACAGATCGCCGAGTCGCAGTCAGAGTCGACTTTGCAAGCCTGACCGAGATCGCAGGCCACACAGATAGGCCCGCCGCAGTCGATGTCGCTCTCCCACGGCTCTTGGATCCCATTATCGCAGGGATCGCTATCGTCGCTGTCGCTGTCGCTGTCGCTTTCGACACCTTCGCCCGCAGTCAGGGTGTACTCCGAGACCATGCAGCGGGTCGCGAGCAGGCCCAAAACGGCGATTTTCGTGGTGATGCCTGCGGTTGTTCGCCGCGTTTGACGGGAGGGCGGAGGATCCTGGCGGGGCGTCGTCTGCACGGCTCAACTGTATATACTGTATATATAGTTTATCGAGGCGATCGATTATTCGTCGCTGGTCGCCCGCTCGGCCTCGAGGCGGTGGCTGCCATCGGCGAAGTCGAGCGCATAGCTCGACCAACAGTTGTGGGCCTGCGAATGTGTCATGCGGCGACAGAGCCCGGCGCGGGCATCATCGGCGTAGCGTCCCCGAGGAAAGCGCTCTAAATACTCGCGCCAGACCGCGGCCTCGCGCTCGCGGCCGTACAATTGACGGGTGATCGTGAAGAGATCGCCGTAGGCCAGGTCGGCCCGCCGCTGGCCGCGGGCGTGGCGAATGATCGTACGCAGCAGGGTGATCGCGCCCTCGCGATCGCCAGCTCTCCACAGTGACTCGGCTTTGGTCTCGAGGGTATCCAGGTTGAGGCTGTGCGCCCGTTTGCCCGCCCGTTTACCCGCCCGTGTTCGCGAGGTCGTGGCGGTCCGTTTTGCGGCGGAGCTGGTGTCTTGCTCCCGGTCTTTATCGAGAGTTGGCTCGGGGTTTTTCGCCGGAGTCGGCTCTAGAAGTCGATCGGACTCGCTTTGGGGGTTGGCCTCTGCGGGATGTAGATCGGCGTGCGGCAGCGTGCGACGCTTTGCCTCGTTTGCCTCGTTTGCCTCGTTTGCCTCGTTTGCCTTTTTCCTTGAGGGCGCACGCTGGAGTTCTTCGCTGGGGCCGTGGGCACTGGCGCGGCCACGTGTGCTGGCCTCACGCTCGCTCCATTGGGCCTGTGACGCTGTCGGTCCGCCGAGCAGTGGTCTCGCCAGCGCGGGCCCAAGGCCCCAGATCAGCATCGTCGCCGCGGCGATCGCCAGGGCTGCGCCAAGCCAGCGGAGCCGGCGATCGCCCTGCGTGCTCTGTACATTTGATGGTTCGCGGTCTTGGCTATGGATCGCAGGCGCAGCAAACTCTGGGATTGGCAGCAGACCACGGGCCGCGATGTCAGCCTCGATCTCGAGACGGGCGTCGGAGGTCAGAGCGGCGAGCGGGTCGTCGCTTTGCTCGTACTCGCCGAGCAGACCACTGCAGGCCGCATCGAACTCTGTGTCGCTCTCCTCCTCGAGGAGACGAAATGCTGCGCCACTGGTGGTGCTGCGGGCGGCCCCGTTGCCGTCTTCCGCTACCAAAACGAGCGAGTCGCGGCGACCCCTGCCGTCCTCGTGATCGGTGCCCATCGAGATGGCGTCGAGATCGACGCCACTGCGCTGCATCTCGGCTAGGAGCGCCGGAAAGTCCGGCTTTACCAGCGCGAGTTCGTCGGCGATGTCGGCCTTGATCGATGCCTGGGCCGCGGTGAGCAGCTCATCAAAGCAGGGATCGAAGGAAGAACGGTCGTCGTTCTTCATGATGGCCCCCCGAGGCAGGTCGTCGAGCCCTCTTGGCTGAGAATCTTGCGCAGGCGCTCGCGGGCTCTACATGCTCGAACAGACAGGTTGTTTTGGCTGATGCCGAGGCTGCGGGCGGCGTCCTCGGGGCTCATGCCCTGGAGATCGCGGAGCACAAAGGCGAGGCGGAGCGGATCGGGCAGGGTCTCGAGCGCGGCGTAAAGCGCCTTGACTCGCTGCTTTCGGGCGAGCGGTGCCTCGGGATCCTCGCCGCAGCGCGGACGCACGGCTTCGACGGCCTGCAGGCGACCGAGCGCCTTGGCGGTGCTGCGGCGCGCTCGCCAGTGGTTGCGCACGATGTTGATGGCGATGCCGTGCAGCCAGGTGGCGAAGGTGGAACGCCCGTCAAAATGATCGATCCGCGGCAGCGCCTGGACAAAGGTCTCTTGGACCAGCTCTTCGGCGAGCTGCGGGTCGCCGCTGAGGTAGCGGATGTGGGCGTAGAGGCCGGTGAAGTGGTCGCGGTAGAGGCGTGCCCACGCGTTCATGTCGCCGTTGCGGGCCCGCTCGACCAGGGCGCAGGTGATCTCCGCAGCCGAGGGCTCGTCGGTGGCCGTTTCGGCTGCGCGAACTGCGCGAAGATGGCGTGGAGCGTCGGACATCGGCGTTTCTCAGGGTGAGCAACCCGAGGTAGGCGCGGATTACACATCATCCTTCATTTCTCGAGGATTTATCCGCAGCCAGCAGCTTAGGGGCTTGGCTACGCGGAGGTCTGCGCTGGCCACCAGCCTTCGGGGGCCTCGAGCCGCGCGAGCGCGCTGTTGCGATGGGCATCGAGGATTGTTCGATAGGCCCCATGCAGGCGTCGACAGGCGGCATCCCAGCTGTATTCGGCCTCGATTGTGCTGCGCAGACGCTTTGCGGTTGCGGGATCGAGCGCAGTTGCCCGGAGGATCGCCGCGCAGAGGGCTTCGGGATCGTTGTCGGCAAAGATCTGCCCGGCGCCGAGTTGGCGGATGAGCTCGGCCGCGCCGCCGCTCTGGGGGGCGAGCACCGGTGTCTGGCAGGCGAGCGCCTCTAAAGTAGTGAGCGAGAAGGTCTCGAAGGCGCCGAGCGAGAGAAAAAGATCCGCCGATGCCATCCAGCCGGCGACCTCGTCGCGGTCGTCGATGTGATCCAGGCAGACGATCGACGGGTCGCGGAGGGCGAGCACAGCGACCTCGGCATTGCGGGGGCCGTGTCCGGCGATCACGAGTCGCAGACCAGGGCGCCCAGCCAGGCGCGGCCAGGCCGAGAGCAGGAGATCGATGCCCTTTTCTCGGCTCAGCCGACCGAGAAAGAGGAGCACACGTTCATCGTCGGCGATGCCCAGCTGACGTCGCCGCTCGAGGTCCCGCTTTGCCGGCGTAAATTGATGGGTCTCGACGCCGAGCGGGGTGTGGAAGAGACGGCGCAGACCCAAACGACGGAGCTTGCGCAGCACGTGCACGCTGGCGCCAAAAGTGGCGCTCATGGGCGCGTAGGTGCGGCCTAGATGGCGCTCTGCGAGTTGATGCAGGGGCCCACGAAGCGGCCGCAGAGGGCCGCGAAGGCTCCGCTCTAGCGCCGGCGCGACGTAGGTATCGGGGTAGTCGGCGTGCACAAAGCCGACCGTCGCCGCCGGTTTTTCGAGACCGCGACGAAGCGCGAGACGAAGCGCGCGGTCCACAAGTCGCGGCATCAGATAGGGGCTGCCGATCTCCACGACATCGGGCTTAAATTCGGCGAAAAATCGGCCGAGTTCGCGGCTGCGGGTGATCGCCCGGTAGCCATCACCGATCGCTCGCGCGGGCAGCTCGGCGATCGTCACAGCCCCCCGTCGCTCGATATGCAGGCGCTCACTCGGGACGACCAGGGCGTAGGCCGTGCGGTTGAGATCAGCGAAGTAGTCGAGCTTGCGCTCGTGGTAGATGCGCACACCGCCACCGGTCGGCGAGTAAAAATTGTTGACGTCGCAAATTCGCATCGCGGGTCCTAGGAAGATAGCTCGTGATGCACCTCGCCGGCCGTGAGTACTGCTGCCGAGTCGACGCTCACTCGAGGGCGACAGTCACACCCGCTTTAAGGGCCTTCTGGGGTCTGGTCTGAGATCATTCCAGGCTTTCGAAGCGCTGAAACACCGCATCCGGCTGTCGCACTTCGAGCAAACCTTCACTCGGGGGCTCCTGCGGGTACACTCCGCGGGTCGATGCCTGACGAACACTTCAAGCTCGTTTCTCGCTGGCACCAAAACCTCGATCCGCGGCGGGTGATCGATCTCAGCCAGGAGGACGGTAGAGACAAGCAGCTCTATGTCGAACTCGACGCTTGGCGGCACGAGGGGCAGACCTGGAACCTCCGCGGGCCACCGGCAGTCGTGAGCATGTTTCGCGCGATCCGGCTCGCCGCGGATGAGCCCGAGGCCGCGAGCGCCCACCTTTTCTCAGGCTTTCGCGGTACCGGCAAAACCACCGAGCTGAGCCGGCTTACCGAGCTCCTCCGCGAAAAGAACTTTACGGTCCTGCGGGTCAGCGCCCGCAAATATCACAACCTCAGCCGGGCCCTGAGCCCCGAAGAATTCGCCGTCCTGCTAGCTGCGGGGATCGGCGAGGCGGCGCTCGAACTCGTCGGCGAAACCCAGCTTGTCGAGCTGAGAAAACGCGGCGTATGGGAGCGGATCTCGGGCTCGCTCAAGACTCTGTTTAGCAAGAGCGAGCTCGTCTTCAAGTTTGGCGTGGCCGACCTTAAACCGGCGCTCTTCCAGGGCGCCGGGCTCAAGCAAAACCTGGGTGAGCTGCTCGGCGATCGCCCGGATCAGACACAGGCATTCCTGCACGACTTCGTCCGCGACATCACCGAGGCCCTACACCCGCGGCAACTCGTCGTCCTTGTCGATGACCTCGAGAAGTACGACGTGCCCACCGACCGGGTCGCGGCTGTCTACGAAGACATGAAAGAGATCTTCTTTAGCGCTTCGACCCTGCTCAAGCTGCCCTGTCATGTGGTCTATACGGTGCCTCCCTATGTGGCGCTGCTCAATCGTTCGATCAAGGACAAGTACGACGGAAATCTCTACCTACTGCCGAGTGTGAAGCTACGGTCCCGCCCCCCTGAGCGCCTCCCTTTTGCGCCCGGAATCTCGGCCTATGAAGCCTTGCTCGCCCAGCGGGTCGACCTCGATCGACTCTTTGGCGACCAGCGAGAGCGCTGCCTAGAGCGCTTGATCGTGGCGAGCGGCGGCAATTTGCGGGATCTCTTTAGCCTCCTGCGAGGTCCTGTTAAGGCGGCGCTCGATCAAGAATTGCCGGTCGGTCTCGCCGAGGCCGAAGCGTCGATTCGCCTGCATGCAGGCCACTTTAGGCTGACCCGTGAGCCCTACGAGCTGGTCCGAGACATCCGCCGTCGCGGTGTTTTGCTGGATGTCGACACTCAGCGCCAGCGCGGGTTTGCAGACGCCTTGGATCAACGCCTGCTGCTTTGTTATTGGAATGGCGACTTTTGGTACGACTCACATCCCTTGATCGAACCACAGCTCGATGATGCCGATTCGGCGGAGACCGCTGCGGGGCCTGCGTGAAGCGAGAGATTCGGACGATGTCGTTGGGTCGCGAGGGCGAGGAGCGCTTCGCCAGCCTGAGCGCCTCGCTTCGCCTGAGCCCGGGGCGGCTGCGGGCCCTGGTGATCGCCGACAAGCGCGACGTTCGTCATGAGGTGCGCACACGCCTGGACGCGTTAGCGACGTCATTGCACCGGCTTGAGCCCTCGTCGGCGGTGCTCGAGGAGATCCATGCGATCACCTGCAGCGGCGTTCAGCAGGCGCTGGTGTGGATCGAGGCGACGGGGGCAACCGGGGACCCGCAGGCGGCGTGGTCTTCGGCGTTGCGAGCCTTGAACCGCGGTCGTGATCGGATCGATGACCACGGCGAAGTCTCGGTGGTGCTCGCGGGGCCGGACTGGCTACACCTCGATCTCGTGCGCAGAGCGCCGGACCTGGACTCGGTCATCGACACCCTGGTTGCCCTCGATGACACCCTAGAGCCGCTGGCCCAGGCGACCGAGCCGCTGCGTTGGCTGCACCTCTCCGACCTCCACGTGCACAGCGCGGACTGGGAGCAGGACATCGTGCTCAAGGCCTTGTTGCGCGATCTGCCGGATCTCATCGAGCCTGAGAGGCGACCGCAGCTCCTCTTCGTCACCGGAGACGTCGCTGCCCGCGGGGGCGAGAAAGAGTACGACGGCGCCTTCACCTTTCTCGAGGAGCTGTGCAAAAGACTCGAGATTCCACGCGAGCACGTGTTCATGGTCGCGGGCAATCATGACGTCCAGCGGCCGCTCTCGAGGTCGAGGTTGCGGGACCAGAGGTCGCTGCTCAAGCTCGGCCCTGACGAGCTGCGCACCGAGGTTGGCGCGCTCATCGACAGTCCGAAAGAGTTCGAACTCTACGGCGAGCGCCTCGAGTTCTGGTGCCGCTTTACCAGGCACTTTTTGGGGGTCGCCCGCTCGGTCAGCGCTGCTCGGCCGTGGCGCAGCGATGTCATTGAGGTCTCCGGGGTGCCCGTCGGCATCGCCTCTCTGTGCACGACCTGGAGCGGCGGCAGTGACGACGATAAGGGCAAGCTCATCGTCGGCGAGCGCCAGGTCCGAATGTTAATCGATGAACTCGAGCAGAGCGGCGCGGCGCTGCGGGTGGCCCTGCTCCACCACCCCGCCTCGTGGTTTTGCGGGGCCGAAGAGCCCAGCTTGATGGCGCTTCTGCGTAAGGAGTTTGACCTGGTCCTGCACGGGCACGTGCACGGCAGCTCGGCCGAGTCGGTGCAGCGAAGCGGCCGAAGCATGCTCGAGATAGGCGCCGCCGCCTGCTATGCGGGGCTTGCCCAGGATCGCTATCACGGCCTCTGGATCGGCCACCTAGAGCCCCGCAGCGGCCAGATCGAGCTTGACGGCGTCACCTGGGACAGCCGCGCCGGCGGGCGTTGGCTGCGGGACCCTGGGTGCTGTGACCAGGCGGATCAGCGGGGCCGGGCGCGCTTTAATTTGAAGCTGCCGCGTCTGGGCGCGGGCATGGCAGCGGCAAAGACCGACGCGACCCGGGGCATGTTGGCGGACCGACTGCGGCGCGCCGCTGCGCGGGTCTACTCGGCAGCGGCCTTTGTCGGTCTGCCAGACAGTGGCCCAAGGCCCAAGGCCACGTTAAGCGCGATATTCGTCCCGCTAAGCCTTATGCGCGGCGACAAGCGCATTGCGCTCGCGGAGCTGGAGCCCGAGTGGTGTGGGACAGGTCCTAAAGGCCAGGTTGCGGCGAGGGCGATCATTCTCGGCGATCCCGGCAGTGGCAAGTCGACGCTCTGCCGCTACCTCGCGGTGATGGCCGCGAAGCGCGACGACGGGCCGGTGCCGCTGCTTCTGACGGTGCGCAGTTGGGTCGCCGAGGGCACCAGCGAAAGCCTGTCCGAGATGGCCGCGCGCGAGGCGACCAAGGTGCTCTCGGTGCGGGTGGGGGAGGCGGAGATCGAGGGGCTCTGTGCGGCCGGCCGGGCCCTGCTCCTGATCGACGGCATCGACGAGGTCTCGGCGGCGGCCCGCTTGGGTTTGCGCGACCGCATCCACAGCTTTTGCGAGTGCTACCCGCAGGTGCCCGTGATCGTCACCAGTCGGGTCGTCGGCTACGACGACGCGCCCGTCGACAACTCCTTTGTCCAGCTTCGGCTCGAGCCCTTTGATGACGAGCAGCTCGGGGAATTCATCGACCGCTGGTACAGGATCGCCGAGCCCGACAACCCGAGCGAGCGAGCGCGTAAGAGCAAGGCCCTGGGCGCCGCCTTGGCCGCTGAGCCCCGCGCGAAGGCGCTGGCGCGCAATCCTCTCTTGGCGACCTTGATCGCGCTGGTGCACTTCCATCAGGCGCAGCTGCCCGGCGAGCGGGCCCGGCTCTACAGGCTTTGCGTTGAGCTCCTGGTTGTGAGCTGGCCGGGCTCCTGCCGTGAGCTGCAAGAGCTCGACGGTCACTGGCAGGTGGTCCGCCTCGAGGAGCTGGCGCTTTCGATGCAGCGTCAGCGACCGGAACGTCTCCACTTGGATCACGAGAGCCAAGAGCAAGGGATCCTCATCACCGGCGACGCGCTCTTGGAGCAGCTCCAGGCGCTCCTGGCCGTCCACCGAGACGACCTGGACGAGGGCCAGCGGCGCTCGCTCGCTCGCAAGTGGCGACATTGGCTGGTCTCCTCGTCCGGCCTCTTGCAGGAGCAACAGAGCGATCGCTACGGGTTTTTGCACCTCTCGCTGATGGAGTACCTCGCCGGTCAGGCGATCGCGAGGGAGCAGGAGGCCGGCGGACACCCGGCGCTCGCCGAGTTTGTCGTCGCCTACCACCGACGACCGGTGTGGCGAGAGAGCCTGCTGCTGATGCTCGGCAGCAAGAACGACGACCGCGCGCGTATCTCCGCGGTGGTCGAGGCCCTGCTCGCCAGCGACGCGTTTACTTGGAAGACCTGCACTTTTCTCTTGGCGCTGCTGCGCGAGGAGGTCGAGCTCTCCGAGGAATTGCGGGCTCGCATCCTCGACGCTGCGAGCGCGGCTGCGCTGACGAGCGAACACTATCAATGGCGCGAGGCTCGGACGTTGCTCAGCGATACCTTGCGCTTTAGCAAGCGACATCGGCAGGCGCTGCGGCGCTGGATTGACGATCAGCTCGCGAACGCCAGCGGCGAAGTGCTCGTCGGGGTGTTGGCGATCCTGCCGGAGGAAATCGAGGCCACGCCCGCGATGTCTGGGCGCAGCGATAAAGACCTCGACCTGCCCGCACTCATGGATCTCACCGAGCTTTTCCCATGGGGGCGATGGGCACACGAGCGAGCCTCGAAGGCATCTTTCCAAGAGTGGAGCGCTCGGACCCCGATCGCGTGGGTGCACGCTCGGAGTCTCGACAGTCTGCGCAGTGGACACCCCGAGCTGTGGGTTCCCAGTGTATTGCGGCGGGCGGTGTGGACCTCAAAGGTCTCTACGAGGGCAGCCCGTGCGCTGCGGAGCGCTCCGCGGAAGGGGGGTGTTGGAATGCCGAGCGCGCTGAGTTGGACGCTGAGCG
>CAYYUP010000037.1:0-3994 GCA_964474905.1 uncultured Nannocystis sp. | reverse complement strand
GCTCCGCGGAAGGGGGGTGTTGGAATGCCGAGCGCGCTGAGTTGGACGCTGAGCGGTGGGTCCATAACGGTAAACACTGAGCAGGCGTTTGTGCTGGATGAGCCGTCGAGCACACTGCAAGGTGAGTACGATTCAGTGGGGGATCGAGATTTCGCTCGAGATTTCGCTCGAGGGTTCGCTCAAGAATTCGCTCGATATTTCGCTCTAAATTTCGCTCAAGAATTAGCTCGATATTTCGCTCTAGATTTCGCTCTGGATTTCGTTCTCGAATTCGCTCGAGAATTCGCTCGATATTTCGCTCTAGAATTCGCTCAAGAATTAGCTCGATATTTCGCTCAAGAATTAGCTCGAGAATTAGCTCGAGAATTCGCTCGATATTCCGCTCTAGATTTAGCTCAATATTTCGACGGGATAACCATCCAAGCGGCTAGCGCCGGACTCCCCCCCCCGGTATCGCCTTTATCGGCCCTCTCCACACTCGCACGAGCGACCTCAGAAGCCGAAGTCCTCGCTGTCTACGCACAGATCACCGCGAGCTTCGTCGCCGAAGCGCACGCTGGCATCCTCATCGCCGCGGCCGACGATATCGATGCAGAGGTCGCCAGCACCTATGCGGGTGTTCGCATTCACAACCGCTGGCTCAACCTCTTCTTCGATCCTCTCCTCGACGACACCTTGCAGGAAGGCCCCCTAGCCCCTCAGCAGCAGGCCCTTCTCCTTGCCTTCGGTCTCGCCCAGTTCCAGACCACCTGGATGTGGCCAGCCAGCCAACGCTGGCGCGACTGGTTCGCCAACGATACACCCCCTAGCTACTGGCTCGCTGCCCACATTTGGCACCTCTGCGGGGTCATCCGCGATCCCGGCGACCCCGCACACCGGACGCGGGCCCTCGCCTGCCTCGACCGCGCCGACGATGCGCAGCTCGTCGCCGAGCTGCGCAAGTACCCGATCATGCCAACCCCGCCCGAGATCCGCGATCTCTATGATCATCCCCCCAAGGATCAATGATCGTTCTCGAACAAACCGAGCCGCAAGCGTATCGCTGTGCAATTTGGCAGTACTTGGCATCAGAGTGATTCTATGATGAGTCGCCCGCGAGCGTATTATTCTATTATGTCCGTCGTTCTCACAGCATGCTCAGCCGACTCCCGCTTCGCATTGGCCAGCTCCGAGTTTTTTGGCGAGCAGGTACCAGGTCTCCATCTCGCCCTTTCCTTTGATCGTGATCGTGCCCCTGTGTTCGAAGTCAAACTGTTGTGAGAGCCGGTGGTAGGTGGCCGCGGCGACTTGTATTCGGCCCGGCGTTCCGTGCGACTCTAGCCTGGAGGCGGTATTTACTGTGTCGCCCCACAGGTCGTAGGAGAACTTGCGTCGGCCGATGACACCGGCGACAACCGGCCCTGTGTGCAAGCCAATGCGAAGCTGCAGGGAGAGCTTGCGCACCACCACGAGCATCTCTAATGCCATAAGCGCTACCGCCTGCGTGTGATCATCGCGTGCCTCTGGCACACCACCTGCCACCATGTACGCGTCGCCGATGGTCTTGATCTTCTCGAGGCCGTGCTTGTCGGCGAGTAGGTCGAATGCCGAAAATACCTCGTCGAGAAGTGCGAGCAGCTCCTCCGGCAGCATGGTTTGTGCCAAGGGCGTGAAACCGACGATATCGGCAAAGAGCACAGTCACCTCCGGGGCGCGGTCGGCAATAGTCTGAGTCGACTTCTTTAGGCGCTCGGCGATGCTCGCTGGAAGTACGTTGAGTAGCAGGTCTTCGGCGCGCTGGTACTCCTGCTCGGCGACCTGCTCGGCGGACTGCGTAGCCCGCCGCAAGAGCACGCTCAATGCCCCCAAAATGATGCACAGGGTGATCACCGAGGTGGTGAATCCAGCCGACGCCATCTGCGGATCCAGGGGTGGCCCAAAGGCCGGGTTGCGTGGCACCAGCGTAAAGGCCAGGCCGACGACGATGGTGGTGAAGACGGCCATCACCACGGCAGCCCGGTTGTGTCGCGGCTGGTACATGTGAAGAGGTACGATCACCAGGGCAGGCAGTGTGAGCTGCAGGCCGGCGTCTCGGCCGACCAAGTACGTACCCATCAGATTCATCCCGAGCACGCAAAAGAAGGCCCAGTTTGCAGCCAGAAAGTATCGGTGCTGGTGGTTAAACAGCAATGAGATCGGCAGTATCAGGGTGACGACGAACTCGATGAGGCCGAGTCGAAAAAACGCAGGATGGCCGAAGAGCACGTTTTTGATCGCCAGCCCGAGGATGATGGCCAGGCCGATGAGCATGAAACTGTTGGTCACCACCACATGGCGCGCGTCGGACCGGGACAGGTCCGCGGTCACCCCCACACGGGTCAGCCGCTGAAAGTGAGGGAACAACTTCATGCAAACCGGCGATTTTTCAATTGGTGCAAGGTAGCACGATCGATGACCACGCCGCACGCCGCACGCCGCACGCCGCACGCGTCAGGGTCGTGACGTCGCCCCTCACAGATCCGCGCCCGAGATCGAAGCAGTGGCTTTGCTCAACCGCGTTCGTGATGTGAGTGCCGAGCGCAGAGTCGATTTCGCGAGGCTCCTCCTGTAGGCTCGGGCGTGATGCGGCAGGTCCTTTTTCTCAGTTTTGTGTGCGCATGCAACGTTCCGGTCGTCGCGAGCACAACGAGCACCGGCGAGCCTGCACCGACGGGTTCAACAAGCCAGGCCAGTACATCGGTTGGAGGGCCTTCGACGTCGATGTCGTCGGTAGGTTCGGGGGGTTCGATGGCCTCGACGGGGTCGACGGCTTCATCGACAAATGCCTCGATGACCGGCGCTACAGGCGATTTGAGCACAGGCGAAGCGGCGAGTTCGAGCACGGGCCAGGCTCAAGACGTCGGCTCAGACAACGACATTGGCAGCCTTGTACCGGTCGGCTGCAAGGGCAAGATCGACTTTCTTTTTGTGATGTCAGACTCTTGGCTTCTGGAGGACATGCAGCCCGTGCTCGTGGCCGCCTATTCCAAATTTATCGAGACGATCGCCACCAAATTCGCGGACTTCGACTATCACATCATGGTCGTCGACGGAGAGAAGAACTGGGGGCTTTCGCATTGCAACGCAGTGTGCCCGGACATCTTTACTTGTATGGCTTGGGACGACTGCTGTCCTCAAGTAGGTGGCAAGCCAATGGATTCCTTGTGCTGCGGGGTGAGCGACTACCCCTGCGACGAGCTCGACCTCGTCAGTGAGTGCGACGAACTCATCGGTGCTGGCACGGTTTTTCCCGCGGGTTTCTCCGCCTCGAATCAACCCTGCAAGATCGACGGCGATCGGCGCTACCTGACCCAGGACCAGAGCGAGCTTAGCGAGACCTTCTCGTGCATCGCTCGGGTTGGCATTTCGGGTCACAACAACCTCGGAGAAGCGCTTGTCAACGCCGTATCGCCCGAACTGAACGCCCCCGGCGGTTGCAACGAGGGCTTCCTTCGCGACGATGCGCTTTTGATGGTCACGCTGCTCAGCACTGGCACGGGTGACGTAGATAGCCCGGGCACTCCTCTGCAGTGGTACAAGGCCGTCGTCGCTGCGAAAAACGGCGACCCCACGGCGGTCATTATGTTCCTGATCGGCAATCCCGGATGTCCTTGGTGGGATCGGCATTGCGAGTTGGTGAAATTGTTTCCCTACTGGCACATCCAAAGCAGCCATGCGAAGGACCTCAGCCCCGGCTTTGATACCGCCACGGACTTGGTCGAAGAGGTCTGCGAGTCGCCGATCCCCCGGTGATCATCGGCGTTGGATCAGCCGTAGATGATCGCAAAGACGGGAAAGGCGTTGGCTGCATATCCCCCCGCGTAGACCTCTCCGTAAGCACCGATCGTCAGCGTTAGCGCCAGGTTGAGCAGGCCAGGAGTTTCGCGGCTAAAGGTCCACAGGGGTTCGGACTCAAAGGGCGCGTAGGCTCGGATGAGAAACGCTGCACCTGCCCCCTCGAGATCTCCTGAGGCGA
>CAYYUP010000036.1:59365-60576 GCA_964474905.1 uncultured Nannocystis sp. | reverse complement strand
TAGGAAGGTTTCAATTAGGCCACCCCCCGAAGGGGATGGAGATCAAACGCCTCGATGAACTAGGTTTGGCTTGCTGAGTTTCAATTAGGCCACCCCCCGAAGGGGATGGAGACCGCGCGCGGCTGGTCTGTGGTGGGTGATCGCTGACTTCGTTTCAATTAGGCCACCCCCCGAAGGGGATGGAGACCAGTGAGCGCAGATCTCCTCGCGAGTGGAGCCTGGCTGTTTCAATTAGGCCACCCCCCGAAGGGGATGGAGACACCACCGGTTAGTCTCCTTTTCAGGCCCCGGGAGGTTTCAATTAGGCCACCCCCCGAAGGGGATGGAGACTTGCCTTGCCAGCAATCGTCAGTGTCGGCACCAGAGGTTTCAATTAGGCCACCCCCCGAAGGGGATGGAGACTCGGCCGGCATCATCCACTCAATCTGTTCTTGTCGTTTCAATTAGG
Source organism: uncultured Nannocystis sp. (assembly GCA_964474905.1). Classification (GTDB taxonomy): domain Bacteria; phylum Myxococcota_A; class Polyangia; order Nannocystales; family Nannocystaceae; genus JADJRG01. The sequence continues at coordinate 60,128 of CAYYUP010000036.1, read as the reverse complement.
CCACCCCCCGAAGGGGATGGAGACTACTCAAGGTCAAGGGATGGCTCGGCAAGCTCGGACGTTTCAATTAGGCCACCCCCCGAAGGGGATGGAGACCCGCTTAAAACGATGGACGATCCTCCGCTATGGGGTTTCAATTAGGCCACCCCCCGAAGGGGATGGAGACTCTAAACACCGGAGTTCGAGTGCACGAAACTCTATGGTTTCAATTAGGCCACCCCCCGAAGGGGATGGAGACGAAGCTTACAAGGCGGAAGAGCAAAGAGCTGCTCGGTTTCAATTAGGCCACCCCCCGAAGGGGATGGAGACCTTCGCTTCTTCTTTTGCGGAGTAGGTTAGTTCGCTGTTTCAATTAGGCCACCCCCCGAAGGGGATGGAGACGAGGCCCAGCAGCAGCTCCCCTGGGAGCCGGGCGTCATGTTTCAATTAGGCCACCCCCCGAAGGGGATGGAGACTCAAGGCGTACAGCGAGTCAGTCCTGAGGGTCGACTGGTTTCAATTAGGCCACCCCCCGAAGGGGATGGAGACGGGACTTTTACGCACAATCCGGGTGGGTGGTGACCTCGTTTCAATTAGGCCACCCCCCGAAGGGGATGGAGACAGGGGGCCCTCCGGTCCCAGGAGGACCTCACCGAGGAGTTTCAATTAGGCCACCCCCCGAAGGGGATGGAGACCGAGGTTTGTGCGCGTGCACGCCAGCAGGATCGAGTTTCAATTAGGCCACCCCCCGAAGGGGATGGAGACCAAGTGGGCGTTCCCCGAA
>CAYYUP010000036.1:25749-59265 GCA_964474905.1 uncultured Nannocystis sp. | reverse complement strand
GTTTCAATTAGGCCACCCCCCGAAGGGGATGGAGACCAAGTGGGCGTTCCCCGAATTTCGCACGGTGACAAGTTTCAATTAGGCCACCCCCCGAAGGGGATGGAGACAAGGAGACCCTGCGGCAACATGCGCACCAGAACCTTGTTTCAATTAGGCCACCCCCCGAAGGGGATGGAGACACACAGGCGGCGACGGGGGGCACCCGAGTCCGGCTGTTTCAATTAGGCCACCCCCCGAAGGGGATGGAGACGACAGCCGAGTGAGGTGCTCGCGGAACACTGGTGGAAGTTTCAATTAGGCCACCCCCCGAAGGGGATGGAGACGTTGACACCGAATAGGCGTGGGTCCTCGAAGCGCTCGTTTCAATTAGGCCACCCCCCGAAGGGGATGGAGACTTCCGCTGCGGACTTTGCCGCGTCGATCTCGGCCTGTTTCAATTAGGCCACCCCCCGAAGGGGATGGAGACAGCCCGTCAAGTCCCGTCGTCTGCAGGTCTTCTTGGTTTCAATTAGGCCACCCCCCGAAGGGGATGGAGACCCCCCCCTCGGGGGCCACCGGGATCATTGCAGAATTTCACCCAAAAAGCACGCAACATCTCAGAGGGCCCATCCGGCCCTCTTCGTCTGCCCACTCTTCGATTACGAAACAGCGTCCTCACATGCATAGCTAGCCGTCTAGACCAGAACGCACGCAAGGCCGGGGTTTTTGACCTTCGGAGCCCGCGTGTCTTTTTGAAAGACTGCGAACACTTCTTGCAACCCCGGCATTTTCTGCGGAAGTTCTGACGCCTCCGCTTCTGAATTTCCCGCGGTTCCCGCGTTCCCCGCGTTCCCCGCGGTCCCGCGTTCCCCGCTAGCACAATCTCGCCACACTCTCACCATTCGTCCCCCGCACGAATCGCATCCACTACAGGCACGAGCAGCCCAAGGCCAAAATGCCGCCTGCGGCCGATCACGAATGGCCCCTGTGCCGGAGCGGAGAATGCAAGCTCGACATGCGTATACACCCCGGGCGCAGCACCGGCCTGGCGATCGATGCTCCCGAACACAGGCGCATCGGGGATATCAGCCAGCACACTGCGCTTTGCGAGGCGAACCTGGACTGGATTCGATGCACCGCTACGCTGACAGGCGGCTCGCACGGCCTTCTCTGCTGATTGATAGGCAGGATCGGCCGCCGTTGCACCTGCTCTTAGCCGACCGGGGAATCGGTCCAACGCGATTGGCGTGAGCGATCGCCAACGGAGCGCAGGACCGGCGATAGCCGACGGCGCTGCACCGATCGAAGCTTTGGACAGGGCTGCCATTGTGCACACACCCAAGCGGCCAAGCGTCAATCGCCCATTGCCGCCACACTCGTGCTGCCACGCCCCCAGGGCTGCAAGCAACTGGACACGCTGCATTTCGTCGGCACTCGCGGGCAGGCCCACGGCGACCCCCTGGATCGTGCGCTCACCCCTATCCGGGCATGGCGGCCCCGGTAGCGCAGCAAATACCGCATGTGCATGGGAGCTCGGCCGCCCATCCGCCTGATGACCCGAAAAGACCTCCGGCGGCGGCTGCTCTGAAAAACGCATCACCACCCCGCGCAGCGCTCGACTGACCGCAGCGCAATGCACAATCGAGATCGCCGGGCCCTGCACAACACGAGGCAGCACGATCCAGGTTGCGCCGTGCATCACTTAGGACCTCCCCCGCAGGTGCACAGGCGGGTAGCAAAGAACGAGTCTCGACCGCAGTTGCCCCCTGGAGAGGCCCTGGAGAAGCCCCTGCCTAGATATTGGTCTCCGTCTTGCTCAGCCTGCACGATCTCTCTTCTCATACCATGCTCCCGCGAATCACGCGACACCATAGGCCCAGTCGCCACAGAAGAACGATCGATCCCCCGATACAGCCCTAACTGCGCCCCTCCCCGGTGTCTGGAAAGAACACGACTTCCTCGGGGTTCACACTATCGTCGAAGAGCGTGATGATCGTGTCGTAGCCCGATGGGGGATCGAGAACGGTGGCGAGCTTGCCCTGCTGGATCGCCTTCGTTAACGTATTCCCCCGCGCCAGCGCCCCGTAAAAGCCACCACTGAATGTAACCGCGGTCTTGTAGTGCACCTTCGTCGTCATCGAGATCACACATTCTGCGATCCCCCGCAGCTTCTCGGCGATGGCCTCTGAGTAGCACGCGCTAAGAACGATCAGCGTCGGTTTGACGCCGGTCGCCTCGAGCATCTCGACGAAGGTATCGCCCGCGACCCGCTGGGCAAGGCCTCGCTCATCCTCGAAGCAGAGCTCCCCTTCGGCGCTTCCGTGCAGGTGTAGATGCAGGATATCCGGCCGCGCACGCTCGACCTCTCGCATCAGTTCGCGGGCATTCGTGGCCCCCGAGATCTCCAGGTTAAAGGCCCCATCCTCACCGAATTCACGTTCGAAAGCGGTCTCGATCGCCTGCCCAGCCTTGCTTCCCCGAATTCTATTAAAGTTGTCGGGCTCTGCGGTCATGAACAAGATCTTAGCCATTTCGCTAAACCACGGGGCCATATGCATCGGCCATGAGAGAGCGCGAACATATCCGCTTCCTCTAACAAAATTGGGGAAGTCGATGCGGCCGCCGACGTTTGGGTTGAGCCGCGCACCCACCCAAAATGCAACCCAACTCGGCCCCCCAAGGGCGATGACCCGCCCCTCCGCATCAGGACAACGTGCTCCGAACCACTTTTCTGCGTCTGTGACGCGACCCAGAAGCACTGCCAGGTCCCCAGAGGTGAGTGGGAGATCGTACTGAGACCGCTCAGAATCATAGATCTGATAGGAGCAGAGCAACGAAGCACCTTCGGCGACGATCATCGGCTCGACCATCGGCTCGGTATAAGAGTATTCGTTGGAGCATTGGATCGACAACACGCTCCTGCCCTTGCGAGCGCGTCCGACCTCCGGTATTGAGATCTGAAAACGGTCCGCCGTGGTCCCGCGGGACCACGGCGGACCGATAGTGTCGATGACATTGCTGTCCTTGCGGCGGTTCACAAAGCGAATCGAGCCCATCCGCGACATCGCCTGGCCCAGATATGCGAATACCGGAAGAGGTGCGACGCCTGCGACTACGTACTCGACCTCCCCGGTCACAGCATCTGCCCTCTTGACAACCTCGTCGAGCATTCGAGCGATCTTCCGCCACTGCCGAGCGCTAACCGCAAAGCGATCGATCATCAGATCCACTTTGACGATGAGAGCATCCTCGACGCCGATGAGTTCCTTCGCCTTGGCGCCTTCGAGCCAATGATGGTCACGACCGCCAATGTTTACGAGGATGATCACTGTCTTCTCCGAACTCGCTGGCAACTTCGCTGGCGCGAGCGATCGCAAGAAAGGCCCGAGATCACGATGCTCATGACCATAGGAGAGGGCAAATAGCCTCTGCGCCGGCGGGTGCTCGGCTTGAATGTCCTCGCGATCTTGCTCGCACACGAGACGATAGTGTCGGTACTCGGAGGCCGAGAAGAGCTGCTCTGTCCACCGGAGGAAGCTGCCCCAATTTGGATCTGCCAACCCTGCCCCGTGACCGATGAGCACAAAGGTCTTCTGCATGCGCATCGACCGGAGAGCCTCACGCGCATGCTCATCGCCAACCACATCCTCGTAGGATCGGGCGCCAAAGACCAACGAGGACGGCTCCTCCCAATACCCATGGAGGTGTAGGATCCCGGGCTCATCCCCGCGAATTAGCCGTTCCACACGGGACCCTTGGCGCCAGGTCACCGGGGGCAGCCCAGTCGCCGCCTCGAGGATGCCGTCGTAGTTGACCGTCGCCAGGAGAACGCCATGATCGCTGAGTGTGCGCAGAGCATCGACCACCGCGGAGTCGCGAATATCCTCTGCAAATCGGCCGACCGTTTCACGCAACCAACGCCGGAATTCCCCCCCTTCCCGACCACCGAACGCCAACGTAACCTCCTCAGCAGCGGCGATCCACTGCTCCGTATCATCGCCCCGCAGAATATCCCGAAGGCGCTCGGCATCGGCGGGGGGCATCCTTCCCAGCTCTCTCGCGCGCCTAATTCCACTCTCCAAGAGACCTTGCCACGAAGCCAGAGCCCCCAGGGGTGAGCCGCGAAGCGCTCCGATGGTCACCCCCGTCGCGAGCACAACCACTACGTCTCGCGGTTTCTCCACGATGCGCTGCTTGAGGTCCTCTCTCAGAATATCTGTCGTCATCATCATATTTATCCTTGGATTGGCGGCCGATCGGTCACCGCCGGCTCTGTTCTCATTCTTGAAGTTTTCCAAGATCTCGCTGCGCAGATCTTCGGCCCAGGTGTCGAGACTGCTGATGGTCTCTGAAAATTCGGGGAGGCCGCGGGTGAGTTCCCCGATTTTCCACTGGAGATGCCGCTTCGCGCGATGGAGTCGGGCTTGGATCGCTGCCTCGGCGATTCCAAAGACCTGGGCCAACGCGGACCGTGGCATATTCTCCCAATAATGTAGCTCTAGCACGAATTGGTCGTCAAATTCGACGCCTCGCAATGCCTCGAGGAGAAGGCGATTGTTCTTTGCCTGAGCAAGTCCTCCGCTGGCTCCACCGCCGAGTTCCGTGACCGAACACCGCACCGTCCAGGAGCCTCCGCGCAGCAACTCCTGCCCTCTTTGATAGAAATTGAGGATCGAGTACCGGACCGTCGCCAGGATATATGCCCTCACGATCGCATCCCCGCGAAAGACCTCACAACCTGAGGCCAATACACGAATGATGCTCTCGACGACCCCATCGACATGGACGATCGGCAGCTTGGTCGCTGCTGTCCGGCGGATCAGGGAGTAGTACTTGCGAAGCAGGCTCTCGGCGGCCCTCGGATCACCCGCCCTCCAGGCCTCGAGAAGCGCAAGGTCAGGATCGGAGCCCACGTCAACAGCACCGGCTGCGCGACCCCTGACCTCGAATGGGGGCCAGATCGGACCCGACATCGCATGCCTCGACTAAAAGGGCATACTTCCTTGTTTTTTCACCTTGACCTTGACGGTCGTCTGCGTAGTACCGGGTGCTGGCGGGCCGTTAGTAGAAGAGGGAGAGGGCACCGCGATCCCCGGAGGCACCGCGACAATGAGAATATCGGTCGTGTCGAGATCACCACGAAGGCCTGAAGTCGAGCCAGCGCTGCCCCGCGTCCACTGCTGAAGGCCTCCCGTCGGCAGAGCTTCCCAGGCGTAGACCTGATGGGTTTGGCTGTTATGGGTGAAGTCGGCAACCTTGATCTCGGCCTGCTGATGGGCCCCAGCCTCGGGAAGTTCATCGAAGATGCTATCACCGTGGTCCCCAAGCGCGTCCGCACCGTGGTTTATCGCCAGTGCGGAGGAGGAATCGATGGAGCAGTCGAGGTTGACAGGATGGGTATTAAATGTCGTGAGTGTCATTGAACGATCCTTGTGCAGGGTTATCGGTATGCCGGAAGGGCCGGCGATCTTGTGTGGTTAGTCGCCTTATCATCGCGATCGATCCTCTCCAACAGAGGTCTTTCGCATCTGTGCCCAAAGAGCACGCAGAGCCGCTGATCCCCGCGCAACTCGCCGCCCCTCACCATCAATCCCTCGTCGTCGAATGCGGCGTTCCCGCAGCCAAACGTCGCTACGGAGCCTTCTTTGCCGCGCGAAGCTCAGCAAGATAATGCGGCCGCAGCTCTTCACGGAGGTGCCGCAACCATTCGTCGAGAGTGGTCACGGTGTCGACCAGCTCGCGACGATCCTCAACAAAGGACCGCGCCGCCTCCTTGAGGCGCTCCTTCGCTCTCCGGAGCCGGCTGCGAATCGCAGGCACGCCGCACTCATAGACCTGGGCGAGCTCAGAGGCGGGCATATCTTCCCATTCGTAGAGTTCGAGGAGGATTTGGTCTCCGAGCGGAATGCTCCGGAGAGCCTCCAACAGGAGCCGCTGCTGCTCGCGCTTGAAGAGCAGCCCTGAGGGGCTCACCCCGAGATCTCGCACGGAACTCGCCAGGGCATCAAAATCGGGCTTGCGCTCTCGCTGGCGGTAGAACTCGGCGATCGAGCGCTTCGTGATCGAGAGGATGAAGGTGCGAAATTTGGAGTCCGCTCGAAATCCGCAGTGCCCCTTGATCACGGCTTCGATGACCCGGTCTACGACCCCGTCGATGGCCTCGTCCGGTACCTTCCTGGCGACCACACGTCGGACAAGCGGGCTGTACTTTTGCAGAAGTTCACCGGCGGCTCTCTCGTCCCCGGTCCGCCAAGCTTCGAGGAGATCTAGATCAGGGTCGCGGCTCATAATCGCGACGACACTAGCACGAGCCGCGCGTAACTGCGTCCCGTGAAACCCGACCTATCGCCTCCGTCAACGGGAGAGCACGGCAGCCCACTGGCAACCCCCATTGTCCCTGAAGCAACCGAGGGCTGCGGACCAGCGCGCAAGCTCGGCATTCGAGCCGACAAGCAGGGCTTGCGCGAGTTCAACGCGGAGCTCGGTGACGAAATCCGCCTCTGCGAGTTCCTCGTAGGCCCTTAGAGCGATCCAAAAGAATACAGCGGCATCAACGCTCTGCCCCCCCTGCTTGAGGCTCTCAGCGATGTACCAAGCGACCTTACCCCGATCTGGAGCGGACAATTCACCCACGTAGCCGACGAGCCGCGGCCCCATCGCCGAAACCTCTCTCTCGATCGAAGCCACATCCCCCTGCGCAAACACAGCCTCGATCCACAGAACTAAAACGGCGAGTTCATTATCACTGCCTTCGGATCGACGACGAAAGAGATCGAGCGCTCGCTCAAGACGCTGGCGGGCTCGCCCAAACTTCTTGTTGAGCAACGCCACGCTGCCCTGCTCCAAGAGGAGCAGCGCGCGGTCGTAACGCACAGTCCGCAGGTCTTGAACGCTGTCCAGAATACCGGCAGCCTCTTCCAGCTGAGCCTCTGCGGCCAAAAATTCTCCCTCGCGACGATCGAGAACCGCGAGAGCTACGTGAATCTTAGCCCGGACAACCTCGTGGCCCCCCCGCGCAGCCTCGTAGATCTTTAGAGCGCGGAGGAACGAAGCGCGGGCGGCCTCGATGGAGGAGCTGTCGCTCTCAAAGCGAGCCTGATCAAAGATGACATCAGCGGTCAACGGATGTTGAGGTCCAAGACTCTGCTGGCGCAGCTCAACCGCTTCTTTAAAGAGCAGCGCCGCCTCGGATCTCCCCCTCTCGTCATCACACTCGGCGACGGAATTGGCGAGGTTATGAATCGACTTCGCGACGTCGACATGCCTGTCGCCGAGCATTCGGCGGCGAACACTGAGCGCCTCTCTATGTAGATCGGCGGCCCTCTGCGGGGCACCGCGGGCCTCCTCCAGGAGACCGCGGGCCTCGAGCAAATCGGCGCGGAGGATCGGCGACTTCAACCCCACTCGCGCTCGCCAGGCCTCGGCGTTCGCGATGTCCCGCGCGCTCGTCACGACGTTGAAGTCGATATTCGCCTCGAGCTTGGCCCGGTGGATCGCAGCCTGACAGGCGAGCGCGTCATAGCCGTTGCGCACGGCTAACCGGTAAGCGTCGTCAATGGCCGCGAGCGCGGCATCGAGACGGTGCAAGCTCCCGAGGATGTGGCCGAGCCGGTAGAGCGCCGCAGCACGGCTCTGCGGCGGGCTCCCTTGTGAACCTGCGATCTCACGAGCACGGGCCTCTGCGCGCATCAGCTGACCGCCCAACTCCAGTGAGAGGGCCTCGGCAAGGGCATCATCCGCACGCTCCGAGTAGGCCCACGGCCAACGGCTAAAGATCCTCGGGTCCTCACAGATCGGAAGCGTCTCGACCGCGCTGATGAGCTCAGCCATCGGCGTGTCTCGATCGCCGTCGAGCGCAGCAGAGACCTCATCGATGAGCGCCCTGTAACCGTGCAGCGCGTGTTGAAGGCAGACGCCCTGGCGCATCGCCGACTCACGCGCAGCCACATCGACGGGGGACCTCCGCAACTCGCTCGCGCAGAACTCTTGTCGAGTATCTAGCCACCCCCCCACGCGATCATCGAAAACGGAGAGTAATAGCTCGCCCGAGGGCCGAGGCTCGCCCGCCCGGAGCCGCTCGCGAACTCCTGCCCACGCGACTCGCAGCGGCTCACCGATCTCCGCGCAGGGATCCGGCGGCGGCGGCTTACTGGACCAGGCGAGGGAGAAAGTAACGACGAGGACGAAGATCCCGGCCAAAGAGGCCCACCCGAGACGTCGCAACGCGAGCCCCCGTCGCAGCGCGAGGCAAAATTTATCGGTCGTCTGAAATCGCCGCGACGGCTCAAAGGCGAGGGCACGACGCAGCGCCCGTGTCAGCCACTGCGGCACAGAACGCCCTGCTCGGGGTGAGGCGGGGCCCTCACGGAGCGCCGCTGCAAGGGCCTGTGGTGTGTCCCCCTCGAAGGGGAGAGCCCCAAAGAGGGCCTCGAAGAGGGCGGCGGCCAGCGAGAACTGATCGCTCTGAGCAGTCGCATCCGCGCCTGCGAGCACCTCAGGAGCGATGTAACCGTGGGTCCCGACCAATGCCCCCTGCGAGGTCACTCGCAACGCCAGTGAAGACACCTCGTCCCTCTTTGAACGAAGCCCCAGACCGCGACGGTGCAACGGCAAACTCTCACTGACGGCGAGACCGAAGTCGGCGACCTTGACGATCCCGGCAGTGCTCATCAAGAGGTTGTCCGGTTTGATATCGCGATGCACGATGCCCTGCTCGTGAATCGCAGCGAGGCCGACGGCTGCATGGGCATACACCCCCGTGAGTTCCCGCCAGGAGCGGCGCCGGTCGGAGTTCCAGTCGCGCAGCGTCACACCGTCGACGTATTCCATCTCGAGAACGACCATGTCAGGGTCGCTCTCATCGACGCTCAGCACCCCGACGATGTTCTTGTGATTGCATGACGCAAGGGCCTGAGCCTCTCGGATCATCCGCGTCTGCTCAGCCTGGGATGCTCGACCCTCTGCACCGCGAATTACCTTAAGCGCAACTTCGCGGCCGAGAGTCATATCGCGGGCCAGGTAAACAGCTCCCATACCGCCGCGGCCGAGACATCGCTCTACCTGCCACTTGCGGAAAACGATGCTCGCATCCTTGGCCCCCGCATACTTGCGCATCAGCTGCGCGAGGTGAAGCGCAGCGTCGAGGTCGACAACTCCCTCGGCAGGCCGTGTCTCCCGGAGGCGAGCGACAATCTCGTCGGTGTCTCTGGAGGTATCGGTGGAGGAGGTCATGACGTTAGATCCGGATTTTGGTTCGACGTGATGATGCTAGTCGCAAATCTCCAGGCTTCGATCCTCGCCGACTGACAATTTTCTGCAACTAGGTCTGCCGGCGCACCCAGGGTCGATCATCTCAGCCCGGAGAACTCGCCGCAGCACAGCCAGCACAGGATTGTGTCCATTTTTTTTCACAACTCAGGGGATCGGTCGCGACCATCCCGCGACTAATACTCGCGATGCCAAGGCCTGATTGACACGGTCAATCCACGGCGGTCCCCCTCTCCCGCGGAAAAGCCGCTCTTGACGCTTCCTCGAGAACATGACCCGATACTGAGCGAAGTCCATCTGATGGCGCCCAACTGACAGCAAGCCTCTATCGGGAGAGGCTCCTATCACCTTCTTCGAAACACCCATCCACCCCAGACGATGCCCAACCTCCTCATCTACACTCTTGGCCCTGTCCAGGACTTTATCGCCGCCGCAAAACGCTGCCGTGATCTTTGGTTCGGCTCTTGGTTACTCAGCGAGCTGAGCAAGGCCGCGGCCGCCTCGGTCGCCGACCAATGCGGACGAAAAGCCCTTATTTTCCCCGCTCCCGCCACCACCGAGGACCTCGCTCCTGCCTCCCGGATGTCCGTCGCCAACAAGATCGTCGCCGAACTCCCCGATGGTAGCGAGCCCAAATTCATCGCAGATCTGATCACCGCAGGAGTTCGCACTCGCCTCCGCGAACTTCGAGATGAAGCCTTCGACAACAAGCCAAGCTTCGACCACATCCTCGCCGAGCAACAGATCGAGGACCTCATCGACACCCAGTGGGTAAGCGTCGTCGTCGATCCGCAAAAAGGCTACGCCGCAGCACGTCGGCGCGGCGAGCAACTCCTCGCATCCGCAAAAAATACTCGGATTTGGGGACAACCCCCCTGGCAAACAGGATCTCAGCCCAAGTCCTCGCTAGATGGCCTTCGTGAGTCCGTCCTCAACGAAACCATCTACCGCGGACAAACGCAACACCGCACAGCCTTCAAGATCGGCGAAGCTGAGCGCCTCTGCGGTATCGGCTTGCTCAAGAGACACGGCAAACGGAGAGACAAACTCGATCCAATCGACTCCGACGAAGATCACCTCTTTTTTAGCACCCCCCACCTCGCAGCTCTACCGGTTATCACACGCATCAATAGCCTCGTCCCCGCCCAAAAAGATCAAGCGCAACTCCTGTGGAATGGCTACCTCGATGCACTTCGTGCTCACTCCGCAGATCTCGGCAAGACCGTGCACCCTCAGTGGCGAGACCCCTTCCTCGGAGGTCACGACGGCCAATTGCTCTTTGAATCCAGGGTCATCGAGCGACTCGCCCACCTCGCCCCAGAACAGCAACGACTCGCCCTCTCGGATGCCCTACCCTGCCTCCACCGCTTCCTGACAGCCATCGGCGTCGCAACACCTCTCCCCTACATCGCCATCCTCGTTGCCGACGGCGATCATATCGGCAAAGCAATCGATCAGATCAAGACCGTCGAGGACCACCGAAAACTTTCGATCGACCTCGATGGCTTCGCACGCGCTGCCCGTAGCACGGTCAGCCGACACAGTGGGCAGCTGATCTATGCAGGCGGCGATGATGTGCTCGCCTTTGTGCCACTCCACCGCGCCATCGACTGTGCTCGCGCCCTCGCCGATGATTTCCAGGCAAGGCTCCAAGTCCACGGCGACGGCATCACCTCGCCGACTCTCTCGGTAGGTGTAGCCATTTGTCACTTCATGAACCCCATGACAAAGTCCTTAGAAGCTGCACGCAAGGCCGAAAAATTGGCGAAGCGCGCCCGTAACTCCCTCGCGCTCATTCTCCACAAACGCTCTGGCCCTCCGGTCGAGAGCACAGGCCGGTGGGACAACAATATCTACGAGGTTCTCCAGTCCCTCATCGCCCTACATCTCGGCGACGCGATCCCTGACAAGCTCGCCCACGACCTCCAAGAACTAACCCGTCTCCGCCATCGATCGCTACCCGAGCATCAAAACCGCCTAGACAAGATCATGACCGCGGAATTTCACCAAATCCTCGCTCGCAAGCGGGCCCACCGAGGAACAGAAGAACTCGACAAAATGACCTTGGAACACCTCCAACCTCAGGATCCCGAGCTCGCCCCCCGCCTCCTAATCACCAAAATCCTCGCGGAGGCTATGCAAACCGCCACAGCACCGATGGAGAATGCGCCATGACCCCATGGATCATTGAGGGGCGCGATCCTCTTATTTTCCGCGATGGCCGACCGCTCGGTGGTAATGCCCCGATTGAGACCATGCGGTTTCCTTTCCCCTCGACGCTCGCGGGGGCAGTCCGTGGTCGCCTGGCCACAGATCCGAAGAGCGGAACCTTCACACTCCGGGGGGACGAGGCGGGCCTCGAACAACTCCTGCGGATCCCCGTTCGTGGCCCGATCCTCGCCGAGATCGATCCCATCACCGAAACCGTACGCGACTGGCTCCTGCCCGCCCCTCGTGACGCCCTCGTCCGCGACAATAACGAAGGCGTGCCCTCCATTATCCGCCTCTGCCCGGGTGGCCTCGAGACGGGTGAGACTGTCGCAGAACTTAACGCCCATGGACTGTTGCCGATATTCGCCACATCCACGGTACCGAACACAAAGACACGCGAGGACGCGGTTCTTTACTGGCGAGCCGCTGCCTACACAGAATGGCTGCGCGGCCGTGTCCCGAAACTGAATGACAGAAGCGACCTCGGAGTCGCTGCGCTCCCTCGCGAGTCCCGCATGCATGTCAGCATGCGACATGGCGAGCGAATCGCAGAGGATGGGGCTCTCTTTGAGACCGTCGGCCTGCGTTTCGTCAACCTGCCCACAGCAACAGCGAATACGCCGCCTCGACTCGCCGACTCTCAGCACTTTGCACTCTCGGTCCAGAGCCCCGGTGGCCTCGTTGCAGGTAAGCACCTTTCGCTAAGGCGTGAATTCGCACCGATCGGCGGCGAGCGACGCATCGCCCGCTGGTGGCCGGCCCCTCAGACATGCCAATGGCTACAAGCGCCGCAGCAACTGACCGAAGATATCCTCAAAGACCGCAGAGCCCGCCTCATCCTCGTCACCCCTGCGGTCTTCAGCAATGGCTCAATACCAGGCTGGTCCGGCGCAGACTTTCCGACGAGCCAAGGCGTTCGTGTCACCGTCCGCGCAGCCTGCGTGCCCTCGCCGCAGGTCGTCTCCGGCTGGGATCTCCGCAAGTGTGTCCCAAAGCCAACGCGGCGAGTGGTCGCCGCAGGGAGCGTCTACTTTGTCGAGCTAGAGGGCAGTAACGCGGATATCCGCACCTGGGTCGATGCGACATGGATGCAGACAATCTCCGATGCCACGCAAGACCGCCTCGACGGCTTCGGGCTGACAACCATTGGTACTTGGAGCAAGTAAACGATGCCCATTACGCCCGATCCAAGCAACTCTCCAGCAGCGGTATCTCTCAAAAAAACCGACGTTGTCGAGTTCGAGTACACATTTCGATTCATCACCCCGATGTTCGGCGGAGGCGTCGAATCCGAAGGCCCGCAAAAACCCTTCGACCCGCAAACACCGATCCGCATCCCCTCGATCCGAGGCCAACTCCGTTTCTGGTGGCGCGCCTGTAATCCTACGAAGGTCGCCTCAATCAGCGAGCTCCGCAAGGCTGAAGAGCAGGTATGGGGCTCCACAGAGATCCCCTCAAGAGTGACAATTCGGCTCGCACAGCCCGCCTCTAAACCGCAGGTCCTGGAGGTGTTCACAAAGGACCACAGGCTTAAACCGGAGCACAAGAGCCTCGCCTACGGCATTTTTCCACTAAAACCTCCCACCGGAAGCCGGGCGGAGCCAGGGGTCCTCTGGAGGTTTCATAAAAACGATACGTTCACGCTCATCATCCGCTGCCAGAAGGACTCTCATCCTGGGGTCAAGGAGGCACTCCAGGCCTGGTCGCTCTTCGGCGGCCTGGGAGGCCGCACGCGGCGGGGCTTTGGCGCCATCGAGTCGGCCACAAAGCGACCCTGGCAGGATCCGAAACAGTTCCTGAGGGACCTCGTGAAGCGCCCTCAAATCCCAGAAGTCCCCTCACTCTGCGGCGCGGAGATCCGGTTCGCCAAGGACAAGCACGACAAGAGCGATATCGCCTGGGCCTCGGCATTATCCAAACTTCAAAGATTTCGCCAAGGAAAAGGCCTCGGCCGTAACCCAGGAACGCAGAAGAATCGACCAGGCAGGAGCCGCTGGCCCGAACCCGAGCAGATCCGCCAGCTCTCGGGAGCTCGCGCCCCTAAACACAGGAAGCTCGCTCCGCATATTTCCAAGTTTCCGAGGGCAGTATTTGGACTCCCAATTATTTTTCATTTTCACCCCGGCGCGCCGAACGATCCGGGTTCGCAAGGTGACCCGAAAGATTCAACGCTTACCCCTAAGGATCTCACACGGTTCGCGTCGCCTCTGGTCCTCCGGCCAGTGCGCGATGAATCTGGGGGGTACCGGCCGATGGCGTTGAGACTCGCAAGTACCTTACCCCCAACGACCTTGACTCTCTCCGGCGAGAGTCAAAACAGCAAAAAATTCGACGTGCCCGTAAAATGGGAACTTTCCCCCACCGAAGCATCCGTGATCCAACCGCTTGATCACTGCACAGACCCTCTCAAAGCCTTCCTCACGCTATTCTCTAAATAGCACAAAGCAAACAAACCGGCGATGACGACTCGACTCTCACTCATTCATACTCTTTCGCCTCTCCATGCAGGCACAGGCCAAGCGGTCGGGGCGATCGACCTACCGATCGCTCGCGAGCGCCCAACCGGCATCCCTTTGCTCCCAGGATCCTCGATCAAGGGAGCACTACGGGCCAGAATCACAGATCCGAAGTGGCAAACTCAGCTCTTTGGCCCCGACACAAAAAACGCCAGCGAACACGCGGGCGCAGTTCATTTTGCCGACGCGCACCTACTCCTGCTCCCGGTTCGCAGCTTGTGGGGCACCTTCGCATGGGTTACCTCCCCCTATCTCGTGATGCGATTCATCCGCGACATCAAGGAAAGCGGCGGCACCGCTAACGCCCAGGCTGGACACTTCACTAAGTTTGCGCTGGATACCTGCCTGATTGCCCCCCGCAGCGTGCTCACGGCCGAGCACGAGCACGAGCACGAGCACAAGCACAAGCACAAGGTTGTCCTTGAGGATCTTGATCTCAAGGCGAAGGCCGCCGGCCCTCTCATGGAGAGCCTCTCGCAAGCGACAAAATCTCTCGACATCGACCTATCTCCACGCATCTGCATAGTTCACGACGACGTAATGTCAACGTTGATGGAGACCTCAACCGAGGTTCGGGCCCGAATTCGCCTCAGCGAGACCAACAAGACCGTTGAAAAGGGTGCGCTCTGGTACGAGGAATCTCTTCCAACGGAGTCCGTCCTCTTCGGGCTAGTCCTCGCCAACGATGCTCCTGCACGGCACGGAGCACCAAAACGCCGAGCCTGTGATCTTCTTGATCACATCAGCCAGACGATCGGTGACACGTACCTACAGCTCGGGGGGAAAGCCTCTGTAGGCCGCGGCCTCTGCCGCCTTCGCCTCATCG
Source organism: uncultured Nannocystis sp. (assembly GCA_964474905.1). GTDB lineage: Bacteria > Myxococcota_A > Polyangia > Nannocystales > Nannocystaceae > JADJRG01. The sequence goes on along the minus strand of CAYYUP010000036.1, from coordinate 44,466 downwards.
GAGGTGCCTCGTGAATCTCGACCAACTCCGCGCAGCCACAGCATATGATCATATTCAAGAAGTCCTACAGTGCACTGAGCCCGATAAAAAGCGCTACGGCACACTCGCGCTCAAGCTGCCTATCCTCGTTCGTACCGCAGGGCTCTGCCAGGCGCTCCACTTCATCCAAGCTCGCGGCAAGTCCGATCCAAAGACGTCTGAAGTCCGCCTCCTGGGTCACATCGCCACGCAGCTCAAGCGCATCGACCCCGTGATCCAGGATGCGGGGTCGCTCTGCAGGCGTGTTCGAGGCGCCAACATGAAAACCTACTTGCACCTCACACGCGAGGCCACCTCGACCCTCCAATGGTACGCTCGCCTCACTCGCTCAATCCTCAAGATCGAGCGAACCGACGAAGCGGAGGGGGAGCTATGAGCCAACCACGCCGCGCGGGAACTGGCCCTCGCAATGGCCCACACAAGCCCGCCCTTCCCGTTACGATCGACCGGCCCAACAACGCGAGTCCACTACGAGTGGCTCTCTGTGAACTCCGCCCCAATGACACCACACATGCTGGCCTCTGGCTCGATCGCTTCCTCGCGACCGAGGATAAGATGCTCAAGGGGGACGAGGCGAAAGGCGCCCGGAAAGAGCACATTAGGCAGCTCCTCTCCACCCTCAAGGTGCCCGTTCCCTACCAAAAGCATGCTCGGCGCTGGCAAGCTCACTTCGAGCAACTCTGCGGCCAAGAACAAGCTGTCAGCGCAATCGCCGAGGTCCAGGGGCGCATGGCCGTCGGACTCGGAGCGACATCCGTTCTGGAGGTCTCAATATGCCTCCACCACACCTACGGAGTTCCGATCATCCCGGGCTCGGCCCTGAAGGGTCTCGCATCGAACTTCGCTCGTAGGCGACTCTCTGACGAAGAGTGGGGTCCTGAGGGCGCAAGCTTCAAGGCTCTCTTTGGCGATCTCACACAAGCAGCCTGTGTAGCCTTTCACGATGCCCTCTGGATCCCCTCAGAGAAGGACGGTAAGATACCCCTCGAGCTCGACGTGATGACCGTCCACCACCCGGCGTATTACACAACCCGCAGCAGTCCACCCGCTCCAGCCGACACAGATGCCCCCACCCCGATCTCCTTCGTCACCGCCCACGGTCGCTATCTCATCGCACTAGAGGGCCCCCCCCTCTGGGCAGATGCTGGCCTGGCCATCCTCAAGCTCGCCCTCCTCGAGGAGGGCATCGGCGCAAAGACGGCAGCCGGCTATGGTCGCCTGGTGCTCGACTACACCTCCGCATCCGAACGCGCCGAAAAAGAGGCAGAGGCTTTGAACGCAGCCTCGGAAGAGAAGGCCCAAAAAGTAGAGGAGCTGTTTGACGGCCTCGAGGTCAACACCGCACAAGAACGACTTCCGCAGATCTTCGCACTCGTTCCGCAGAGCGATCGCCCTGCTACCATCCAAAGGTGCATCGACCAGTTTTCGAGAAAGCGGGTTCGCAAAGCGCAAAAAAATAACAAACCGTGGGTCGCCGCACTCACGCATGCCCAAGAGTCCATCAAGCATAACGCCTCAAAGGGCTCCCCCTCGTGACAGCTCGGTCCCGTCTCAGTAGGTGTCTCACCGAGATCGTCCAAGAGCACCGACCGCGCCACAAAATAGAATGCCTAGCGCGGAAGAGGGCACTTCGCGTGGGCGCCGTCCTAAGCAACGACCCTCAGATGGGAGTCTTCGACTTCGAGCTCAGCGGCTCGCTTGCCAAAGACACTGGCATCGCACCGCTCTCGGACGCAGACACCATTATCTACCTATCTCCCGAGAAATGGCGCGGATCGACCGGCAAAGTGTACGCACCGAGTACAGTCCTCCGGCTTATGGAAGAGCGAATTGAACAAACATATAGGGTCCATATACGTAACGGCAGCGTCAAGATTCGGCGGCAGACTCACTCTGTAGGTATCCGCCACACCGGAAACAACAGTATAAACATCGACGTCGTCCCTGCCCTTTGCGGTGACAATGACGATGACGATGATAGCCATGATGATGAGCGAATCTGCTGGATCCCGCAACGCGGAAGTGGTGCGTGGATAAAGACCTCAGTGCGCCGTCAATTAGCCGCATTAAATCGGCTTGACGGACCCGGGATTCCTCTACGTCGTGCCATCAGGGTTCTAAAGATCTGGAGGAACAACCATGGGGTCGAGCTACACTCCTACGGCATCGAAACCATCGCGATGATTCTCCTCGCTCAAGGGAAGGCCAGGCGAAGCGTTCTCGACATCGTCTGTGCAACCCTTGAGTGGCTCAGCAACATCCCCGACCAGAAGGCTATCTGGTGCATCCTCTTCGAACATGAGGATCGTGAGCCGGGACGGTATGCCGCTTGCGCGTTTGATCCTGCCATTCCTAAGAACAATGTTCTCAGCAGTCTCCGAACGCCAGAGTGCAAAAAGATCGCAACCCAAGCTCGCCGTACCCTGCAGGCCCTCGCCAGTTCCTCTGATCTCTTCGATGACGGCAACATCGAAAGCGGCCGGCGGCTCGTATACGATGCGTTCGGCTGCGATTGATGCTCGTCTCAACACTGCGCCGCCGGGCCACAAGTCAGGTGCCTACCCAGCCGACAACAGCTCGTACGGTCGGTCCCCGGGAAAGTCCTTACCGTTGGGATCGATCGGCCTCGAGAGACGACTAACCTCACCCGCCAGCAGACACAGTCAACCCAGATGATCCTTGCCCGCTCCTTCCAACGCCCGCTGCACCACTGGCGCCCCCCCTCTCATCAAGCCTCAAGTCCTGGTAGGCGAGTCATGCTCACAGAGCTCGCTCGAGGTGCACCGTGGACTTGCACTGCCGATGCCATAAGCCCCATTACAATAGCCAAATAAATACACACTCCACCGGGGGCACCGATCACCTTAAATGGCATGAAGGTGGCCTTGACGAACAGTTTTCAGTTGAAGCTCGGTTCTGCGAGTGAGAGTTTGCGGTCACTAATTAATTAAAAATCCCGGCAACCCGGCAACCCGCCCCCCTCACAACCCTCACCTGTCCCTCACCAGCGAACAGATGCCTCCTTCTTTCCCCAATTGGTTCAGGTCTCAGACCGACAAGCTCGGTCCGCGAAGCTTTGCCCCGCATCCGTGGCAGACAGAGCTCGCCTCTGCCCACATCTGCGACAACCGGCTGGTCCGCGTGCCCACGGGTATGGGCAAAACACTCGGGGTGCTGGCGGCGTGGTCGTACAACCGGCTGGTCCGCGATGATCCAGAGTGGCCGCGGCGGTTGGTGCTCTGCCTGCCGATGCGCGTGCTGGTCGAGCAAACTCTGGCGGTCGCAGAGGGTTGGCTGCGCGCGCTTGGCTGTCTTTGGGAGCAGACGACAAACCGACCTGCGGCCGCGCAGGTGGGTGTGCATCTGCTGCTCGGCGGGGCTCAGGCCCGCGACTGGCACCTCTTTCCAGAGCACGACGCGATCCTGGTCGGTACCCAGGATATGCTGCTCTCGCGGGCGCTCAACCGCGGTTACGCTGCCCCCAGGGGCAGGTGGCCGATGGAACAGGCGCTCCTCCGCCAAGATGCGCTCTGGGTGCTCGACGAGGTCCAGCTGATGGACGTCGGCCTGCGCACCTCGGTCCAGCTGCAGGCGTTTCACAAGCGCGACGCAGGGCCGTCAATGCGACCGCTGCGGAGTTGGTGGATGAGCGCGACGCTCCAGCCGAATTGGCTCGAGAGCGTCGACTTTGCCGATGAACTACCGCAACTGCGCAAGAACACCCTGACAGTGCCGGCCGCCGATCGAAAGGGCGAACTCTTTGACGCCACAAAGCCGCTGCAGATCAAGAAGATCACGCTCCGAAACGATCGCCACTGCACGAGCTGGGCGCAGACCGTCATCGATGCCCACTCGGCCGCTCCGATCCGCAAAGAGAGGGGCCGCCTAACCCTCGCGATCACCAACACTGTGCGCGACGCGAGGGCACTCTACGAAGCTCTGACGGTAGCGATCCAAAAGGATACAAACAAACTCGAGGGACTCGATCTCCGCCTGGTTCACAGCCGATTTCGTGCCCGCGAGCGCGCCCAATGGCGGCAACATTTCCTCAATCGTGAGGCCTGCATCGCCGGGGTGGATCGCATCATCGTCGCGACCCAGGTCATCGAGGCCGGCGTCGACATCAGCGCAGATGCGCTGGTGACCGCGCTCGCGCCCTGGCCCTCGCTGGTCCAACGCTTTGGCCGTGCCGCCCGTTATGGTGGCAATGCGCAGATCATCGTCGTCGACCGTGCCCTCGCCAAAGGGGCCGCGGTTCCCTACGAGGACGGGGCACTGCACGCCGCTCTGCAGGTCCTGGAGGATCTCGAAGACGTCGGGTTGGGCCACTTAGAGGCCCTAGAGGAGCAATTGGCCGCGACAAAACCGGCTCTGCTGCGCGAACTCTATCCGTACAGCCCACTGCACACGTTGAGCGCCCAAGAGAACGCTGATCTCTTTGATACCGGACCCGATCTCACCGGCTCCGACCTCGACATCTCCCGCTTCATCCGCAGCGGCGAAGAGCGTGATCTCCAAGTCTGGTGGTGGCGAGTCGGCGATGAGCCGCCCGCCGCAGAGCTCCAACCGATGCGAGCCGCGCTCTGCCCAGTGCCAGTTGCCGAGGCGCGAGAGTGGATCTGTTCTAATGGACAGAAAGCCCCGCGGGCCTGGCAATGGAGCTACCTGGGGGGCGCATGGAAGCGAATCCAGCGACCGAACGAACTCAGCCCGGGGCAGCTCATTCTCGTCGATGCGGCGTCCGGTGGTTATCTCGAGCACAGCGGTTTCGTCGGCGCCAAGAGCCGCACGCCGGTGCCCTGTGCCGAGCAGGATCGACGCAGCCCACACACACAGCGAGGGCTCGAAGCTCGCCTGCACGCCGCCGACAATGCTCAGGATCACGAAGACCTGAGCGAGATGGAGGAGTACAAGACGATCGCCTACCACGGCCTCGAGGCGAGCCAGGAGATGCACAGGCTCGCCGACGAAATGGATCTCGACACAGCGCTGACGGGACTTCTCGAGCTGGCGGCGCGACTGCACGATTTGGGCAAGGCCCACCCGATCTTTCAGGCGGCGATCGAACACCGCCACAGTAAAGATCTACAGGTGCGCAGCGACCTCGCAAAGGCGCCGCACAACGCCTGGAGAAGCGCCCGCCCATTCTTTCGACGGCCCGGTTTCCGCCACGAACTGGCCAGCACTCTCGGCCTCATCGAGGCCCTCTACCGATCCTTCCCGCTGCACCCGGGACTCCTGGGCGGACACCGCGAACTCGTCGATCGCGGCTTGCTGTCGGTGGATCGAGAACATCTCCAAAGTACCGCAGAGGGCCATCAGGGGGGCCAGGGCATCGTCGCTGAGATCGCGGCCCTCGACGCCCAGGGGCTCGACCTCCTGCTCTATTTGATCTGTGCCCACCACGGTAAGGTCCGCGGCAGCTGGCAGGCGACGCCGCAGGATCAAGCGGCGCCTCTCGATCCAAAGCACGGTCTGCCGCTTCGAGGCGTGCGCGCGGGCGATCGCCTGCCGATGACGCTCGTCGCCGATGCCAGCGGGACAACGACGATGCTGCCCGAGGTCGAACTACATCTCGATCCAGCGGCTCTCGGGCTCTCGGGGCGCTACGGCGCGAGCTGGCGCGAGCGGGTCCACGGACTCCGTCTTCGCTACGGCGATACGACCCTGGTGCTGCTCGAGTCGTTGCTGCGCGTCGCCGACATCCGCGCGTCGCAGCGACGCACACCCGACCCTTGGCTCCAAAAAGAGAGCAACCGATGAGCTCGTTCCACGTCCACGATCTCGAGGGCTGCGCCCCTACTCCCCTCGCCCATTACCTCAAGGCGCTGGCGATCCTCCGTCTGCTGACCGAACAGATCGATACCGATGCCCGCGGTTTTTGGAGCGCCGAACACTTCCATTTGATCACCCGCCTGGATCGCCAGCAGCTCGCCGATTTTTTCCTGCGTCAGTACGCACCGAGCCCGCTGCTCACCCCGTGGAACAGCGGCAGCGGTTTTTATGCCAATGACAACAAAGACGGACTACTCGCGCTCGCGACCAGTCAGGCGCCGCGCTTCGCCGACTACCGCCTAGCGATCACGGCCGCAAACGAGCTCACGCGGGAGCTCTCTGGTTCCCCTAAAGATGAGGCCAAGGCGGAGTTCATCCGCGGCTGTCGCGAGCGCTGGCGTGGACCCATAGCCGCCTGGATCGACGCCGTACTAGTGCTCGGAGCCGACGGCTCACCGGCCTACCCCGCACTCCTGGGGACCGGCGGCAACGATGGTCGCCTCGACTTCACCAACAACTTTATGCGGCAGCTCGCCCGCCTCTTTGACCTGGCGTCACCGCAGGCCCCTCCGCGCCCTTTCGCGTCGCAACTGCTGACCTGCGCACTCTTCGGTGGGGCGACGCGCGGCCTGGTCAAAAGCGCGATCGGCCAGTTTTTGCCGGGTAGCGCCGGCGGTGCCAACCAAAGCGCGGGCTTTGATGCCAAGCCGCTGGTCAACCCCTGGGACTTTGTCCTGATGCTCGAGGGGGCCCTCGTACTGCGCGCGTCGCTGGTCCGCCGCGCCGAGTCCAAGGGCTTGCCGCAGGCCGCTGCCCCCTTTGCCATCCGCGGATCGGCAGTCGGTTATGGCAGCGCCGCCGATGCCGATGAGGGCGGCCGCGGTGAGCAATGGATGCCGCTGTGGTCAAGGCCGGCGAAGTACGCCGAGATCCAGCAACTCTTTGCCGAAGGGCGAAGCAAGCTCGGCGAGCGCACGGTGCAACGGCCCCTGGAGTTCGCGCGATCGATCGCCCGCCTGGGCGTCGCCCGGGGCATCGACGCCTTCGAGCGCTACGGCTACATCGAGCGCAACGGCCAGGCCAACCTAGCGGTGCCGCTGGGTCGGTGGAGAGTGCGGCCGCAACCCGATCAGAACCTCCTGGACGACGTCGCCAGCTGGGTCGATCAGCTGCGGCGAGCCGGTCGAGACAAGCACGCGCCCGCACGCATTCGAAGCGCCGCTCGCAGCTGCGAAGAGGCGATGCTCAGCTGCTGCCGCCAGGCTTCTGCGCTCCACTGGCAGGCGCTGCTCATGCGTTTAGCGAGGGCCGAGCAGGCGATCCTGCGAAGCCCGAAGTTCACCAAAGAGCACGATCTTCGACCGCTCCCCCGGCTCTCCGCGGGCTGGCTCCGAGCGATCGGCGGACTCGACCCGGGGGACCCAAACGCGAGTGAAATCCGCCTCGCGCTGGCCCTGGCGAGCCTGCACGCATGGACCCGCGAGTCGCCCTTGCAGCAACCGCGATGGCAGTCCAACGATCCGATCCGCCGCCACTGGATCCCCCTCGATCTCGGCCCCGGTCCCAAGCGCTCCTATCGACATCCACGGCTTCGCCTGACCGGTGACGCGATCGATCGACCGCCGGAGGTCGTCGGCCGCGGCGTTGATCTGCTGCGCGACGCCATCTCTGTACTCCGACGCCGAGCGATCCGCCGCGGCGCCCAGCGAAGCCTGGCCCTGATGCCAGCAGTGCCCTGGGCTGCGGCCCCGCTCGCAGACATCGCTGCCTTCATCCGCGGCGAGGTCGACGAGGAGCGCTGCCTAACTCTTGCCCTCGCCCTGATGGCACTCGATTGGCAAGCGCTCGCCAAGGGCGAACGCCTCAAACTCGGAGCGACGCCCGGCGAACAACCCGGAGCCGTTTACGGCCTGCTCCGCCTCGCCACTCCCTTCGCACCGATCCCTCCGATGAAGCGACTGGCGTGGGATCCCAAGACAGGCAGCCGAAGCCTGCGCGAGTGCCAAGGCATCACGATTGCCCTCGATCCCGCGCTCCTCGAGCGCTTACTCGCCGAGGATCTCAGCGGCGCTTTTCGGATCGCCCAGCACCGACTGCGCGCCGCCGGTTTACGGCCGCGAATCAGCGTCGCCGCAGCGCCGCGCCGACACCTGCGAAGGCTCGCCGCGAGCCTCCTCTTTCCGATCTCAAACCGCGATCTACACGACCTCGCCGAGCGTCTGACCAAGGCGCCCGCCGACGAAACCCAGGACAACACCCAGGACAACAAACCGGCCACGATGGCCACGGAGACCGCCTCATGTCACTCGATTTAACGGCACTCGACAGCCCCTGCAAGCTCCTCATCACCGCTCACCTCAAACCACTCCAGGGCCATCGTTTCCAACCGACGGGTTTTCCCGATCTCGGCGCCGCACTCTACGACACCGACGACGGCCGCATGCTCTTAGTCGAGAGCGCCCAGAGTATGGCCAATCGCCTCGAGGCCGTCTGCTGGGACACTGCCTCCGAGGACCTCGTAAAGCCGCTTCAAGGGCTCAGCTACGTCCGTGTCGAGCGCGACAACCACTTCCTCACCAGCTCGATCATCGAGGCCCACCGCCTCAACAGCCCCTACATTTTAGAGTCCGGGGATCGCACCTTCTTCGACCTCTTGCAGGCCGAACTCGAGGTCATGACAAGCGGCCCGATCAACCGCACGCTGCTCGCTCAGACGCTCCTCCGCTACGATACAAGCAGCCTCCTCCACGGGATTTTTCTGGCCAAGAAAAAGCTCGCCGGTGGCCGTCTTCGACTGGCGCGCGCGCTCTCTTCGTTCATCGAGGCAGAGGGTGTGCGGGTCGCCGCATCGGGCGGAGTTAAAAATGACCACGTCAATCCCTCGGGCGACACCGCCAAGGGTTTTGGCAACGTGCCCTTCCACCGCGAAGAGTTCACAGCCCAAGCGATCCACGCCTACTTCAACCTCGACCTGGCGCAGCTCCGCGGCTACGGCCTGGGCGAAGCCCAAACCCGGCTGCTCATCACGCTCGGTCTCTACAAGATCCGCGCCCTGCTCGACGGGAACCTCCGCCTGCGCACCGCCTGCGATCTCGAACTCGCCGAGACGCCCACGGTGACCGCCCCCGAGGGCTTCGAATTGCCCGCCCTCACAATCCTGACCGAAGCCGTACAGGCATCGATCGCCGCCTGCTCAGACGACCTCGCGGGCACCACAACAGTGCCCTACGTCGAGAGCGTCAAGAGCTCAAAACGAAGCGCAAAAAAGTAGGCCAGACATGCCGACCCTCATCATCACCTTCCCCGGCAAGCGCTACCACGCGACCCCCTGGGGGACCCACGTCAATGAGGGTCAGGTCGAGTGGCCGCCGAGCCCCTGGCGGATCTGTCGAGCGCTGCTTGCCACCGGCATGAGCAAGCTCGGCTGGTCGGCGCACGACCTGCCGCCATTGGCCACCGAGCTACTCAACACGCTCGCCAGCGTGCCCCCCACCTACCAGCTGCCGCCGCCGCTCACCGTCGCCCACTCGCGCCACTACATGCCCACCGACAGCAAGCCGACCCAGGTCCTCGACGGCTTCGCAAGGGTCGGCGATGCGACACTCAAGATCAGCTGGCGGGTCGAACTCTCTCCGGCGGCGTTCATGCTCTTCGCCGAACTCGCCGAACATCTGAGCTACCTCGGCCGCGCCGAGAGCTGGGTGACAGCCACACTCACGCCGAGCCCCCTAGCCGCCGAGAGCACCAACTGTCAGCCGAGCGAGGGTCCCGAACTCGGAGTTGATGCCGAGCCCATCACTTTGCTCGCGCCGATGACAACCACTGATTTTTCGACATGGCTACAAGGACAGGTCGAGAGCGAACAAAGCGAGACATGGGCGACAGAGGGCCGCAAGGGTCGCAAGGGCCACAACCCCGCACCACCACCACTGCTGCCAATCGACCTCATCGACTGCATGCTGCGCTCCACCGCCGACCTCCGAGCCCAGGGCTGGAGCTGCCCCCCCGGCTCGCGCAAGCTGCTCTACACCCGTCCCCAGGGGTCGCTGCTCTCTGCCCAGCCATCCACTCGACGGAAAAAGGCGACCCGCGAGCCCGTCGAGTGCGCTCTCATTGCGCTGACCTCCTCCGCCATTCACGGCGAGGTCCTGCCCGGGCTCCGCCTCGCGCTATCACAGATGGAGATGATTCACCGCGCCCTGATCAGCCTCCTCCAAAACCGTCAAGGATGCCCTGAGCTGACCGGCCGCAATGCTGACCGCACGCCCCTCCAAGATGGCCACCGACACGCCCACTACTTGCCGCTTTGCCTCGGTGATCGGCGAAGCGACGCTCTGCGCAATAGCGACGCGCCGATCGATCATGTACTTATTTACGCGCCGTGCGGGCTCGAGGACGATGCCCAGCGGGCAATCGAACGCTTGCGTTGGGTCCGCTCATCCCTGGTCAGCGAATACCAACGAGAACAGCGACCCGACCGACGAGACCGACACCGACTGACAACAACGCTGGTAGCGGCTGGCGAACTAGGGACGATACGCGAGGCGATACGCGAACAGAGCCCGATCGATCTCTTCGGAGAGTCGGCGACCTGGGAGAGCTACACCCCCTTTATCGCGCCGCGCTTCGTCAAAACCAAGCACCCCATCGACAAACAAATCGAGGCTGAACTCGCCTCGCGCGGCCTACCCTGCCCCACTGCGATCGAGATCCTTCCGCGGGAGGCCGCCTCCAACTCGGGCTTCCTCAGCTTCACCCGTCGACGCCACCGCAACAGGCCACAGCCCCCCTCGCAGCAGCCTTGGTCGCTGCGGCTCACCTTTGATACCCCGATACGCAGGCAACTGCTCGCCCTCGGCTACGGCTCACATCTTGGCCTCGGCCTCCTCCGCCCAGCGCTAGCTCGCTGAGTGAAGATCGACGAGCGACAATCATCGGTCCCCTAACTGCGGCCGCTCGAGGCTTTTGAAACCTCTGGCGGCCGTAGTCTTTGGTTGTGGTTACCCCTGGAGAGCCACGAATTGCGTGACCCAGTCCGCGAATCGTGAAGTATTTGAATAGTCGAATATTTGCCGACTCGAATACTGAACAATCGAACACTGAACAATCAACCAGCCGTCGTCGTTGCTTAGTGATCGATCTCTGAGCCCTTGATCTGCGACAGACAACGGACAATATGTAGTGTGCACATCGATGAATCACCCGATACATCCCCCCACCCCACCTGACCTCAAGCCCGAGATATTCCTCCCTGCACGTATGTGCAATGAGTTGGTCTACTGCCCTCGACTCTTCCACATTGAGCACGTCCAGGGCCTCTTCGCCGAGTCCGCCGAAACCGTCGCCGGCAGCGGTGAGCACGATCGTGCGGCAAAACGCAGCACCATTCGCCGTACCACCCGCAAGAAGAAGAGCCCGTCCGAGGTGACGATCGACCCATGGCAGGGCGAAATCCCGCGAAACCTCGCCTTTGAGTCACCGAGTTGGGGTGTGAGCGGTCGTCTCGACATGATCGAACTCGGGGAGGAGCAGGCGATCGTCGTCGAGGCGAAACACGGCTCAGCACCCGCGACCGACGAGCATAGCTGGGGTGATCACAAGCTGCGCTACCGCTCCTGGCCCGCCGATGTCGTCCAAGTTGGCCTCTATATGGCCATCCTTCGCGACCTCGGGATCCGCTGCGACGAAGCCCGGATTTACTATCGCGGTAACGGCATCCACACACATATCGACTGGTCCGATGAACTCGAGCATTTCCTCCGTGAGGTCGTCGCCGAGGCCCGCCGAGTAAGCCTCCTCGCGACCCCGCCAAAGCCCCTTTTGGACTCTCCTAAATGCTTTGGATGTTCGCTCCACGGGATTTGCCTGCCCGACGAATACTACGCCCTACAGGCCGCCAAACGACCAGAGGTGCCGATTCGCCGGATCGTGCCCGGCCGTGATGACCGGGCTTTTGTGCACATCACGTCGCCCGGCACGGTGCTGCGCAAGCGGAGCGAGACCCTGGTGATCAGCGGCCGCGACGGCATCGATGAGCGACTGCTCCTCAAAGACATCAGCCACGTCGCGATCTTTGGCCCCTCGCAGATCACCGGGCAATGCCTGCAACACCTGCTCTTTCGCGGTATCGGCATCTCTCATCATACCAGCGCCGGCCGCTTGGTCGGCCTCACCAGCCCCCTGCTCACCCGCAACATCGGCCTCCGCCGGGCCCAGTACCGGGCAGCGGACTCCGAGGCGAGCTGCCTCTCGGTCGCCCGTGCGCTAGTGATCGCGAAGATTCGAAATCAACGCACAATCCTCAAGCGCTACCGCCGAGGGGCCGCGGCAACTGTCGAGGTACAAAGAGACGAAATGCCATCATGGGCCACCCTCGACGACGAGCAAGAGCAGGATCAAGAGCAGGATCAAGAGCAGGATCAAGAGAGCGCCGCGCAGGCCGACGCGCTCGCGACCTGTGGCGCAGCCCTCTCGCAGATGCAGCGCGCGCTTCGTTCGGCGGAGAAGGCCGACTCGATCGAGCGCCTGCGCGGACACGAAGGAGAGGCCGCCAGTGCCTATTTCACAGCCTTGCCGTCGATCCTGCCGCAGACGTGGCGCGGCGACTTTATGGGTCGCTCTCGTCGACCGCCACGGGACCGCGTCAACGCCCTCCTGAGCTTCGCCTACGCGCTGCTCGTGCGGGATACAAGCGCAGCACTCGCGCGTGTGGGGCTCGACCCGATGCTCGGATTTTTCCATTCGATGATCCCTGGCCGCCCCGCGCTCTCCCTCGATCTCATGGAGCCCTTTCGGGCTGCCTGGGCCGATGCCGCGGTGCTCCGCCTCCTCGCCACCGGCGGCATCGATCGCCTGGATTTTCACGTCACCAGCGCGGGTGTCGTCATGAGCGACGCCGGTCGCCGAGCGATGATCGACGCCTACGAGCGACGCGCGAGCGAGCTGACCACCCACCCGCGATTTGGCTACCGTATGAGCTATCGTCGCCTGCTCGAACTCGAAGCGCGGGTCCTCGGCAAATGGCTAGTCGGAGAGATCGATGAGTTCACCCCCCTCTGGACCCGCTAGGCCATGCAAAGCTACTACATCGTCTCTTACGACATCTCGGAACCCAGCCGCCTGCGACGTGTACACAAGACCGTCCGCGACTTCGGCGACGGAATTCAGCTCAGCGTCTATCTCTGCCGGCTCAGCGAAATCGATCGAGCGATGCTCGAGCGCCGGCTCCTAGACGTCATCCATCAACAGCAGGATCAGGTGATCTTTATCAAGCTAGGCGCTGCCGATACGCCGCCTAATCGCCCTCCACGCTGCCAAATACTCGGTCGCCCGCTGACTCCGGGGGCCGCGCGAACCTTCGTCTTTTGACCCCGCCCCAGAGAGAAATCCATGACACATACTACGAGATCGCAGGTAACCATCGCCGAGATCATTCGCGACGAGCGAATGGTCGTACTCGGTCTGCTTCGAGAGCTCATCGCTCTCTCCACCAAGCAGCTCTCGCTCGCGCTCGCCAACGACCGAGTGCACGACCCCCTTAAGCTCCGCCAAGAGGTCGAGCAGATCGTCGCCCGCTCCCGCGGCCATCAGCGGAGCCTCAACGACGCCCGAATCAACCGCCGGGCCTTCGCCAGCTCGCGCCACCCGACCTCGCCCGCACCTCCTCCGCGACTGCTACCATTTGCTCGAAATGGTGACTACATCGGCGAATTCGAACACTTAGGTGCCGTCGCCCGAGCCTGCCACCCGGCCCACGAAGCGATTCTCCCCGACCTCGCCCCACATCTGGACTTCGACAGCCAGGGGCTCGCCCTCCATCTGGACGGGTTCCTGTGGACTCTCGCTGACGGGGGAAAAGTGCATGTATTCCGGTGCACCCGAACCCAAGCAAACACAGGAGGCACAGACCCAAACGAGCACTCCTCAGCGACCTAACAAACCGGCCCCACCGAAGCCTCCGTTGTACCGAGGGGCCAAGAGGCCGAGAGGCCGAGAGACCGAGAGACCGAGAGGCCGAGAGGCCGAGGCACGGAAAAGAGCCTCTGGCTCCTTTGTCAATCCGGAGATTGGCCACTATCGGTCGCTACAGCGGAGCTTAGACCGATGTTGCCAAACCGAAGGCCTCATATTCATGATCGAGCAGCATTGTAGATTCGCGTCAGTCAAGGAATCTCTAGTTTTCAGCCAAACGATCTCTACTCCATCAAGCCCAAGCGGTAGCTAGTCTGACAGTTGCTGCGGTCGATGAAGGTCGCGATTTTACTCCGACAACAACGGAGTTCAAGGATAGCCAGCATGAAAATAACAACGTTCCCATCGGTCTCGGCCATGCCCCTGGGTTGCTCCAGCGAGGGTCTAGACAGTGATACACTTAGCAATACGAACACCACGAGCGATAATTCGGCCCCCACTGCCCTCGCCCACTCGCGCGGCCGCTCAGGTCGCAAGAGTCCGAGGGGTTTCCTTCCCAGGTATCTACGTTTCCCGTCCGTTGCAATCATCGCGGGATTTTTCCTCGCCAGCTTACCGAGCTGCTCTGGAGAAGGCGAGGGCACTGGCTCCACAGCGACCAACACCGAGTCCGGCACCGACTCCACTGACTCCTCCACTGACTCCTCCACTGGCTCCTCCACTGACTCTTCCACCGCGAAGGACCAAACGATTCCCGAGTATCTCCAACAGACCTGGGGCATCGTCATCACCGATTTCGGCGAAGACGCGTTCTCGACAGAAGATGATGGTTCACAAATTTCGTTTGGCGAGGGCACGATCACGGTTGAAGGCTTAGGGGCACAGGAGCTCTCGACCATGACCATCATCGACTCGGTCGCAAACGGCGGCGGCACAACATTTTTTGTCTCTAAACCAGACCTCAGCGAAGAGCGTTACTTCCTCTACAATTCGACGGAGAACTACATCACCTTCGGTGATCTCACCAAGGGCGTATCGGTTTCCAAGAATCCCGATGGCACCTACGATGTGTGGGCATTTGACGCCGACATGGAGGACCAGCACCTGACCGTCGAAAACGGCTTTGAGGCGCTCAAACTGGTCGATAATTACAATGATTTCAAGCTAATTTCGCCGCATATCCTACTCATGGCATTTGCGGTGGCCCATACCGAGGGACCTGAAGCCCGGAGCACCGGCGCATCTACCAATATTCTTGCAGCGACACCGCCAGTCTGTGACATCTTCAAGGAATTCTGCGACTGCGCGGCGTGCTCCGTGTTGGAGCGCGAAGGTGCCTGTGCCCCCTGTCCGAACCTCTGACAATGCACGCCACGTCGGCCTGCGTGCACGCCCTTGGCCTGCGCTCGCACTCGTCTTCGCCCCAGTGCTCATTGTCCTTTTTGTCCTCTTCTGGCTGCTTACGCCGACTGCCGGCGGGGGGCCGGCGGGGGAGCTGCCGGGAGAGCCCGAAACACCCCAGGTCTTCGGCCTCTACGCAGTGTGGTTTGCGGGATCCGGCGATCAAAATCGCCAAGACATCGATCTTTTCCTGGATTGTCTGGTCAACGGGTCGACCCTCAATACCTACTGGCAGGGGGAGGCGCGCGTGGAATTTCGGGGATCATGGGCACTGCCGCCACCCGCAAAACGGCTCGACTGGGACGAGCTGGCGCATGCATGGCTGACGCCGAACGTGGGCGTCGCCCGGGGGCTGCCGGCGCCCACGGCCGATGAGACACCTGTGTACCTCGTACTCGGCGGGCAACCTGACCGGCTACGCGCTCTTTGTATCGTCCGACGGACGCGTGCTCGCACAGAGCGGGACGGACCAAAACGGCTTCCTGATGTGGGATGAAGCCCGAGGGGCACGTGATGTTGACTTCTATGGTAGGACGATCGATACGGGTATGCCTGCGCTCGTCCCTGCCCCGAATACGGCGGTTCTCTACTCTCAATACGCACCAGCTCTGCGCGCACGTTGCCCCGAGGGTCGTTGCAGTTACCATGCAATCGAGGACTTCGAATGCCGAGAGGCGCGGGCGGCCACGGTCATCATTGCGGGTCACGGGCAACCGCCCACATACCTCTCGCGCGATGCCGAAACAGTCGCCGCCGCGGTCCGCTGCTTTGAGCCCGAACTCGTGGTGGTCGACACCTGTTACGGTGCTTCAAGCGGGCTCCTGGCGAGCCTGGGTGACCTCGAGGCCGTGGTCGTCGCGGCGCCAACTCTTCTTCCCTTCTCTGGACTGGGCTTCGAACCCGAGTTTTTTACCGCGGAGGACCCGGAGCGACGAGCCGTCGCCATCCGAAGCCCGCCAGGTGGGGAACTCTTACGTTGGCGGGTGGATCAAACGTCGCTCGCCGCGACGCTCGAGCGTGTCGCGTCGATGGACGCTACAACCCTCGGAAAGCACATCGCTAGGCGTTCGCCCGCAGAGGTCAAGGTTCCACTCGGAACATCCGGCTCGGTCTTGGTCCCGGTCGACTGGACGCGCGTCCGCTCTCGTGCACCGGACACCCAGAGCGAACGCCTGCATCGGCTACACGAGCTACGCCGACGTCGACGCCGGAGTTCGGACAGCAGCACAGTCATGTAGGATGAATACCAACGTGCCGATCTTTACCAGCTCTCGCAACCGCGAGAGCTGCCCTGGCCGCCGATGGGCGATCATGCGGAACAAATACTCTCGGCTCGCCCTCTCAGTCGATCGGAGCCAGCTCGAGCTCGACCAAGCGGATTTCGCTGGCCCAATCGCCTGTTTCCCGATGATAAGAGAGGAGCTCAAAACGGCCGCCTTCGCGAGCAAATTCTGGGTGGGCCATCCCCGAATAATTCGCAGCATCACCGACCCCCGGCATCGTCTTCACCGCGAGGGCCTCCTTCGACCACGGCCCCTCGGGCGCCGGCGCGGTGCGGATGTAGATGTCGTTCTCTAGCGGCCCGTTGTAGATCGCCAGGTAGCGGCCGACATAGGCATTGTAGTGAATGGTTAAGATGGTATGGGCGTCGAGCACGGTCTTCGCGTCATCGATCTCGGAGGACCAACCATCACCGTCGAAAAAGCGCCAAGCGTCGAGCTCCAGGGCCTGCGCCGGATCGACGCGCCCGAGCTTGCAGTGCTTGGCTAAGAACTCGCCGTCGCAACCGTAGGCGTAGAGATGTCCATCCTCGATCAGCGCGGCGACGCCGAAGGACGGCCACCCCTCCTCCACCGGAAAAAGAAGCGTCGACTCATCCTGATCAGGGCGGACCTCAGGGCGGACGGGCGTCGAGTCGAGGCCCTCCCAGACGGCAATCGAAGCCCCGATCGCCGAGAAGTTCCACTCCCCGGGCTCGCCGTAAAACTTGGAGTAGAAGACGAGCACCCGATCGCGCTCGACGTCCTCGACCATCGCCCCCGGCCAAAGCATCTTCCGCGCGCCGCAGGGATCCGCGCAGCTCGGAGAGTTGCTGCTGTGGGCCATGTTGAAAGCCACCTCCTCATCGCTCTGCGGGAGAAACTCGATCGGCGCGCCAAGACTATCGACGGCCTCGACAAAGCCGCTCACGCCATCGCTGAGGTCGAGGTCCTCAGTGTGAGACATCGTGTTGTTGCGCCAGGCCGATCCATCCTCCCCCTCGATCGCGAGAATCGAATCCCCGTAGCCCCAAATCGAACGCCCCCAGGCGTGCACGCTGTAGCCGCCATCGCGACCTCGGATCGACTCGCTCACCTCGAGAGGCCCGAGATCGCGGGAGCCGACAACCTCAACCTCGATCGCAGGCGAGCAGGCGATCGAGCTCACGAGAGAAGCCAGGAGAAGAGGCCCTCGCCTCGCTGCCAACACCGTCGTCATGTCACCGATCACGCAACCATAGTCGGAGATTTCGGAACCGCCCGCAAGGCCTCTGACGCCATGGCGAGGCTCCAGGCGGCTCGCCAACCAACAGAAGAGCCGCAGCCAACGGGATGCGGCTCCTCCTCTTCACCTCAGCTGAACTCGGGGGCGACGACACGCGACCTAGTCATCGTCCTCGTCGTCATCAAACTCCGCGAGATCAAAAGAGCTCACCAGCAGCGAGTGCTTCTTCTTGAGCTTGCCGCACTTCCGTGCGCGACGCTTCCACTTCTTGTCCTGCTTCTTGGAGCAGCTCGGGTAGAGCCCCTCCTCCTTCCAGCCCTGCTGACGGATGTCGTTTAGGCACCAGGCGCCGTCCGGGGTCCACTCCGCCTCGATCTCCCACTTACCCTCGCGCTCCTGGATCGCCGGTGAGAGGTCATCCCAGATATCGATCGCGGTCCCATCGACGGTCCATGGCGTACCGTCACCGCAGTAGTCAGCACGGGCCATCCGCGTGCAAGCCTGGTGATGATCCCTCAGAGAAATATCCTTGCACTTCTTGCCCTTTTTCTTCTTGCCCTTCTTCTTCTTGCCCTTCTTCTTCTTGCAATCCTCGGCCTCGGCCCAGGGGCGATAACCCCAGAGAGCACACTTGGCAACCACACCATAATGACATGAGAAAGAGATCGCATCGGGCTCATCGATAAAGTCGCCGGTGTCCTCATCCCAGTACCCATTGAAGATATAGGCAGGCCATGACTCGCCGTAACTATCGACACAGAGCGGCGTCCACTCGCTCCCCTCGGAGCTGTAGGACACCTCGTAGGCGAAGACATCATCGGTCACGGCTTCAGGTGCGAGGTAGAAATCATCGATGCGAAGCGTAAGCGGGACCTCCTCGATCTCCCCCTCTTCATCCTCGATATCTACGGTCAAGTCGAAATCTGCGCCGATGAGGTCTGCGCCCGTTCGGTCGACGAATTCACCGTTGATCTCTTGAACCCCGCCGAGCTCAGACCCTTGCAGTTTGATACCCTGCAATTTGATACCCTGCAATTTGATACCCTGCAATTTGATACCCTGCAGCTTGATACCCTGCAGCTTGATACCCTGCAGCTTGATACCCTG
>CAYYUP010000036.1:4920-25649 GCA_964474905.1 uncultured Nannocystis sp. | reverse complement strand
TGATACCCTGCAGCTTGATACCCTGCAGCTTGATACCCTGCAGCTTGATACCCTGAAGCTTGATGCCCTGGACGACAACCGTACGGTCGCCGATTTCACCGTGCCAGTCCGCTCCCTCGTAACAACCCGCCAGGGTCATCGCCATCAATCCGCCAACAAATGCTCTTCCGACGTGCCTCATTCTGACCCCTTACTCTCCAAGGATAGCGCAGATCAAAGAGAAGAGTAAGTGTCTCTTCGGCCCCCCTAATGTGGTCACCCCCTACAGACTAGCCCCCACGTACAGTAGCTCCAGCACACACACGAAGACCTACATGTACAGATCTGGTGACATCAGGAAATACCTGGCGATTAATAGCTCGCGCGACGATTGCCGGGAAGTAAAAGGACCCGCCTTTGACGAGGTAGGGATCCTCGCCATCAGCCTCTACCCACTCAAAAACGTTACCAGCGGCATCCTCAAGACCAAATGGACTCGCAGATGTAGGATAACTTCCGACCATGTCCAGCCCCATTGCCGAGGGCTGACGATTGTAGGTTGTATCGATATTTGCATCACTCGGATGAATTTTGTTTCCGTGTGGAGCAAGCCGGCCATCCGCCCCGCGAACAGCCCGCTCCCACTCCATCTCTGTGCAAAAACGAGCTCCGGGCACGCGGCCGGAAGAATCTAGCCAACCGAGGTACGCGCGAGCATCGTGGGCGCTAATACCCGCAATCGGAAATTTCCGCCAGTCCGCTGACGCTCGCACCGTCCGGTTTGGGTTGAAGAAGGTCTCGCCCTCACGAGCGGTAATCACACCGCCGCCAAACCGCCACTCGATCACCCACTCTCGGCTCTCATCATCCTGATAGATCCGCAAACTATCACCAATGCCAGCGCCTTTTCCCTGGATCTGATGGCGCGCTCGCTCCTCCGCAGGCAGATCATCAAGAAACTCTAAATAGTCCGAGATCACCGTCTCGTATCGATTAATGATGAATGATCCTGTCGATGATTGGTGCAGAGGGGTCGTCTCGTAGAACGATCGGCGAAGATCTTCATCCCCCGAGAAGCCGGTGAGGAAGCGCCCTGCGGGTATATAGATATATCCAGAAGGAAGATCTACTTCTTTCACGAATCGTACATCAACCTCGACGCTTTCATCGCGACCAATCACCACAGGATATACTATATCAACATATCCCATACGCGTGAGAGTCAAGAGGTAAGAGCCCGGTAGGACCTCCGCTGGCAGCTGCGTTCCCGCGGTCAATTTTCGTGAATCGCCGAGCGTCAACCTCTGGCTGTCGGATTCCATGTAGCGCGTCAGTTCGACGCTCTCGGCTGGAGGATGAGCCTTGACTTGCAGCCGTCCAGGCCGAAGCCAGGCCTCGCTCCACCGTTTCGAAGTATCGTAGATCTCGAGGCGAGCGATCAGATCCGGGATCAACTCCGGGGCATTGCGCTCGTCAAAGAAGCGCGCTCTCTCGTAGAGAACCTCGGCAAGCGCCTCCCGCACATCCGCGCGATCGCTATCGAGCACCAGCGCCGTCTCGAGCTCCCGAGAGGCGATTAAATAGTCATTGGAGACCGCAGGAGCCGCCGCGAGCACCTCTACCCAGAGTTCCTCGGCAGCCGCCCGATCGCCTCGATCAAAACCCGCAAAAGCCCGGCGCTCGACAAGCGCGAGCTGCTCCTCGCGCTCACTCGCGCCCCTCCTCGCCTCTGCAGCCAGTACCACATGCTCGTCGACGCGAGCGTCAAGCCGCCGTTGAATCTGCACCTGCAAGATCAGGTAGACCAGCGCTGTGAGCAACGGAATCGCGACAATCGCCGCCCGCTTCGCCTTGCGCACCCGGAGCGCGCCACTCTGGCTACGCTCGAGGAAGGAGACATGGCTCTCGCGGAGGCTACCCCTCTCGATCACCTCTGACTCGGCAACCTGAGCGAGACTCCAGAGCCCCTCGCTCCCCTTGCCCAGGCGCACCCACTCCGCTGCCGCCTGCTCCAATCGATGCATGACCGCACGGGCATCCTCGGCGTCCTCGAGCCAACCCGCGAGCTGCGACCAGCCGCTGACCAGTGCCTCGTGGGCGATCTCGTGGACGATGCGCTCGCCG
Organism: uncultured Nannocystis sp.; assembly: GCA_964474905.1. Classification (GTDB taxonomy): domain Bacteria; phylum Myxococcota_A; class Polyangia; order Nannocystales; family Nannocystaceae; genus JADJRG01. The sequence continues at coordinate 23,546 of CAYYUP010000036.1, read as the reverse complement.
GCCTCACGGACCACCAAAAGCCGACCGCGAACGAGTGCATCCAGGGCTGTCTTGGAGGCCTCGTCGCTGGCGACCAGCTCCTCTTCGGTTAGCGATGCCCGGGTATTTTCGAGGGTCACAAGGCGCATCAAAAGCCGCCGCGCCGCCGTGCACTGTTTGGGTAGGAGGTTGGCGAGCACCCCATCCGCATGGCGAGCGAGCGCCCCGGTGACCCCGCCGATCGTGCGCAGCTCGGCCTCGGTGATCACTGAGGTGCTCTTGTCTCGGCTCTCCCAGAGTTCGGCGAGCGCGAACTGAAGTAGCGGCAGCGACCCCTGCACGCCCGCTTCGACCAGCTCATCGACCAGCTCCTCCGACTCAAAACTTACGCCGTGAACCTCCGCCGGGCCGACGATCGCCTCGCGTGCCCCCTCGGGCGAGAGCGGCCGCAGGAGGAAGATGCCGCGAGCGATCTCATCACCGAGCCCTGGCACGTTGGCCACTCGCGTCAGGAAGTCCCCACGCACAGTCGCCAAGACCCGCAGGCCGGGAATTCCCGCCATCAGGCGAACGAGCGCAGGGCCGATAGCCTCGACCTCCGAGGGCTCCGCGATGGTCACAAATTCCTCGAATTGATCGAGAAAGATAAGGCAGCCGCCAGTCTTGCCGAGCTGCTTGCGAAGGCTTCGAACCAGCACCCCGGGCTCCTGCTTGAGAAGCTCCGAGACTGTATCTTCGGTCAGCCCAAAGCCGAGAGCGAGCACCGCGACAAATGACTGCCGAGGGTAGCGACCGGGGATCATCGTCACCGCCCGCCAGGCCTTGGTGGCCTCCAGCTCCCCGCCGACGATCGAGGGAATCACGCCTGCGCGACAGAGCGACGACTTACCGACGCCCGAGTCACCAGCGACAACGACAAACGAGTCGTGGCGCAAACGATCGACCACCGAACGCACCTCGGCACTGCGACCAAAAAAGAGAGAGCGGTGCTCGGCCTCGAAGGCCTGCAATCCCCGGTACGGGTTTCCCTTGGGGATCAATGCCGAGGAGCGCTCCTGTACGACCAGACGCTCGAGCGCGGCCCGGACCTCGTCACCAGAGGAGAATCGATCGTACGGATCGCGAGCCAGACAGCGCTCGACCACCGACGCGAGCTTGGAGTCGACCGTCGGCGCGAGCTCGAGGAGCGACTGCATTTTCTTCTCCTGCACCTGCATCGCCAGATCGAAGGGCGACTCGGCGTCATGCGGAGGACGGCCGGCGGCGAGGATAAAGAGCACGACGCCAAGGGCGTAGACATCGGATCGCCGGGATGCAGGATCCGCGAGCCAAAGCTCCGGCGCCATGTAATGGGGCGTGCCCATCACCGTGCCCGCACGGGTGATCGATGCCAGCCGATCGTGCCAAACACCCAGGGATTCACGGCCGAGCTGCTTGTTCACGGGCTCTGGCTCGTGTTCTTCTCCTCGCCCTACCCCCCCATGGGTACGCAAATTTTCGGTGCTCTTCTGGACCTTTGGGGTCGGCGCGGTGGCCATATGACCGTCGATCTTGATCGTGTCCGCGAGGCGCTGAACCACCATCTGCCGGGCGTTCTTCGCCGCCCGAACGATCATCTCAGCGGTATTCTCATCGACCGGCGAACCACTCACCGGCGCGACCTTTCGCTCGACTGACCCATCGACCAGCTTGGCCAAGCCAAAGTCGAGGAGTTTGACCTGCGCACCCTCTTCGATCACCGCGTTCGAGAGCTTGATATCTCGGTGCAAAACCCCCTGCCGGTGCGCGGCCGAGAGCCCCCTCGCGAGGCCAATTCCGATCTCGAGCACTGTGGTCCAGGGCAGCGGTAGATCGAGATCTGCGAGGTTTTGCCCGCGGATGTACTCGGTCACCAAATAGAGCCGACCCTTGACCTCGCCGACCCGAAAGATCGACATCACATTCGGGTGCTGGATCCTCGCGATCGCCCTCGCCTCGACGAGAAAGCGCTCCCGCTCGGCGGGGTCGGGACGCAGTGCGCCGAGGAACTTCATCGCCACCGGACGATCCAGAACAATGTCACGAGCCAGGTAGACTGAGCCCATGCTGCCGCGCCCGAGTTCGCGGATGATCCGGTACTCATCAAACTCGTCAGGTGGCATCCACTCGGCCTCTTCGAGCATCACACCTCCCTTACCGGAGCGCACTCACCGGCCGTCCGGCACACCCGCGAGACTGCGAGCGCTCGCATCCAAGGGCATCGCCCCCAGCCTCCGCATCCCCGCGTCGGCGCCGCATCAACGAAAGAGCCCGCCATACACAACCCGCGCCGCTTCGATAACTAGCTTTGCACAGGCCGCCAAAGACCAGCAAGGCGCGGTCCTAGACCGCTCGCAGCACGCAGCCGCGCACGCGAGCAGAGACGCACACACACACGCAGATCTCAAACATCGGCGACGCCGACGAGGCCGCCGCGAACGAATGCGATCACCTGCTCAATAAGACCTTCGATCTGTCGATCGGAGAGTCGCCGCGCGAGCTCTGGCTCCGCGAGAAAGCGCCCCATGTCCACCCCCAAATGGCTGAGTGTGACGTCCGCAAGGCCGACCCCAAGCACGACGCTGACCAGGCGCGCAAGTACCTCGAGGTCGAGGTCTGTGCGGATTTCCCCGCGATCTCGCGCGCCTCGAAGGAGACCGACAAACATCGCCGTGCCGAGGCTGCGCACCTCCGCATGTAGCTCGCGAAGTCCGGGGTCGGAACTGCCGTCGACGAGCGCTGCGGCGATCCTCGAGAGCCGCGGCTCGGCCAAAAAGAAGGCGATGCCCGCCCGGATCATCGACCGAATCTGGGCGAAGAAATCTTCCTCGGGGGGCGGCGCCCAGGCGTCGAAAAATTCGAGCTTCCGCCGGACCAGCTCGTCGGTGATCAACCACCGGTAGAGATCGAGCTTATTCTCGAAATACTGGTAGATGCTGCCCTTCGCGATGCCCGCCCGAGCGACGATCCGCGAGAGCGAGGCCTCTTGAAACGAGCGCCCGGCGAACTCTTCGATCGCGCAGGCGACGATGCGATCGCGCTTGGCCGCGGGCAGATTCTGGAACGTGGGCTTTGGCATGCGTAAAAGGGCGCATACGATCTGCCAACGTCCGCAGAGCTGTCAATGCACAGACTCATCCAGTTATTCTCTGCGGATGCACACGCTCCCCGTCGACGGCTTTGATCAAGTTCTCCGTCTCGACTGCGCGGGCACAACCGCATTCCTCGCGATCCACTCCCACATCGCCGGCCGTGCCTTTGGCGGGATCCGGATCCGCGCCTACAACAACGAGCAACTCGCCCTCGACGACGCTCTCGCTCTCTCCCAGGCAATGTCACGGAAGGCCGTACTCGCCGGCATCCACGGCGGCGGTGCCAAGACCGTCATGCTGCTGCCCGAGCCCGAACGACGGCGACCTGCATTGATCGCTCTCGCGGCCGCGATCGAGGGCCTGCACGGCCGCTACTGTGCCGGCGGTGACTACGGGTTCACAAGCGATGACAGCGACATCGTCGGTTCGCGAACCCGCTTCCTCGCCTCCGGTGATCTCGACGATGCAACTGCAGCCGGTGTCGAGGCGGCTCTCTGCGCACTCTTCCTGCCCAAGCGGGTCGCCCTTCAGGGCCTCGGTCGGGTCGGTCTGACCCTCGCCAAACGCCTCCTCCAACGCGGGATCAAAGTGATCGCAGCGGATCCCAAACCGCCGGAGGATCTACCCCCCGAGATCACGCTCGTCGATCCGCAAGCGATCACCTCCATAGAGTGCGATGTCTTCGCACCCTGCGCCCACGGAGGTCTGCTCGGACGCCCCCAGATCGAGGCTTTGCGCTGCCGTATGGTCTGCGGCGCCGCCAACAACCCCCTCACCTCCGAGGCCGACGCGGAGCACCTCCGCCGCCGCGGCATCGCGTATGTACCGGACTTCATCGCCAATGCAGGAGGCCTGATCAGCGGCGCTTCGACGACACTCGGCGAGGCCAACATGATCAACGCACGCATGGCCGCACTCCCTGATCTCGTCCGCGAGGTCACGCGCCGCGCGGAGGCTCAGGAGCGCTCCGCCCATCAGGTCGCGATCGAACTCGCCGACGCACGCCTCGCGAAGCTCCGAGATCCGCCGCCCTCCGCAGCCGCCGGCCGACCGTAGACGTCACCGGGTATCCGTGGAACGTCGCAGCAATGTCGCGACATCTGCGCTACCGTTTCGAGGGCGAACGTCCCACAAATAGGTGCTACCGCCTCCAGAACGACCCTACACTCTTGGCACGATTGCTGCTTTATCACCGCCACAAGCACTATGAGCGTCCCTACCTCAGAGCTCCTCGCCGCCCTCGCAGGCGGCCTCATGATCGGTGTCGCGACCACCTTCATGCTGATCTTTAGCGGCCGGATCGCCGGCGTCAGCGGCATCGTCGGTGGCCTGGTGCCACCTCGCCCCGGCGACACGGACTGGCGTCTAGCGTTTTTGCTGGGGCTCATCGGCGGCGGCGGGCTCTTGATGCTCGTGCATCCCGGGGCGTTCCCAACGACGATCGCCGCCTCTACACCGACGCTGGTCGTCGCCGGGCTACTGGTCGGATTCGGTGCGCGCCTCGGCAGCGGCTGTACCTCAGGGCACGGAGTCTGCGGCATTGGCCGCATGTCACGGCGCTCCTTGATGGCGACGCTGGTCTTTCTCAGTACCGGAGCGCTCACCGTTTTTATCCACCGACATATCCTCGGAGCGGCGTCATGAATACGCGAAACATCTCGTTTATCTCCGGCCTGATCTTCGCCTTCGGGCTCGGGATCTCCGGCATGACCCAACCCCTCAAGGTACGCGACTTCCTCGACGTCAGCGGCAACTGGGATCCGAGCCTCGCGTTTGTCATGGGCGGCGCTGTCATGGTCTATCTGCTCGTCTTTCGCCTGGTCCTGCCCCGCCTCAAGCGACCGATCGTCGGCGATAGCTTCGGCCTGCCCACCCGCCGCGACCTCGATGCGCCGCTGCTCGCCGGCTCCGCGATCTTCGGCATCGGTTGGGGGCTCGGCGGTCTCTGCCCCGGCCCCGCACTCACCTCCCTGCTCACCGGCCTCACCCCCGTGTTCGTCTTTGTCGGCGCGATGGGCCTGGGCATGGCTCTGCACTCTGCTTACAAGAGCGCCCGGACCTGACTGCGAGCTTTGAAGGGCGGCTCATGAGCCGCTGCTCATGAGCCGCTGAGTGCCCGTCAGCCGCCGGTTTCGATCGCGTCTAGGGCCTCGAGCACCATCTGCGAAGCTGGCCTATCGGACATGCGTTCACCGATGTAACTCCAGGCCATCGAGCCGTCCTGGCGGATCACAAAGACCGCAGGAATGGCCACCTCGGGATCGGCCACCCCGTAGTCCTTAGCGATCGCCAAGTCTGGATCGCTGAGAAGCGGGAACTCGATGCCGATGCGCTCAGCGAAGCCCTGTGACTGCTCGGCAGTGTCGCGGCTGATACCGACGATCGAGGCCCCGCGTGCCTGCAGCTCGTCGTAGACGGTCATGAGGTCGCCAAACTGGCGCCGACAGAAGGGTCACCAAAAGCCCCGGTAAAACACCACGACCGCGGGGCCGTTGGCGAGCATGCTCTCTAACGAGACGCTCTGCCCGGCGGCATCCGGGGCGCTAAAATCTGGGGCGATGCGAGTCCCTGTGGGGATCGCCGTGCCCTCGCGATGGCAACCGGCGATGCCGATGATCACACCCGCTGTCGCGGCTAAAAACGTACGTCGTCCGAGCACAGTCAGGGTTCATAGTCGACGCTGACCAGAGGAGCAAGGCTGCTCCGCAAACAAACTCGGACTCGACTAATGGCCCTCGATCTGGAGCTCGCGCAGCTTTCTCCAAAGCGTCGAGCGGTTGATGCCAAGGCGCTTCGCAGCCTCGCCCTTGCGCCCCTGTGTCGCCCGTAGCGCGCTCAGAATCCGCTCACGTTCCTCAAAACCAGGATCAAAAATGGCCCGCGACGACGACGAGCGCGGTGCCTCCCCGCGAAGCTCGGGCAGCAGCTCATCCAGGCTCAACACCGGTCCTTCACCGATCGCGAAAGCGTACTCGATCGCGTTCCGCAGCTCGCGGATGTTGCCCGGCCAGGCGTAGGCGAGATAGGCGTCCATCACGTCGCGATCCACCGCCGAAATCTGCCGACCACCGCGGCTGTTGAAACTATCGATAAAGTGCCAACTGAGCGCCAGAATGTCGCCATCACGCTCGACCAGGCGCGGCAAAAAGAGCGGCACAACCCGCACTCGGTACATCAAGTCCTCACGAAAACGCCGCTGATCGACCTCTTCGCGCAGCGCCCGGTGGGTCGCCGAGAGCACCCGAACATCGACCGTGCGCGACTCGCTGCCGCCAAGCGGCACAAACGTGCGCTCCTGCAAAACCCGCAGCAGACGCGCCTGGATATCGAGGGGCATCTCGGCGATTTCATCGAGGAAAATCGTGCCCTTATCCGCCAGCGTAAAGAGCCCGGGACGGTCCTTGATGGCCCCGGTATAGGATCCGCGCACATGACCGAAGAGCTCTGAGGCGAGCAGCTCGGGGGTCAGGGTCGCACAGTTGATCGCCCGAAAGGGCCCGTCCGCGCGCGGTGACACCCCGTGCAATGCCCGCGCCACCAGCTCCTTGCCAGTTCCCGTCTCACCGCGGATGAGAATGCTGGCACCGCTCCGAGCGACCCGCGGCAGCAACGCAAAAAACGCCAACATCTGCGGGGCGACTGTGTAGATCCCGTAGAGCTCATGAGGCGCTCGATCCGGCCGCTCTAGGGGAGCCTGAGACATGTCGCGACATGCTGCACGGATCTCATGCCGGCAGCAAGCGCCCGCCGTGCACAACTCCGGCGGGCCCAGACGCCCCGGGCAGCGACATGCAGTAGGCGACAAAGGCCTCAAATACCGGCCGCGCGCGCCCCTTCGTCGGCAACGCGTGCAGATGCAACGCCGGCAGAACATTGATCTCGAGCAATGCAGAGTGGCGCCAGGCGTCGGGACCTGTGCCCGGCGGATCGCGAAAGCATTCGATCGGACCCCGAAGGTCGACACCGCCGACGTCCACCCCGAGGAGTCCGCAGGCCCGAGCAGCGAGCGAGCACCAGCCGGGATCGACCTCGTCCGTTCGATCGATGACCTCGATCTCTTCGCTGACGATCTCGAGGCAAAAACCCTCCGGTAGCGGCTCGTGCAGCCCCCGCCCGTACACCGAAAGATGCTCGGCCAGGCCTCCAGTGGCCTCGATCTGGTCGAGCGTGACCAACCGCGGCGCTCGCCAATCGGCCCGCCGTGCGTCGCGGTTTAACTCTGTCACCATCGCAACCGCCGAGGTCCTACCGTCACCGCGGAGCCACGGCCTGCGGATCTCTGCAGCCGCCAGGGCCCGACCGCCGATCACCGCAATCCGCAGGTTTGTGCCGGGAAGGTAGGGCTCGATCAGCGCCTCTTCGTCGAGATCGTTCGCCTGCGCCCGCGTGATCGCCCGGGCCAATGTCGCCGCGTCCTCGACCCGAACGGTCAAACCCGCTGCTCGGTTGCCCCAATTCGGCTTAACCGTGACAAGCCCGTGCCGGGCCAGGAACGCCGCGGCACCGGACTCGCTGCGCGGATCGTCATCGACCAAATGATCCGGCGGCACCGGCAGGCCCTGCGCACCGAGCAGTTCGCGGCTGATCCGCTTGTTGTTGGAGAGCGTCTGCGAGACCTGCGAGAGAAAGGGCGACCGCGTTTTTGAGATGATCACCGAGCGCCCGCAATGTGTGAGCCGGAGAAAAAACTCGGTCTCGGTCTCGGTCAGCGGCTCGGCGACGACTCCCAAGCGGGCCGCGGCCTCGATGATCAGCCGATTGGTGCGGCTCCAGGGTCGTGAGCGGGGCATCGTTCGATCTATCTATTCGAGCCCCGCGAGCCCCGTGGCCGCGGCAGCGCCGACGATCACCTCGCCGGGCCGCTCGAGCATCGCCGCGAGATAGGGCGGGATCTCGAGGGCGGCCCGGTGCGAGATCGGCGTGTACACCCGCAGCTGCTGCCGTGGCAACGCGGCGATCCTCGCCTCGAGATCCGCCGGGCAGAGATCAAGCGGGCGCATCGCAGCGATGGCAAAACCCCAGATACAATTAAACGAGGGCACCGCAGCGTGAAGAAAATGCACATGCGCAAAGACCCCCAAAAGGGTCGAACGAACAGCTCGGGCCATCTGCAGATCGCAGGGATCAAACTCACCGGCCTGCAGCACAAAGAGCCCGTCGTCGGCGAGCACTCGGGCCACATCGGTAAAATAGTCACGGCCCCAAAGTGCCGCTGAAGGACCCTCTGTGACCGGATCTGAGAGATCACCGACAACCACATCAAACGAATCTGACGCGACCGACTTCAGCGTCTGACGAAAGTCCTGCACGCGCAGCTCGACCCGCGGATCATCCAGCGCTCCAGCGCTCCACTCCGGCAGATAGCGCCGACAGAGGTCGACGACTTCGCCGTCGAGATCGACGCTCAGCACCTGCTCGATCGTCGGGTGCCGGAGGATCTCGCGGAGACTCGCGCCTTCGCCAGTACCACCCACCAGCACCCGCCGCGGCCGCCCGTGAATCACCAACGCGGGGTGGATCAAATTTTCGTGATAGAGCGCCTCGTCCGAACTCGCCGACTGGACCAGACCGTCGAGAAAAAGCACCCGACCGTAGGCCGGTGTATCGGCGACCATGACCTCTTGGTAGGCCGTTGTTCGCCGCACAAGCACCCGCTCGATCTCGATTTCGATCGACACGCCGTCGATTAGCGGCTCTTTCACAACCTCTGTCATCTCGGCCGCGACCTTATCATCTCTCACGATCTGCGCCGCCTCCAGCGACCGCTGGCCATCACCACGCCGCTCAGCGCCAAGATGATCAGTGAGAGCCCCAAGATCCCCGAGAGCAGGGTTCCAAGCCCCCCTAGCAGCGCCCCCGTGTGCAGATCGAAGATGATCCGCGTCAGGCCGCGACGGCTCGCTCGACTGCCGAGCACCCGACCCCGACCGTCGAGGAAGACCAACGTCTCATCCTCGTCATCAAGCCAGACCTGATAGGGCTCCCCCGCGGCCCCCGGCATTGTGATGTCGGTCGCCGGCGCACCGCCAAAGGTGACAGCCCGCTCGGCGATACGATCCAGGCTATGCGGCGCCGCAACAGAGGGCGCCGTCGGCAGGGGCTCGCGAAGTTGGGCACGAAAGAGCAGCGCGACCCCAGAGAGCGAAACGATCAGCACAAAGAGAGCCGCCACCAGCCCGATCCGCCGATGCAACAGCCAATACGCCCGCCGCGTCAAAACCACACCCCAGGGCTCTGCGCCATCTGCAGCATGCGCGCCCGCGGGCTCCGGCGACGACCAAATTCGGCGAGCGAAGGACCCTGCTGGCGCCCGCGCAAAGCCCTCTGCCGCCGCCGCCCACGGGGCAAAAAATCATGGGCAAAGCCGAGGTTTAAATAGAAGGTTCGCGGCCGCATCGCCAGAATGCCGCGGTTCTCATCGTCGGTACGCATAAACCACTCCTCATTGAGCAGGTTTTTGACCCCAAAGGTCGCCTCGACCTGCCAATGATCAGGGAGCTGCGCCCGCACGCGCGCGTAGGCCCCAAGCAACGTATACGCCGGGATCACACCGGTTGCACCGCTCGAGTCATACCCAGCCGGCCGATTGGCGTAATCGGTGAACTGCGAACCGTTGTAATTGGCGTCTGTACCGAGCTTTAGACCAAAGGGAAACTCGTAGCCAATGCTGCCCCAAACCTCGTGCGCGGGGTACCAGGCGAGGCGGTTGCCGGCGTACTGACCCGCCGAAATCGAACTCTGCGTCCAGCCGTACCCGACGTTGAGTTCGACCCCCTCAAGCCCCTCCCAGACCTCGCCTGGTTCCCACGTGACCTCACTTTCGACACCGTACACATGGGCGCCGACGATTCTATCGATCTGGGTTTCGCCTACGTCGGTGAGATCCTGATAATAGCGATACCAGCCGGTAAAGTCTGCATATACACCGCCGAGATCGAGGATCTTGACGCCCGCCTCGACCATGTCCGCGAGTTCGGGGTTTAGTTGGTAGTTTGAGTCCGATGTTGCGGTGTCGACCTGAAGAAATTGCGAAGGGCCAAAAGAGCGGCCATAGCCGGCGAAGAGCGCGAGTTCGTCGAGCGGCCCGTACCAGAGCGAGGCCGCCGGAAGCACCTGCCAGTAGGTGCGGCTGAGCACCCGTTGGCTCAGGTTATTGCGACCCGAGAGCTGCGCCAACTCGAGGCGAGCACCGCCGCTGAGCACCAATTTTGTGTCGAGCAGGTAGAGCTTGTCGTCGGCGTAAAGGGCGTAGGCGGCGATTCTCGCGTCGCTATCCCTGCGGATCGCCGGCTCGAGATCATCGCGATCGAGCACCAGACCGGCGCAGCTCGTCGCCAACTCGCCGCCGTAAAAACCCGGATTGTCCGGCGCTGAGATTTCGCGGCACTCCCGCGAACGCCCCATCTCGTACATAAAACGACCGCCGATCGAGAGGTCCTGAAAGATACCTTTAGGGTGGCGCAGTCGCAGGGCGTAGCGCGGCTCGACACCGAAAATATCGTAGCTCCGCGGGCGAAAGTACAGTGTCGGCGCCTCGCCCTCAAGACTGACCTGCCGCTCCATCACCGACATACGATAGGTATGGCTGTAATAGCCGATCACCTGGAGTTCGTGATCGTCGCGGGGCCGAAAACGCAGGCGCAGGCTGGTACCGACCCGCGAACCCTCAAAGCGATCGCTCCGACGGACACTGCGAAAACGATCGCCCTCGACGTATTGCTTCTGGTCGAGACCACCCGGCAGGTTGGAATCTTCGATAAAGAGGTGGGTCGTCGTCGATAGATCGAGCTTGGAGGTCGGCGAATAGGCGAACTTAATCAGCCCCCCGTGGGCCTGAAATTCGCTGTGCTCGCGGTAGCTCCGGCCGAAGCGCGGCGCGTACTCAAAGTACATGCCGATACCGCGATGAGTGCTACCGTAGGAGGTCGCAGAACCGACATTACCGAATTGATCCGCCTGCGCAAAGACGGCGATCCTAGGCCTCTTGGGGATCGGGTTTGAGATCAGGTTAAAGACCCCCCCCGAGGTGCGCGGCCCAAAGCGAACCGACGATCCCCCGCGGACCGCATCGATGCGATCGATCGAGAACAGAGAGAGCGGGAAGAGCGAGAGCTGGGGCTGACCGTAGGGCGCGGGTGCGATCGGCATCTCGTCGAGCATCACCGTCGCCTCTGAGGAGAGCCGCGGGTTAGCGCCGCGAACCCCGACGTTGAGCTTGGTGCTGGTGCTGCCGATGCCGGCGTTGCCCTCGACAGCGCGCACTCCCGACATGCGATCGAGGGCCTCGCCGACCGAAGCGATGCCGCGATCCTTGCTCTCTGAAACCGCCACCAGCGATCGACCGCCAGCGTGACGGAAGAGGTCGATTCTCCTGCTACCGCCGAGCAGATCGGTGGTGACGACGATTTGACGGACCTCGTTGGAGAGATCACGGTCGTCCTCGACTGGCACGATGTCCTCCTCTTGGATCACCTCGATGGCCCCGTAGTCGGGCTCGGGATCAACGTCGAGGCTCGACACATCTCCCCCGTTTTGCCGGTCATCCGTCGCAGGTCCAACCGCCGGGCCAGTCGTCCGGCTGACGACCTCGGCCTCGACCCCAGCCCCGTCATCGTGAGCGATCGACAGGCCGGCACCATCGACCGTCACCGGTCCCTCGTAGGTGCGAGGGCTCGGCGAGGCCGCGACCATCAGGTAAGCGAACACGGCGTACATGGGTGGCACCTACTCGCTCGCGATCAATCGACGACCACGCGGGTCGCCCCGCGCAGACGAATGCTCTCGTCGGCATCGACAAAGAGCGGCGCCAGATCATCGTGCACGGTCACGGACCACTCCGTCGGCGTCTCGGCACTGGGCTCGACGATCGCGTAGATCAGCCCGTGCGAGTCGGCCCCGTAGAGCACACCATCGATCCGCGCCACGCCCTCGATGTCACGACCGGCGAGAATGCCGTCGATAAAAACGTTGGTCTGCACCGGCGCCGCACCGGCCTCGACATCGATCGTAAAGAGCGCGTTTTGATCGACCGGCATCGCCGCTTCATCCTCGGCGTTGACCATCGCCACGAGTTCACCATCGACGCTCTCCGTCAGGTCCCCGGCGATGCCCAGCCAATCCTCAAAATTTGCAGCGGTCGCACAGAGCGGCTCACAGGCGTAGTAGTTCGGGTCTTGGGTCCTGTCGTTGGCGTAGACGCAATGCCGCGGGGCACCGACAAAATCACCGGGGATCGAGAACACTGCCCCCTTGGCGTCGAGGCCGTTGCCGGGCTTGCCGGAGGCGCCGACGTAGAGTTCACCGCCGGCAAAACCGAGACCGGTGAGGCTCTGCCGCCAGTAGCAATGATCGGTCGACGTTTGATCGACCGGCCCCGGAAGAAAGCTGTAGCGCGTCACTTGGACGTGGTTGTCGGTGCGGCGCCAATCGGGCACCCCCAGGGTCGCGAGGCCCCACTCGTCGTTAAGGGCGTCGTAGCTGAGCCCCCAAAGCCCCTGCAACGGGTCCCAAGCGAGGTCGCGCACCGTGAAGCGCTCGAGGGATCCGTCGCCCACCGAGAGCGCGCCGATGTTTTCGTCGAGCCAGAGATTGCCCAGGGGCGCGAGCCGGCAGCCGTTGCCGCCGTCATCACAGACCCGCACAGGATCGTAGAGGTAGAGCGCCGGACCGATAAACGACCCAGCACCGTCGATCGGAAAATTGGCGGTGAAATTTGAGCCCGGATCGCTGAGCCGAGTGTTGACCAAGAGCATCAGTTCGCCGCTGAGTTCCTGCTCGGAGAGACAGCCGCTACAGGTCACGATCTCGGCCGGGATGCCCTCCCCCGAGAAGTCTCCGGTATCGTCGACCGCGAGATTCACGCAGCCCGCGAGCCCGAGCAGTGCCCCTAGCCCATACCCACGTAAATTGAAAATCACTTTCATTTTCTGTGGTCGGGATATCATCGTGAATAGGGCCGGTCAAGCTGACCAAGGGTCATATGGAGATGTGAGCTAGCCCAATTTGCAAATGATATCCTTTTTCAATAGAGTCCAGCCGCATCATGACTACGACATCAGCCTGGCTCTGTATCCCCTTGCTCGTCGGTCTTATGGTCGGCGCTCCACTGCTCTCCACTGGCTGCGTCCTTAACCTTGGAGGAACCACCGACGGCTCCGGTGAGGACAACCACGTGCTCGGTTCGCGAGCGAGCGAGGGCTGCACAGCCGCGGTCGAGAGCTGGCCCGATCTCGTCGCCGCCGCAGACCTCTCAGCTGCAAGCGCGATCTACGAGGGTGGCGCCCTCCAGAGCTATATCCGCGCGAGCGATGAGATCAGCGAACGCAGCGACGACGCGGCGATCGTCGCGGCCCTCGCGGGCGAACAACTATCGGCGATCCAACCGATGATCGAGGTCGCTTTCATCGCCCGGACCCGCACCGAGCTCAAGCGCCCCGAATCCCTTGTCGAGGATCCCTACGCCGCCTGGGACGAGGCCTACTGCCTCTGGGGTGGAGCCCTCCGCGACTTCGGCTTGGCCGCAGAGGTCGCCGGCGATCCGAGCTTTGACCGCAACATCATCTCGACGATCGACATCGCCTTTATCGACGGTCTCGCGGGCATCGAGGGCGAGCCGCCGATGGCTTCGATCGACGATTGGGAGGTGCCGCCGGCCCGCCAACGGATCGTCAAAACGCTCTTCCGCGCACTGCATCGCCTGGTGATCGACGAGGCAACGTCGGGGCAGAACGAGCCGGCAGCCGCCAGGCGGGCGCTCGAGCACTTCCAAGGCCTGGAGGATCGCCTCGACGGTCGCAATACGCCGGGCATCGAGATCATCGAGTCGATGCTGAGCGAGCCGACAACACTCGACATCGGCGAACTCCGCCGGCAGCTCAACATCGCCTTCGCCAAGCGCACCCGCAAGTACTGCTCAGAGGCGCTCGAATCGGGCTCTCTGGGGGTCCCGAGCGGCTACAAGGGGGCCGTCGAGGGACGCACCTACCAGACGCTGATCACTCCGGATATGGTCGCGCTCTTGGGCGCCGACTTCGACGCCAACGCCTATCTCGCGACCTGGGATGCCTGGGTCGTGGCGATCGAAAAGGGCGATGACGTAGCGACGGCCACCGAGCTGAGCAAGACCTTAGTCGAATGGAATTGCGCGTACCAAAGCGCCCTCGGAATCGCGGAGTGCACCGCCTCCGAAGACGAAGCTCAGCCTTGACCGCAGAGCTCTTCGCCGCCTACACCGGCGAAGCACCATGAGCACGCTCGTCCTCATCCGCCACGGCCAGGCATCACTGCGAGCGGCAAACTACGACGTGCTCTCCGAGCTGGGCATCGAGCAAAGCCGGCACTTGGGCGACTATCTAGGCCGCCACGGCATCGGCTTTGACATCATCGCGATGGGCCCGCTGCAACGTCACCGAGATACCGCCCTGCACCTCGTCGCCGCTGCCCGCGAGCGGGCGCACGTGTTGCCCGAGCCCCTGGTCGCGCCTGAGTTCGATGAATTTCCAGCCCTCGAGATCATGCGCCGCGCCCTGCCCGATCTGGCCGCCCACGATCCAGCGATCGCCGCCCTCCAAACTGCGCTCGCGGGCACCGCAAGCGGTGATTCCAAGGCGTTTCGCCGGGCTTTCGAACCCCTTTTTCAGGAGCTCATGCGCCGCTGGATCGACGGCGCTTTCGATCACATCGTCGAACCCTACGGCGATTTTCAAGCGCGGGTCGAGGCCGGCACGCTACGGCTCCTGAGCGAAGCCAAACGCGGCGCACGGATCGCAGTCGTCACCTCTGCCGGCCCCATCGGCGCAGCCCTCCGCCTCGCCCAGGGCCTCACCCCGTGGAACGCGATGCGAGCGACCTTTGTCGTCAAAAATGCCTCGCTTTCGGATTTCATGCACCGCCCCGGCGAGCTCACGCTGAGCCGATTCAACGGCGTGCCCCACCTCGACGAGCCGCGGCTCATCAGCCTCCGCTGAGCCACGCTCGGCCTAGTGTTCGGGCCTGGTGCCCGGCGGCCTAGCGCGCTAGGGTCAGCCCGCTATGGTGGACTTAAAAATGTGGGGAAGGGCGCTCACAGGCATGCCCCGCCTCGATAAGGAGGGCTGGAAGCGTCTCGATCCGGTCGCCAAGTGGTTGGTCGCGACCCGGGCCGCGGTCTTCATCATGACCGCAATTTCCTGCGCCATCGGCGGGCTCCTAGCCCACCGCGACGGCCACTTTGACGGCCACTACTTCGCCGCCTGCATGCTCGGCCTGGTCTTCGCACACGCCACCAACAACCTCCTCAACGACCTCACAGATCATCGCCGCGGTGTCGATCGAGACAACTACTACCGCTCGATGTACGGCCCCCAACCCCTCGAGCACGGCCTCCTCAGCGAGGCCCAGATGCTCCGCTGGATCGCAGCCACCGGTGCCGTCGCCCTCGCGGCCGGTATCTACCTGGTCTCTCAAACAGGTACAGGTACGCTGGCACTCCTTGCCGCGGGCGCCTTCTTCGTACTTTTTTACACCTGGCCGCTCAAGTACATCGGCCTCGGCGAACCCGCGGTGATCGCCGTCTGGGGCCCGCTGATGATCGGCGGTACCTACTACGTCGTCAGCGGCGGCCACTGGAGTCCCGAGGTCGTACTGATCTCGCTCGCCTACGCGATCGGGCCCACCACCGTTCTCTTCGGCAAACACACCGACAAGATCGAAGAGGACCGCGCCAAGGGCATCCACACCCTGCCGGTGATCCTCGGCGAGTCACTCTCGCGACGCGTGACGATCGTCCTGTGGATAGCTCAGCTCGCCCTCATCACCGTGCTCGTCGCTCGCGGCGCGCTCGGCTGGCCGTTGCTCGCAGTCTTTCTCGCGCTGCCCACTCTCCGCCGATCGATCGCGACCTTCCGCAAGCAGCGACCGCTTCATCGTCCCGAAGACTTCCCCGCCTCGGCCTGGCCGCTCTACCTGTCGGCCCACGCCTTTGTCTACAACCGCCGCTTCGGCCTGATCTTCGTCGCAGCGCTGATCTTCGACGTCTTCTTCCGCTAGGATCAAACCCGTTCATGGACTTTCAAACCCCGCCCGCGACCGCAGCGATCCTCCAACGCATCCGCGAATTTCTCGCCCGCCACGTGCTGCCACAGGAGGCCGCGATCCTTCGCCGCGGTTTTGGCGAGAGCCACGACGACCTGCAAAAACTCCGCGCAGAGGTCAAGGCGGCCGGCCTCTGGGGGCCCCAGCTGGCGACCTCGCTCGGCGGCCTGGGCCTGCCACTACTCGACCACGGCCTGGTCTCTGAGGTGCTCGGCTACAGCCCCCTCGGCCACTACCTTTTCGGCTGCCAAGCCCCCGATGCGGGCAACATCGAAATCCTCGAGAAGCACGGCACAGACGAGCAAAAAACCGCCTACCTGGGGCCGCTCGCGGCCGGTGAGATCCGCTCGTGTTTCGCGATGACCGAGCCCGACAGCGCCGGCTCCAATCCAACGCTGCTCTCCTGCGCCGCCCGCCGCGAGGGCGCGCACTACGTGATCGACGGCCGCAAGTGGTTCACTTCCTCGGCTGACGGCGCCGCCTTCTCGATCGTCATGGCGATCACCGATCCCTCCGCCGATCGCCACAGCCGAGCGACGATGATCATCGTGCCGACCGGCACCCCGGGCTTTCGCCTTGTCCGCAACATCCCGATCTTTGGCCACGCCGGCAGCGGCTACGACAGCCACGCCGAGATCGCCTTCGATTGCTGCAAGGTACCTATCAGCAACCGTCTCGGCCCCGAGGGCATGGGCTTTGTGATCGCGCAAGAACGTCTAGGCCCCGGCCGCATCCACCACTGCATGCGCTGGCTCGGGATCTGTCGCCGGGCCTTTGACATGCTCTGCGATCGGGCCAATCGTCGGTTGCTCGCACCGGATAAACGACTCGCCGACAAGCAGATCATCCAGGCCTGGATCGCCGAGTGCAAGGCCAAGATCGAGGCCGCCCGCCTGCTCACGCTGCACGCGGCCTGGACCATCGACAACCACGGTTTCGAAGCCGCCCGCGAGCAGGTCTCGCTGATCAAATTTTACGTCGCCGAAGTGATGGGCGAGGTGCTCGACCGGTCGATCCAGGCCCACGGCGCCCTCGGCATCACCGACGATACGGTGCTCTCCTTCTTTTATACCCGCGAGCGCGGCGCCCGGATCTACGACGGCCCCGACGAGGTGCACAAGATGGTCGTCGCCCGTCGCATCCTCCGGGCCTACCAACCACAAAGCGACAGCGAGCCCGCGCAATGAGACCCACCGAACACGGCAGCAAGAGGGACGCGCGCATCGACCAAGCCGCTGCAGAGCGGGAGGGCGAAGCGCTCGACCGAACGCGCCTTTTAGCCTACCTCCGCGACGCGCTCGACCTCCCCGTGGACCTGTCCCTGGAGGTCGCCCAGTTCCGTGGCGGCCACTCCAACCTGACCTATCTCCTGCGTATCGGCGAACGCGAACTGGTGCTCCGACGCCCGCCCTTTGGCACCAAAGTTAAGAGCGCCCACGACATGGGCCGCGAGCATCGGATCCTCGCAGGCCTCGCGCCCCACCTCGATCTGGTGCCCACCCCACTCCTCTATTGCGACGATCTCGAGGTTCTCGGTGCCCCTTTTTATGTGATGGAGCGCCTGCGCGGCCTGATCCTCCGACGCACGCTGCCGCCCGGCGTCGAGATCAACAGGGCAAGCGCCGCCCGCCTCAGCCAGACTTTTGTCGACACCCTCTGCCGTCTGCACGCGGTCGACCTGCAAGCCTGCGGCCTCGCCTCCCTCGGCCGCCCCCAGGGTTACGTCGACCGTCAGGTCCAGGGTTGGACACGGCGCTACGCCGACGCCAAGACCGACGACATCCCCCAGATCGACAGGGTCGCAAGCTGGCTTAAGGGCAACATTCCGAATTCGCCTGCGCCCACACTGCTACACAACGATTTTAAGTACGACAACCTCGTTCTCGATCCCGACGACCTCACCCAGGTTCGCGGGGTTCTCGACTGGGAGATGGCAACGCAAGGCGATCCGCTAATGGACCTCGGAACTGCGCTCTGCTACTGGATCCAGGCCGACGATCCTCCCCAGCTCCAAGCCTTCGCCTTCGGACCGACCGCGCTTCCAGGCTCCTTCACCCGCCACGAGATCGCCCAGGCCTACGCCTCAAAGACCGGGCGTAACCTCGATAGCATCGTCTTTTATTACTGCTTCGGACTCTTCAAGACAGCGGTTGTCGCCCAGCAGATCTACGCGCGCTACGCCTCGGGGCTCACACAGGACCGACGTTTTGCGGCCTTTATCGTCGCTGTCCGCGGCCTCGCCGAGCAAGCCGCGCACTACTGCGACCGTCGCGAATTGTGAGCGGGTACAAAGCAGTCTGCACAACCGAGCTTCTCCGGCCGCCTGCCCGGGCAGACAGCAGCCCCTTAGATGTCCCATCCTGGGAGCATGCACATGAAACTCGCCTACTCGATCTCCGCGCTCGCGGCAGCACTCCAATTTACGGCCTGCGCCAGCGACGATGGATCCGCCTCATCTGGCGACAC
>CAYYUP010000036.1:0-4820 GCA_964474905.1 uncultured Nannocystis sp. | reverse complement strand
GGCTCGACAGGCTCGACGGGCTCATCTTCTAGTAGCAGCACAGACACGACGTCATCGACGGGCCCAGGTACAACAACAACGGGCACCAATGCCGACGAACTGCCGCCGCTCGACAGCACAGACAATCTGCTCGCCTGGCTGGAGGCGGGATCATACACCGATTGGACAGCAGAGCCGGCGATTCATGCGTCCACAGGGCCGCACGGCGGGCAGGTGCGGACCTTCCTCAATGACACGCTGCTCACCTCATTCGAGCAGGGCCTGACCGCGCACCCCGTGGACTCGGTCGCAGTCAAAGAACTGTGGGGAAATGGCGACGCGATCATCGGTTGGGCAATCGAAGTCAAAGTGCAAGCCGACAGCGCCAACGGTGACGGTTGGTATTGGTACGAGAAGATCGATAATAGCGAGATCGGCGGCGGTACAGGCATCGGTACCTGCACTGGTTGCCACGGCGGAGGCGGAACCGATTACGTCCTCACGCCCTTCCCTTTGCAGTAGTGCTCGCTGGTTTTTAGTCGAATCGATCGACAAAGGGGCGACGCCTTTTCGGCAATTGCTGCTAAGCTGATTTCAGCGAGCGGGTCGCTCGCTTGGAGGCCCAAAGTTCATCCTACATCTTGTTCAACCAGGGAGCCGCCCCTGTTCGTGGGCGTGCAGGCTCGTTCGACGAGAAGCCCGAAGCGACTATCGTGGCACCCACCTATTTCGTGTAGGGGTTGAACTTATGGCCGTCCGCAGCGACCCGTTCGCGTCTTAATTTTCGTCGTGCCCACCTACCAGTCGGGCTGGCCCGCGAGTACGGTGATCAGATCGCGGAGCCGCAGGCGACATCGGTCCTTGCCGCAAAGCGCCATCGTGTCAAAGAGCGGCGGCGTTGCGGTCCGTCCGGTGACACCGATCCGCAGCAGCGTGAAAAGCTCGCGCACCTTCCAGTCGTGGCTCTTGCAAAAGGCACGCGAAAAGGTCTCGAGCTCTTCTGCGCCGAAGGTGCGGGCGCCGGCATCACGCTCGATCTCCAGCGAATACTCCTTAAGGATCGCGATGACCTCGGCACGGGTGCGCTTCTTGAGGCGGAGCTTCGCGAGCACCGGTGTGTAGTCGACCTCCGCCCCGAAAGCGAAGGAGATATAAGGGATCACATCATCGAGGCGAGTGACCCGCTCCTTCGCGTGCACCAAGAGACCCTTGATCCGTTCGGGGCTAAGCACCCGCTTTGCGACCTGCTCGTAAAGATCGTCGATCTCCAACGCGCGGATGTCCGCGGCGTTAAACGCATCGAGCTTGGCGGCGTCGAATACCGGCCCACCAGCGCTCACCCGCGACCAATCAAAGTGCTCGATCATCTCGTCGACCGTAAAGCGCTCGCGATCGTCACCCAAGCTGAAGCCCAGCGTGCCCAGAAAGTTGATCAGGGTCTTGGGCAGGTAGCCGAGGTCCCGGTAGTAAAAGACCGACACCGGATTCTTGCGCTTCGAGAGCTTTGAGCGATCGGCGTTGCGCAGCAGCCCCAGATGGATGAAGCAGGGTTTCTCCCAACCGAAGGCGTCGTAGAGGATCACGTGCTTGGGCGTCGATGTGATCCACTCCTCGCCGCGGATCACGTGGGTGATGCCCATCAGGTGATCGTCGACGACGTTGGCGAGGTGGTAGGTCGGGAAGCCGTCGGACTTGACCAGGACCTGATCGTCGATCTGCTTGTTGGCGAAGGTGATCGTCTCTTGGCGGAGGTGATCGTAAAATCCGGTGCTGCCCGCTTCGCGGTCGGGGATCCGCAGGCGCACGACGTGCATCTCTCCCGCTGCCGCCCGCTTTGCCGACGCCGCCGGATCGAGCCCGCGACACTGGCCGTCGTAACCGAGATGGGCCGCCTTCGCAGAGATCTGCTCCTTGCGCAGCGCATCCAGGCGCTCTCGCGTGCAAAAACAGCGATAGGCGTGACCGCCTTCGATCAGCTGCGCCGCGTGTGTCCGATAGATCTCGAGGCGCTCGGATTGCCGATAGGGACCCCGGGGACCGCCGACATCGGGACCCTCTTGCCACTCAAAGCCAAGCCAACGCAGCGCCTGGAGGATCGCCTGCTCACTGCTCGCGGTCGAGCGTTCGCGGTCCGTGTCCTCGATCCGGAGGATGAACTGACCGCCGTGCTTGCGGGCAAAGACGTAGTTAAAGAGGGCGATGTAGGCGGTTCCAACGTGGGGATCGCCGGTGGGACTGGGGGCGATACGGACCCGCGGCGGCATCTTCCCAGGCGGCATGCTCTCTGTCTCGCGCATGCGCGACTTGCTACCACAGAGCCTCTACTCCTGGTTAGACTGAGGGCACGTGAGTGAAGCGACGAGCGGAAATGAGGTTCTGGACGCGATCTGGTCGGTCTTGCGCCGGCGGATCATCGACCGGGGAATCGCGGCCACCGAACTTGGGAGCCGTTTGATCCACGACCTGGGTCCGCTCGGGCGGCACGACGGGGAGCTCCGCGCCGGTGATCACCTGCTCAATCAGGAGCAACTGATCCTGCCGCGTCTCTCCCGCGCGACCGCCCTGGGCTACGCGCTGTACCTCGGCAACCGGCGGATCGCGACGTCGACGATCCTCGATGCCGGCCGAGCGCCGCCCCTGGACGCCTTCGCCGACGCCGAACTGGTCGACATCTGCCTCCGGCGCGGCGAGGTCTTCACCGGCTCCCTGCAGCGCAACGCCTCCTCCTACCTGGTGATCGCGAGACCCTTGGTCGTCGCCGATCACGCCCCGATCGGGATCATCGAAGCGTTCCAGGACGAGGGCGCCTACTACGAGCTGCTCGCGGTCTCCGCCAAGCGCCGCGCCGCGGCCCACACCCGCGAGCAGGACGTCTGGGCCGACAGCATCGAATCGGTGGGCACCTTCCTCGACGACGTCGCTCGGCGCCTCCAGCTACTCGCGCTCAACGGCAACATCATCGCCGCCCAGGCGGGTGAGCAAGGCCGCGCGTTTCGCGTGGTTTGCCGAGAACTCGGCACCCTCGCGGATCGCGCCCGCGGCACCGTCACCAATGTCCGCAAGATCCTCCAGGCGATGGGCAGCGACGACTCGGATAGCGCCAGCGTGTAGCGACCTGGGGGCTGCAACCGTGCCGTGGCCGCAGCCAACCCCAGCCGAGCGAAAAATGGCGACCGCTGGAGAGACCTCCGCTCGGAGCCTGGGGACACTCCACGCAGCGGATGTGCCTACAACGATCCTGGGTGGTGATCTCACCACCTGCCAGGCTCGGAGAACCTCCCCAATTAACCCTCAAACCCCACTTGTAGGGCTTCTAGCCCCGATCAAGAGCATCTCGTACACCCCCCGGAGCGACGGGCCTCCGCGATCAAATGCCCCGTAGGCCTCCTTTTTGTAATTTTTAGCCTGTATTTTCGCCGCCTCTGGTGCTATTTGAAAATCCACCATGGTGAGTGTCGGAGACCCCAATTTATCCCACTCGCCGCACTTTCAACGCAGTTTGCCCGCATCTGGGGCACTCGATGAAA
Organism: uncultured Nannocystis sp.; assembly: GCA_964474905.1. Taxonomy (GTDB): domain Bacteria; phylum Myxococcota_A; class Polyangia; order Nannocystales; family Nannocystaceae; genus JADJRG01. The sequence goes on along the minus strand of CAYYUP010000036.1, from coordinate 1,314 downwards.
CCCCTCTAAAGACCTCGGCTTAGGGTTCGGAGACAGGCTATGGATCAGATCTTCGAGAGTCACTTTGGTGGCAATAGAAGCTCCAACGGCGGTGAGATCGACGCTTACTGCTCTAAATGCCGGACGGACACGACCCACGTCATTCTCGAGAGCTACGGCAACGAGATACGCCGGGTTCAGTGCAGCGTTTGTAGTGACGCTCACAGTTTCAAAAAACCTCGCGGACGCGAGGAGGAGAGCCCAGAGCCCGTGGCAGTACGTCGTAAAACCCCCAAAAAGCTCGCGTGGATCGACGCTGTTCGCTCGCTCAATGCGGACGATGCAGCCCGTTACAGCCCCAAATCGAGCCTCCATCACCACCAAATCGTCGTCCACCCGACCTTTGGTATCGGCTATGTCAGCGAGCTTTTGGGCGATCAAAAGGTCGAGATCACCTTTCGCAACGACATGCCCCGCACCCTGATCCACAGCCGTGGCCAGACCGAAGCTGAGCTTCTCAGCGAAAAAGTGCCGCCCGACGAGGTTCAGACCCTGCTCGGTCTCGAGCTGGGACCGACGCCAGAGCAGCTCGCAGCCGAGCGTGAGCGCCGACTCGCCGAAAAAGAGGCTGCGAAGGCCAAAAAGCGGGAGGCTCAGCGGCAAAAGCAGGAGGCCGCCCGGGCTGCCCGCCTCGCGCTCCGCGAAGAGGCTCGCCAAGCGCGCGAGGCCGAACGCGAGCGCAAGCGTCAAGAGCGCGAAACTGAAAAGTTGCGTCGCGAGGAGGATCGCCAAAAGGCCAAGGCCGAGCGCGAGCAAGCCCGTGCAGCCGAGCGTCAGCGCAAGATCGACGAGCGTGCCGCCGCAAAGGAGCAGCGAGAGAAGGATCGCGAACTCGAGCGCACCAGCAAGGCAGAGGCCGTAAAAAAGAAGCGAGAGCTGGAGGCCCAACGCAAGGCCAAGCTCAAGGACGCCGAAAAGGCCAAGAAGCTCAAAGACGCCGCCAAGGTCAAAAAGCTCCGGGACGCCGAGAAGGCCAAGAAGCTCAAGGACGCCGAGAAGACCAAGAAGCTCAAGGACGCCGAGCGAGAGAAGACCAAAAAGCTCAAGGACGCCGAGCGAGAGAAGACAAAGAAGCTCCGGGACGCCGAGAAGGCCAAGAAGCTCAGAGAAGCCGCCAAGGCTCGCAAGCTCAAGGACGCCGAGAAAGAGAAGGCCCGCAAGAAAAGAGAGCAGGAGAAGGCCGCCTCCGCCAAGAAAACCGCCGCCAAGAAGAAGGCCGCTGCCAAGAAAACTGCTGCCAAGAAAAAGGCTGCCAAAAAGAAGAGCACCAAGAAG
>CAYYUP010000035.1:29998-60665 GCA_964474905.1 uncultured Nannocystis sp. | reverse complement strand
CATTCTAGTCGACAACGCCAGAGATAAACGCGTGCATCGCCTCGAGGCTCTCGGCGGGCGCCTCGTTGGGTACGGTATGCGCAGTGTTTTCGAGGATCAGCAGGGTTTTGTCAGCCTCGGCTGTACCGAGCGCTTCGTAGGTGAGCTGGCCGACTTCCACCGGCACAACCAGATCATTCTCTCCCCAGATCACCAGGGCCGGGACTGTGATCGCCCCGAGTTCAGGGTGCAGGTTGATCGTGTCGATATCCATATGGCGGTCGACGTAGCTCTGATTGCTGAAGTAGTCGACACCAAAGGGCCCACTGAACATATAGGGGAGGAACGAATCGAAGCCATCCTCGGGATCGTAAAAGTAGCCCCCCGCGTCGAAGACATAATTGTAGTGGGTGAGGTTTTGCGGGGGAGGCGGGAGCTTATCCTCGTTCTCCTCGTAGTAGTCGAGCGCCTTACGCCAGTACCCCTCACGCGTTCCCGCTGCGATCTGGGCCGTCGCGAAGTCCATGATCTTCGGACGCGAAATCTCGTAGGCCAATGGCATGTTGTCGCCGCCATCCATCTCGATCCAGCCCGCGATTTTGGCCTGTCTCTGGGGATCGGAGAGGTAATGGTTGCCAAGGGTTCCTCCCCAACTCACGCCCCAGAGAAACAGGTGCTCGATCTCGTAGCGGGAATGGAGAATGTCGACCAAGACGTCCAAATCTTCGGCGTATTGCTCGAGGCTCAGGGTCTCGGGTGAGGCATTGCCGACCGAGATGCCCGATGCGCGTTGATCGTAGTAGACCATGCCGTAGTGCTGATCTAAGTCCGCGGTCATCTCGGGGAACATCGCGTCCACCATTTGCGTGGGATTGCCGGGACCTCCCTGGAGGAACACCACAAACACACTCGAATCCCGCTGGCCGCGAACCCACACAGGCATGTCGGCGCCCTCGCTGCGGAACCAGAAATAGTCGTCTCCCTTCTGAGAGCCCACGCATCCAGTGAGGCTTGCAGCTAAAACTACCGTAGCGAGGACCTTCATGATTTCGCTCCAAATTGGCGGGTCAGGGTCAGGGTGAACACGGGATGGAGTGCAGCGTGGTTGTTCACGGGATATTGCCAAAGCAACCTCAGCGAGCTAGCGAGACGTAGTTCAGGCGCGCCCTTGGCAGCGAGGTTGATGCCAAAGAAGCCGAGATCAAAAAGCGGCATCATCCCGGGCCGCCCGACATTCTTGAAATTGACGGTCTCGGCGGCGATGAAGGCATGCATGTATCCGATGCCAGCCGACACATCCGCCGAGTAGCGACCTCTGGAGAACAAACGCAGGCCGCCTCGAACGTCGAGGAAGAGCGAAGCCTCGGCTCTCCGATGCCAGTAACTCCCAAGGTCACCGACGGCGAAAAACTCGAGCCGACGGCCCGCGATGGGAAAAGGTCGCTCCACACTAAGCACTGCGCCCGGATGGGTGATCGCCTCGCCAAGGTAGCCCCCCCCAACTCGCCATGGTGCTGCGTGCACCACCATCGGAACCGATAGCGTAACGATGAGCACCGACGCAGTCGTGGGCCCCGCCAACCGAAGAAGTGACTTCATCGCGGGAATCCTAGGCTCTTCGCATCCAAGCCCGCAATCGTCGCGGACGTTACCCGCGAGGTATCCGTTGGACATACACCGACACGCGACCCCGGTCGACGGCCGCGATCGCCGACAGACCGAGCGTGTCCAGCAGGAGAGCGCGACTCAGCCCGGCGGTTTGGCGGGAGCCGTTTTCGCCGTTTTTGCCGGCTCTTTGACGGGGCCGGCCCCGGCTCCGGCTGAACTCGCTGCCGGAGCAGTTTCGACGGTCGGTTTCACGGGCTCGGGAATGCCGTGCGCTTTTCGCCACGCCTTGCGCTCCTCCGGCTTCATGTTCTTGAGCACCTGCCAGTAGGGCTCGCCCAAGAAACGCTGCTTCGCCTTGAAACGGTAGGCGTTCTGGATCTCGACGTTGCCCATGATGTAGCGGCAGGACTCTTCGGCGGCCGCGGCATCCAGGGGCTGGCCCTCGGCGTCGACCTGCTGCTCCTTTAAAAACCCGTCGACCTGCTCGCAATAGGCCGCGTCGCCGCCGTCGCAGACATAGACGCGCAGCTGATCGCAGGGCGCCTTGCAAGCACCAAGACCGAGCACAAGCGCAGCTTGAGCGAGGAGCCGAAGAACAGTCTCTGATCCGGTGAAGCCGACAGAAGCGGGTGAGAGGCCGGGTCGACGCATAGCCGGCGAACGCTATGCCAGCGGCCCGACAGCGGTCAAGTGCGAGTCCTGCACATGCCCTAACGTCAGCCTCGCTCAGTAATGGGCAACCTCGGGATCGACCTCGGTGGACCAGGCCTCGATTCCGCCAACGACGTTTGAGACGTCGACAAAACCCTGGGACAGGAAAAACTCCGCCGCCCGCTGGCTGCGCACGCCGTGGTGACAAAGAAAGGCCAAGGCGGTCGTGCGATCGAGCGAGTCGAGCATGGCCTGGGTCTCGTCGTCGAAGGCGCGTGCCCCCGAGATCGCGGCGATCTCGCGCTCTGGTGGCGTGCGCACGTCGATCAGGAGGAGGTCAGCACCCGCGTCGAGCTTGTCCTTGAGCTCGCGAACGCTGAGCTGCTTGACCGTCGGCGGTGCGTTGGGATTGTCGATCTTAAAGCCCGAGCCGTTCTCGCCCTCGACAAAGTCGATGCTCAAGCCCGCAGCCCGGGCCGCACTCATGCGATCAAAGGCGAAGCGCAGGCCCTCGCGCTCGACGATCGCGTCCTCCGGCTCGGCGGCCTCGATCGCGAGTTCGTGGTGATAACGCGGCGAAATCACAACCCGGATCGTCGCGTTTTCCTCGCCCTCGCTGGCCTCGCGAAACATCGCCAAGGCGGCCGCCGTAATCGTGACCTCGGGGGGTGATACCGCCCCCCCCGGCTCACCGACCAAAAGTGTGCCGAGTTCGCCGCTGCCCTCCATCTCGCGAATGATGTCGCAGCCGCCGATAAACTCGCCGTCGACGTAGAGCTGAGGGATCGTCGGCCACGACGAAAACTCCTTGATACCAGCCCGCACAGCCGGATCGGCGAGCACGTTGACGGTGCTGTACTCCGGGATCAAGCCGTCGAGGATCCCGCAAACGGTTGCCGAGAAACCGCATTGCGGCTGAAATCGAGAGCCCTTCATGAAAAGCACCACGCGGTCGCTGGCGACGAGGCTCGAGATCTGGGCTTTAACTTCTGCTGCTGCGTGTGCGTCTTCGACGTTCATGGGGGCTCCGCGGACCGGCGAGCATAACAATACCTGCCCGCTTGACCAGGGCTGAACTCGACAATTCGCCGGGGCCGCAAGCGCCGCTCTGCTATCGTGCGCAGGTGCCTGTGTCGCTCCTCCGGGAAGGCTCTCCCGTCGTTCGTAGACTCCTCCTTGCGCTGCTGCTGGTGCCGCTCGGATCGGGCTGCAATTCGGATCTTCGGCCCGCCGACAGCGACACCGCGAGTACCTCCACCAGTACGTCTACCAGCACTACCGACGACGGGACCAGCACTACCGACGACGGGACCAGCACCACCGACGACGAGACCACCAGCACCTCCACCACAACTGGTGAGCCCGAGCAGAGCTGCCGCGACGCCCTGCAATGCGTCGGCCTCTGCGCTGTGATGCTCGACCTCCAGTGCATCCAGGAGTGCACGATGGGGCTGCCCCCCGAAGAGGGACAAAAGGCACTCGAGCTCGGCCTCTGTATTGGTATGCAATGCTTCGCGGGCGGCTCCTGCACGGCCTCTGATCCGATGAGCCAAGAGTGCCTCGCCTGCGTAGCTCTCAGCCTGATCTCGCCAAAGCCGCCCGGCTGCGAGGACCAGGCTGCCGCCTGCATGTAGGTGCCACACCACCTTGACGGCGCCCCGGGCTCGGCCTATCCAAGGCGACGAGCTACGCCGATGACATCTGAGGCAATCACCCGCGGCGTCCGAGTCCGCGTTCGCCCGCGCTACCTGCCCGATCACTCCAACCCGCCTGAGCGCTGGATCTTTACCTACGCGGTCGAGATCACCAATGTCGGCGAGGAGACGGTGCAACTACTCAGCCGTCATTGGGTGATCACCGACGCCCACGGCCACGTCGAGGAGGTCCGAGGACCTGGAGTGGTCGGCGCTCAGCCCCTCTTAGCCCCCGGCGAGAGCTTTGAGTACACCTCGTTTTGCCCCCTGCCCTCCGCCTACGGGACGATGCACGGCACCTATCAGATGATCACGAGCGAGGGCGAAGCCTTCGACGCAGAGGTCGCAGCTTTCCACCTGTCGACCCCCTACGCCGTCAACTAAACCCTGCCCAGGTACCGCCCGCAAAGGCGTGGGTCGACATGCCTGCGACCCGGCCGCTCACCCCTCAAAGTCGAAGCTGTAGATCGGGCTCACGGTGCCCTCGCTCGCCGGCAGCTCGCCACTCCAGCCGGCCTCGGTCGCGCCCGCGACCTCGATCGCGTAGGTGCCACCCTGCGAGCCGTTAAAGTTCACGACCCAGACGTCGTAGCTGCCGACATCTGCCTCGCTGTTGAAGAAGATGCTCTCGACGTGGGTGCCCGATGAATTGCAATCGCCATCGATGCAATCGTCGACATCGAGATCACCTCCGGCTGCGCTAGGGACCTCGAAGGAGACCTCGGCACCGCTGGGCGTGCGCACGTGCAGATCGAAGTCGCTGCTGACGACCCACGAGAGCGAGACCCGAAAGACGCCCTGCTGCACGCAGACATCCTCGAAGCAGACTGAGCCGTTGACACAGTCGTTGTCGAACTCGCACTGGTCGCCCGACATGCCGGAGCCTTCCTCCGGCACCGGACGATCGCTGCAGGAGAACGCGATGAGAATCGCAAACCCTACGCCAAGACGACGTGCGCCCATGGACGTAACTCTACACGCGTTGCGACGCCTCGCACCTGAAAAAATCCCCGCGTAAAAAGCAGGCCCCAGGGAAGGTCACAGGACCTCAGACGCCGGCGCGATTTTGCCCCTTCAGTACATCGCCTGGCACATCGGGCGGCACATCGGGCGGATCACCGAGCAACGCCCGCGCCAGGTGCACAACGATCGAGAGCGCACCTACGGCGAGACCGACGACGACACCGCTATCGATGATGCCCCGCCACGGCTGCTCGAGCGCTCGCACCAGCATCACCAAGCAGATGATGCCGCAGAGAACCGACCACGAGACGATCTTCCGGCGCTTGGTCGAGTGGATGAGCCCCATGCAAAAAATCGGGGCGAGCACCACGAGGTAGGCCCGCGGATGCCGCGAGAGCCAGCGCGCCCGGACGATCACCCGCGGCGAGAAGGCGCGGTGAAAGCCGCGATAACCCTCGCTGTAGGCCATGAAAAGGATCCAGAGTCCCGCCGCCGCCCACAGCGTCGGCGTCATCGCACCGCTGGTGACAGGCTCCATCGCCAGCGGCCAGAGTCGGAGCACTGCGTTCGCGAGCAAGCCCAGGACGCCGCCTATCCCCCAGCCGAGGATCATCAGCGAAACGACCGAAGGGGGCTCACTTGGTGCAGATGCGGGCGCGACCACGACCCGCTTGTACCGCCGCTTGGCCGCTCAGTCGAGCAGCTCGCGACGGCGAAACTCGAGGCGCAGTTTACCGAGCGCCTGCTCTTGGAGCTGCCGGATGCGCTCACGGGAGAGCGAGTAGGACTCGCCGATTTCCTTTAGGGTCATGCGCCGCTCATCGTCCAGGCCCATGCGTTTGCGGAGGATGTCCGCCTCCATCGAGCTCAACTTGGCAAAGACCTCCTTTAGGGTCTCGTGCAATTCGCGGCTCTCGATGATGTCGGGTGTCGGCTCCAGATCGGGGTCGACCATGGTGTCGAGCATGGTGCGCTCACGATCCTCGCCCAAGGGTTGATCGAGACTCATGGGGTTCTCGACCAACGACCAGCGCATACGCGCGATGCGTTCGACACTCACACCGCTGAGTTCGGCGACCTCGGCATCGCTCGGCCGGCGACCGTGCTCGACCTCAAAGCTGCGCCGGGCCTTTCGGACATTGTTGTAGGCGTCGATCATGTGCACCGGCAGGCGAACTGCGCGGGCCTTATCCGCGATTGCCCGGCTGATCGCGTGACGGATCCACCAGCTGCCGTAGGTCGAGAAGCGAAAACCCTTGCGGTGATCAAAGCGATCGACCGCCTTCATCAGACCGATGTTGCCCTCTTGGATCAGATCCTGAAGAGGCATGCGACCGTGATTGAACCGCCGGGCGATGGTCACCACCAGACGCAGGTTGGCCCGCACAAAAGCGTTTTTTGCCATCCACAGTGCCTGATGCTCGCGCCTGGCCTTTTGCACATAACTGTGAAAGGGACGGCTGCCCTTGCGCGGCAGCTTGACGGTCATCGTCAGCGCATGCCCCTGGCCGGCCTCAACGGTCTGCAGGTCGGCGAGGATCTGCTCCGAGGCGACGCCGTCGAGATCGAGACGAGCCAGCTTACCTGCGAGTTCGGTGCGAGCGGCCTCGTAGGCCCGCTGGTGGGCGACCAGATCGCGATCTCGGAGGCAACGAGAGGCGAGCGCCATCATCTTCATCTCGGCGAGCGGCAAGGCGTCGCGCTTTTTACCGGCCCCCAGGGACTCCTCGACGAGCCCGAGAATACCTTCGACAAAGGAGGGATAAGCGAGCAGCGAGGTCCAGTAAGAGCGTCGAAGGGTCGCGATTCGAAGCGCCGCCTCGTACTCCTCGTCCCGGCTCATGACCTCGTGCGTGGCCATTTCGCGGAAGTAAGGGGTGAGGTAACCCTCCCGTTCGCTGTCGATGTTCTTGGCCCGCGACCCCGTCTTGGAGCGCGCGCTTGGGCGAGTGCTTGCGATTGAGGCGTGTTGGATCGGCATCGGTCTCCTGGAGAGGATTCGCCGCCGATCGAGGCCACGTTACGAGGAGCTTTGAATGTTCATGCTTTGTCGATAGCGGCGAATTCTCACCATCTCGACGCGAAACAAAAAACGATCCCAAGCTCTAGCTCATCGACTTGGCATCAGCGAGACCGATCCCTGGGACCGCCCTGTCGATGGCAAACACCTCTCGCTCACCGAGACATTTTTCGGGTGTCCCAGCTGCGTCTAACCTTACATTCCTACTTTTTGTAGGATTTTCACCTACACAGAAATGCGCACGAGGGCCTGCCCGAGTGCTCTTAGGTGCGCATCGAGGCGATCGCCCGGACGATGACGTCTGCGGACACGGTGAAGTCCGAGCCCATCTGCGCGCGCTGCCAATCGGCCGCCTCGACGATCGAACCGAAGCTCATCGACGGATAGGTGATGCCCGAGGCGAGTCCCAGAGTGACCGAGATCGTGCGTACGGTTGAACTCCAGAGCCCCTCGCCCTCGACCGCGAGCGACGCGGCGATCAGATGAGCCGCGACTGTGCGACGCTGCTCGATCAGGAAGTCGCGGATCTCGGGCGCGGGCACGACGGTCTCCTGCTCGACGTAGAGACACATGCCGACGCCGTCCGGCCACTCGCGACTGAGCGAGCGCAAGCCGCGATAGAGACCCTCTACAGCACCCCGCGTCACCTCTTCGCGCCAGATACCGACGAAGAGGTTTTGCAGACTACCGCTCGCGTACTCACGCTCGTTCGCGATCACACGGAAGCCACCGACCACCGGCGCAATATACCAAGGTCGACGCGCTTGCGGTGCCGGGAAGCTGCCACCTATGCTCGAGGAGCGGGCATGCGCAAGACTCAAAAAATTCCAGCACTCCACCTCTCCCTCCTGTTCGCGACGGCGCTCGCATGTGATCCAATACCCGCGGATAAGGCCACGCCCGTGACCCCGGAAAAGGTCGCAAAGCCCGGCAAGGAGCCCGCCGCCGAGGTCCCACAGGAGCCCGCAGAAACCGCGATCGGTGCGCTCGATCGCGATTTTGTCGCCGGCATCCGCGAGCATTCAAAGGTCGAGAAGATCGAGATCGAAGTCGCCGCCGATGGTGCGATTCGCGAGCTCGCGCTCTACCACAACGACGCCGACAGGATCCCCGCGGCGGTGCGCAAGCGGGCCGAAGACACCTACCCAGGGGCGACGATCACCGGCTTTGAGTCGGAGGTCGAGGGGCCGAAACGACGCCAGGTCTACGAGGTCGAACTCAAGACCGCCGAGGGTCAAGAGTGCGAGATCGAGGCCGGCGAAGACGGCGTGCTCATCTACACCGAGTGCTCCCTCGACCTCGCAAAGCTCAGCCAAGAACTCAAGGCCGCAGCCGCAAAGGCCCTGCCCGGGGGCACGATCAAGGAGGCCGAGGTCATCACCCACGGCGACAATGCGCCGCTCGAGACCGTGATCGAGGTCGAGATCGGCGAGAGCACACACAAGCTCTTTTTTGTAGGTGATCAGCTAAAGCGGCATGCGCTCGAGATCAAAGCCGAGATCGAACTCGACCTGCCGCTGCCCTAGGGGCCGGATAACATCGCTTTACGACCCCTTTACCGGGGATACAGAGACTCTTTGCGCAGCCAACTCAAGGTGTTGAGGTGGGCGACACACAGGAGCCCGCGAAGGAATCAACACCATGCCCAGCCTTACGACCACCATTGTCACCAGCCTCTTCTCTCTCGGCCTCGTCGGCGGCGCCTTTGCATCGGAAGCCAGAGCCGGCCAACCCGGAGCCCAGGGCCATCACGGCAAGGGCAAGGTTGAGCGCCTCTGCAAGCGCTTAGAGTGCACAGACAACCAGCTCACCAAAATCAAGGCGATCGGCAAAAAGCTCCGCGAAGCGGGCAAGGCCGACCACCAGGCGATGCGCAATCTCAAGTCCAAGCTCGCCGACGAGATCGCCAAGGACAAGCCCAACCGAGCGAGTCTCGCCCAGATCTACAACCAGATGGATCGCCATCACGACGCGCTCCAGAGCCGAGGCCAGGCCGCGCTCCTCGAGACCCACGCGCTGCTCAACTCAGCTCAGCGGATCGAACTCGCCGAGATCATCGAGCACCGCGGCCCGCGGGGGATCTTTGGCGGCCACGGCAAAAAGGGCAAGCACGGCAAAAAGGGCAAGCACGGCAAAAAGGGCAAGCGTGTCCATGCCAAGCGCAGCAACAGTGGAGCCCAGCGCGGCTAACCGGCCGCTCGCGGCTCGACTCCGCCAACAAAAAGTACATACACACCGAGCCCGAATCGCGACCCAGGTCGGCGGATTCGGGCTCGGTTACGTGGTGGTTTTGAACCCGACAACAACCTGCTCAAGGCAGCTTGTCGGCGGCCTGGCAGAGAAAGCGCGCCGCCCGATAACCCTGACCACCAAAGGAAAGCGAGATGAACGACGCGACGGTGCCTCCCTCCGTCCACTTGTACTGCATCGAACAACCCTTGCAGTTGTTTGCGCTCGGCTGCGAGAACATGCCGATATCGCTGACCCAGTAGACCTCGCCGTGCTCCGCAGCCCAGCCCAAACAATCCTCTGAATTGAAGGGGGTCTTTGCGCAACTGTTGCCCACCTCCTTGGGATAAATCGCGAGGATTTCGAGATACTCAGAGCCGCTGATGCCCTCCCCCCCGCCAAGCGGCGCCAGCGAGTCGCCAAGCGCGACCGCAAAGGTCGCCTGCAAGTGAGCCTTTGAGCGCGGCGCAAAGAGGTGGAGCCCGTAGAGCTGACAGGTGTCTTCGGCCTCCACGGCGTTCTTCTCGAGGTCGTTCTCATTGCCGTCCACGGTGTGCATCTTGACGATCGTGTACCCGCCGCCATCGACCTCCATATCGCACCAAGCCTTGACGTCGATGTTCTCCCGCGGCCACAGGCGATAGATCCCAGAGGGCGCGTCGTCGACCAGCTCTTTTATCTGCAGACAGGACTCCGGCTCGATGCAACCGCTGAGACAACCATCTGTCGAATCGCTATTTGCGTCATCGCAGGCCTCTCCACCATTGATCAGTCCATCCCCACAATGGGGCCCAAGCACGCAATCTAGGGCACAACCGCCGTAGAGCCCATCTTGGTTGTCCTCACCCTGGTCGCAGATCTCGTCGCCCTCGACCAGGCCGTCGCCGCAGATCGATGCGTCGGTGGTCGAGCCGCTGCCCGTCGACGTCGATGTCGAACCGCTGCCCGTCGACGTCGATGCACTCGTACTCGTCTCGCTGTCAGCCTCGGTCTCCGAAGGACCCGTCTCTGTCGCGGTGAGCGTGACGGACGAGCCCGTGGTTGTGGTCGAGGTCGAACTCGATGCCGATGCGCCAGAGTCCACACAGGCCCCGCCACCCTCACAGGGATCCGCATAGCAGGCGAGGTTAAGGCTGAGGCCGAGGCCGATGACGACAGTGCAGGAACGCTCGCGGCGAAGGTTCATGCGCGATTCCATACACTATGTCGAGCGCCTTGTCAGTGGGGTCCGCCGGCCCTGTGGTATGGCTCCAGGCATGAGCCAGAGCCCCCGCTCACTGCCGCGATTCTCACTCGCGCTCCTCGCGCTTCTGCACGCGGGGGTCTTCGCGTGGGCGGGCTATCGCCTGCCCTGGCACGGTCCCACGCCCTTTGCCGCGCTCAGCACACTGCTCGCGTGTCTTCACCTTGGGACCGCCCTTACAGCGCTCATACGCAGCCGCTTGTGCGGACCTCTCTGGCGTATCTCAGCGATCGCCAGCCTCGCCTTCCTGGGTTACCACACGTGGCTGCTCTTCGATGCGGCGACCTACATCGCAGTGCTCTACGGCGGCCTCGGACGCGGCGTCGCTGCGGGCCTGGGCGCGGTGTGGGCGGTGTTTGTTCTCCTGACCCTGCCGCTCGCCGCCTGGGGCATCGCCGCGACCGGCGGAATCCGGCGACCGCGAGGCACCGCCGCGGGTGCGGCCGTGCTCGTGCTCGTGATCTCTTCGGGTCTCTGGCGGACAGCGAGCGCCGCCGAAGCGAGGCCGCTGCAGACGATCGCCGAGAGCCCCCAGGCACTGCTGCCCGAACTCGCGGCGATCACCACCTCACTGCCGGCCTTGCCCGCCGGCGAAGCGCGACCCTCCTTGATGATCCGCGAGCCCGTCCGCTGCGAAAAAAGCCCCGAAGAGGCAGGTGCGACCGCGGTGATCTCGTATATGCGGCGAACAAGCGCCCCCGATCCGCGGCCCTTTCGGGCGACCCGAGTGTGCGTGCAAGGCAAGCCCGACGAGCTGCTCGGGGCCGTACGCGAGGTGCTCCAAGGCGCCGCCCTGCGCGGGCCGATGAAGCTCGACATCATCACCGCCACCTCTCCCCTGAGTTCATCGATCACCGCCCCAGATATTTTTCAGATCCGTCCGGGCATCGACGGCGTCTGTCGCCTCGGCCGCTGCTTCATGCCCTGGAACCTGGTGGCCCTCGATCAGTTCACGCAAAATAAACCACTCGCGTTCATCGACGACCTCCGCTTTGGCATCGACAGCCGCAACCTGATGGCGCTCTTCTCCGGCGGCGAAGCACCCAGCGAACGCCCCGCTCTGGACGGCCTCACCCGGATCACAACCTGGAGTCTGATGGTCGATGTCGACGGTGTGCCCCGCAACGTGCCCCGCCTGCGCGAGCCCGACCTGCCGCTCACGGAGGCCACTCTTAGCCGCGGACTCGCCCTCGCCGAGCGCCACATCCTCGACGCCCAATCGGCGGACGGACGCTTCCGCTACCTGCTCGATCCTTTCACCGGTCGGGTCTCCTGGCGGGGCTTTGCGATCCCGAGACAAGCCGGCACAACCTTGGCACTCTGCGAGGTCGGCTCGCAGCGCGAAGAGGTCCGAAAGAGCGTGCGCTCGTCGCTGGCGATGCTCACAGGTCTAGAGGAGCGACGCGGCGAACTCTCTGCGATCGCCCCGCGCCGCGGCGACAAAGCCCCCAAGACCACCGGCCTCGGCAATACGGCCCTGTCGATGATCGCTCTGCTCGGCTGCCGCAACCGGGTTGGCGACGAGTTTGACCCCGAAATCGGCCGCCTGGGCCGTTTTTTGCTGACGATGATGCGCGAAGATGGGGGCTTCTATCCGGCCTACAATCTCGCCGAAGGCCACGTCATCGAGGGCCCCGATCCGCTCTACGCTGGTGGTCAGGCGGTCTTCGCTCTTTCGCTCCTAGAGGCCGCCGCCACGGCCGACAACGACGCCCCTTTCCCGCAACAGGGCGAGCTTCGCGAGGCCGTCGAACGGGCGATGAATTACACCGCGACCACCTATTGGAATCACGGCCTCTACGACTTTTTCTTTATCGAAGAGAACTGGCATTGCCTCGCCGCCAGGGCCTCCCTCGGCCATCATCGCAACAGCAAGTACGAGCGCTTCTGCCTCGATTACATCACCTATAAGTCGCGGCTCATCCTCGACCCAGAGAGCGGTGTCAGCAGCGACCTGCTCGGCTCCTACGGCTTTGGTAACGTGATCCCGCCGCACAACACCCCGACCGGGGGTTTTGGCGAAACGCTGGCCGCGGCAATGGAAATTCGCAAGGCCAACGGCGAATCGATCGCCGACGACCAGGTCCGCATGAAGGGTGTGCTCACCTTCCTCTTGCGCCAGCAGTGGCGTCCCGAACTCTGCTTTGCCTGCATCGCTGAGCCGGCGATCGCGGGCGCATTCTCGGAGTCGATGTCTTCGCCGGTGATCCGCATCGACTACGTGCAGCACTCGATGGCAGCGCTTGGCCACGGCGGGCGACTGCTCGACCTGCCGCCCGGAGAGCCGCGATGAGCGACCGGGCCCGCGCCCTCTATGCGTATACGGTCTCCGCGATCGTGCTCGCAGGGGTCGCAGCGCCCGGCCTCCAAAAACTCGGCTACGACTCCTTTCCAGCATCGAGCTACCCCATGTTCGCCCGCGGACGGGCACAAACGGCGACCATCCGCCACGTCGTAGCGATCAGCGACGACGGCCGCCATCGACCAATCCCACCCCCGCTCATCGCCAACGACGAAGTGCTCCAGGCCGCGGCAACCATCGCCTCAGAGATCCGCGCGGGGCGGGCCGCAAAGCTCTGCCGACAGGTCGCCCTTCGCGTCGCAGGCGAGCCCCGCTGGCACGAGTTCACTTGGCTCGAGGTCACAAGCGATCGCTACGACGTGATCACCTACTTCACCGGCACAACAAAACCTCAGAGCCGAGACATCCACGCCCGCTGCCGGATCCGCCGCTGACGCCACTGCGATGCGAACGATGCACCCCACAGATTCCACAAAGCCCTCGCAAGAGGCGCAGGGTTCCCCCGGCACCCAAAATACGCGAACTTCGAGGGTCTCGATCTTTACCGCAGTGGATCGCTTTTGGCGGCCCTGCACGCCCCCGACTCGCCTGGCCGCATTGCGGATACTGGTCGGAATCTTTGCCCTGACCTACCTGCTGATCCGCCTTCCCCACCTCAGCAGCTTCGCGAGCTTTGACGCCTCCGGCTTTCGCCCCACCGGCGTTGTCAGCATGTTGCTTGGACAACCCCTGGCGCCGCCCATGCCGATACTGGTGATGGCCGTGGCACTCGCCTCGGGCGCGGCTTTTGTGCTCGGTTGGCGCTTTGCGCTTAGCGGCCCGCTCTTCGCCGCTGCGCTGCTCTGGGTGACGAGCTACCGCAACTCGTGGGGCATGATCTTTCACACCGAGAACCTGATGGTGATGCACGTCCTCGTCCTGGGCCTGGGGGCCAGCGCGGATGCCTGGTCGCTCGACGCTCGCCGACGCCTGGCCGCTGGGCTGCCGCGAGCTGATGACGATCCGCGCTACGGCTGGCCGCTGCGCCTGGCCGCTGCGATCACCATCGGCACCTACATGCTCGCGGGCATCGCCAAGCTGCGCCACAGCGGCCTCGAGTGGATAAGCAGCGATATTCTCCGCAACTACATCGCCTTCGACAACCTGCGAAAAGTCGAACTCGGCGACAACTACTCACAGCTCGGCGCCGCACTCAGCCGACACCCCGCGATCTTCCCCCCCTTAGCGGCGCTCAGCATCGGCTTTGAGCTCTTCGCACCGATCGCCTTTTTAAACCGCCGCATCGCCTGGATCTGGTCGCTCACCGCCTGGGGATTCCACGTCGGCGTGCTCGCCCTGATGTGGATCTTCTTCCCCTACCCGCTCTTTGGCCTGGCCTACGCGCCGCTCTTTAAGCTCGAACGCTTGCCCTTCTTTCGCAGCCTACGCCGGTGATCACGAGTACTCCGCAAAACGAGCGGCCCGTGCAATTGCCATTTCTGTAATGTGCATTGCGCAACTTTCCTAAGCCTGCACATTGTTCCGTGATTGACCACCCACGCCGATCCCTACTAACGTCGGCACTCGATCTGCTACGGACGGCATGTCGAGGCACGTTCGCGTGTCCCGCCTGCTCGCACAGGGAAGCGCTGAGCAGGCGGTTCTTTTTCGGCTACACAGGCGATCTCGTGCGCCCGTTGGCGAGAGTACTTCGCCTAACAAGCGGCGAAACTCTGCGCCGATTACCTGCGCCCGATCAACCCGCCAAGCGCCGCCTGCAGCGTTTGGAACATACGGATCCCGCGAAAGTCGATCTCGAGATCGACGACGATCTGGGCGACCCCTGCGGACATGCCCGAAAGCACACACTCGCAGCCGAGCAGCGCGACCGCCCGGACCATCGTGCTCAAGTGATGAGCGGTTGATCTGTCGAGCATCTCGACACCGGTGAGATCGAGGATCGCCGCCTTGGCGCCGCTTTGTGCGACCTGCGAGAGCAACGAGTCCATCACTGCAGCCGCCCGCTCGTTGGTCAGAAGACCGACCAAAGGCACCGCCAAAATGCCCTCCCAGACCTGCATGATCGGCGCACCGGCGCTCTGGAACTCGAGCTTTTGCCGCTTGATCAGCCGCTCGTGCTCGACCCGCTCAGTGATGTCCATGATGTACCCGTAAAAGTGCGTCGGCTCGCCATCGGGCCCGCGCAGGACCACGGTGTAATCGTAGACCCAGAGTATTTGCCCCCCCTTGTGGTGGATCCGATAGGGCTCGTGCTCAAACCACTCGATGTCGCCGCCGCTATTCTCGACGACCTCTTGGGTCACCCGCGACACGTCTTCGGGATCGATCAGGCTCGCGTAGGGCCGGTGCCCGGTCGCGAATTCCTCGACCGGATAACCGGTCAACTCGGCGACGTTCTCAGAGACAAACTCGACCGGCCAAGACTCTTCGTTACGCCAACGAAAGACGACAACGGGCCCCCGCGAGAAGAGCAAGTGGTCATCCTGATGCCGACGCAGCTTGCCCGCGAGAGCCTTTAGCGGATCGCAGAGAGGGTAGAGGGGGTCATCCTCAGCGACTTCAAGGGGCGCCGAGTACTCGCCCGCCAACAGTCGCCTCACGTAGCCAGCAAGCTGCCCAACTCCACCTTCACTGCTCATCACAGGCAGCCTATCACCCGGCACCGCTCGCGACGACAGCTGCAAGTGCTCTCCGCCCGCGGATTCTGCGTCTTCCTCTGCGCAATCCTCAAACGAGGGGTTTTTCAGGGGCTCTCACTTCGAGCGAGCGGCTGGTAGACGACCGTCTCGATCGTCACCTGGTAGCCAATTCGTTGGTTGTCGATGGTGATCTTGGGCGGCGGCGTCCAAGCGCTCATGCCCTCGCCGTAGTCGATGACGATCAACCCCTTGGGCCGACCACGGCGGCGCCTGTACACGCGTTCTCGGAGCTGACCGCTCAGCCATGTCTCGTCGATGCGCTCGCCCTTTAAGCGCAGACGCCGATGACCGTCGGGGCTGCCCTGTCCGCCAATGCCGACAAAGAGCGTGCGGTGGATATCGGCGAGCATCAGCTCTGGAGGAAAGGGCAGCGCGACCTCGATAAACGACGTGAATTCGGTCTCGACACCGCGCTGCACCAGGGCAAACGCTTTGGTGCCAAAGGGCGTCAGGCCCAGCAACGTCAGCACTTCTCCCTGCTTTTGCAGGATCACCTCGCTGTGCAAATCGTGCTCGCCCATGCGCCCGCTCAGACGTTGGCGGGCGAGGAAGTCTACGGGGATCTCCGACACAGGTACGAGGGCCTGCTTCGCGCCCTGGATGGGGTCGGCCACAGCCGAGCGATGGGCACAGGAGGGCGTCATGCAAAGGCCGGCGGCCAACCCTGCGCCTGTGAGCAACCACCCCCGGCGCGAGAACTCCGGCAATGGTTTGTTTGACACAGTGCTCATCGGCGCTCTTCTCCGGTCATCGTAGCCGCAAATAGAACCAAACTGAGCGGCGCGAGAACCAACGACAGCAGCACGCCCAGACCGATGGTGATGCCCAGGGCCTCGAGCGCGGGATAGGTCGACATGCCGAGCAGGCCGAAGGCGAGCACCGTCGACAGGGCCGCGAGCACGACGCTCAGCACCGAGGCGGCAAGCCCTCGGGGCTCATCCCGGCTCTCGACCAAAAAGACGCCGTAGTCGACGCCCATGCTGAGCACCAAGAGCAGCGCAACGATGTGCAGGAGGTGGAGCGAGACACCGGCGAGCGAGAGCAGAGCTAGGGTTGCGGCGGCCGCGAGCACGGCGGGCACAAACGCAGCGAGCACCAGGCGGAGCCGACGGTACCGCGCGGCGATCATCACAAAGACCGCCACCAAACCGACGAGCACCAGCTCGATCGTGCGCTGCCGATAGCGCCCGTAGGCCGTGGCCATCGCCCGCGCCTGATCGAAGTAGTGCACACCCGGAAGGTCGGCGAGTCGAGCGGCGAGCTCAGACCCGTCCCGGACCCCGCGGACCATCGTGATGATGCCGACACGACCGTCGAGATCGACCCTAAAGGTCCTAACCGCACCCGCGAGCGGCGATTTTTCGAGATCCGCAAAGGTCAGCGGTGGCAGCTGCGGCCCGTCGAGCTCTTGGGCGAATGCAGCGAGCGCCTGGGGACGAAAACCGGCGGCTGCGTAGGCCACATCCACGCGCCCCGCCAGATCACCCGTGCTGCGCAACGCGTCAAAGGATCGGCGCTGCAAATCCGCCGACCAAAGAAACGTGTGCAGCGAACGAAAACCGGCGAGTTCGCCCTCGCTCTCGCCCTCCTGGAGGCGCAGAAAAACCGCGTCATTGGCCGCCAAAGCCGCCTCGTCGTCATCACCGAGCGCGATCACAAAACGCCCCGCGTCCATCCTCGAGACCCGCTCACGGACCCGCTCGTCCTCCTCCAGGATCGATACATCGATCTGGGAAAAGGCGCGGATGTCATCGACAAACTGGATCCGTGAGAGACCCACAGCGGTGACTCCGATCACCCCCATCAGCACCACCGCCAGCAGCCGACGACTGCGACCAAGAGCGTCGAGAAGTCCGGCACAGGCGGCCGCCGCAGCCCGTTGCACCCGCCCTGGATCCACCACCCGCGGCATCAGTTCGGGCAGGAGAAAGCGGGAGCTGAGCAGCGCCGCCAGCACACCCACACAGGCAAAGACCGCCATCTCTCGGAGCCCGGGAAACGAGGTCCAGGCGAGACCGATAAATCCCGCGACCGTGGTCAACGCGCCCAGGCGAAGGCCCGGCCAGATCCGCCGCATGCTGCCCCCGGGACCGGCAGGATCGGGATCCAACATGTGGTGATTAAAAAAGTGCACGGGGTAGTCGATGGCGACGCCGATCAGGGTGGCCCCAAAGGCGAGCGTCAGCCCGTGCACGCTGCCAAATAGCAGCAGGGTCGCGGCGAGAGCCGCCAAGACGCCGACCCCGAGCGGCATCATCACCAGGAGTACCAGGCTCAGGCGACGAAACATCAGCAAGAAGATCGCCAGCAGGCCAAAGGTCGAGATCGTCGAGATGCGCGTGACGTCCTCGCGAATGCTGGTCTCTGCGGCGAGCGCGTGGCGAGCAACCGCACTCTCTTCGATCACCAAACCACCGCCGTGCGCAGCATTGACGGCCGCCACAGCCTCGCCGATCGCCGCCGCCAAGGGGGCCATCGCGGTGCCGTCAAAGGGCGAGTGCTCGGTCGCCAAAAAGAGCACGGCCTCGCCATCCGCAGTGAGCAGATGATCCTGGACCGGTCGCAGATCATCCGAGGCCCCCGCGCTCAGCCGACGCACAATCGCCGCGAAGAGCAGCAAGGGATCACCGCCTGCGATCCGCTTGACGAGTGTCGCCTGCGGCAATGAGAGCTGGCGGAGAAGCTCCTTCGCCGACGCGTCCAGGCCCTCGTCGCTGAGCCGCAGCGGCAACTCCTGCTCGGGCCTGTCGCTGGCGAAGTAAAAACGGCGCGGGTAGTAGAGTTCGTAAAACGCCTCGCCGTTATCGACCTTGCCCTCCTGCACCCACGAGACCTCGGGATGCTCGGCGATCCGCGCTCGCAGCTCGCTCGCCGCCTGCAGGATCTCGTCCTCATCAAGCCCATCTCCACCGACGGTGATGATCCAGGCGCGGGTCAGCTCGGAGTCCGCGAGCTGACCCGAAATCGCCGCGAGTTCGGCATCCTCTTGCTCGGCTAAAAAAGCGGTGATGTCCGTGCTCACCGACCAGCGCAGAGCCGTGATCGCGAGCAGGAGCGCAACCACCAAGAGACCGATCAGACCGGCAAATAGCCGTCTTTTACCGTTGTGCGGGCTTTCTTGCCCCGAGCATGGCTTTTGAGGATCGCCCAAGGCGGCCTCTGTGCGCTGTCTACCAGAGCGCCTCAGCGGGCGATCTGGAAGAGCGAGGTGAACTCTGCGTCGGTGAAATGACGATCGGTATCAACCGCCGTAAAGGTCGTCTTTGTCAGGTCGCCGCCGACTTCGCGGACGATCATCGTGCTGATCACCAGGCCCTGTCCCTGCAGCTCGATGCCCTCGATCACCTTGTCCATCGGGCTGATACGCGGGCGCAACTTGAGGGTCCAGAGAGCCGCCGGATCGCCGCGCAACTCCATCGAATACATCTGCGCCAGGGCATCCCGATCGCCGGCGAAGATTTTGACAAAGGAGCTGACGAAGAGCCCGAGCATCGGGTTTTGATCGAAGGCGATCGCCTCGACACCGTGGGCATCGCCAAAGGTCAAGCGAGCGCCATCGATGATCACACTCGAGCGCATCGGCGCCGTGGTGTGCCGGGCGAGACGGCCGGGCGGGGCAAAATAAATCACGCCTTCGTTCACCAGTGGCGCGACCAGGAGTGCCATGTGCTTCTCTTCGCGGAAGTTGGCAGAGAGGCCGCTCATCGCCGCGAAACGGGCGAGAAAAGCGTCGAGTTGGGCGGCGCTGAGGGTCGTCATGACCGCAGGTTGTGCTGCCGCCACGGCCGGCTCGGCTGCAGATGCAGGCGCTGCCGAGAGAACAAGAGCGGCGAGCCCGAGGGCGCACCACCTATTGATGAATGAGCTCGAGCAGATCATCGGGTGTCTCCGAGAGCATACGACCCTGGTTATCGAGGGCCACAAGCTCGGTCTGGCCGCGGGCGGAGCAGCGGTCATGGGTGAGATTACGGATCCGGTAGGCGATCGTCAGCCGCGGCTGCAGGGCCGCAAACCAAGCGTGAACACGGCCCTTGTCGCCGTAACGCAGCGGAAAGGTGTAACGGCAGCGGCTCTCGACGAGGAGCAGGCGATAACCGGCCTCGCCGATCTCCTCGAGGTCGATGCCGCGGTCGCGGAGCAGAGCCGTGCGACCGATCTCTAGGTACTTGTAATAGTGACCGTGCCAAACGATACGCAGGGAGTCGACATCATGAAAGGGCACCTCAAACTCGCGGGTGACCTCGTAGAGTCGACGGCTCACGATTCGGCCCCCCCCTCGGCGAGCGAGCCTATCGGCAACGAGCCGTTGCGGTAGGCGACGAGCACCGTCGCGATGTCGTGATCCATGCGCCGATCGGCGTCGACCACCGGCACCAACGCGCGCACTGCAGCGTGCAGCCGACGCGAGCGCCGATGACAGGCCTGGACACCCCGCAGATCGACGCCTTGGCACATCACCAGCACACCGATCGCCGCTGCCGTCTCCGTCAGCTCGAGGATGCGGAGGCAGTCCCGGGCCGCGATCGTGCCCATGCTGACCTTGTCCTGGTTGTGGCATTCGGTGCTCCGGCTGAAGACGCTAGCCGGCATGGTTAGCTTCAATGCCTCGGCTGCGAGCGCGGATGCGCTGATCTGCATCGCCTTAAAACCGTGGTGCACAGCCCCCTGCGGACCGCTCCGCAGCACCAAGTTGGCCGGCAGGCCGTGGCTCATGGTCTCGTTGCAGCAAAGTGCGATCTGGCGATCGACCAGATCTGCGAGGTTGGCCACCGCGGTCTTCAGGGCGTCGAGCGCGAAGCAGGCATGGCCGCCGTAAAAATTTCCACCGTGCAGGATTTCGCCGGTCTCGGGATCGACGAGCGGGTTGTCGTTCGCGCTCGAGAGCTCGGTCTCGAGAAAGCTCCGCGCCATCGGCAGCGCGTCGACGAGCACACCGATCACATGGGGCGCGCAGCGGATCGAGTAGCGATCCTGGAGCCGCGGACCGCTGTGATCGCTCGCGTCGTACTCGACATCCTCGCGGATCCAGCCGGCGCAGCGCCGCTGCCCTGGATGCGGTTTGGCGGCAAAAAGACGATCGTCAAAATGCGCCCGGTTGCCGCAGGTGATGTCGCTGGCCATCGCCGTCAGCGAGGCGCAGAGACGTGCCAGCTGCTGGGCCCGAGCAAAAGCCAGGCAGCCGAGCGCAGCCATCACGCTGGTGCCGTTCATCAGCGCCAGGCTCTCTTTGGGACCGAGCTTTAGGGGCTCGATGCCCGCCTCCGCCAGCGCCTCGGCGGCGTCGCGGACCTGCCCCTTATACGTACACTCGCGCTCGCCGATCAGCAGCGCCGCCAGGTACGAGAGCGGCGTCAGATCACCGCTGGCCCCGACCGATCCCTCGGCGGGGATACGCGGCAAAAGGCGGTGATTGAGCAGATCACACAGGCGCTCGAGGAGCTGCCAACGGACCGCCGACCAACCCCGACAAAGCGCCGCCAAGCGCACCGCGATCACGGCCGCGGCCTCGGTTTCGTCGAGGATCCGCCCGGTCCCGCAGCCGTGGAAACGCACCAAGTTGTGCGGCATCGACTCGATCAGCGCCTCGGGCACGTCGACGACGCACGAATCGCCAAAGCCAGTCGTCACTCCGTACACGGTGCCACCGGCCTCGAGATGTCGTTGCAGGTGAGCCGCGCCGCGATCGATCAGCGCGCGAAATCCTGGAACATCGACGGTGTCTGCGAGTACCGCCTGCGCCCGCCCCTCGGCGACCGCGATGATCGCCTCGATCGTCGGCCCACCTCCGCCAAAGATCACACGCTGCATCGAGCTCTCAGCCATTGCCCCCCCAGAAGTCATAGAAGTTGAACCAGTTGTCCGGCGCTTGTCGGCAGTAGTGGGCGAGCCTGTCCGCGTAGCGCTGGGCGTAGCCCGCGATCGCCTCCTGCCGTCCCTGTCGCGGCAGTTCTAGGCGCTCGCAGAGCGGCTCGCAATAGAGATCGTAGCGATTTGGCGGATGATAAAGCCCAAAGGTCAGGTATATCGGGCACTTTAGGACCGCAGCCA
Organism: uncultured Nannocystis sp.; assembly: GCA_964474905.1. Taxonomy (GTDB): domain Bacteria; phylum Myxococcota_A; class Polyangia; order Nannocystales; family Nannocystaceae; genus JADJRG01. The sequence goes on along the minus strand of CAYYUP010000035.1, from coordinate 39,229 downwards.
TTGTGTAGGGACCTATCGGCAGGCGCGCAGGCGCCCCAAGAAAATCTACCGTCGCGGTCTTCTCGTTGACACCCACCCGATCGCCGAGCACCGCGACCATCTCGCCGGCTTCGATGGCCTCCTGGACCGCAAAGATGTAGCTCGGATCGCCGGGCCTGATCTCGATCACACGGCCGCGAAAGTCGGCCCCGACCTCCTCTAAAAAACGCGTGATCATGCGCGCGTTCTCCCAATAGGCGAGGATGTTGATGCGGAAGTCCTGAAGACCACCGACCGCCCGCATCGCCTCGAACGACCCCAAATGCGCGCCCAGGAGGATCGCCCCACGGCCGCTGGCGTGCAGGGCCTCTAGGTGGTGCATGCCGGTATGCGTGGTGACGAAGAGATCGCTGCGACCGCGGACCAAAAAGAGGCGATCGAGGGATGTCTCGGCAAAGCGTAGGAGGTGGCTGTAAATCCGCCAAAAGCCGATCGACTTCGGCGAGACCTCGCCGACACGAGCGAGGTAAGTCCGCGAGGCCCGGCGCGCGTCTGCGGCGAAGAGCGCGTAGTAAAAAACCAAAACCCGGAGGAAAAAACGAGCTCCGCCGCGGCCGAAGATCCTCGAGAAGACCAGGATAAAACGAATGCCCGCGGCGCTGCCCCGCTCGCGTCGCTCCATCCAAGCGCGCTCGGGCTCCGCCGACTCATCCCCTTTTACGTCTACGCCGCTGGCAGCCGTCGGTTCCATCGTCGAAGCCTCCGTGCCAGACGAACCCAGGGAAGAACAAAGATCGCCGAAACGGCCAACCTGGTGTGCATCCACGAGATCCGCACGTTGTCCCAAAGCATGTCGAAATGGGAGACGCCGCCCTCAAAGTAGCGAACCTTCGTCGGCAAGTTGATCACCCGCGTGCCCTGCCAAGCGATGCGCACCGCGATCTCGATGTCAAAATCCATGCGATCGCCGGTCTTGCCGACCGCCAGCGCGGCCACCAATGGATAGACCCGAAAGCCGCACATCGGATCGTCGATCACCTGACCCAAGGTCTCGACGTTGGTCCAAAACTGGGTGATCTTGCGACCGATGAGTCGCGACTTGGGGGCGCTCTCGTCGTAAATCGGCGCCCCGAGGATAAGCCCCGCCGGGTTGGCCTTGGCGACCTCGATAAAGCGCGGGATGTCCTCGAGGGCATGTTGCCCGTCGGCATCGACCTGGAGCGCGTGGGTATAGCCGAGCTTGGCAGCGAGTTCGAAGCCGGTCTTGACCGCGGCCCCCTTGCCGCCGTTCTCGGGCCGATGATGCACATGGGCACGGCCCGATTCGCCGATCGCCGCGACCGCATCGCGCCCCGGCGCATCGCTGCCATCATCGATCACAACGACATCGGGGAGATAGGCGCGCACCCTGTCGACGACCTCCGAGACAGTGTCTGGATTGTTGAATGTCGGGATCAACGCACAAACCCGAAAACTCCCCTCAGATTGCCGTGAAAGGGCATTTAGAGACCTATCCAACCTTCGCCTCCGGGAGGCCGCCGGCGGCGTAATCGACAGTGCCATCGGTGCAGCGTTCGCCGCCGCGATCGAGTGCAAAGTGGACCCGATGCCGCGCCCGCTCGACCTCCAGGTGGAGGAGCAGAGCCTCTCCGGGGGCGATCGTCTGACGGAGCCCCGCACCGCGCATGCGCTGCGGTCGGCCAAGCCCTGCAACCCGGCAAATCACCTGCGAGAGCATGCGCGCCAGGGCCGGACCCGTGCCCGCTCGATCGGCATCGGCCGGCACTTGCACGGCGATCGCATGGACCTCGCGGTCGCCCTGCCGCCGCACCGCATGCGAACGTACGACGAAGGTGCGCTCGGCCGGGAACGTGCGCCGCAAGCGATAGGTCGCGAGCACCGGCGCCAGGCGTGCGACCGCAGTTGCCATCTCGGCCGTGCGAGCCGGCGTGGGCACCGGCTCGGGTCGCAGCTCGGTCTGCGAATCGCCCCGCGGCTCGGATGGCAACTGCGGTCGCACGCTCGTCGCCGCGATATCGAAGTACTCGAGCAGGCGTTGGCGCCGGATCTTGCCATTGGCCTCTCGCGGCAGCCGATCGACGATCTTGATTTTTCGGGGCACCACCACCGGATCAAACCACTCGCGGAGCCCGCTGCGCAGCGCGGTGATCCAGGCTCCTGTGCTCCTCCCCTGATCGCGCGGGCTCGACGGGCGGACGACAACCGCTGCGATCAGCTCGTGACCGCGAGCACCGGGCACCGCCGCCGCTGCGATCGCGGCATCGATCACCCCCGGAAGTGCCAGCAGTCGGTTCTCGACCTCGGCGATCGACACCCGCTTTGCACCGATTTTGATGATGCCGTCGGCGCGGCCGAGCAAGCGAAAACCCCCTTCGACGATCTCGATGCGATCACCGCCTACATAGAGCCTAGGACCACCAGGCGGCACAAAAGGCGAATCAAGGAGGAGCCGACCCGTGGTATCGACGTCGACCGTGATCCCGGGCAACGGCTGCCACGGCTCTGAGCAAGTCTCGGAGACCCGCCAGGCGATGCCGCCGGTCTCCGACGAGCCAAATACCTCGGTCGCTCGGATCCCGTGCACCTCGATAAGCGACATTGCTGTCGCCGTCGGCAGCGGTGCTCCCGAGGAGAAAACCCGACGCAATACCGGCATCGAGCCCGCCTCGAGCATGGTGAGCGAGCGCAGATGCACCGGCACCGAAACCAGGATCGTCGCCCCCCCGCGACGGGCGGCGGCGGCGATGGTCTCTGCGTGAAAAGGCGTGTCGCGATTAAAACTCGCGCCCGCGAGCAGCGGCATCAGGATGCCAAAGAGCAGCCCGTAGATATGATGTGGAGGCACGGTCGCGAGCACACGATCATCGCCGGTGATACCAAAGGTCTGACCGAGCACAGCGGCCTCGCCCAGCAGCTGAGCCGCCGTCTTGCTGCAGGCCTGGTGCTCGCCGGTGGTGCCCGAGGTGTAGACAGTCGCGATGTGGCGGTCCTCGTCGATCGCTTGAAGACAACGCCCGCTGTCGTTCGCTCGTTCGCCTAACCAAGGACGGAGGTCACAACCCTCCGGCGCATCCGTATCGTGGAGCAGCAGTGTCACCGCCGAGCGAGTGCTCAGGTGGCGGACGACCTCGGGTTGGGAGTTTGGTGGCAGAGCGACGCCGTGGCCCGCCTCCCAAGCTGCGAGCACACCGACCGCGAAGCTGTAACGATCGCCGCAGACAACGACGATTTCGCTGCCCTCGCGAGCCGGAGGCAAGCGCTTTGCGACCGCAAATACATCCGCTTTTAACTGGGCGACCGAGCGCGGCCCAGCCTCGCCATCGGCGACGAGTGCATCGGCGGCAAAGGCTTGCAGGGGCTGAAACATCGAGCGACTCATGATGCCTTGGCCGGCGGCAAAACGCGGGCGAGCAAGCGGTCCGCGAGCGACTCACCGTAGCGACGAAACATCACCTTGCGGACGATGAACTCGATCGTGAAGAGCAGCCCCATCAGCAGGTAGGCGAGCAGACCGGTGTAGAGCGCCCACCATTGGACCACCCCGTAGAGCGCGAGCCCGGCCGCTACGGCACCGTTGAGAACAAAAAAGACGCACCACACTTTGGTGACGCGTCGACAATACGCCGGCCCCCCGGGCGGCAACTCGGACTCGCGAAGTCGGGCCATTCGCTCGACCAGCGACACCTCGCCGCGCAGCGAGCCGGCAAAATGCGCGAGCAGCAGCAGGTTGACGAGCACCGGCAGGGCGAGAAAAAAGCGTTTGTCACCGAGCATCGCGCCGATCCCGACCATCGCGAAGACCGTCAACGGTACCCGGATCACCGCCCAAAAATCCTCGCGCGCGGCGCTCCAGGCCTTGGCCACCAGGCCGGGCAAGAGCAGCGCTAAGAGCACCAAACCGAGTTTTTGGGGCCCAAAGCGGCTCAGGCCAAAATAGACTGCGAGCGGATATACAAGCACCAGGCCCGTGTTGACGACGCTAAGGACGAACTTCGTCATTTTCGCCGTGCCCCCGATCACTCGGAGGCGGTGCCGGGCCCCCCGCGGTTCTCGGCGACATAGCCGGCGAGGTTGCGGACGGAGGCGAAAATCTCGCGGTTCTGGGCGTCGTCGGCCTTGGTTTTGATGCCGTAACGCTTGTGGATCGCCATCGCTAGCTCGAGCACATCGATCGAGTCGAGCCCAAGCCCGTCGACCAAAAGAGGAGCGTCGCTGTCGATATCGTCCGGGGACATATCCTGGAGCATCAGCGACTCGATGATCAGCTCCTTGAGTTCGCGCTCGAGTGCCGCCACGGCGACCTCTGGGGATTGTGTGGACATGGCCGCGGCATCCTACGAGTTGACCGTGATGCCGTCCAGCACCGCCACCAAAGCGGCCCCTCGCCGGTGAGCGTGCGTGCGCACGACGTCGCTAGAGCCACCCAACAAGCGGCAGCCCTGCGGCTCCAAAGGGGCTACGCGACGACCTCCGCGGGCGCTCCTGTGACAACTTGGGCGCACGATCAGCGGGCCTGCGGCCTGTGCTCCGCCGCACCTACGAACCTCGGACATCAGGTGCTCCTTCGCGTCGTGCGCATATTGCGCACAGGCCTCTATTTCGGCCTCTCCCGGATGAGATCGCCCCGATGTGCCCGGCGGATCCCGGCGACAACGAGGGCCAGCGGCTTCGCGGCCGAACACAGACAGGGCATGATCACGAGACCTGCGAGCGCGGCATCGGTGAGATCGACGGGCACGAGGCCTCCTGCGCCCCTGCGCTCACCGGGGCGCGGCGCGAGCCCAGGACCCGGTCGCACCTCGCTCGCCGACAACGAACAGGTGCCCTACTCACCCGCCAACCGGCGCCACTACGCGTCGACACCGACGCCAGCCGACCTGGCACAACCCGAAGGGAAATGCGGGGTCATGCTCGCCGGAAATATGATCATAGATGGGTATTCCGGTGACATCGGCCACGCTCGCCGACTCCTTTCCAGCAGTGCAAGGCGTGCGCCACCTGCCCTGGCTCCTGCGCTCGTAGGAGGACTGCTCGCTCGGACCTCTGTCCCTCGAAAAACCGCTACCATGCGCCCCATGGACCTGTGCATGCGACCCCCTCAACTCGGTGGAGCGTTGCCTTGGCACTGACGATCGATCTGCAGGGTCGCTTGGCGCTGGTCACCGGCGCTACCGGTGAACTCGGGCGGGTGATCGCCGATACGCTCGCGGCAGCCGGCGCCGACCTGGCCCTGCACACCCGCAGCGAGCGCGCCAGCGCCTCCGATCTGAGCGCAACCATCCGGGCCCGCGGTCGCCGAGCGGAGGTCTTTACTGCAGACATCGGCGAACCGCGATCGATCCAAACAATGCGCACCGAGATCGCTGAGCGCATGGGCGAGCCGTCGATCGTCATCATCAACGCGATCGAGCAAATTCATCCCTGGAGCACGATTCTAGAGGAGGCTATCGAGGACTACGAGAGCCAGCTGCGCACCTGCGTGATCCAGAGCGTGGCCCTCGCCCAGGCCTTTGTGCCGGCGATGATCAAGCGCGGCTGGGGCCGGATGATCGGCATCAACAGCGAGTGCGCGATCGAGGCAGCTGCGTGCCAATCGGCCTACGTCGCCGGCAAGCGCGGCATGGATGGCATCCTCCGGGTGCTCGCCCGCGAAGTCGGCTGCCACGGCATCACCGTCAACCAAGTCGCGCCCGGCTGGACGATCACCGCTCGCGATCGGGCGACCGGCAACGAACGAGCGCCCGAGTACGAGGCCAACGTCCCGCTCGGTCGCCGCGGCGAGGACTTTGAGGTCGCCCAGGTCGTCGCATTTCTGGCCTCCGAACTCGCCTCTTTTGTCAGTGGCGCCTTTATCCCGGTCAGTGGCGGCAGGGTGATGCCAGCGATCTGATCGCTCCCCACAAAGCCGCTCCTGGCCCTCCGGAGTTCATCGATGACGACTCGGGTGGAAGTGCGCGGGTAACATGAGCCCGTCGATGCGTTCGCTCGGCATCCCCAAACGAGCGGGCTCAAGCGCGCACCCAAAGCCCGCCATTGCCGGTCCCCCAGCCGCCGCTTGTCCGCGCTCTTCTCGGTCGGCGATCAGCCCGATTCTTGGCAGCGAAGGCTAAAAAGCGGACCCCTTGGAGGTATCATCGCGCCGCCGATGGCAACTGCGGACAAGCCCCCGACGGACTCCGATGGGGGAACCGCGACGACGAGCGACGACCCGCCCCCCGGCGGTATGGGCCTGCCCGTCTCGACCGCGGCGACGCGGTTCCAAACCTCAGCACCCGCCGACCTGGGCCCCGGCAACAGGCCTGGCAACCCGGCGGCCGACGTCGAATCTTGGTTTGGACGGACGATCGATGGCCGCTACAAAATTATCGAGCTACTCGGTGAGGGGGGCATGGGCGCCGTCTTTGTCGCCGAACACCTAGCTCTGCACAAGAACGTCGCCCTCAAGATCATCCGCCCCGAGTTCGCCGGCGTGCCGGAGATCGCCGCCCGCTTCGCCCGCGAGGCGATGGCCACCGCCAAGCTCGACCATCCCCACGTCGCCAGCGCCCTGGACTACGGCAAGCTGCCCGACGGTGCCGCCTATCTCGTGATCCAACTGGTGCGCGGCCAACCGCTTCGCTGCCTCCTTGAAAAACATTCGCTGCCCTGGCCCAGCGCCTGCAACATCGTCAGCCAGATCGCCGATGCGCTCGCCGGGGCCCACGCGGAGGGCATCGTGCACCGCGATCTTAAGCCCGACAACGTGCTCCTAGAACTCCGCGACGACGGCCGCTATCTGGTCAAGGTCGTCGACTTCGGGATCGCCAGGGTCGCCGCAGATCCGGGCAGTACGGCGGCGGCACCCGGCGACGGCCTCACCCGCATGGGCATGGTGATGGGTACGCCCGGCTACATGTCGCCCGAGCAGGCACTCGGCGAGCCCGTCGATCACCGCACCGATCTCTACGCCCTAGGGGTCGTGCTCTGGGAGTGCATCGCCGGGCGGCCGCTCTTCATGGCAGAGAGCCTCACCGAAGTGATCGCGAAGCAGCTCGCCGAAGCCCCCTCACCGCTGGCTGCGCTCACAGGCCAAGCCGTGCCCGCTCTCCTCGATGATCTGATCCTGCAGCTACTCGCCCGCACCCCGAGCGCCCGGCCCGAGAGTGCCGCCCAGATCCGCGAGACCCTGCGCAAGCTCGCGGCCGCAGGTACAGCTGGCGAAGGCGAGATGATCGCCCTGCCGAGCTCTGGGTTCTCGCAGGTGCGTCAGACTGAGCGGGCGCCGACGATCGCCGAACTGCCCAAAGCGCCAGGTTTACTCAGCCGCGTACAGGCGAGCCTGCATCGTCGCTGGGCAGAGGATCGCCAGCGGCTGCTCGTCCTGGGCGGCATCGCCGGGACGCTGCTGCTGGTCGGTATCATCGGCCTTCTGGGGCTCGGCCGAGAGCCCTCTACGAGCACATTAGTGCCGGCCCACGCAGCCGGTAAAGCGGTCGCGGATGCGGCATCAGCAGCTGCGGATGCGGGCGCAGAGACGCAGAACGGCGACAACAAGAAAAAGGCAAAAGACAAAAAGAAGAGGAAGAAAAAAAAGAAGAAAAAGGGCAAGAAAAAGGGCAAGAAAAATGACGACGCTGACGGGGCTGAGCACACCGATCTCCAGGGCCGGGGGCTGCTCGCGACTGCCTCTGGAATCGCCGCGCTCATCGATACGCTGCTCCGTGATGACAGCTCAAAGGCCCGAAAAGGGGCAGCAGAGGTACTTTTAGAGCTACCTGAACGTCAGCTCCCCGAGATCGTCCGGGCAATCGCAGAGCTCGAGGTGGCGAAACGTTGTCGCAACAAGCGCGAGAAGCTCGTCGCCCTTGTGGAGTTCGGCGATCCACAGATTCTGCCGGCGATCGAGCGGATCTCCGACCTGCCGCGCAGGGGCTGCGGCATGTTCCGCCAGGAGGATTGCTGGTCCTGTCTGCGGCGGACCGTCAAGGATTCTCTCGCCACACTCCGAGCCGCAGACGACTGATGCACGATTGGTACGTCTACGTGCTGCTCTCGGCGGATCGTCGGCGGACCTACGTCGGCGTCACCACCGACCTCGCTCGCCGACTCTGTCAGCATAACGGCGAGCTACCGGGCGGTGCCAAGGCGACCCGTCAAGGCCGTCCTTGGACACTCGGTGCGAGCAGTGACCCGCTCTCGTCGCGCAGCGAAGCCCAACAAATCGAGTACCAGCTCAAACGTCGCCGAGGCTTGCGGCGCCTCGAACTACCGCTTGATACCCGCTGAGCACCCTCAACAGGGGCACCCGTAATCAGCCACTCGATAGGACACCTCGTCGCCATCACCGAGCCTGAGATCCTCTTGAGTACCCGGCTCGGCGCTCATCCATTGTACGGAGCCGTCGTGATCGCCGTCGATCAAAACAGCGATATCAAAATCGATCTCCTGCGGCAGGCGCCTCAGCCCGTCTTCGCTGTCCTCGTAAATCCAGACGGCACGACCCTCAAAACGGAGGCCGCAGCCAATGATCGGATCCCTCAGTTCGACGATCAAAAGCGAGCGATGACTCTCTTGTGACTGCCATGAGTGCACAACGATATTTTTATCGACATAGCTCGAAAAATTACCGAGCCGCGCCACAACCTCCTTGGAGTGCCCGGCGTTGACGTACTCCCCGTACTCGCGGCGAAGCTGCGCAAATTCGGTCTCAACGGCTAGCTGCGGCACAATTCGGGCCACCAACTCGGCCTGCGCCTCTGGCCCCAAGACCTCGCGCACGTAGGTCACAGGCGGCGCCACATCGGCCGGCCAAGCGATGCCCGCAGTGCAGGGTCTTGGCCCTGAGAGCGCGGCTACAAGGGCACTCGGAGACTCCATCACCTCGTGAGCATAGATTCGACGCTCCGCCCGCGACGGAGGCTGCACGCTCCACTCGTTTGGCGCCCAGATCTCCCCCCATTCCTCAGCGTAGAGCGAAAAAGCCGCGATCTTCGCGGAACAGCGGCTACCGCCGGCCTCGTGCACAACAACATCGCGGCCCAGGAGCTGCGTAATCGATCCGGGCAAGCGCTCCTTCGCGACCGCCCGGCGAGCGCGAAAGGTCTGTCGATCGTAGCTGCTATCGATCGCGCCGCGGCCCCAACTCGCCTCTGGATCGATCGAGAGAACCAGCTCACCGTCACGCGCCAACAGCATGTTTGTACCGCCTCTGCTCTGGATCGCCATCAGAGCGCCGGGCTCGTCCTCTGGCTC
>CAYYUP010000035.1:15843-29898 GCA_964474905.1 uncultured Nannocystis sp. | reverse complement strand
CTGGCTCGAGCACTGGCTCGAGCACTGGCTCGAGCACTGGCTCACTCTCGTCATCAACCTCTGCACAGTCGACGATCGCCGGTGCAGGCTCGGAGGCGATCGCCCTCAGATCGAGAGAGTCGAGCACTGGCGAAGCAGTGCACTCGGTCGCGACGGGTCGGCTGTGAACAGCCAACGAGAGAACAAGAGGCGCGAGGAGAAGCGCACCAATCGTCAGAGCTTCGAGCTTGTTGCGGGACATCGACCAAACAAACGCCGCGGGTCTGCGACCTCTTCCCGGGCCCGTCGTCCGCTCTTCACCCGCCGTTGCTCCGCCGCTTCAAAGGGCCCGCACGCCGGCTCTCCCGCCCCTCACACTGGTTTTCGCGCGATTTCCGGTAATCGCAACGACACGGCCACGAACAAAGAGAGCAGAAAACCGCGTACACGCGTCCCGTATGTCCATTTTCGCGCACTCTGCACCCATCGCCTGATGGCCGCTCACATCGACGCGCGGTGTCGCTCGGGCGCTCGGGCGCTCAATTATTTAAAAGCGCCCGAGCAGCACAAGACCACCGCCATCGCGACCGATCGCCGGCCTGAGCGCCAGGTTTTCTTTGCGATTGATGCGATGCACCCGGCGCATGCCAAGGGCGCCGAGCACAATAAAACCGACACCTATCGCGATACCCGAGATCCCGAAACCGGTGTAGATCTTGCCCTTGGTCTCGTCGGAAAGGCTCACCGTCGTGCTGCTATCGCTGTCCGTAGTTGTATCCGTACCAGTATCTGTATCGTCACCCTCGGCAAAACGAGCGATCGCCGTGTCCGCCTCGGCCTGGAATTTGGGCTCGGTCCGCGCCCAGTAGAGCAAGTACGCGCCACCGCCGATAAGCGCCGCTCCGCCGACCGCCGAGATGACCGTCCAGGGTGGCAGCGGCTCGTGATGCCGACGTACATCCATGGGTCGACCGCCGATCGCGGTGTTGTACTCGGGGGGCGCCGGCGCGAGCTCTAGATCCTCGCTCTCGTCGATCAGTGCCGTCAACTCGGCGAGCCGCTCGCGGGCGTCGTCGGTCTCACTATAACTATTGCAGCGCAAATCATACGTATATTTACAGCTGCGCATATAGGCGTGGATCACCTCGCGACCGCTAAAAAGCGCATCGCGGTCACGCGACTCAGCGTAGACCTGCTTATAGGCATTGACCGCATTGATCAACATCACCGATCGAGCGATGTGACTCTGTTTGTCCTCGGGGGTCGCTTCGAGTGCGAGGGCCCACTGCTGCCCGGCGCTCGCAAAATCCCCGCTGTCAAAGGCGGCCCGGGCCGACGCGTCGAGCTCGGCACCCGTCGGCTCCTTGGGCTCATCATCCGCGTCCGCGTCCGCGTCCACATCCGTCGCCTCGGCTCCGACCATCCCCGCCGGCGGTGGCGGTGGAAGCTCGGCCTCGGACGTCTCGGTCGTCTCGGTCGTCTCGGTCGTCTCCGACTTTGTAGATTTCTTGGGCTTGGCAGCGACCTCGAGGGGAAGCGCCCAGACAGCGGTCAGGGTGGTCGCGGTGAGGAGGGCGAGAGCGGCCGCTCCGGGCCCGCGGCGAAGGCGCGAAAGGAGATACATCGCCCCCAGAGGATCGCCAACCGCAGCAGCGAGCGCAAGACGGCGTCTCACCCGCGACTCCCGATCCGCATCACAGCCGGCGACCCGACAAATTGTCGCTTTTCTGGCGTCGAGAGGGCCCTTCGTGCTGTGGTGCCGGGCGCCGTGGCCGTCTCCCTGAGCACCATCTTGCCGAATCGCGCAGCTGACGCCCGCGCTTCGAGGCCGAGCCCACAGCTCGAGCGCCGCGCTCCTGCGTCCGCGCCCGCCGACACCGCACTCGACCAGCCGATGGATCCGTGGCTCTTCATCGCCACCGCCGCCCTCGCCTGCCTCGGCGTCGTCATGGTCTACAGCGCCGGGATCTACACCGCACAGGCCAACTACGGCGACTGGGAGTACTTCCTCGGGCGCCAAGGCGTCTTTGCGCTCACCGGCCTGGCGATCATGCTCGCGGTCTCCCGGATCGACTACCGGATCCTCCGCCGCTACGCCCGACACCTCATGGTGATCGGCCTGGTCGGCCTGGTCGCCGTGCTCGCGGTCGGCACCGAAGTCAACGGCGCCCGTCGCTGGCTCCGCTTCGGCATCAACGTGCAACCGAGCGAGGTCGCCAAGATCGCGCTGGCGATCTTCCTCTCGGCGACGCTCGCCAAACAGGGCGAGCGGGTCCGCGGTTTTGTGCACGGATTTTTGCCCGTGATCCTGATCGCCTCGCTGACGATGGTGCTGGTTCTCCTCGAAAAAGACCTCGGCACAACCATCCTACTCGGCGGTCTCACCCTGACCGCGCTCTACGTCGCCGGCACCCGCCTCGCCTACGTATTCGCGGCGATCATGCTGGCGGCACCGGTGGTCTGGCACCAGATCGTCGACGTCGGCTACCGGCGCTCGCGATTCCTCGACTTCGTCTCCGGCGAGCACTCCTACCAGATCGATCAGAGCCTGATCACGATCGGCTCCGGCGGTGGTTGGGGCGTCGGTCTCGGCGCGGGCCGACAAAAGCTCGGCTTCCTGCCCGAGAACCACACCGACTTCATCCTCGCCAGCATCGCCGAAGAACTCGGCTACGCCGGCATCGCAGTCGTGCTCGCGCTCTACGCCCTGCTCGTTTGGCGCGGTCTAAAAGCCGCCCAAGAGGCCCCCGACCGCTTCGGCACCTACCTCGCGCTCTGCCTGTCGACGCTCTTTGGCTTCCAAGCGCTGATCAACATGGGCGTCGTTTTTAACCTGATCCCAGCCAAGGGCATCACCCTGCCCTTCCTCTCCTACGGCGGTTCGTCGCTGCTGGTGAGCATGGGCGCGATCGGCATTCTCCTGTCGATCTCCCGCCGACCAACGCCCTGGAAGATCAGCGACATGCGCAGGTCGAGCAAGCGCAGCGCCAGGCGAACGAGCGGCGCGCGTAAGAAAAAGCAAAAAGGCGGACCCCGGCAAAACCTCCGCCGCGCAGCCGGGTGACAGGGCTGGCGTAGAAGGAGCGCTCGCGCCAGCTGACGTGCGCGAGCCAAGAAGCTCGCAACAGGACACAGAATCGCGCCAGAGGGGAATACTTGCCCTGCGAATGCAAGCCCGTGCACGACTGTGCATCGCCTCGTCGAGGCTCTAAACGCTGAGATCTCCTGAGTACTGGCATCGCTGGCGTTGGCATCACTCTCGCGTCTCCAGGACACGCCGGCAGCTACCGCTTCCTCGTGGGAGCTGATAGCAATGCCCCCCAGCAATGTCGCCTGGGTAGATCCCCCCAAGCCGAGGTATTAGGTATTGTCCTCATTTCAGCTCATCAATGCGAGCTGCGAACCACTACCAGTAGCCGCAGCGACGCTCTTCTCGGAACTCTGCTCTGCGCTTTTTTTCTCTGTACTCTTCTCTTCGCTCTTCTCCGTGTCGACCCACCAATAGCGATAGGCCCGCCCGTCTTTTTTTCTCGTAACATGGCTGGCCTCGCTCATCGACTTGAGCCGGCGATCAAGCTTTTTTGCCCCCCAGGAGAGGCTCTTCGCCAGCTCTTTGAGGGTACCGCCCTGCTCTCCAAGAGCCCGCAATAATTCTGCAACCGGATCTACTTTGGAGCCGGGCAATCCTTGGGCAACCGGCGACTGCTCGACGCCCTCCGCAGATTCTGCAACCTGCGCTGCCGGCAGCGATCGTGGCAGGACGGCCACGGGCGCACCGTACGACATGAGCTCGCTCTCAGCCACCTGCGCAGGCTCTCGATGGGAGCTTAGCAATGCGTCGCGAAGTGCATCCTGCACAGCTTTTGTGTCGACTCCCCGTCCGAATTCTAGAACGATTCGGGTCCTCTCTCCGTTCGTACTCTGGGTAATCGCCACAGAATGAGACGACGCCCGCCCGAGAACGAGATCCGCCTGTCGATGGGCCGAGCCCTCGCTCCAATTCAGCGGCAATGCCCCGGGTCGATCGGACAATTCAGCCATCAAACGCCCCTCCCCGGGCCCCCGACGAATGTACACAGGAAAACCCAGATCGCGATGTACATCGAACTGAGCCGTGGTTCCGCCCTCACTACCACAGTCTGCGATGACCAGCGCTCGGCTGAGCCCCGCGATCGTGCGGTTGCGCTGCATCGCCATCCAGCCCTGCCACCCTGCACGCGGGGAAAATTCGCTGATGACGGTGAGGCGCCCCTCCAGGACCTCGGGACGGTGCCTCATCGGCGTCTTTAGCAACCCCGCCGCGGACACACCGATCACCCGGCCACCGGCTGCTAAAGCCGCGTTTGTCGCCTCTTGATCGACACCGTCGGCCAACCCCGTGACGACGACTTGCCCGCGCTCCGCAAGCGCTCGTCCTAGAGCTGCGGCAAAGCGCAAGCCAAGGGCGCCGGCTTTGCGACTGCCACAGATCGCAATTCCTGGACTCGAGAGCAGCGAAACATCACCGGCAACACTGAGAACCGGCGGTGCCTTGGCTGGCTTGAGCGTACCTGCCAGGTGCCTCGGGTAATCAGAGTGAGTGATCGAGATCAGTCGGGCCCCCTCCTCCTCCATCGCCCTGACCAAGAAAGCCTGCGCGGAGACCCGACCGTCGGCCTCCAAGAGCGCCCGGTGGACCTCAGAGTATTCTTGTAAGTCCGGGGGCAATTCCTCCCGCTCCAAGAACACAAGATCGAGGATCCCGAGCCTATGGCGGCGATCTGCACCCAGCACCAGCCCGTTGCGATCCCGCGGTCGCGTTCCCTTTAGCTGAAATGCCAGCGTCAGCCAGTAGGCCGCCTCTTGGGAGCTGATTACCGAGCCCATCTTACGCCTGTCGCCTTGTATGCGCCAATACTAGGGGAAGCACCTCAGCGCCGCAATGCCGCACTGCACGCGCTGCCTCTTTCATCGTCTCCCCCGTATGCCAGATATCGTCGATCAAGAGCACACTCCCCACGCCTCTGTGTCTTGTCGGCCACGCAAAGGCCCCTTTGACGTTTTCTTTCTTGCAAGTCTTCGAGCGAAAGTTTTTCTGGGCCCGTGTTTCGCGCACCTTGTTCAGTTTGATTAAGGGCACGCCGAGTTGTTTCGCCAGAGCACAAGCGAACACCTCCAGATAGTCTCCCGACACAGTCGACGGGACAAAGACGACAGCCTCCATCGAGGCCTTTGTGTAGGAGAACCTCGGGTCTTTCAGAACACGCAGAGCCTCGTCCATGACGACCCTCGGGACTTGCCCTCGGATGGTCTTTGAGTCCCTCACAGCTCTGCCGATCGGACCCTCACCGTAACGAGAAAGCGCGATCCCATGCGGTCCCTTGTTGCGTAATTTTATCGGCGGAAGCTCCGTCTCTAGATATCGCTGCGCCTTCTCGGTCTGCACACGATAGTCCACCGCTGGCCATTCGCAACATCGATCACATTCTCCGCACAAGGCAGGAAGAGTCTCGTCTTTCATCGCTTCGGCCAAACAAGCGGAACGGCAGTCGGCCGAGTCTACATATTTGAATGCCTGATCGAGAAACTCTCTGCGGACTTTTTCTGCGACATCGAGTCCCTCCGGCAATATCGGCAGCCCCCCCCTCCAGGTATAAAAATAGGGCTGACCGCGCCTCTCGACGAGTCCACGCATCAGCCAATCACCCAGGATTTTATCGGTCTCAGCCTCCGGGATATCGGTTGCCAGGATCATTTTTTTGCGGGTTGCTCCGAAGCGCCCTTGGAGTTCTTTTGCGAGTGCCCGATGGTCCTCTACAGAGGCATAACTGCCCTGAACCAGCCAGTCGTAGATCGGCTTAAGCCCCCTGTCGTGAACCGCAATCACATGGGCGAACTGCCCGTCCCGTCCTGCCCGCCCGATCTCCTGGACGTAACGGATCAGACTCTCGGGCATGCCCAGATGGACAATCCAGCGAACGTCTGCACGATCCAGTCCCATACCCAGAGCGCTGGTAGCGACCATGACCTGGGCCTCGCCAGCCACCCACGTCTCCATCGCGCCTGTCTTTTCCTCCGGTGACAGGCGTCCATAATAACAAAGAGCCGGCACCCCCTGCCCGCGCAAAAAAACCGCCACACTCTCGGCCTCTTGAGTGGTCAATGTATAGACGATCCCTGGCTGCCCCTTAAATCGGCCCCCCGCGAGCGCGAGCAACAGACCCAGGCGCTCGGAGACACCACGGACCTCGATCACTCCACAGGAGAGGTTCGGCCGATGACTCGGGAGCCGAATAACGGTAGAATCCTGACCGTGCGAGACCTGTGACTCGATATCTTCGATCACCTTGCCGGGAGCCGTGGCCGTCGTCGCCAGAACAGGTGTCCGCCGACCGAGCGCCATCGTCGTATTCACGAGTCTCCGGTACCACGGCCGAAAATCATGCCCCCACTGGCTGATACAGTGGGCCTCGTCGATCACAACACCCTTGATCTCTAAATCCGCAACCGCATCCAACCAAAGCGAGTTTCCCTGGCGCTCTGGTGCGAGAAATAGCAGATCCAGCTCGCCGTCGGCAGCACTCTTGAGAACCTGATCTTGCTCCTCTGCACCCAGGTCACTGTTCACGAAGCGCGCGCGTAGCCCTAATTGCTCAGCCTTCTTTACTTGCTCGGCCATCAGCGCCTTGAGCGGCTGAAACACGAGCACCACCCCAGAGCGAGAAGGATGAGCCGCAAGCGCCTGGTAGCAAAGCGACTTGCCGTGCCCTGTCGGTGCGACAAAAACGACACGCCGCCCCCTCAAGAGCTCGCGGACGACCTTTGCCTGACCCTCCCGCAGAGCCTCGTGACCAAAGCGGTCGCGAAGCCATACTCGGACATCGGTCTCGGTCAGTGTCGTCGACATGGTGGCGGTAGCTGATGAGCGAAACAAGCTGTGCCACAGGCAGACCCGCCGCGCAAGAGCGCTTGACCGCAGCCGAGTACACCCTCACGATCCGCCCCGATGAGCCTACCCGACAGGCGGCCGGCGACGGTGCCGACGCACTCGACCTATCGCGTCGACATCCAGCCGCAGGCGGTCTACGAGCGCATCGAGAGTGACGAGCAAATCGAGGTGGTCAAGCGCTTTCCGCCGCGGGTCCGCTCGAAGCGGCCGTTCTTGGCGATGCGCAGCAAGACTGGTTTTCGTCTGATCCAAAACATCAGCCAGACGCCGCTCGACGGTGGTCCACCCGAGGTCCGACGCTTCTATCTCGAGGTGCAAGTCGAGGGCCGAGCGGAGGGCGCTGAGCTGCAGGCATCGTTCAAGCGCGGGCCGCAAATCCGCCAGCTCCGCTACCTGGTGCTCTGGAGCGCGGCGATCGCCTGGCTCGCCACCACCGGTTACACACTGCCCAAGCTCGGTATGGTGCTGACGCTGCTCGCCCTGACCGTGCCAGCGCTGGTCCGCGATCGCATCAAGGCCCGCGGCACCCGCGACGATCGCATCGCCCTGCTCAGCCTGATGCAGCACCTCCTGGGATCGGCGCTGATCGGCCAGAGCCCCGCCGAGCAAACGCCCTATCGCGACGGTCATCCAAAACTGCCGCCCGCGTCCAACAAATAGCCAGCCACCCACAGCTCCTGCTATGTCGTGATCATGCCTGTGCGCATCGACTCGCTCCTCGGTAATAGCCAGCGCCTGGACGGCGGCGCCATGTTTGGAAACTGTCCCAAGGCGCTGTGGCAGCGCTGGTGCACCCCCGACTCTGAAAACCGGATCGCCCTCGCCTGCCGCTCGCTTCTAGTCCGCGAAGAGAACGGCCGGACGATCCTTTTTGAGACCGGAATCGGCGCTTTTTTTGGGCCCAAGTTGCGCTCACGCTTCGGCGTGCAAGAGCCCGAACACGTGCTCATGCGCTCGCTGCAAGCACTCGGGATCGAGGCCAAAGACATCGACGTGATCGTGCTCTCCCACCTGCATTTTGATCACGCGGGCGGACTGCTCGTCGCCTACTCCGAGTCCGCCAAGGGTGAGGAAAATCCACCGGCACTCGCCTTCCCGCGGGCGCGTTACGTGGTCGGCGAGCGAGCCTGGCAGCGAGCGACAAGCCCCCATCCCCGCGACCGCGCATCTTTCATCCCCGGGCTCTGCGGGCTCTTAGAGGCCACAGGGCGCCTCGAGCGAGTCCAGGGTGAGTGCTCGGCAACACTCGGCAAGGGCTACTCCTTCACGATCTCCGAGGGCCACACACCGGGCCTGATGCTCACCCGCATCGAAGACGCACCGGCCGGGCCGATCACCTTTATGGGCGACCTCATCCCCGGCGCGCCCTGGGTGCATCTGCCGATCACGATGGGCTACGACCGCTTCCCCGAGTTGCTCATCGAAGAGAAACACTCCCTGCTTACGCGGGTCCAGGCCGCCGATGAGTGGCTCTTCTTCACCCATGACGCAGAGGTCGCGGCCGCCAAGGTCACCCTGGACGAGCGCGGACGCTTCAGTGCTCGCGATCCGCAGACCGAGATCCACTGGCCCTAAAGACCTGACTCAAAGGTCAGATTATTTTCCTAAACATCTAGAGCCCGCCGACTACCGATCGCCACCGCAATCGTGCTCCTGAATGCGCTCGTCTTCATCAGCGCTAGCCAATCCTAGACGAGCTGGAAGCTCCGCGCTGCGATCTAGGTCGTGCACGATCGCCGGCGCAAAGCCCCGGGGCGGCCTCCTCTGGGCCCGGTCTCGGTAAGTTTCATCGCCAAGCTAGAGAGCAAGCTCTTGGCCGGATCGTCGGCGCTCTGCTAGCGTGCGCGACTCGCATGTCGAGCCCCGCCGATCGCCCGCAACCCGTGGTCATGCCTTGGCCGCTATGGACCGGAAATCCCTACCTTCCACGCTTGATGTCGGCACTGCAGCGGCAGGGCATCGTCGTGCGCCGTCGTCCCTGGCTCAGGCTCGGCGCACTCGAGTTGCGCCGCGGTCATTGGATCCACCTGCACTGGCCGGGCGGCCCCCTGCATCACGCCTCGCGAAGTCGCTACACACGACGGATCGACCGCACCCGCAGGAGCCTCGATCTGATCCGCAACAAGGGTCTTCGCCTGGCTTGGACCGCCCACAACCTGCTGCCCCACGACGATCCACATCCCGACCTCGGCCGTGAATTCCGCCTCGCTGTGCTCGCTCAAGTCGAGCATGTCTTTGTGCATTTTCCCGGTGCCACGGCGATCCTAGAGCGCGAGTTCGGCTACCGCGGCAAGACCTCCGTGGTGCCCCATCCCCACTACATCGACGAATATCCGGCACCTCCAACACAGGCCGCAGCGAGGGCAAAGCTCGGCGTTCCCGAGGACGGCCTGGTCGCTCTTATCTTCGGTCTCTTGCGGCCCTACAAGGGCATCGGCGCGGTGATCCGCGGCTTCCAGGCCAGCGCCTCCGACGACGACCGCCTGCTGATCGCCGGTGCCCCCCGGGCGGGTGTCGACAAAGAGCTGGTGCTCGCCCGCAAAGACCCGCGGATCATCACTCGCCTGCAGCGGATCCCAGACAGCCAAGTGCCCGAGTACTTTGCCGCCGCGGATGCCTCGCTGATCGCCTACCGCGAGTTCTTTACCTCCGGCGCCGCGGTACTTTCACTGAGCATGGGCTGCCCGATCATCGGCCCCGCGCACAACCACCTCGCGGACCTCGGCGGCGAACCAAATCTCTTCGCCTCTAAACTCGGCGCCGAGGGCATCGCCACCGCGCTCGAATACCTTCGCACACGCCGAAGTTCCATCGATCGAGCCGCCATTCGCGACGCAGCCCGCGACTTGTTTGGCAACTGGGATGATGCCGCAGCGGGCATCGCCAGGGTGCTTACAATGCCCCAGAGCACTCCTTTGTGTGCTCTATGATGGCCCGTTCAGCTCGCAACCCCAGCGCCAAGACCAACCCGTCGGTGCAGCAGCCAGATCACGATGGAAAGCGGCGGCAAAACAGCCACCAAAGCCCATAGACACGCCAGCAGCGAACCCCCCGTAACCGCGGCGTGCACCGCCTGCACCCCCCAATGGGGGGCAAAAAGAGCCAGCAGCCATGCCGCGTCACCGATGTCGACAAAGCCGAGCAACGGCAAGCTCGTAAACAAAACGAGCAACACCTTCAGGGCCGACATCGCTTTTAATTGAGTATCGGCAATAAGCCCAAGCAGCAGTCCCAAGAGCCAGGCGAGTGGCATCGTCGCCAGGATCGCGGCGAGCATCGCCGGCCAATCAATCGACCCACCGCTACCGCCTAGCGCGATCAAAACCGCGAGCGGAGCACTGATACCGACGACCATACTGATAAGACCCAGTTTCGACAGAAGATACTGCACAAAACGCGCTGGGGTCACCCGCAGGGCCGTGAGTGTGTCATTCTCTCGTTCATCGACCATCGTCAGGCCGATCGCAGCGCCGCTGATCACGATCGCCGAATAGATCGCGAGGGCGAGCATCAGCGAGCGCAACGGCGTCTGAGTGCGCCCCAGGGAGCGCTCGTCGATCTCGATCGCGGCGATGCCCCGTTTGGCCGCATAGGCGCCGTCGATCACCAAGCCCGGCGCCTCTAGGATCGCGGGATCTTCATCGCCCTCGACGATCACCTCGACGATTTCTTCGCCACCTGCATCGCCGACAACACCGACAACACCGACAACATCATCGACCTGCAGCACCCGCGTAAGCACTGCCTGGCGATCGCCTAAGTGCTGCACGCGGCCGTGCAGATCGAGGGTCGATACGAGCTCCGCGGACACCCGCGAATCAACTGCGTAAGTGACCTGGATATCCTCCAGAAAGGGCACAAAGAGGCGTGCGAGGGCAGCTACAAAAAGCCCGCCGAGCAGCGTATAGGTAGCGATTTGATCGCGGCGGGTGACCAGCAGATCCTTGCTGAGCAAGGCGCGTATCGAGCGGAGCATCACGCTTTATGCCTCTCGGAGCAGGCGCCGATCGAGCGCCAGGTAGGTGAGCACGAGGGCCACGAGCAGGGCCCCGCCCATGCTCTGGCAGTACTCGGTGAGCATCGACGGCCGACCGCTGGGCAAAAGCAACTCACGGAGGCTAAACATCGCTTTGTAGGTCGGCAGCGCCCTAATCCACGGTGTATTAAAGGCGGGAAAGAAATAGGCGGGTATCGCTGCGCTCAGCACCAACGAAAGCAGCGATGCCGGATAGAAGAAGCTCGAGAATGTCCGAAAAAACACCGCCAAGCCAACACCCACCGTTGTAAACAATGCCGAGGCGAGCACAATGACAAGCACCAGCGAAAGCAAGGGCAGCGCCGGCGGGATCGCGATCACTAGCAGCAGCGCGGTATAAACCAGAGCCAACAGAGCATTGACAGCGATCTTTGACGCCAGATACACCCCGGTACCCGCAGGACTCACCCGATAGGCGCGGACCGTACCTAGAGCCCGATCCTGCAGCACCATTACACCGCCAAAGAAAAAGCCGAGCACGATCACATCGATGGTGATCAGCAACGGGATCATCGACAGATCAAAGGGCGGCCGCGGGCTGTCTGGGCGCAACACAGTCATGCGGTGGGCGCTCGGCCGCGTGACTCCGTTCTCCGCCCAGAGGCCAGCGATGCCAGATCGCAGGCTGAGTACCGTCGACGGCGACTCATGACCCTGGAGCATGAGCGTAGCCGCAGGCGCCGCTACTGTGCCCTGGAGAGCAATGCCGATGGACTCTGGATCCGCCTCGACCGCGGCCTTTAGCTCCTCCAGCGATGCATGCACCGCTAGGTCCTGGCCTTGCGCTTGCTGTTCGATCACCCGGCCAAATCGGGCGTCCTGGGTGAGGTCGGCGATCTTCAGCGCCCGTCCCCCGTGAAGCTCGCTTGGCAGGGCGAAGCGAAGCAAAAGACCAAAAATAATCGCTGTCCCAAGGGACACATGGATGAGACGCCCGTGAAATGCCTGCCGCAGGTCGATCCAGAGCAACGCCAGCAGCTGTCGCAGGACATTCATCGCAATGCCCGCCCGGTCAATTGAATAAAGACCTGCTCCAGGGTCGCCTCTTGGGAGTGCACAGTCTCCACAGTCCCAGAGGCGAGTAGCTGATCTAGACGCTGCCTATCCACCGCTTGCGCGGGGCTCAGCAGAACGCTCTGCAGACCGCCGTCCTGGCGATGATCGACCAAGAGGGTCTGTTCGCCGCTCTGCAGCTTGAGCGCGCGCGGGCTGTCGAGGGCAACAATTTTGCCTTCGTGCATAAAAGCGACACGGTCGCAGAGCTTGTCGGCGAGCCCCATGTTGTGGGTGGTCAGAATCACCGTGACACCGCGACGGCGCCGCTCGTCGATCAGCGCCGTCACCCGCTCGCCCGTCGCCGGATCGAGACCGGAGAGCGGCTCATCTAGAAAGAGAATGTCCGGCGAGTGCATCAGCGCCCGCAGCAGCACCAACCTCTGCTTCATGCCCTTTGAGTAGTCACCCGCGGGTTTGTCCTTGGCGTCGCCCAGGCCCACTGCGTCCATCAGGGCGTCCGCATCCTCGCGCTTCTCCGGCGAACGCGGCGGGTAGAGACCGAGCCAGCAGGTGAGGTTCTCGCGGCCACTGAGACGAGGAAAGAGGTTTGGCTGCTCAAACGAAACGCCGATCCGCGCGAAGAGTTCGCGGCCGTGCTTGTTGATGCTGACACCGTCGTAACGAATGGAGCCCTGCTGCAGCGGCAGCAGCTTGGTCATGATTTTTTGCAGGGTGCTCTTGCCCGCTCCGCTCGGCCCGAGAACACCGAGGATCTCCCCCTCCGCGATCGAAAAGCTGACCTCATGGACAGATGGTTTGGTAGCGCCTCGATAACAGAAACTCAGTCCCTCAACCTCGATCATCGAAGCCTCCCGTGGCTGTGTTCGCCCATTTTTCAGATGGTGACCGGTCAGTCATATGACTGATCGGTCAGTACTTCTTATGCGCGCCCCGTGCAAGGCCTTCCCGCAACTCGGTTCTTTCAAAAATGGGAAAAATCGGAATATCTTACCGACTTTACGGACATCCTACGTGATCTCACCCAGGAGAGGCGCGAATGCGCGATATCGTACATTCGTTCCACGAGACCACGCTCGAGAACAATCCGACGCGAGAGCCCGACCCGCGCCGGGCATCCGGCCTCGCTATCGCCTATTTAGAGGAAATCTGAACCCTGTAGATGTGCGTGCCCGGGAAATTTCGATCCGAGACGAAGTAGAGTTCACAACTATCCGGGAGATCCGCGATAAACACATCCGAGACACGATCGTCACCGGGATCATTTACAGGGGCAGGCAACTTCGTCACATTCCCGAATGCTGCATCAGTACTGCTTCGGGTAGCGATAAATAGGTCATCGTGTATGTCCTCCCGGTCGCTCACAAATATTAGAACAAGTTCGTCTCGTGAGAGCGCTGGATCTGCCTCGAGATCATCACTATTGATACCTCCGACCAGCTGCGGCTTAGCAAAGTGGCCCTGCTCTTCGATCCAGTGAGCAACGACAATATCCTGATTAAATACCCCGACCTCGGGCGCTAGATAGAGGCGCTCGCCATTCGGAGAGAGGTGAGGATCGAAGTCGTGTACCTCTGAGGACACCTCCTGAACGAGAGTCGCCATGCCAAATGATTTGCCTGCATTTGCACGCACAGCATGCCATATATTGTGATTAAAGTTACTCTCTCGACTAAAGTATACTTCGAGTTCGTCGTCCGAAAATGTTATTTTGGACTCTGTATCATCGGTATTAAGAGTGTTCAACATCATCGAAGCCTTGGGCGCCGAAAATTGATCGCCGACCTTCGCCCGTGTCATGACTTTGAAGTCTCCATCCTTCGAGACGACCAATCTCAGGCCATCGCTGAGCAACACAGGATCGCCGAGGTCTTTTGAACTGTTCAACTCTTTTATGGAGCTGAACACTAAATCAGCGGGTTTGATGCCGCAGATATCCGGGCCCTCCTGCTCTCCACCGGTCGTGCCATCGGTCGTCGTCTCCCCCTCCGTGGTGGTTCCACTATCAGTCGTCGTCGACTCCCCCGTCGTCGAGCCCGTCGACTCCCCCGTCGTCGGCTCCCCCGTCGTCGGCTCCCCCGTCGTCGGCTCCCCCGTC
>CAYYUP010000035.1:5861-15743 GCA_964474905.1 uncultured Nannocystis sp. | reverse complement strand
ACAGGGAATCGAGCCCGTTTAACAATGTACGCGCACCTCGCAGAGATGTAGCGCGCATATTTATCGCTCTCTCCAGGCAGATTCGACGCTCGCAACATCGAACTCTCCCCCAGCGAAGTCTACATATGCGCCGTTCGACCTCGATCTTCAGCGTGCTCGCAGAGAGCGATCAGCCGCCGAAAATCTGGGCGCGGTAGAGATCGCGACCACCGGGCGCCCCGACGCGGGTCGAGGAGAAGAAGAGCTCACAACCCAGCTCGCTGTCGGCGATAAACGCATCACCGTCGTCTGCCGGGCTGTTCATGCCCTCGACCTTGTCGGGCTCGCCAAATGCCTCCATGGGACCGCCCCTCTTTACTATATACATATCTGTCGCATCGCTACCTGGGCGATTACTTGTGAATATCATGACTGTCTCATCGGCAGAGAATGCCGGGTCGGCATCGGATTGCGGGCTGTTCACGTCGTCCATCGGCGTACGTTGATTAAACGGCACATCGGTGTTGCCCCGGACCGCGACGTAGAGGTTTTGCGGCCCGCTGGCGGGCGCTGCGTAGATCCGCAGCCCGTCCTGCGAGATATGAGCATCGTAGTCGCCGCTGCCCGGATCGCTGATCCCTGTCACTTCTGAGGCGGTCTCAAAGGGCAACCCCACGTCATTTCGGTGCGCCCACCAGACGTTTGTCTTGCCGCCCTTCCAGGTGGAGCTAAAGTACACGTCGTGATCTTCGTCGAAGAAGCTGATCTTCGTCACACTGCCAAATTTGTCCATACCCAGGATTTTATCTGCACTTTGAGGATTAACAAAAGGCTGTTCGAGGCCCCCTCGGGTCATATAGTGGATCAGGCCGCTCTCGGTGTAAAAGAGCACTTTTCCGTCATCTCGAAGCACGGGATCACGCTCCTCGCCCTCTCCCACCATCAATGGCACAACACCCCCAAACTGCAGGCTCTCGTAGGGGATCCCGCAGATGTTTGGCTCAGGCATATCGCCCGTATCCGTATTACCGGTCGTCGTCGTCGTCGTCGAATCGGTCGTCGTATCACCGGTCGTCGTCGTCGAACCAGTCGTCGTCGAACCGCCGGTGACCGGCCCGGTCGTCACATCACCGGTCGACGTCTCACCGCCCGACGTCTCACCGCCCGAGCTACCAGTGGCTGTCATACCAGAGGTGAACGTCGTCTCCGTCGTCGTCGAGGATTCGGAACTCGAATCTTGTGAGTCGCTGCTAACGGACGATGCATCGCCGCCACCCGCCTCGGAGCCCGAACCGCTGTAGCCGGGGTTTTCTAGCGAGCAGCCAAACCCCAGCGCCCAGCCGAGCAAGCCTCCGATCTGGATCCGTCGATACTTCCTCATCCTCGCTCACTCCCCAGGCTTTGCCCGCGCGTGGATTCGCAGCCATTCGCCGAACTAATGCCGATTTCGCTGCACTTTACCCGCAATCGAGTGTGGATTACAGGGGCACAAGTGCACCTCCTCTGGCCGGCTCCCGACGCACAGGCCGAAGAGCCGTCACACACTACAGCGACCGATCCGCGCGTGCCCCCCGGGTCAGGGCTCGACCGCAGCCGACGGATCCAAGCCCTTACGCCAATCGTATCGCTGCATCAACGCGTCTGCAAAAGCGATTCCCAGGCGCAGGTATCCGTCGCGACTGAGGTGCAGATAGTCCGAACGGGCCAAACCCGCAGCAGCCCATGCGGCCTTCGATCCGTGACCGCCATCAAATTTTAACATGTCCCAATAGGCACATCCGTACTCCTGCGCGAGACTCCGCTGGATCTCCCGAATCTCGTTTAGGAGCGGACGCTGCACCAAAACGACGGGCTCTTCTTCTCCGGGTTCGGCCTTCTTCGCCTTCTTCGCCTTCTTCGCCTTCTTCGCCTTCTTCGCCTTCTTCGCCTTGTCGGCGTCCTCGGCTGGCTCCTCTGGCTCGCGCACCATCGGAAAATCACCAGGCCCAAGGATCACGCAGCTCGCCGTCGGTGCGACCCGGCGCAGACGATCGAGCACCCCCCGGTAGTTCTCCTCGTAGCGGGGGATCGACAGGTCATCGTCGACCGCCGAGTTGTTGCCAAAGTGAAGAGCGTAGAGCACCGGTTCGCGCTGGCGCAGATGCTCAGCCCAAAGTTCGTCGTTCCAGGAACTCCAATTGGATATCCGGGCACCGTCGACCCCAAGGGTATCGACGATGATTCCCGCCTCGCCGGTCTCAGCCGCGACCCCTAGGAATCGCACGACACCGTCGCCGGTAAGCCGCATTCGCAGCACGTGCTCACCCGGCTCGACCTCGACACGCACAACCCCTAGATGCGGAGCCTCTTCGCCCTTGCCTAGCTTCGTTCGGACCTTTTTGACGACCTCGCCATCGACCTTGATCGAGAACGATCCGCCGCGCTTCTGCCGCAAGAAAAACACGTCGTAGTGACGAATCGCCCGTGCGGTCTTTGAGCCCGGTTGTGGCGCAAGCTCGGCCCAGGCGTACTTCGACTTGGCGCTCATCGCCAGGCCCAAGACACCGAAATAGCCGGGGTCCTCCTCGGACTCCAGGTGGTAGGCATTGTGCTTGGTCCAGTGCTTGGACGACGACGACTTGACGATAAATTCGTGGTGCCTGTACCAACGGACAGGCGGCGCAGGAGCGACCATGCCCGGACCACCATCGCCAAAACGAGCCTGCAGATAGGTGCGCAGGTAGCCGGTCCAGAGATCGGCAGCCAGCCCCGAAGCGCCGAAGAACGCGAGCCTCACCGGTGTCGTTCGAGTGCCCGCAGTGAGTTCATCGAGCGCCGCTTCAAAGGTCGCGAGCGGGTTGGTTTCGTCGGCAGGAAGATCAAAAGGTGTAAAGAATCCGGGAAGCGGATCCGCCGACAATTCTGCACCTGGCAAGGGCCCCTTTGGCAGCTCCCGAAGATCCGGTTGCGGCGAGCGACCTCTGCCGAGAAAACGACCCTGGGCCTGCGTACGTGCCTCGCGAAAGCCATCTAGGATCACCGCGTGCGCGGGCATTTGGGGCGGCCCTGACGGCTCGGCGACCGGAACCGGCTCGGCCGTCACTACCAGCTCAGACTTCGGCGTCGTCGTCGTCGTCGCCGTCTCGCTCGTACGACAGGCGCCGCTACAGAGGAGCGCTAGCAGGCCCGCGAGCGCCGCTGTCGACCCAAAAAAATGGTGCGCTCGCGCCCCCCCGCTCATGCGTCGTTCTCTCCCCCGGCGGCCTTGCTCGTCGCACCGCCGCGCATCTTGTTGAGCAGCAAGCCGAGCTCGTAACGACGGCGCGCAGAGGCCTCGGACTCCTCGCTTTCTACGGTGATCTCGTCGTACCCCAGGCGCGCAAGCGTCGGGTTGCAGCGCTCGGCGAGGCGCCGCAGAGTCGGCCTTGGCAGGCTCTTCCAGCGGCCAACGCTCGAGGTATCGATCGCCGCGCGGGCGTAGGTTTTCCAGTCACCAAAGCCGACATTACGAGCGTCGCCGAGCGCCCGCTCACAGAGCCCGGGCTCCCAGGGCTCGCCGATGTGATCGAGGATCCGCCGCAGACACCCCTCGGGATCGACAACCAGATCCTCGTAGCGGACACCAAGCGCCCGTTCGTCGCTCTCCACGAGATCGGCGAGGCCGCTCGCGCAGTCGATCCAGGCCTGGGCAAATGCCTCGTAGGGCTCGGGGAAACGGCGCAGATAGTCGTGCAGCTCCTCCACATAACCACCTGTCTTTTTGACCAGCTCTTCGAGGCTGAGCACGACATCGAGTCCGTGCCGTTGGATGCAGATGTAGCGCACCCTATCGCCGCAGAGGCGACGGATCGCCGGCAGGTGAAAGGCATTAAAGGCGGTCTTCTCGGCCCATCGCGGCTTGCCCTCGCGGGCTGCGTGCTCCTCTAAAAAAGAGAAGGCAAAGGTGCGCAGGCGATCCAGCACCTCCTGCTCTGAGAACCCAGCGTAGCCAAGGCCCAGCAATACGCCGATCTTGAGACCCGCGGAAAAGCTCTGCTCGTGGAGAAAGCGCGCCGCAGCGCTCAATACATAGGTCTCGGGCGGGCAAGCGATCTGCGAGTGGGCATCGACAAGCCGGCGCAGCAGCGTCGTCCCAGAGCGCGGCGCCCCGAGGATCACGACTCCGGCCGGCGCTGCGGTCTTGGCAGACATCAGCGCTTCCTGGTCTCGACGAACTTGATGATCCGACCGATGGTATCGAAGTTGTCGAGATCGACGTCTTCGGGACCTAACCTGCCGCCGGTATGCTTCTCTAAAAAGAGCAGGAGGTCGACCATCGCAAAGGAGTCGATGAGCCCCGATGAGAAGAGCTCTGTGTCCTCCGTGACCTCGCTGAGATCGTCACGGGCGTGGGTTGAGAGATACTCCAGGAGTTCTTGCTTTGTCAGCGCCATGTCGCTTCGCTCGTCAGCTCGGGGTGGGCTCTTGTAGGCTCGCTTGGAGGGCGTTGCGGTCGATCTTGCCGTTTTGATTGAGGGGAAAGACGGCAACCACGAGGATGCGCTTGGGTACCATATATCGCGGCAAAAATTGACCGAGGCGTCGCCTTAGCGCCCGCAGATCGACCGAGGCATCGTCGATAAATCCAACGATGCCAGCGGCGCATCCCTTGCTGGTCTGCGGCCAACCCAAGGCAACCGCCGCATCGACCCCAGCCTCGCGCCGGAGCACCGCCTCGACCTCGCCGAGTTCGATCCGAAAGCCGCGGATCTTGACCTGGTGATCGAGGCGCCCAAGGAAGCGCAGAAGACCGTTTTCCTCGGCGCGGACCCGATCCCCCGTGCGGTAGAAGATCGAATTCTCGCCCGGGGGGCGGACAAAGGCCGCGGCCGTGCGCTCTGGATCGTTCCAATAGCCAAGCGCAACCTGCGGGCCCGCGAGCATCAGCTCACCGCTCTCGCCGACCGCAACCTCGGCCAGAGCCTCGTCGACGACCTTGACCCGCATGCCCGGAAAGGGCCCACCGATCGGCACAACATCGGCAGCCGCGAGCACCGGATCACCGGCGACGATCGGGTAGAGGGTACAGGCGAGGGTCAACTCGGTCGGACCGTAGAGGTTTTCGACTCGCGAGGCGTGGGCGGCCTCGGACCAGGCGAGCGCAACCGGCACACTGAGCGCCTCGCCACAAAAAATCGACAGGCGCAGCCCCGGAAAGGCGCCCGCCCCCAAACTGCGCGTGTCCTTCATCAGCAACGCCGTCGACGGCACCGAAAACCACACGCTGAGACGAGCCTCGCGGATGTAGCTCGCCGGCATCATGCGTTGCTTGGCATTCGGACAACAGAGGCAAGCGCCGACGCTCCAGGCCGCGAAGAGATCGAAGAGCGAGAGGTCAAACGTGACCTCAAACATGTGCGAGAAGCGGTCCTCGGGGCCGAGCCCGTAGCGCTCGATCACCACGTCGAGAAAACGCACGATGTTGCGCTGAGCGACCATCACGCCCTTGGGCACACCGGTGCTGCCCGAAGTGAAGAGCAGGTAGGCGATGTCATCCGCGCAGACCTCAGCGGGCACCCAGGTCGCGGCGTCTTGCAGCTCGCTCGCGCCGACGATCAGATGCGCAGGAAAACGGGCGCGCAGCTCCGCGAGCGCGTCGGCATCGGCGTCGGTCTCGATGTCCGCGAACACAATCACCAGCGGCCTCGAAACGAGCGTCAGCAAGTCCCCGAGGACCTTTTCGCCGCTGCGGTCGACCACCAATGCGCCCGCCTGCGAGCGCTCCAGCACCTGGGCCAAACGGGCCGCGGGATAGGTCGGCAGCATCGGCACGTAGCCGTGTCCCGAGCAAAGGACACCCAAGATGCCCGCAAAGCCAGCTGCCGATCGCTGCCCCAAGACACAGGTTAGCGGCGGCAAATCCAGGCCGTATCGAGCCCGCGCAAACTGCAGGGTCGCGGCGATCGCCAACGCCCGCCCACGGAGCTCCGCGTAGCTGATCGCAGCGCCATCGACCTCGAGCGCGACACTCTCCGGAAAAGTCTCAGCAGCCTGTAAAAAGGCGCTCTGCAGGGTGCGCACCTCGGATACTTCATCCGCTTTGTCGTCGATCCTCATGGCTTGTCTTTCTACTGCGTCCGCCTTTTTCTACGGCGTGCGCTCGCCCGCCTTTTTGACTGCCTTCGCCTGCCCGTCACTCACTTCGGTATTCGAGTCCGCGTCGCTTTTTTCGGCTGGATTTGTCTGCCCGTCGACGGCCGCTGTGTTCGAGTCCACTTGCCCGTCGTCGCCCTTATCCCCCGTGCGGTACTCCACGTAAGAACGCAGCAACGCCCGGTAGAAGAGTTCGCCGATCACTTGGTGCCCCTTACCGGTAGCGTGCGAGAGGTCACCGCTGATCAGCCGCGGCTTGCGGTGGTACCAGCGCCCGGCCGATCCCTCGCCGCCCATCGCCGCCCAAGTATCAAAAAAGGCGCAGCCTTCGGCCTTTGCCGCCGCCCGCTGAGCCGCAACCATGCGGGCGACGACCGGCTTTGAGACCACCCGCGAGCCCTCACGATCGCCGTGATCCAGGGGCGCCATCACCAGGCAATCCAACCCCGGCCGAGCGCCCTTCACGTGTTGTATCACCTCGCGGTACTCGGCCTCGTAGGTCGCCATTTTCATGCGCCGCTGCATGTCGTTGCCGCCGAACATAAACACCGCAAGGTCGGCTTGGCGATGATCGAGCTGCGCCTTTAGATGCCCTGCATTGAGCTCGAGCATGCGATTGGTAAAGGCACCGATCTGGGCGAGCCCGTCCCAGACGACGCCCGGTTGGTCTCGCTCCAGGGTCACGCCGTAGGCCCGCACGCTGCCCTCGCCACCGGCTCGCACCTCAAAGGTGTGGTCGCCATCTTCAACCGAAATTCTGTGCCAACGGTCCTCCAGGGACTCGGCGGCGGTGCTGATGCGGATCTTCTCGCCGTCGTCGACGCGAATCGTGATCGCACCGCCCCCGGGCTGTGCCGCGTACCAAAGCTCGAACTGGCTGACCCTGCCGCTGCTGCGCTCGGGATGGGGACGGAAGGTGCTTTTGGCCCCGCCCTTGGAGCGGAAGGTGGTGCCGCCCAGGCCGTAATGGCCGTCGTCGCGGCACTTAAAGATGATGAAACATTTGTACCACTGGTCGTTATGCTTAAAGTCCACCTCGCGGTGGCGGTACGAGGTATTCGGCGGCGCCAAGAGATGAAAGCCGTGGCCCGAATCACCAAAGCGGGCCTGCATGCGCCGGCGGATCGCCCCGGTGATGCCGTCGATACCGATCGCCGAGTCACCCCAATGCACGACGTGGGTGACCGCTTCGGCGACCCCGGCATCACTGCGAGCGAGCGCCGCAAAAAAGTGATCGAGTTCGTCGCCGTTAAAGAGCTCTAGCGCCTGCACGACCTGGGCATCGTCACCTGGCTTGGCGACGTAATCCGGCAACACATCGCCCGGATCAACTTCGATCACTTCCTTGGGCTCGCGGTCGACAGGAAGCTTTGGCGGGTCTGCAGCAAGTACCTCTTCGGCGACCGCTTCGATCGCCTCGATCGTCTCCTGTTTCTCCACCGCCTCGGGCTTTGGATCCTCAAATGGTCGCCCGAGCAGGTTCCAAAAAAGCACCGGATCGCCGGGCTTCCATGGACGTGCAAATTCGAGCACAGGTAGTGTATAGGCCATCACAAGGCCTGCTACGACGATGAGCATCGCCGGGCCAACATTGCCGAGCGTCGACCAGCGCGGCCGTGTCACCGGCAGTCCGGCCTCGACCTCGACGCGCTGCTTGAGGCGTCCATCGACGTCCATCAGGCCCTTGGGATCGCCCCCCGCTGTTGGCTCGCTCTCACTCACGTCGCGCTCGTAACTCCTGAAAAAATGAACGAAGAAAGGAAGGAAAAGAGGCCTAGAACTGGAAGTAGATAAAGGCTCGCGGTGCGCCCTCGAGCACCTTCATCAGGGCGTAGGCGAGGCCGAGAAAACCGACGCCAAGCGCCAAGCCTGGGATTCTGCGGAAGGCCGCGAGGGCCCGCACGTTGATCCAATCCTTGGGCGTGAAGTGGAAGGTGAGTCCGCCGATAAGCGCCACCCACACCCACACACTGGCGAGATCGGGGCGCAGCCAGTGACCATCGAGACGGACCAAACCGGCGATAAAGGAGCGCGCCGTCTCCAGATCCTGGGCCCGGAAAAAGATCCGCGAGAGCACCAACAGATGGAAGGTGAGCACAATGTGCACCGCCGCACGCATCTTGCCGTCGCGCACCTTGGACACCGGTAGCGCGCAAAGCAGCAGGAAAATCCCGACAAAAAACCCAGCGAGAACCAGCGCTCGATCCCAGGGCAACAAAAAGAGATAGCGACCGAGCGCATAGCTCAGGGCAAAACCGACAACGGTGCCGGCGATCCAGCGCAGTGCCTGGAAAAAGCGGGCCGGTACCTTACCCCGTCGCATGCGGCGCATGCGGTTCCAGCGGTTGAAAACCATCGCCCCGGCGTGGATGTTCGCGTAGATCACGAAGTTCCAGCTGGCGCCGTGCCACATGCCCACCAAAAACATCGTCAGCCAGACCGCGACGTATCCAGCACGGGCCCCAAAGCGCGCCAACAATTGAAAGAAGAGGTAGTCGCGCAGCCACGACGACAGCGTCATGTGCCAGCGTCGCCAGTACTCGGCGATGTCCCGCGATTGGTAGGGCCGGTCAAAGTTCTCGGGGAGAACAAAGCCGAGCATCAGGCCAAGGCCGATGGCGATGTCGGAGTAGCCCGAGAAGTCGGCGTAGATCTGCAGCGTATAGCCGTAGAGCGCGACCAAAAGCTCGGCCGACGTGAACATGTCGGGGCTGTCAAAGATGCGATCGCTGAGGTGCACAGCGATGAAGTCGCCGAGGATCACCTTCTTTATCAGGCCCCGGCAGATGCGAAACGCGCCCTTCTCCATGCCCTCTCTGGAGAAGCGCGGGCCCGCCTGCAACTGCGGCAAGAACTGGCTCGCGCGCACGATCGGACCCGCGACCAGCTGCGGGAAGAAGGCGACAAAGAGCGCGAAACGGAGAAAAGATGGCTCTGGGGTCAGCCGCCCGCGCCAGACATCGAGCGTGTAGCTGAGGCTTTGGAAGGTGTAAAAACTGATGCCCAGGGGCAGGATGACATCGAGGTGATAGGCCTCGATCGAGATCCCGAATGCGCCCGCCATGTCGGCAAAGGCGGCCATAAAAAAATTGGCGTATTTAAAGTAGCCAAGCAGGCCCAGGTTGCCGACCAGGCTGGCGCCAAGCCAGAGGTTGCGCCGTTTTTTAGCGGCTCTGGCGATCGCGACGTCTTCGGACTCGGCGGCGGACTCCAGGCGGTGGATCGCGTGGCCGGAGACAAAGTCCAGCACCGTCGAGACCAGCAACAGACCGACGAAGTACCAGGGCGCCCCAGGCGGGTCCGTCTGCGGGCCCGCCATGTAGAAAAAATAGCTCGCCGCGAGCAGGAACACGACCCGCAATAGCGGGCGCTCGGCCATCGCCCAGAAGCCGATGAGCACCGGGATGACGAAGAGCAGGAAATCGAAGGTCGGGAAGAGCATGCGCTGACCGTGAGCGCGGCGGCTTCCCTCGCCCCACGCGGTCGGGGAGCATTGTGGTTACGCGGACCCTTCGGCGCAATTTTTCAGGGTGTACGCAGGCCCCGGCCTCTTCGGTGACCTCGGAACAAACACGCACAAATCGCATAGAATGCACGCTAATGCCCCACAGTTACCTCTGTGTCGTATTTCGAAGCTGCTGCGCGACAGTGAAGACCTCCGACCCCTCACCGTCAAGAATTGGGATCGAGCTCTGCATGCAGGAGCGTCAGAGCGACGAGCGACGGCGACGTCGCCAGCCGACAAGCACCGCGAGCAGCAGGCCGCCACCCGCTGAGCCGCCCGTGCTGTCG
>CAYYUP010000035.1:0-5761 GCA_964474905.1 uncultured Nannocystis sp. | reverse complement strand
CGCCCGTGCTGTCGATCGTACAGCCCGACTTTCGCGCGATCTCGGCGGCTGAGCCCTTGTCCGAACCCGGCTCGACCGCGCCCTTGTCCGCGCCCTTGTCCGTGCCCTTGTCCTGCCCGGCACCCTTCGCCGCACCCGGAGCAGCCGCGCCACTAGAACTCGGCGGCTCTAGGCCCGCGACCTTGCCGGCAGCGGGCACCAGGTCCGCGGTCATCAGGCCGAGCTCCGGCACCGGCTCCTTGATCATGCGCGCGAGCTGGACCTTGCCGCGTGCTGCGAAGGCGAGGTCCTTGGCCGGCATCGCCGTCGGCTTGCCGCTGGGATTGTTTGGCGGCCCGCCCCAGATGCCGCGCTCGGGATTCGCACAGGTGACCGGTCCCTTCCACGGATGGCGAATCGCATAGCGTGCCTGAAAATTATTGACGCCGGCCGGGCGCGAGCCCTTCTCTAGCTTGTCGCCCATCATGAATTCGCGGCCGCCGACGATCGCGTCCGCCTCGCGAAATACCAGGTCATCGCCGAGCCCGTCCTTGTTGTAACGAAGGTGGATCCGGGTGAGCACCATGCCGCCACTTCTTCTCGGCCGCCGACCTCTGCCAATCATCGGCGCTTCGGACATCGATCCATCAAGAACGTCGGTGCCGAGCAGGGTCAGCTCGTTGTCGTCGAGCGGCGGCGTCGGGCAGGGATCGCAGCTGCCGGAGTCCCACGAGTACTCGGTCACCGCCGCGCCCTTTGTTCGAGCCACGGTCGCGTCAAAGAGCGCCGCGTAGAGTTCGCCAAAGCGCCCACGGGCGGCCTCGTCGACGTCCAGGTTAGTCGGGATCGTCACGTTGGGCCGGTTGGCGAGCTCGTAGCGCTTGCCCCGGGCGAGGATGTGCACCAGCAAATCCTGAGTACCCGCAGAATTGATAAGCCCCAGGCGCACCGGCAAGCGGAACTCTGGGGTGTCGTAATGAAAGCGCAGGGGGGAGAGCTGCGCCTGGCCCTTGGCGTCGAACTTCACTTTATTGACGTCGACCTTGGCGACAAAGAACTTCATGCCCTCCTCGACATAGGGTCGCAGCAACGGCTCGGCGCCCGGCGGAATGTTGTACTTCTCTTGGCGCAACCAAGTGTCCAGGCCGGTGGAGTCCTTCGCCGAGAGCACGACGACCTCGTACTCACCGACCTTAAACTGAGCCTCGATCGTGACACCCAGGCCGCCCCCCGGCTGACCACCGCCATCCTTGAGTTCGGCCGCCCTCGCGCTCATCTTTCCCTCGCGCTTGTACTTCCTCTGCGGCGTGCAGGGGTCCTGCTCCCAGTACTCGACCAGGCGCGGGGCCGAGAGCGAATCGACGTGGGTAAACAGCTCGTCGCCCAGGGTCTTGACGTTGTCCTTCTGGAGAACGACCGGCACTGGCACCACCATCGCGAAGTTCTCCGGCGGCCCCTGATAGTTGTTGCGCATCGACAGCACCGTGCGGGTGCCCTCGCGCATCATCACCACCATGGTCGCGTTGTTAAAGAGATTGGTATCCGCGCCGCTGACATAAAAACCACAGAAGGCATCGGCCACCGTCGGCGCAAAGGCGAGGCCACCGGCCGCCAAGGCGAGGGCGAGCGAGGCGATGGGCAGCGTGCGGGGACGGAGGAGACGATCGGCAATCCGGCGGAGCATGACGCCCCGAGCCTACCAGCCTCGCCTAACCCCGCGCGCCTTAAGCCTGAGCCCCAGCGCCCAACTCGGCGACCGCCTCGGCCACCAGGTGACGAAACCACACGTGCGCCGGATCAGCGTGCAAGCGCTCGGGCCAGAGTTCGAGAACCGGAATCTCAGGCAGATCGAGCGGCGGCTCGACCACGCAAAGACCCAAGATCTGGGCGATCGGCCCGACCAATTCGCGCGGTGCAGTAAAGAGCATTTCGCTCCGGGCCACCACGTAGGGCGCCACCAAAAAACTCGGAACCACGAGACCGACATGGCGCTGCAGCCCCGCGGAGGCCACTGCACTGGCGACAAAACTGGGGCCGCTACTGGCGGTATCGACGGTGATATGCGGGATCTGAAGCCAACGCTCGAGGCTCAGCTCACCGTCTTCGAGACCTCTGTGCCCGGGCGCCAAGAAAGTCGCCCACGTGATCCGCGAGACGACGCGCTGACACATGCCGGGCGCATGCGCCTGCGGTGGAGCGAGCGCTAGATCGGCACCGCTGCTCTGCAAGGCCCGCACCGGATCGGCATCGGGCGTGCGAACAACGAGCCGCACGTTCGGCGCCTGCTCTTGCATGCGCTCGACGAGCGTCGGCAGCAGCACCGCCAGCAAATCGCTGGTAACAAGCGTAAACCTGCGCTCGCAGGTCGCCGGCTCAAAGGGACCCGGTGCATTCAGAACCGTGCGCAGCTCCGCCAACCAGCGCCGCAGCGGGGCCTCGAGCTGCTGGGCCAAGGGCGTCACCTGCATCTCCCGACCGACCCTGACAAAGATCGGATCGCTCAAAAAATCACGGAGGCGCTTTAAGCTGTGGCTCATCGCCGGCTGACCCACACCCACGCGCCGCGCCGCCCGAGTGACGCTGCGCTCCCGCAGCAACGCGTCAAGAGCCACCAGCAGGTTGAGATCCAACGAACGAATATTATTCTCATCGATGTACATATCGATCAAATCGATTTGAATGATGTACTAAGATTGTGGAAGCTCCAGGCAGGGGCGTCAAGACAGTCTTTGAGCGCCCCGTCTGACCCCAAGGAAAGCGGACATCATGCGGATTTTTATCACTGGAGCCTCCGGTTTTGTCGGCGGACACACGACCGAAGCGTTGGTCGCTGCGGGTCACGAGGTGCTGGCCATGGCGCGTTCCGATCGCAGCGCCGGCGCGGTCTCTGCATTCGGCGCGACGCCGGTTCGCTGCGAGCTGGGCGCGGTCTCTGCCGAGCACCTGGACGGTATCGATGCGATCGTGCACTGCGCCGCCTTTGTCGAGGAGTGGGGCACACGCGAGCAATTTTGGCGCGCCAATGTCGACGGCACGACCCAGCTCCTGGCGGCCGCAAAGGCGGCGGGCGTGCACCGGTTTATCCATATAGGCACCGAGGCCGCGCTCTTTGACGGCCGTGAACTCCGCGACGTCGACGAGTCCTGTGCCTACCCCCAACGCCAGCGCTTTTTTTACTCCGAGAGCAAGGCCGAGGCCGAGCGCCGGGTGCTCGCCGCCAATACGCCCGATCTGCAGACGATTTCGCTGCGACCTCGGCTCATCTGGGGCCCCCGCGATACCAGCGTATTGCCGGCGATCCTGCGCATGGCCGCCACAAACAGCTGGGCCTGGCTCGACGGTGGACGGCACGAAACCTCCACGACCCACGTCGCCAACCTCGTGCACGCGATCACGCTCGCGCTCACCCGGGATGCCGGCGGCGAGGCCTATTTTATCGCCGACGCCGAGCGCTCGACGATTCGGAGTTTCCTCGAGCAGCTCACCGCAACCCAAGGTGTGCACCTGCCGGAGCGATCGATGCCCGGCGCGCTCGCCCGTGGCGCAGCTTGGACGGTCGAAGGGATCTGGCGTCTGTTCCGAATCCGTCGACCGCCGCCAATGACCCTCTTCGCGATATCGATGATGTCACGCACGATCACCGTGCGCACCGACAGGGCCAAGCAAGCCCTCGCCTACACCCCACAGATGAGCCTCGAGCAGGGTCTGCAGGAGTTGCGAGAGTTGGAAAATCTGCAGAATTTGCAGACAAGCTGACCGCTAAAGCGCTCGCATCTGCGGCCAAGCCGGGGCCCGCTTGGTACACTCGGTGCTGTGAGACGAGAGCGAAAACCAGGCGAATACGGCTATCAAGACACCTCGTTGCGCACCATGGGCGGCGAAGTTGGCATCCGAACACTCGTCGATCATTTTTACGACGTGATGAGCGAGCTGCCCGAGGCCAAAACCGTACTGGCGATGCACCCGGACCTGCCGCTCTCCCGCGACAAGCTGACGGTCTTCCTGACCGGCTGGCTCGGCGGTCCCAAACGATACAGCGAACGTTGGGGGCCTATCCGCATCCCCGCCGCCCACGCCCACCTGCCGATCGGCCAAGCCGAGCACGACGCCTGGCTCGCGTGCATGGATGGCGCGGTCGAGCGAATGTCCATACCCGACGATTTTAAGGCCTACTTCAAGCGCGAGATCCGAGTGCCCGCAGGTCGCGTGCTCTCAAAAACCGCCTGCCCCCACGCGCCCGCCTAGACTCGACCGATAATTTCGTCCGCGACCGCGACCGCGTCTGCGAATACCCGGCTCGACGACTCCGATATCGGACACTCGAGCCCTCGAAAATTCCATCGGCAGCTCAGAGAGAAGAGCGCTATCATCCGCCGACCTGATGCTCCGGTGGACGCCAGACCAGCTCAAGCGAGCGCTCGAACTCCGCGATTCGACAACCCTGCGCGAACTCGCCAAGGAGCTCACGGTGGCGGTCACGGCCGGGCGCGCGATCCTCCTCGCCAAAAAACCCTGGCTGCGCATCTGCGCCCGCGACAAAGAGGACGACGTGCAAGACGGCTTGCTCGCGCTCTTTGCCCGAGATGCGTCAATCCTCAGCAAATACGGGGATCATCCGAGCTTCAACCCGAGCAACGGCGCTCTCAGACGATACGTGATAGGAGTCACGATTTTCGTCCTGCAACGAAAGTATCAGAAACACCGCGTCCGCTGGGAAGAGTTGAGGGAGGACCTCGCGATCGCAGACAACAACCCAACAAGTGACGCGCACCTCGCAGGTCTTCTCAAAGTCATCGATCTTGAAGGCGCGGTCGCAGCTTGCTCTCCCGCGGATCGAACACTCTTTCGCCTGATCTACGTCGACCAACGCGAGGCTGCAAGCATCTCTCAGGAGCTGCAAGTCTCAGAGAACGCCTACTACGCCCGAAAGTCGCGGCTTCTCCAGCGACTCCGCACGCGTCTCGACAAACCCAGAGACTCGACACCAAGGGAGCACTGTGGAGCCTAAAGACCACAACAAAACCAGCGAGGCAGAGCTTCAACGCTGTCGCGAGGAGGTCGAGCGCGCCGAGGCCCATCTGCTCGCAGCTGAGGCTCCAAACGCCTGGATCACAGCGACCGACGACGATGCGGCGCTAGCGGCTGCACTCACCTCCAATTGCTACCCGATCGAAACCGAGGCCGCAAGGCAACTGCTCATGCCGCTCGAGATCGACACCCGTCGGAAGCTCGTCGATCGGGTCGTCGATTCCTATCTCGCGGACACATCGGCCGTTGCGCAAGAGCCAAAGCCCGTCCAGGCTCCGCCACCGGTGCTGAAGCGTCGATGGTTCGCACTGCCCCTCACGGCCGTTGCGGCATCACTGCTCACTCTCTTCTATGTCAATATGAGCGACTCGGACTCGAACTTGGACTCCGTGCAAGGCCTTGTCTCGGTGTCCGCGGGCACTCGCACGGGGTCGACGCAAGAGGCCGGGGGCGCGCTCCGGCTCCGCGGCGGCGAGTGGTTCACCCTCGACTGCAAGACCCAAAACCAGGCCATCAGCGTCGTCAGTGTCCGCGCATTCCCGACAACGCCAACAAAGGACAAGACCGCCCGTTGGCTCGGTGCCGAGACCCTCGAGACCACGGATAAGGGTGCCCGTCTCCATGTGCACGCCGAACTCCCTCCGGGCCCCTGGAGGGTCTCCTGTGAGGTCCAGGACCGTACTTCGGGCATTGTCACGTCGATGAGTCCGGCGACGCTCATCATCATAAAATGATCCTACTATTCTTCTCTGCA
>CAYYUP010000034.1:50377-61153 GCA_964474905.1 uncultured Nannocystis sp. | reverse complement strand
TCCCGCCTGAACCGCTCTCGAAGCTCATCTGCGTTGTCCGCGTTGAGGTCCAGAATCTGGACCTTGACGACACGCTCCCGCCGCAGAATCCCCGAGAACGCCCGGAAAAGATCGGCCATGCCGCCGCGCCCAACTTTCTCCAGGACCTCCCACTGCTCGCCGAGCAGACTGCCCGAGCGATCGATTCGCGCTCTGGGGGCAGGCTTCTGTGACTTTCGCGATCGCGATCGTTCGGAACGGTGCTTCTCGCTCGTCCAGCTGCGGGTAGGTATGGGTGGAGATGACATCGAGCCTCCGAGTTGCGGGCCTCCGAGAAAGAGGCCGCGGATCGTGTGGGTGCGCGCGATTCTAGTGTACAGAAACGCTCGGCCAAGATGAGCCTCTCTTCACCCAAGACTGCGGTCTACCGGTGCGTGCGCGTCTGCCTGCGTTGCCGGGCCGTTTTACAGGTCGCGCACCAGCTGCCCCTCTGCACCCGGGTCGCGGTGCTCTCGTACTCGTGGCCGACGCGGCAGCGGAATCACAGCGGCCGAGCGCGCACTGGCAGCCCGCCCTCGGGGCCGATCGCCAACCCGGTAAAGATCCCCCGGGGCGGCGTCGTCGAGATCGGTCGAAGCTCGTAGCGGCGCAGGATTGCTGCCAATACGATCCGCATCTCGTGCTCGGCAAAGACCGCACCAAGGCAACGACGCGCCCCGCCACCAAAAGGGTAATACTGGCTAGACGGACGCGTAGATGCCTCTATAAACCGTTCTGGGCGAAACTCGAGCGGCTCGCTCCAGGCCTCTGGCCGCCGCTGCGACAGGTACATCGATCCCCAGACCGCGACCCCTGCGGGAACCCGAACCCCGGGCAATTCTAGATCCTCGACCAAGTAGCGCATCGGCCCCGGGGAGATCGGTGTCAACCGCATCGACTCACGGATGCAAGCACCGAGATACGTCAGCTCGCCAGCACGGGTCGCATCGATCTCATTGTTGGCAAAATGCTCTTCGATCTCTGCCCGGATTCGGGCCAGCACCAAGGGACGTCGAAGCACATTGGCGAGCACCCACGCCATCGCATTGGCGGTGGTCTCGTGCCCGCCGACCAACAGCGTGATCAATTGATCGAGGATATCGGCGTCTTCCATTGGCGAGCCGTCGTCGTAGTTCGCGCCGACCAGGAGCCCAAGCACATGATCGCCGGGCTCTGGCTCGACCCGGCAGCGATCGATCTTTCGCTCTAATGCCCTAAACAGCGCCGCCTTGGCCTTGGCCTGGCGAGCAAAAAGCAGCGGTCGGCCGTGTCCGTTGCGGACCCTGGTGACCCCCTTGTCGAGCACCCCGCGCAGCCACGTTGCGCCGAGCAGCATGCCGGTAATGAAGATACGCGGCGACAGCGTACCGCTAACCCACTCGAGAACCAGCCCTCGAAGCTCACGCTGCTCAGCTCCCTGAACGCCAAATACACAGCGCAGGAGCACGCTCAGCGCGATCGAATACATCTGCGGCACAAGCTGAAAAGGCACCGCCTGCGGCCAGCCGGCGAGCGTCGATTCGGTTACCTCGAGCATCGCCCGCGAGTAGCTCGCCACCCGCTTCGCCTGGAACGCGGGCATCATCAGCGTGCGCTGCCGACGATGCCGCTCGCCGTCCTGAAAGATGATCGAGCGCTCACCCACATTAAGCGGCAGCGGCAGCTCATCCGAGCGGTAGCTGTCGGTGCGCAGGGCAAACACTCGCTTGATGCTCTCGGGATCACTGACGACCACCCGCGGCGGCCCCTGGGGCATGCGCAACGTAAACGTATCGCCATAGCGAGCTGCGCAACGATCGAGAAATCCCGTGGGATCCCGGCCAAATTGCAGAGCCTGAACGACCTTGGGAGAGCGAGGACCGGGGGGCAGCGGTGACATCGTGTGGATCCGAGCGACACTCTCGCACAGCCGTGCACCTCTGTCGCGCCCGAACGCCGTCTCCGAGACCGCGGCCCCCAGACCGCAACCCGCAACCCGCAGACTATGCACATTAATCTGCACATTAATACGCACATTAATACGCACGAATACGCTCTTCAATATCCACGCAAGGCGCCCAAAACTGTGCGATACCCAGCCATGCCCAGCCGACGCCTGCGCCTCAAAACTTGGTACGAAAAACGGGTGCTCGCGGGCATTTTAGACGGGGCGATGGCCGGCGTTAAGGGTCTGCGGGCCGAGCTTTTGCCCGCGGCCTGCGGTCGGGTGATCGAAGTTGGCTTTGGTACCGGGGCCAACCTGCCCTACTACGGCGACGGGCTCCGCTCGCTCATCGCTGTCGAGCCGAGCCCGGCCCTGGCCCAGATCGCTCGGAAGCGCCTCGAGCGATGGGGTCGCCCCTTCGAGTTGATCGAGAGTTCGGGCTCGCGTCG
Organism: uncultured Nannocystis sp.; assembly: GCA_964474905.1. Lineage (GTDB taxonomy): Bacteria > Myxococcota_A > Polyangia > Nannocystales > Nannocystaceae > JADJRG01. The sequence goes on along the minus strand of CAYYUP010000034.1, from coordinate 58,762 downwards.
CCTGCCGATCGCCGATGCCAGCGTCGATGCGGCGATCCTCACCTTCGTGCTCTGCTCGGTCAAGCGAGTGCCCGAGATGCTCGCCGAACTCCGTCGGGTGCTAAAACCCGGCGCACCCGTGCTGATCGCCGAACATGTCGCCGCTGCCAAAGGGGCCCAAGCCGCGGCCCAGCGCGCCATCCGCCCGCTCTGGAAAGCCTGCCTGGCCGGCTGCGACCCCGCCCGCGACACCCGCGAGCTGCTCAATACCGCCGGCTACGACACCCGCGAGCTGAGCCTGCGCCCCCTCGGCCTGCCCTGGATCGTCCGCCCTGGGCTCGTCGGCACCGCCCGCTCGCCGGCCTGAGCCCGAGTGATGCCCTGCGCGCGAACTCGACTATCTATATTTATTTAAGGCACACCGCGGTCGCAAAAACGCCTCGCCCGAAATCAACCTTTGGATCCCTCCCTCATCTTGACCATAAAAGCCACTTCTATGGTAACTATTGCTTTCGATTGGAGTTGAGTTGAAAGCTATAATTACCAAACATTACCCGATTCTTGGCGTCATGGGTGGTATGGGGCCGATGACCTCGGCCCGGTTCTACTCCGACATCATCGAGCTGTTCCAACGACACCAGGGAGCGCGCTACAATGATGAGTTCCCGGAGATCATCCTCCACAATGTAAGCGCTCCCGACAACGTCGATCGTGATGTGGACGCGCCGCTCCTTGGGCATATGCAACAAAGCCTCCAGCTCCTGCAGCGGGCAGGTGCTCAGATTATCTCGATCCCTTGCAACTCGGCTCATATCTACATTAGCGAGATCCAGCGCATCGCCGACGTACCGGTTCTCAACATGATCGAGCTCGTTGGCCTAGAGATCAAAGCCCGAGGTTTAGGTCGACCGCTACTGCTCGGCACACGCTCTACGCTCCGCAGCAACATCTACCCGCGATTCGGGCAAAATGTAGAGTACATGCTCCCGTCCTCTGCCCATCAAGACGAGACCTCCGAGATCGTGATGCATGTCTGCTCGGGAACGGTTGATGGCTCGGTGCGCGCCCGGCTGCTTGCGCTTATCGCCGCTTATCCCGATGCCGACTGCGTTGTACTCGGTTGCACCGAACTCCCCCTTGCCATGGATCCCCTTGCCGAGCCCAAGCCGGTCATTAATTCTGCCAAAGTCCTGGCCCACGCCACCTTTGCGGCGCTTCTCGCCGGTACCACGACCAAGTCCCCACCGTGCGCGTCTTCCTCATCGTAGGCCCTGCGACCTGTATGCAGGGCTGGGGTGCTCCGGCCACAATCTAGGCGCTCAAGCGAATGTCCTATTTACAGGACACTACTCACTGTATACTTCATGTGAAATCGCACAATGCCGAGATGTCAAGGCATTCTCATTATTATGCCTAAAATTGCCCCCCTCGCAATGACTGCATATCACCGACCTTTGCGGGTCCTGAATAAAAATACTAGACACGTCGTGACCCTCGATATAGCGTGCGTCCGCAGCATCGCGCTATCCAAGGAGATCGCGCGCGGCCTGGGGCCCCTTGCGGCCGGAGATCAAACACAACTATGCGAAGACTCGACGAGACCGGGACCTCATGCCCCCTCGGCACATGCACGACGCACGCCTGTACAACGCAGGGCCGCGGTCCTCGGTGGCCAGCACCCTCACACATGGCAAAGCAGCGAATACGAGTCGTAGCTAGAGTAACGCGAATCGCGGTCTTCGCAACGACGCTGGCGGCACCATCCTTTGCCCAGGCCGCCCCAAACGGCGATCCTCCGGTGCCCAATATTCTCAACCCAGAGCTCGCCGACGATCTGCCCGAGCGCGAATGGGTCCGGGAGGGAGGCAGCACCGGTGACGCAGCGCCCTCCACATCAAAGGATCCGCGCATGCTCAATCGCAAAATCCGCCGGGCGGGCAAAATTACCCTCGTTGGTGGTGCCATCGCAGTCCTCGGCGGTATCACGGCGATCAGCGGCGCAACCCTCATGTACCTCTGGAGTCCGAGGTTACGCCTAGAGAGACTGGCCGACAAAAATGACGGTCTCCTGCCCGCCAATGATGCCCGCCGACACCGGGCCATCCAAAGCGCCCACATCGCTCCAATCGTCACCTACGCAGGTCTCGGCGTGCTCGCAGGCGGCGTGATCACAGCCGCGGTATTCCGGCACCGCGTCAAAAAGCTACGCAAGCAACGAAAGGCCTCCACGGCTTTGCTCTCACCGACATTTTTCCCTGGCGGTGCTGCACTCCAGTGGAAGGTCCGGTTCTGATGTTGCCTCGATCGCAAATTGTAATTCTCACGATCACTTCTGCCCTATTCGGTCTCGTGGGTGCCTGCACGGAGGATCTCGAGTACTATCTAGAGGGCCAACCGTGCACGGTCCCGGAGGACTGTTGGGACACTCAAGTGTGCCTCCGAACCCCCGAAGAAGAGAGCCTCAATATCCTCGGACTCTGCCGACCCGAGGGCAGCACTTGCGTATTTGGTGCTCAACTCGGCTGCGAATGCCACCCGATCCAGGGCAATTGCCTAAACGGTGCACAACCAACCGCCCTCGACATCGACTATCCCCTTATGGTGTGCGATGAGACCCTGCTCCGCTGCGTCCTTGCACCGGAAGGCGGAATCTAACCATGAGCCTGCGCCACTCGATCTCAACCCTGGCGATCGCTACACTCCTTAGTACGAGCGGCTGCGCCTTCATCACGGGGCTCACAGCCGTGGGCGGGGCAGACGCGTCGGCCTTCACCGTCAATATGGAGGACTACTCGGTCAAGAAAATCTCGCTCTCCACCGAGCCCTCCACCGACAGCCTCTGCCCCGGCTCAACCCTACAGGTGCGAGTACTCGCCGAAGCGGTCGAACTCAAGACCTCAACATCCGTCCCCCTCGAGACTGCAGCGAATGGTGCATCCGCCGCAGAGTCGCGCGGCAAAATGGATCCGATCGAGTTCGCCATGGCTGCCCGCGGCGGCACGATCACCGACGGGGTGTTCACCGCCAACCCTGAGCCCTTTGCGACACTGCTCGGCTTCGATATCAAGGCGACCTACGGCCTCGATACCAGCAAAACAGTCGTCCAGTATTTTGCGCCAGACTACTCGTGCTTCAAGCTAGTGGGCCTCCGGGGACCCTCCGGCAACAGCGGCAGCTGGGGGGCACAAGGCTCCTCAAACGGGGGAGCAGGCGGCATGGGTGGCCCTGGCGGTCCGGGCAGCCCTGGCCCCGATGTCATCGCCGTCGCAACGATCGTGCAAACACCGCTCTACGATCGCGTCGGCCTGATCAAAGTCTCCCCAACCGAAGAACTAACCCTCTTCGACCTCGACTCCGGCATCACTGTGCTCGCTCAGGGCGGCCAGGGCGGCCCAGGTGGAACCGGTGGACGTGGGGGGGAAGGGCCCCAGCCGGAGGGCACAGGCGGTCCCGGCGGTCCCGGCGGTGTGGGCGGCCCTGGCGGTGGTGGAGGCCGGGTCCTCTTGATCCTCGACGAACGCTACCCCGAACTCGCAGACGTGATCGGCATCGACGTCTCCGGCGGGGCTTCCGGCTCGGGCGGCTTCGGCGGCAAGGGTGGCCCTGGCGCACCGCCCTTTAGTCCCTGCTCGGGCTGCAAGACAACCCACACGGGCAAACGCGGCTCAAACGGCCCCTCCGGCAGCGAGGGCGACATCGTCGGCTCCGAAGGCCGCGCTGAGGTCCGCCACGAAAACATCGCCGAGCACTTCACCGAGCTACCCACAGGCATCCGAATCCTCGGCGATTCAGAGTAAATCCGCGTAGTCCGGGTTACTATGGCCTCATGTCCCTTGCCGATGTCCGTCGCCGACTCCCGGTGGTCGCCAGTTTGCCGACCCCCGACAACCGCTGGATGCCGCAGGAGAAGCGGGTCAAGGCGGGAGGGCCCCGATGGGCGGTCTGGGAGCTGACCCTCGCCTGCGACCAAAAGTGCTCCCACTGCGGACCCCGAGCGGGTACCCGCCGCCCCGACGAGCTGACGACCGAAGAGTGCCTGCAGGTCGTCCAAGAGCTGCGTGATCTCGGCGCCGGCGAGGTTGTGCTCATCGGCGGCGAGGCCTACCTCCGCAACGACTTCATCCTGATCATCCGGGCGATCCGCGAGGCGGGCATGAGCTGCACAATGACCACCGGCGGCCTCAACATCAGCCGCGAGCGAGCGGAGGCGATGATCGAGGCCGGCATCTCCTCGGTCACGTTCTCGATCGATGGCATGGAGGAGACCCACAATCGCCTGCGCGGCATCAAAAACAGCTGGAAGCGGGCCTTTCAGGGGCTAGAGAACATCCGCGCGGCTGGGGGCCAAGTCGCCTGCAACAGCCAGATCAACGCCCTGACAATGGGCGAACTGATGCCGCTCCTCGAGGTACTCGCGGAGGCAGGAATCCACTCCTGGCAGATCCAGATCACCGTGCCCCACGGCAACGCCGCGGACCACCCAGAGATCCTGCTCCAACCCTACATGTTCCTCGAACTCTTCGAGACCCTCGACAGGGTGATCGAGCGGGCGGGCGAGCTTCGGGTCCGCCTGTGGCCCGGCAACAACCTGGGCTACTTCGGACCCCACGAGCGACGTCTGCGGGCGGCCCAAAAAAAGCACTGGCGCGGCTGCGTCGCGGGGGTCTCAGTCCTGGGCATCGAGAGCGACGGTGGGATCAAAAACTGTCCAAGCCTTGGCGGTCCCGTCAACGTTGGCGGCGCCTGGAGGGTCCACGGTCTCCAAAAGATCTGGGAAGAGAGCTACCAGCTCGGCTACATCCGCAGCCGCACGGTCGACGATCTGTGGGGTTATTGCCGGGACTGCTATTACGCCGAGACCTGCATGGCCGGCTGCACCGCCGCCGCAGAGCCTCTCCTCGGCCGTCCGGGCAACAATCCTTTCTGCCATCACCGAGCGCTGATGATGGATCAAAAGGGCCTGCGCGAACGGATCGAACAGGTCCGCGCCGCGGGTGGCGGTGGTTTTGACAACGGCCTCTTCCGGGTGATCCGCGAGTCCAAGGATCCAGCCATCCGCGCCGCCGAGGGACCGGTCTCAACCGAAGAGCCGAGGGTCTCGCGGCTGGTCGAACCGACAGGTCCCGGCTACGACGTCGATCTCAGCGAGTGAGCCCAGGCAACGGCAAAGAGGCCGAGGGACAAGCCCTCAGCCTCGTATTGCTCTGACCGCCGTATCGACGGATCGCGAACTCGTACGGTGAGCCCAGGCAGTGAGCCCAGGCGAGCGGCTCAGCCGCTGTCGCTGTCCGTGCCGCCACTGCTGCTGCTGCTGCCGCTGTCGCTGTCGCTGTCGGTGTCCGTGTCGGTGTCCGTGTCCGTGTCCGTGTCCGTGTCCGTGTCCGTGTCCGTGAGAGAATCCGGGCCGCCGTAGGTGACCGCATCCGCGTTGCTCGAATCGTCGGTCGTCGACGACGTGGTGGTCCCATCAGTCGTCGTCGTTTCGGTGGTCATGCCGTCCGTCGTGGTCGTCCAGTCCGTGGATCCCCCCGACTGCGAGAGGGAGTCCGGGCCGCCGTAGGTGACCGCATCCGCGTCGCTCGAGTCGTCGCTCGTCGACGACGACGTTGTCTTCGTGTCGTTCGTGTCGTTGTCATCACTGGCGCAAGACAGTGTCCCAAGGCCGAAGGTCAGCCCCAAGGTAACGCCGACGGCGAGCCACGAGGGCGCCGTCGAATTTTTTTGAGAGACTCCGCAAAACGGGCATCGCGACTCACTGGCTTCAATCAGGCACTCGCACGAGTAACAGTCGGTTAAGCTACGCATGGCGCCAGGTTACCAAAGATATCTTTGCGCTGCAGCTCGCACTCAAGTCGCCTGTTGTAGGATGGCCGTGCGTGATGATGGCCCCTTCGACGGTCCTCGCCAGCGGCACCCAGGCCGACCCCAGCAGAGCGCTCGGTCTCGCGCTCTGCCTCGCGCTCGCAGCCCTCGCCGTCCTCGTCGCTCTCCATCTAGAGACCCTCCGGCGTGTCCTCCTGCGCGCGATCGATCCGCGACCGCTGGCGATCTTCCGAGCCCTCTTTGGCCTCACGCTCTGCCTCTACGTCCTCGAGATCGCCCCCCTCACGATCTACCTATTCTCGGACGAAGGCCTGCTCCCAAGCGCCGCTGTCCCGCAGGTCATGGGAGGCCGCGCAAAGGGGATCCTCGGTGACGGCGTTCGCGACCTAGGATCCCTCCTCCACTACCTCGCCAGCGGACGCTGGTCATGGCTGCACTTCTGGGACACGCCGCTCGCGGCTCAGCTCCACGTCGCGGCTCTCGCTGTCGCCTCGGCAGCTTTGATGATCGGTTGGCGAACACGCCTCGCAGGGGCCTGTGCGTGGCTCCTCCTTGCCGGCCTGCTCCGCCGCGGCGATGTCCATTGGGGTGGCGAGCAAGTGCTCATCAGTCTGCTCTTTCCGCTGATGCTCGCACGCAGCGGCGCGGCCTTCAGCGTCGACAATTGGCGACGCTGCCGACGGCTGCGACGGCGCGGCCTCCTCGACGAAGGGAGGGGGGTCGGCCAACCCCCCTCAGCAAAGCAACCGCAGGGGCTCGCAGCGATCTATCGCCGAATCCCCGCCTGGCCCCAAGCCCTGCTCGTCGCTCAGCTCGCGCTCCTCTACTTCGTCAATGGCTGGGTCAAGACCGGCAGCACCTGGGTCTCCGGCGATACGCTGCGGATGGCGCTGCACCTCGATCGCTACGCCCGCGTCGACTGGCACCCGCTGGCGGTCGCCTTGGGACCTTGGCCATTCCGCCTCGCGACCTGGGGCGTGCTCTGGTGGGAGCGCCTCTTTCCCCTCGTGCTCATCGCCCTCTGGCTCCGAGCCGCCGCCCGCTCGGGTGCGCCAAAGCTAAGCAAACTCCGGCAAAACCTCGCGAGGGCGGCGTGGCTGACAATCGCTGCAGCGCTCGGGACCTGGGCGCTGGCAGGCGTTCTGGCCAACACCCCCGGACCTACGGCCGACCTCCGCAGCGCAGCCACAGGCTCGCTCTCCGCTCTGATCGCCGCCTGCGTTCTCTCGGGCGAGGGAGGCTGGCTCACCCGCACGCTTCGCCGCGGCGCTCGTAGGCTCGCCCCCCTTCCTTGGCTCCTCTTCGGCGTCGCCTTTCACGGGATCAGCCTGCTCGCTTTCGAGATCGGCATCTTCGCGAGCGCGACGGTCAGCGCCTACGCCCTGTGTGGGATCGGCGGAGGCCTGACCACCTTGCTGCAACGGCTCACCCGCACGCTTGGTCGGCTCGGGCTGCCGCTTCCGGAGCACCTGCGCAGGCCGACGCCGATCGCCGCCGAGGATCCGACTCTTCCGCACCTGCATCGCGACTCGTCAGCGCTGCCTCCGATCTCGATTCTTGGTGCGGGCGCGCTGCTCCTCGCCGGTGGAGTTCTCGCGGTAGCCCCTGCCCGCCCCGCGACCGAGCGCTGGCACATCGCCTGCCTACTCACCGGCGCTGGGCTCCTCGTGATCGGCCGTCGGAGCGCTCGCCGCAAGACGCACAAGCCCTTGACCGATCTCGTTGCACCCTGGGCCCACGGCCCCGCCGGTCGCCTCGCCGCCGGAAGTATCGTCACGATTCACCTGATCTCGCTCGTTCTCTGGCAGTCACCGCCCTGGCAAAGTGTGCCCTGGCGGCACGCGATGAGGACCATCGTCGACCCGTGGATGGAGTTGACCTTCACCCGCCAAGGGTGGCGTATGTTCGCGCCCAACGGTCCGACCCGCAATCAGACCCTCCGCACGATCATCACAGACAGATCAGGCGAGGCGCACGACCTTCGCACCGAGCTCGAGCACCCCAACAACCTGCGTCGCCCCTACCTCCGCCACGATCGCTGGCGAAAGGTCGACGAAGCGGTCAGCGGCTACCGCCCGGGCCTCACCGTCTGGCACGCTCGCTACCTCTGCCGCCGCTTTGCCCTGGACCACGCGGGCAAGGCACCCGCGAAGGTCGAACTATCACGGGTCTCCGCTGCCTTCCCGCCGATCGCAGAGACCAACGCGGACGCCTATTTTTGGGCCCACACCGAGGTCACCTCGCTCGTCCACATCGACTGCGCACAGGAGCCCTTCGCCCAGCTCCAGCCCGCAGTGCGAAGCCGCCACCGGCTCGCGGAGGCCCGTCCTGAGGAGCTTCGCTATACCTCGCCCAAACGACGTGCCGCCGATCCGCTGGCACCACTCTGGCCGCTCCTGGGGCTTCTCCTTGGCGGCGCAGCCCTCGTGTGGCACGCCGACGAGCGAAGACGTCGAGCAAAGGCAAAGGCTCATGATGAGGGTTGAGCCCGACATTCTTTTATCTACATACGGAGTCGACGCCTCAATATTTATCATCGTCAAACTATAATTATACAATGACAAAGATCGAAGATCGAAGATC
>CAYYUP010000034.1:22627-50277 GCA_964474905.1 uncultured Nannocystis sp. | reverse complement strand
AAGATCGAAGATCGAAGATCCTTGGTAGAATTCTACCTCACAAACCTCTGCCCCGTGCATCACATTCAATGCCAGAGCTAGAGTTATAACACTATTGATCACCGTCGAATCGACGCATTGCTTATTTGCGGCGAATCCCCGTATAGAGTGGACCTCTAGCGTTTTTTTTGCGTGTGAGCTTTTTTTCTCCGCATCTGTTCAAAAATACTAGACACCTCGTGGTCGTCGATCTACTTTCGCGCGCCGCTTAAGAGCATCGCGGGTCATCGCTCTGTCAAGAAGATAGTGCTGACCCGGGAGCAGCTTGCGGCCAGAGCCAGAGCCAAAACTATGCGAAAACTCGACGAACCCGGGACTTCACGCCCCCTCGTTACATCCACGGAGCACCCCCGTAGGGCGCGCATCCTCGGCTATCCGCGGCCAGCACGCACACGAATAGCAATACGACGGGGACGTACCGTAGCGCTAATGACGCTAACCGCGACACTCATGGCGACGTTGACGGGGCCTTCACTGGCCCGGGCGACCGAAGGCGGCGATTCTCCTGCGACAGACGTTCTATACCCAGATCTCGCCGCCGACGTACCCGAGGGCGAGTGGATCCGGGAGGGCGGCGGTAGCGGCGATGCAACGCCCTCTCAGGACCCCCACATACTCAATCACAGGATCCGCCGAGCGGGCAAGCTTACCCTCATTGGCGGCGCCATCGCGGTCCTGGGAGCTGCCACCGCACTCGGCGGGGCGAGTCTCATTTACATCTGGAGTCCATCGCGACGCCTGAGCAAACTCGCCGAGAGCAATGACGGTCTCCTGCCGACCGACGACGCGAAACGCCACCGCGTGATCCAAGGCATCAACACCGGTCCGATCATCGCCTACACCGGCCTGGGCATCCTCGCAGGCGGCGTGATCACGGCCGCGGTATTTCGGATCCGCCTCAAAAAACTGCGCGAGAAGCGAAAGGCCTCAGCCTCGCTCTCGCCGACGTTCTTCCGCGGCGGTGCCGCGATCCAGTGGAAGGTTCGGTTCTGATGTTATCTCGATCCCAAATCACAGTTCTCGCGGTCTCGACCGTACTATGCGGCCTCTTTGGCGCCTGCGCGACGGACCTAGAAGCTTACCTCGAGGGCGAGCCCTGCACCGTCCCCGAAGACTGTTGGCACACCCAAGTGTGCGTGCAAACCCCCGAAGAGACGAGCTACGGCATCCCCGGGCTCTGCCAACCGAAGGGCAGCACCTGCGTTTTTGGCAATCAACTCGGCTGCGAGTGCCACCCCGACCAACCCGGGGGCAATTGCCTGTACGACGCGCAACCGACCGCGCTCGACATCGGCTACCCCTCCATGATCTGCGATGAGATGCAGCTCCGCTGCGTCGTCGCCCCGGAAGGCGGAACCTGACCGTGAATCTACGCCACTCGATCTCCTACCTCGCAATCACCGCGCTCCTCAGCGCAAGCGGCTGCGCCTTCATCACCAGGCTCACGACCGCAGGCGGAGCCGATGCCGCGGCCTTCACCGTCGACCTGGAGAAGTACTCGATCAAGCACCTCTCGCTCGCCACCGAACCCGCCAAGAGCAGCCTCTGCCCCGGCGCCGAGATATTCGTGCATCTAAAGGCCGAAGCGCTCGAACTCAAGGGCTCAAAAACCGTCACCCTCGAGACCGCTGCACTCAACGCATCCGCCGAGGACTCGCGCGGCAAAATGGATCCGACGGAGTTCGTCATGGCCGCCCGCGGCGGCTCGATCACCGACGGGGTCTTCGCCTCCAACCCTGAGATCTTCGCGACCCTGCTCGGCTTCGACATCAGGGCGACCTATCGCCTAGACACCAGCAAAGAGGTCGTCCAGCACTTCACACCCGACTACTCCTGCTTTCGGGTCGCAGGCCTCCCGGGACCCGAGGGCAACTCCGGCAGCTCCGGTTCGCAGGGCTCCTCAAGCGGCGGAGCAGGCAGCATGGGCGGCCCAGGCGGCGCCGGTGGTCCTGGCCCCGAGGTGATCGCCGTCGTCACGATCGTGCAAACACCGCTCTACGAACGCGTCGGCCTAGTCCACATCTCCCCGACCGACAAGTTAACCCTCTTTGATCTCGACACGGGTCTCACCGTCACCGCACGGGGCGGACGCGGCGGACGCGGCGGACACGGCGGACGCGGCGGCGAGGGATCCAAACCGCAGGGCTCCGGCGGCCCTGGTGGCTCTGGCGGTATCGGTGCCTCCGGCGGCCCTGGCGGCCGACTTCTCCTGGTCCTCGACGAACGCTACCCCGAGCTCGCCGACATCGTCGGCATCGACGTCGCCGGCGGAAGCCCGGGCAACGCCGGCATGGGTGGCTCCGGCGGCTCAGGCTCTCCCGCCTACAACGCCTGCTCCGGCTGCCCCCTAACTCCCGCAGGCGCAAAGGGCCCTGGCGGCCCATCCGGCAGCCCTGGCAACATCTCCGGCCCCGAGGGCAACGCCGAAACCCGCCACGAAAATGTCAAAGAGCACTTCACCGGTCTGCCCGAGGGCATCCGACTGCTGGATGACTAGCTTCAACTGAAGCTCGGCTGGATGAATGAAGTAGGCGTCACACTCGACGACTACAACGTGACAGGGCGTGATCGAGGATTCATGAATACCAAGATCACGCCCTCCGAGACACCTCGGTGCTCTAACTCGCGCGAATGATGTAATTGAGAACAATGTATGGCTGAAGTACGTCTACGTTGCCCGTCCAGCCATGATCATGCAGTCTTTGTAGGGTAAAAGGCATTCGGGGTATCGCCTCTTTCCCGATCCGAGGCAAAAAACGTCTCCGCTTCTTGAGGACCGTTTTTAGCGGGAAGGCGCTCAATCGCGACTGCGTCATTTGCCCCCCGGCGACCGAGTCACGAACTACGCAGCATTTCTCCGCGGCATGAATGTCGGTGGCCGCCGAGTCCTCCAGGCGTTCGTTTTCGCTCCTTTGTCTCGATCATCAAGCTCACCGCACAGGCTCCTACTCCGCTACCGTGGACCCAGGAGAGACAATGAGCGAGACCAAAGGCGGCAACCCGAGCGACGAGCACACAAGCCACAGCAAAGGCGATGACGACGGCAAGGTCCGCCTGCGCTGGTACCGAGCGGGCGACCGCGATGAGCTGCCCGAGGGGCGTGTAAAGAGCGCTCAATGTGGCCATCGCACGATCTGCCTGACACATTACGACGGCCGCTACGGCGCCCTCGACAATCGCTGTCCTCATCAGGCCGGCCCTCTCGGCGAGGGCTCGATCGAAAACGGCTGGCTGCGCTGCCCGTGGCACGGTTGGGACTTTCATCCGCTGAACGGCCACTCGCCGGGCAGCTTTGAGGACGGCATCGAGACCTTCGCGGTCGATCTTCGCGACGACGGCATCTACGTCGGCGTGCCCGAGGAGGTCGAGCATGTACGTACAATCGCCGATGTCATGGCCGAGAGCCTGGTCGCATGGAACGTGCGCTGGTTCTTTGGCATGGTCGGTCACTCCAATCTCGGCCTGGCCGACGCGCTCCGACGGCAAGAGCAGGCCGGCAAACTCCGCTACATCGGCATCCGCCACGAGGGCGCCGCCGCCTTCGCGATCTCGGCCTACGGCAAGCTCACCGGCAGGCCCGCAGCGGCGTTGACGATCGCCGGTCCCGGGGCGACCAACCTGCTCACCGGGCTCTGGGATGCAAATGTCGATCGGGCACCGGCCATCGCTCTCACCGGCCAGGTGCAGACCCAGGTGCTCGGCCCCGGCGCTTTCCAAGAGATCGACCTGGTGGCGGCCTTCGGCAAGGTCGCCCAGTGGAGCCAGACCGTGCTCGCCTCCAGTCGCCACGCCGAGCTGGTCAACCTCGCCTGCAAGAGCGCGCTCGTCAATCGCGGCGTCTCGCATCTGATCTTTCCCGACGAAGTCACGACGATCGCCGCAGCCGAAGGCACACAGGTGGGCGCACCCGTCGGGCGCGTCGCAGAGGTCACGATCACTCCGCCCGCCGCCGCACTCGACGATGCACTAAGCCACCTGCGCACAGCCAAACGTCCGCTCATCATCGTCGGCCACGGCGCTCGCCACCACATGCCGGCGATCATCGCCCTCGCCGAGCATCTCGGCTCGGCGGTCATCACCACCTTTAAGGCCAAGGGCCAGATCTCCGACAGCCACCCGCTTGGAGGCGGTGTGCTCGGACGCAGCGGTACGCCGATCGCCAGCTGGTTGATGAACGAGTCCGACCTGCTGCTTGTGCTCGGGGCCTCGTTTTCAAACCACACCGGGATCTCACCAAAAACGCCGACGATCCAGGTCGATCTCGACCGGATGGCACTCGGTCGATTCCACCCGATCGATGTGCCGATCTGGGGCGAGATCGGAGTCACCGTCGCGCTCCTGCAGGAGCGCCTGGACGGACCCCTCGCGGCGATCGACCAACGCCCAGAGATAGCTCAGCGCTGGCAGATTTGGCGCCAAGAGAAACAAAGCCGCCTCAGCGACGAGCGCGGCAATGGCGTGAGTTCATCGGTGATCTTTGAGGCTCTGTCGCGCCACTGTCCAGAGAATGCGGTGATCGCCGTTGACGTCGGCAACAATACCTACTCTTTTGGCCGCTACTTCGAGTGCAAGGCGCAGAGCGTACTGATGTCGGGTTATCTCGGCTCGATCGGATTCGCGGTACCGGCAGCGATGGGCGCCTGGGCGGCCACTCAAGAGCAGGATCCCCGCTTTCATGGGCGGCCCGTGATCTCGGTCTCCGGCGACGGCGGCTTTGGCCAGTACATGGCCGAAATCTCGACATGGGTGAAATACGACATGAACATCACCCATATCCTCCTCAACAATTGCGAACTCGCAAAGATCTCAAAGGAGCAGCGAGCAGGCGACTGGGACGTCTGGCAGACCAGCCTAAATAATCCCAACTTCGCCGAATTCGCGACCTCCTGCGGCGCCCTTGGGATCCGCGTAGAGACCCGCGAACAGCTCGAGAAAGCGTTGGCGCGAGCGATCGCCCACCCAGGACCCGCTCTCGTCGAGATCATCAGCGACGCTGCCCTGATCTAGGCCGACCTCTGGGAGCCGACGGCGACGCGAACCCTGACGTTCAGCGTCCGCCTAGTGGGTATGCCCAGAGGCTGCACGCCGGCCTAGCCCGGCGTGATCGGATCACAAACACCCTCGTCGACGACCACTTCATTGTTGTCTTCGTGGCATTCGTCGATCAGTTCGACACCGTTGTCATCGTCGACGACGATACGGAGCTGACCATCTGGCATATCGGTGGGATCGACATCGACGACCATGCCCGGCGTTGTCGCGCCCGGAGCGACGGCCTCCTCGGTGACAAGCGTCAGGAAGTGGACCCAATTGCCATCAGTGAGGCCGTAGAGCGAGACTGGGATGCCCGCAGGTAACTCTGCGGTACCGCCGTTGCCGACCTGCAGTACCACCTGCAGGTTTGCGTCGCACTCGGCCGCGCAGATGTCGACGATCACAGGAAGAGCGTCCGCCGAAGAGCCGCCGGAGGAGGCGGAGCGGAAGTTGTTGAAGCTCAGCCAGTTGGTCGCCATTGCGCTCGGAATCTCACCCGCAGAGCCGAGAACGTTGGTGATGTGATAGCCGTGCTGCGTCCAGGTCGGCCGAGCCCGGCGCCATGAATTCTGCATATCACCGACAACCGTCACACCTGTGCTGCCGGTGTAGATAATCTCGGCGTGGCCATCATTGTCGACATCCGCGATCGCGGGATACTCGCTGCAGGTCGAGCTTTGATGCGAATCCTCTTGAAGCTTGACCTCACCGGTGGCGCCGTCGAAGACCCAGAGATCGTGCTCACCGGCGTAGACGACTTCGGCTTTGCCGTCGCCCTCGAAATCGAAGACCGCGGAGCCCGTAAAGCCGGAGCCGTCGCTGATCGTTTTGGTCCACAGCTCGCTGCCGTCGGTGTCGAGCACGACGTAGCGATTCTGGCCTGCGACGCCGATTTCGGGCTCACCGTCGGCGTCAAAATCGGCGATCGTCGGCGCGCCGATAGTTCCGCTGCCGATGTTTACGGTCCAGATCTCGGTCCCGTCGTCGTCTTGGAGTCGGACATTGCCGCCCGACGAGACGACGATTTCGCCGTACTCATCGTCGTCGAAATTACCGATCGCGACAAAACCATCGCCCAGGCCGTTGTCCCAGATGGTCAGGCCGTCGGCATCGTAAAGCGCGTTGCCGACGACGACTTCGAGGCTGCCATTTTGGTCGATATCGGCAGCGACACCCATGGTCGCGAGGCCGCTATGACCGCTGCCGATGCCTGCCTCCCCCATGCCGCGCAGGCTACCGTCCTGACCGTTAAGAATCAGGTTGCCTTGGACGATCTCCGGCGTGCCGTCGCCGTCGAGATCGTAGACACTTGAAGCGCCGCAGGTGGCGACATAGCCGTCGATGGGGTTATGCCAGTAGACCTCGCCTGTATCGCCGCGAAAGGCGTAGTAGCCGTTCTTTCCGCTGAAGATGACCTCGGGACGACCATCCCCGTCGAGGTCGGCAATCGTACCTGTGGACGGCTCTGAGCCGAGATTTTCTGTCGACTGCCAGTGGATGGTGCCACCATCTCCGGAGAGGACAAAGGCCGTGCCTGCGGCATTGGCGACGGCGATGTCGGGCGTGTCTTTGTTGTCGATCACACCGTCGTTGTTGTCGTCGGTGAGGTTTGCGATCGCCGGGGTTGTGTAGCTATTTCCCAGGGACTTGTTGCTCCATTCGATCACCGGGGTCCAGGTCCCGAGCATCTCATCGATCTCGCAGTTCGCGTCGATCGCGACGACACCCGGGTCGAGGCTTACATCGGCACAGACAGCGGGTTCGCCGGTTGTCGATCCGGTGCCCGTCGATCCCGAGGTCCCGGTCGCGCTCTCGGTCTCTGGAGCACCGGTTGACGTCGCCGAATCCGAGACACTGCCGGCGGTCGTGGTGGTGGTCGCTGTATCCGACATGCTGCCGCCGCCGGAGCTTGTGCCCGTGGGGGTCGTGTCCGTGTTCCCGGTCGCGCTAGCGCTAGCGCTCTCGCTCTCGCCGGTGGAGACATCGTCCCCGCAGGCAAAGAGTAGGGCGGCAGTTGCAATGAGCTGAAGATTTCGCGGTGTCTGCATGGGCTCGAAGTCCACGGCGATGGTCTACGTGCGGACACGCCCGGTCAAGGCCCATTTACACAGAGCTGTGCTTGTACCGCAAGTCCTTGTCATCGCTCACTTACGGTCGAGGGCCAGGGCGGCACCGAGGACACATCCAGCACCCACGCCGCCGCGAAGTGTACATATGCGGCGGCGAACGGACCGCGTATACGTCGTCCGGGAGTTCGACGTCGTCTAGGTCTCGACGCGAAACCAGTGGAGGGTCTCGGAGCCCCGCAGCACCAGCTCATTGGCCTCTCGGGTGAAGCGCCCGACCGCAATCTGCGACTTCCGGGCGCCGTTCCAAGTCGTCACATCATCATCATGGCGGTCGTAGCCCTTGAGCTTACGCAGCTCCTCGTCCTTGAGCGTACCGTTATGAGTGACACTAAACCAGTCGCGGCCCTTCTTCTTGCTGCGCCCGATAAAGACGAGCTTGAGCCGGTCCCCCGCTGTGCTCACCCACTCACTGTTGGTCAGCGAGTCACGGAAGCGCGGGTCCGGAAGCGAGACATTGGCACGTTTGATCGTCTGCAGGATCTGCGAATAGCTGCTGCCTAGCGATGCAGATGTGATCTCCACCTTCGGCGGGGTACCCTTGGCGAGCTCGGCGAACTCTTCGAATGAGAGCGAATACCCAAGCCCTGACACATTTGGATGGGTGATCAGCGACAGGTCACAGGGGAACGAAAACCCAAAAGGACCGACCGAGAGGTCGATGCCGGGACCGCCGACGTTCTTGGGTGAACCCTTGACAAAGCCGATCGTGATGCTGCCCTCGGAGGTATTTTCACCGGCGACTGCACTCGCACCACCACCGACGAAGATACAGGCCTCAACATCGCGGGTCGGATCGAGCCCGATCGAAATCCCCACCGAGCCCGAAGCGCTCGCCACATTCGCGCCAACGGCCAGATTGATCGAGATCACAAGCGAAGCCTGACCCCAGGGCTTGTGCGCCGCACAGAACTTGCGGAGGTCGCTATTCGAACTTCCCATCACCGCGCGAGTGGTCGCCATCGCCTGGTCAAAGCGTCCCTGGAGGAGCTGGTTGGCGATCTTGTCGATGCTATTGCCCGAAGTACCGGCGATCACCCTGGCGGCGCCAGCCATGTCATTCGCGGTCTTCTCGACCGGCTTCACCGCGGCCTTGTAGATCGCGAGACTGAGCTTCGACAGGAAATTGGCCAGATCGTCGGTAAATTTCTCGACCTCGTTGACGGCTTGGTTTAGCCCACCCTTGGTAATCGAATAACCCTTCTCGACATAGCCCTCGATCTTGCCGATGTCCGCGTAGGCCTTGGCGCCCAGCTTGCGGATCTCACCGGCCCCCTGAACGATCCCGGAGCTCGCGGAGCCCGCGGCCGAAGTCGTCGCGTTTCCGACCTTGTTGACACTTTTCTTGAATTTCTTGAAAAGACCCATCGAACACACCCTCTCGCGTGACGGTTCCCGACACCAGGCCAACGGAGCGCGCTCGTCCTCGTGACGAGAGCGCCGTCCCAGCGCGCACTACCCTCTGTATTCAACCTACCGAAAGGTATCATAGAAAGAGCCTTCAACTAGGACAATTATCGAGCCCAGCCCAGCGCAGATTCGTCGACCGACTGACCAATGTTCTTCAGTTTCAGAACCTACTGCTCGATACAATAGAGCAGCCCGCTCGACGCGCAGCTTGTCGGCGATTCATCGTTTGTCCACCAAGAGTCGCTAGCTCCGGCGCTACCTCGACGGGTCGTCAGATCGGGCGATGACGAGGACCAATTCTCGCAGTTCTCACCACCGCCCCAGGACTTTCCACTTGGCTGGGTCGCCGTCCAAACAGGGTCGCCGGCCTTCAACGTACCACCTAGGGTCCGGTCGATGCCGTTTTGCAGGGTACCGTCGGTGAGATCGGCCCAGTTCTCGGCAACAACAACCCCTGATGAGCCCAGTACGTAGCGACCGCTCGACTGGAAAAAACGATCCGCTGGCGACTCCACATCATCGCTGAGCCATGCCTTAAAACTTTGAAAGCCCGGAACTCCGTAAGCCTTTGCGGTCATGCGGCAGAGGTCGTCGGCATCGTCGAGCGAGCTAATTTCGCCAGGCGCGAGCTCTTCTTCGGTGAGGAAGACGAGTCGATCTCGGACGCATTGCGCACTGCAGCCATCATCCGGGACTTCATTCCCGTCATCACACTCTTCTACACCCTCGTGGAGAACACCATCACCGCACTTGGCGGCGATGCACGCCGTGAGGCATGCGTCGCTGTTGTCCTGATTGCCGTCATCACACTCCTCGGTCCCCTTATAGATATAATTATCGCCACATGTCGCAGGCTGGCAACTGCCCGGGCAAGCGTCGGTGTTGTCGAGGTTGCCGTCGTCGCAGGCCTCGCCCGGATCGATGACGCCATCGCCGCAAAACGGCAGGCGACAGGTCGATGGGCATCCGTCACCATCATCGAGGTTGCCGTCGTCGCAGTCTTCAGACTCGGAGTCCAGCACACCATCGCCGCACGTCGCCAAGAGCAGGCAGTCCGTGGAGCAACCCCCCATTCCGTCGGGCTTGTCCTTGTTGTCGACGCCGTCATCACACTGCTCTTCGTCAGCCGCGACAAAGCCGTCGCCACACATGGCGAGGGCACAGAACAGCGTACATGTGCCCTCATTCGAATTTTCGGCACCTCGATCACACTGCTCGGCCCCATCGACCACGCCGTCGCCGCAGCCACGCTCTCGGCAGTCGATGCTGCATGCGCCTTCGCCGTTTCCGGCCCCCTCATCACACTCCTCGCCCATCTCGGGATCAATGACTCCATTGCCGCACACAGACAAAAATGGGTTCTCTTCCGTGCATGAAATCAGCAACGCGAGCCCCACGAGCGCAACCTGTCGGATCAGCCCAGTCATCAGCGACTACCATACCGCTTAGAGGTCGGCTGCGCATCACGGAGTTGACATGCCAGCCGGAGTGCGAGGGTCGGCCGGCCGGTATCCGCATCCGAGCCCCTCACAACAACGACGACCCCGCGCATGCCCACAGGACACGACACGGGGTCGATTGTTAGGCCCTAGGGCCCGCGCACGGTGACGCGACGCTACTGCTTATCGCCGAAGTCGCACATGAAGCGATTCGAGCTGTAACCGTTGCCTGAAATATCATTATGCCACGAGATATCCCCGTTCTGCTTCCAGCCGTAGTACATCGAGCCGATGACGTTATTGTCGCCGTTTGGCTCGCTGATGTTGGTAACCTCGTGCACATACCAGGGCCCGTCGTCGCTCGCCTTCCAGCCGCAGCTTTTGTTGCCGAAGTTCATGGGCATTTTGGTGCATTTTGCCCCGTTTTGCTTCGGGTAGATCCCGAGAATCCGCAGGTAGTTCGCGCTCGCATCTGGACCGATGTTGGCGTCGTTGGAGATCGCCCAGGCCCTGGTTTTATGCTCTTTTGTCCGCGGGATGAAGAGATCCATCCCGTACTTGTCGCACTCGAGCTCCGCGTCCTTCGCGAAGTAGTTGCCCTTGGGATCGATCTTCAGGAAGGTGTAGCCGCCCCCATCGGTGGTCATATCACAGTAGACATCAAAGGGCTCGACGCCCTCGGGTGCGACCGTGTACATGCCGTCCTCTGCGGCATCGTCGTAGTTCTTGATCACGAGGCAGGTCGCGGCCGCAGAGCAGTCCCCGAGGCAGCCGTCGGTGATGTTCTCGTTGTTGTCGTCGCAGGCTTCCTCGCCATTGACGATACCGTCTCCGCAGGAGGGGCCCAGCTCCGCGCAGTCGACCCCACAGCCGTCGTACGAGCCGTCATTGATCCCATCATCGCAGAGCTCAACACCCTCGTAGATATAGGAGTCGCCGCAGCTCGCCATCTCGCAGGTATCGAGGCAACCGTCGGTATTGTCGTCGTTGGCGTCGTCGCAGGCCTCCATGCCGTCCCAGACAAAACCGTCACCGCAACTCGCGGCGACGCAGGTGTTCAGGCAGCCGTCGGCATTGTCGTCGTTGGCGTCGTCGCAGATCTCCTCGCCGTTGACCACACCATCGCCGCAACCCGGAGCTGTGCAACTGTTGCTGCACTCATCGTCGTCGATGTCGTTGCCGTCGTCACAGCCCTCCGAGCCGTTGACCTCGCCATCGCCGCAGCTCGGACCGTAGGCCGTGCAATCGCTCGCACAACCGTCGTAGGCCCCGTCGTTAACCCCATCGTCGCAGATTTCGCCATCGTCGACGACGCCATCGCCACAGGAGGACCCCGTCGTGCCCGTCGTCGTGGTCGTGGTCGTAGTCGAGGTATCGCTATCTGTCCCAGTCGTCGAGTTTGAGTCCGAGCCGACCGACGTCGTGCCGGTAGTCGAGGTCTCCGTCGTCGTCTCACTGGTCGTGCTGGTGTCAGTATTGGAGGTGCTGTCCGTAGTCGTATCCGAAGTCGAACTCTCGCTCGTGACCCCAGAATCATCGCTCGAACAGCCCACCGCCGTAACCACTGCAAGCGTCGCAAAGAGCCTCCCAACCCTCTGCAACACGAGCCTACTGTGATTTTTGTTCCCCATTTTTTTGTTCCCCATTTCTAGTCTCCCCGCGCCGAAGCGCATCGGGACACTAGCATGCATGAACTCGGTGCACGAAATTTTTACCGCGCTCGCAACACCTACAAACATTCCAATTATACCTATGTCTATCTTCAAGCCGGACGGCTTGGCGAGCCGACCAAGAGCGCCCAGAGCCGCGCCCCAGCGTTTGATCGTGGCAAGTGGCGGCGACGAAACGCGCAGTATTGAAACCGCGGAAGAGCTGGAATAGGTATACCCACAAAACCGCGAGGCAATCGACAAAAATCGTTAACCACAGCAAAGCCGACGCCTAAACGCACCAAGTGGATCATCAAGGCCCAGCCCGTCGCCTCGACAGCCACCTTTAAGGGCAGGTCAACGCCCCGAAGCGCCTCTTCGAGCGCCGTACGTTGGGGTCGACCCGCCGGTGGCACAACTAGGTCCAGTCCCCGAAGATCACGAACAAATAACCGCTTCCGACTCGCCAATTCATGAGTCTTGGGCACGATTAACATCTGACCGACCTCGACGATGAGTTCCGACTCGATCCCCTCAATCTCTGTACAGAACGGCGATACACCGATGTCCGCACGACCTTCGACGATCGCGATACGAGTGCGCTCGGCATCACCCACCCGGAGCTGCAGAAGACCTCCGCCGCTGCGAAAGCGACGAATCGCCTGATCGAGTAAATAGAGGTAGGCGCCCTCACCGGCCTGAAGGACCACCGGCGCGTCCGCACGGGGGCCATGAAGTTCGGCCAACAGACAGCGCTCGCGAAGCCGCAGTTCGCGACCAAAGGCCGCGATTTTTCGACCGGCATCGCTCAGCTCGAGGTTGCGCCCCTTACGATGGTAGAGCGGAGATCCGATGGACTCCTGGAGCCTGCGGATCTGTGCGTGCAGGGCCGGTTGTGAGATATTGCGAAAACGCGCAGCATGAGTAAAATTGAGGTGGTCTGCAAAGTCGACGAAGGCGTCGACCCACTCGAGATTGAGCGCCATGACTAACTATCGCATAAACAGATAGTCTATCGTAAACTATGACTTCCGATGATAGTCTACAATTCTTAGGGTCTGGTCCAGACAAGGACAAACACCATGACCCTAAGCATGAACATGACGATGACTAAGCGACCGCGCAACAAGCACGACGTGCGCCGGAGCAAACGCCTCTCCTGGCTCCTCCGCCACGGTGCGCCCGAAGCCGGCGTGCACATGGACCCGGCCGGATGGGTCGAAATTCGCGAGCTGCTCGACTTCTTCAGCATGAGCCGAGCCAAGCTCGACGAGCTCGTATGCACCAACACAAAACGACGCCTGCAGATCGATGGCACGCGGATCCGCTGCTGTCAGGGCCACTCTCTGCGCTCAGGGGTCAGCTGCGCCGCCCTCGAGGCCTCATGGCAGATCTACGACGGCGACGAGACGATCTGGCACGGGACCTCGGCCGCGGTACTGCCCGCGATCGCCCGCGAAGGCGTGCTCCCGCAGCGGCGCACCCACGTTCATTTGGCGCCCTCGCTCAGCAGTGTGGTCGGCAAGCGAGCCCAGGTCGACGTCATGATCGGCGTCGATCCAAAGCACCTGCGCAGCGCCGGAGAGACGCTCTGGCGGGCTCCCAATGGGGTCATCCTCGCCCGCCGCATCCCCCCAGAGCAGATCATCGATCTGCGGCCGATGACCCGACGCACGCGGGCACAGGAGGCCGAGCTGCGGGCGCTGCTGCTGACAAAGTCGAGCCCAAGCGAGCCCTAAGAGAGCCGCGGAGTCGAGGAGCAACAGCCCAATTGCGTATTCATTTCGGGTTCCCTAAACCAATCTAAGAACGAATCTCAAGCCGGCACCCGGCAGCCCCTGCAGGCGCCTTCGCAACATTTTCGTCTTCCCACGGCGGATATATCGGCCAATGTATCCGCACTGTCATGCACCGCGTACACCACAGATCGCTCCCCCTCGCGCTCACCATCGCCTTCACAACCTCGCAGGCCGGCTGCAACAAGTCTAAGAACGAGAGCCAAGAGCCCGAGATCCACCCCGCAGCCGACTCCGCTGCGGACGAGCAGGCACCGCCTCTGGTCGACGCTTGGTACAACGATGTAGATGCCGACGGTGTGCCAGATTTTGTCGAATTAGAGCTGCACAATGACCCAAATATCGACGAGTGCATCGTCGTCGCTTGTGGCGAGAATGCCGGCGGAGGCCGGCTCGCCGAGAGCATCAATACGCTGATCATCCTCGACGCCTCGGGATCGATGGCCGGCAAAGCGGGAAAAAGAAAGAGCAAAATGAAGGTCGCCAAGGAGGCCGTCACCCGCTTTGTCGAGCTGATGCCCCGAGCCGACGTCATGAAGGTAGGCGTGATGGCCTTCGGTCAATTCGGCGACAATTCCGAGGCTCAGAAAGAAGAGAGCTGCTCGAAGGTACAGATGATCGCGCCGATGAACATACCCGACCCGCAGGTCGTAAAAGACGCACTGGCGACGGTCGACGCAACGGGCTGGTCACCGATCGCCCGCGCCATCGAGGCCAGTGCCCAGTTCCTGCCTGAGCAGGTCAGCACCGTGAATCACGTCATCCTCGTCGCCGACGGCATCGAGCGCTGCGACGGCGATCCCGTGACCGTCGCTCGCCAGCTTTTCGAGACCAATCACGTCAGCCGCATCGACGTCGTCGGCTTTGGCATCGAGGCCAAAGAGGACGCCGAAGCGCTCATGGCGATCGCCGAGTTGACCGGTGGTCTCTACGTCGAAGCGAGCGACGTCGCAGAGTTCGACGAGGCCTTTAATGCGTTGTCGCTGGGTACCTGGAACACCTTCGATTCCTGGCTCTGCGCCGTCGGTTCGGCGCCGCTCCTCGAGTGCTACGAGAGCCGCGCAGCCGAGGCGATCGCCCGCACCGAACGTGAGATCGAGTTTATGTCGGACCACTCCGGCGGCGACGAGGCGATCGCAACCCTAGAGAAGGTCAAGGCTCGAATCGAGCTGACCATGGAGGGCCGCAAGCGCGTGATCACCACCTACAAGGTGAATCTTGACGCGATCAAATCCGATAGCAACACCCAACGAAAACGGTCCAAGTAAAGCCCACGACCGCTGCAATTACCCCTATAGGGGCCATTGCAGCGGTCGTGGGGACAATAGCCGAGCACCCTGGCAAAGCCACAACCCCCTGCCCGACTCAGGCCCGAGCCCCCGCTCGCCGACGTCGACGAAGCAGCAGCGCCAAGCAGAAGAGAGACAGCTGGGAGACACCTTGCGATCCACCACTGCGACAGGCGCAACCGGAGCTCTCGCCCCCCCCATCTGTGCCCGCACTCAGACCCGCACTCGCGCTATTGGCATTGGAGTCGCTGCCGATGCCGTCGGTGATCGTCAGCCCCCCCGTCGTCTCGCTGCCCTCCGAACCACTACTATTACCACTACCACTACTACTACCTGTCGTGGTCTCGCCGCCGCTGGTCGTGCCGCTCTCTTCGCCGTAATAGGCCCCACACGCCGGGTCATTCGCACCCTGCCCCCCAGCTCTATGGGCCAAGGCCAGGGTATAGGCTCCTGCCCCAAAGCCGAGCATCGGTGTATTGAATTTATAGAGCCCCGAGCCCTCGTCAAAGGTCTCTGCGACCATCAAATAATTGACCAACGCCTGGTCGCGCACCCAGTCCGTAAGTAGATTCGCTCTGTCATCTGCACCGATCATGCGCGCGGCGATCGATCCCCGGAGATCCGTGATCACCCACTCCGCCGAATCGTAATCCGAACCCCAAGGACTGAGGTCCTCGCCCATTTGGTGATCAAAACGATCGTCGTTGCGCGACCATCCCGGACCCGCGGCGACCTGGAGATGAGTGTCGAGCCCAGCCATCGTCGCCGCGGCGATCGAGCCCTGCGGATCAAAAAGGCCCATCGCGATCGCGTCCCAGACCGCCGCATCGTAGTATCCCTCGCCGGCCTGAAGCTCCTCTAGATTGGCGGCTAACATGCCTTTGTCATCGGTCAGACGGTCGACGATCGCCTGCCGCAGTGCCTGGGCGGTGTCAGCATAGATTGCCGCCCGTTCGCCGTCGCCAACCCTCGAAGCCAGCGCCGCCGCGTCGCAGAGCCCGCGCACCGCGGTCAAGCTAGTATACGTATAGTGTCGCTCACGACCCTGCCAATGGGTCTCCCAAATCGATGAGTCCGCCCGAATGAGTCCGGTCTCTGGCTCGATCAGCGCCACCAGCACATCGCCGACACGGCTGCTTATCAGCGGCCAATAGGCGTCCGTCAGGCTCTCGTCCCCAGTCTCGAGTTCGTAGGCCCGCAACGCCCAAAGAAAAAGGCCAAAACCGTCGAATTCGAGATTCGGCCCAAACTCATTAAAGTCGCTTTCCTCGACGCCGAACCCGTAGTAGCGAACAAGCGAGATTTGATAGTCCGGCAGGTCGTAGTCGGCGAGTTCGGACCAATCTTTAAAACGCCCCGACTCGGCCTCTAGATAGTATTTCAGGGCATCATGGGCCTCTTTTTGCATTCCCAATACAGCCATCGCAACGGTCGCGTAGGCGCCGTCACGGATCCACGCGTAGGTCCAGTTTCCCGGCGGCAGGCTGGCGAGAATTGCCCCCGCACCGCGGTGTTTGACAAGTCCCGGCAACGAGGCAGGTTTATCATCAAGACCCGGAAATCGGGTCTGTCGGGGCTCGCCATCCTCGCTCAGCCACTCGCGAAGATAGGCCGTATTCTCGCGCACCTGGCCCATCTTCAGCATCACCGCCGACTGTCGCAATAGCGTCTCTTCGTCCGCATTGACGCCCGCAGGCAGAGTGAGCGTGTCCTGAAAATCAGCCCATCGATCGAGCTCATCGCCGACAACCTCCGCCGCGGATTTGTCACCGACGACGGCATGCAACCACATGTTGGCCTCCTCCTGGGCAAAGGGATCACCATTCCACACGAAGGCAACCCCGGCCCACGACTCAGCCCCAGCAGCGAGCGAGCCGATGTCAAATTGGTAGGCCCCGACAGCGCCATCAACCGCGCCCATCGGCGGCACGTTATCGGCAAGATCCACTTTGGTGCCGCCGTCGACAATGCTAAAGGGATCCGAGCCGGGTGTCGAGCCGTGATGGGCGAGAGTCCCCAACGGCCGAGCAACAACGACCCCGGCAAATCCTCGCTCTACGTACTGCCCGTTCTCTGCGTCCCAGATCAGGGTCTCGCCGTTCTCGCCGATGTCTTCGCCGACATCCCAAGGCGCGTTGGCCCTGCCAAAGCCGAGGTGAAAATTATGGATCGAGAACGCCTGGATTCCGGCCTCCGCTTGATCGCCGGTATTCTTCAAACGAATCGCCATCACAAAACCCACGCCCTCCAGGGCCTGCGGCGTGAAGAAATACTGGGTCGCTTCGATGCTTCCTGACCTTTGGACCATGGTCACAAGGCCAGTTCCACCTCGCTCACCGGGGCCCCTTGGAGCGTAGCCGCTGGCATCAAGATCGACCGGCAGCGATGGCAGCCAAAACTGAGAGTCCGCGGTCCGAAGCCCGAAGTAGGCGTCGTAGAGGAGATCGCGGGTATAGACCGCCGCAAACTGGGAGCCGTCCCAGATCTCCTCGCCCTCTGCGTCGAGTTGTGGCTCCTCCGCAGCGAAGAGATGCTCGCGAAGTTGCGTCGCCCGCCCGGCCTGCAGATCGACCAGCAGCGCGCTGTAGCCGTTGGCGGCGGGCAACTCAAAGCGGGTCCGCGTGGGTGCAGCATTGGCAAAGCTCGGCGTTGATGCGAGACCACCCACGAGGAGCGCGAAGCAATGTAGGGAGACCGAGGTCTGACCCCGATGGCGACGGCAAGATCTAGAGGTTCGCAGCCAAAACATCGGCGCAAGAGTAACGGACAAGACGAACGACGTGAGCATCGGTGCGGGCTCTGGCTGATAGTCTTGACGGAGGATCATGCCCTGCCCCCCTCGATTTTCTAGCGTCGCCGTTCTGCTCCCGCTGCTCGCCTGCTCAACCGGAGTGCCGATCGAGAGCGGCGAAGGCAGCAGCGACCCGACCTCCGAGGCGAGCAGCGTAGCCCCGACCACCGGCGACCAGGCGAGCACCGGCGAAACCAACACCAGCGGCACGACCTCCAGCGAAACAGACACCGACACCAACGAGACCGACACCGACACCGGTACCGACACCACGGGCGACGGCGATGGGCTCTGCCCCGCGACCTTCCGCTTTAAGCCGGTCGGTCCCGCCGACGATCCCCGAGTCGCGGGCGAGTGGCATGATTTCGAAGTCGCCAGCGCGATCCCCCTCGAAGGACCCAATGGCGACGGATATTTTAGCGCGACCATGGCTCTGCCACCGGGCCTCCACGCCTACAAAATCGTCTACGACGCGGGCGGCGAAGCTCAGTGGATCCTCGACCCACTGCAGGGTCGCCGCAAGTACATCGGCGAGACTGAAAACTCCGCGATCAAGGTCGCCGACTGCACCCTGCCGAGTTTTGTCATCGACAGCTCCTCGAGCGAACGGCTGGCGCCCGGCAAGGGCAGCTACAGCGCCGCGCTCACCTTCGTCGACGCGATCGCAGGCGACGGCCCCGATCCAGAGGCCTTCGAGGCGACTCTCGGCGAAGAGGACGAGAGCCGCTCGCTGACCGCCAAAGAACTCACGATCGACGCCGACGGCAACGTCAACATCGAACTCTCGGGCCTAGCCGACGGCAAGTACACCGTCCGCCTGCGTGGGGCCACGGCTGCCGATGCGCTCGGCGAGCCACTGCGCCTGGTTTTTTGGATCGAAGCCGTGCCCTTCACCTGGCAGGGTGCGCTGATCTACATGGTCGTCAGCGATCGCTTCCGCGACGGCGACCCCGGCAACAACCCAGGGCCGACGCCGATGGCCGATGTTCGTGGCGACTATATGGGCGGCGATCTGATCGGCCTCCGCCAGACAATCGCCGCCGGCACCCTGGACAAACTCGGCGTCCGGGCGATCTGGCTCACGCCCTTCCAGACCAACCCGAGTGACGCCTACGTCGCTAGCGACGGCGTGCACTACGTCACCGGCTACCACGGCTACTGGCCGATTCAGCCCCGAGAAGTCGACCCACGCCTAGGCGGTGAACAAGCCCTTAAGGACATGGTCAAAGAGGCACACGAACACGGAATTCGGATCCTTCAGGACTTCGTCGTCAACCACGTGCACGAGGATCACCTCTACATGCAGGAGCACCCGGAGTGGTTTCGGACCGGCTGCGTCTGCGGCACCGACCAGTGTGATTGGACCGGCCACGCCCTCGATTGCATGTTCGCCAGCTACCTGCCAGACATCAACCACACCGTACCCGAGGCCAACGCCGCCTTCGTCGACGATGCCATCTGGTGGCTCGATACCTTCAACCTCGACGGCCTCCGGGTCGACGCGGTCAAGCATGTCGAAGAGGTCGCCACCCGTAATCTCTCCGCCGAGGTGCACGAGCTCTTTGAGGGCGCCGGCACCGAGTACTTCCAGATGGGCGAGACAGCGATGGGCTGGAGTGACTGCCCAGACCCCTGCAACGACGAAAATTACGGAACGATCGCCAGGTACATCGGTCCTTATGGACTCGATGGCCAATTCGATTTTGTCCTCTACCACGGCGTCTCCTACCGGACCTTTGCCCACGGCGACCAGGGAATGTTGCACGCCGATTACTGGCTGAAGCACGGCCTCGAAAAATGGCCCAAAACGGCCATTATGACCCCTTACATCGGCTCCCACGACACCGCCCGCTTCGCCACCTTGGCCGATTACCGCGGTCAGGATCCGGAGCACAACAAGGGCGTGCCCGGCAACCAATGGGAGGACACAGCGACCGCGCCCACCGACGACGAACCTTACCTTCGCCTACGCCTCGCAATGACATGGCTCTTAGGTCAGCCAGGGGCTCCGCTCCTCTACTACGGCGACGAGTACGGGCAGTGGGGCGGGGCCGATCCAAACAACCGCCTGATGTGGCGCCCCGAGAACGAACTAGGCGATTTCGAGACCGCGACGCTCGCCTTCGTGCGCAAGCTCGGCAGCGCCCGGCAGACGATCCCTGCGCTCCAGCGCGGTGACTACCGGACCCTCGCCGTAGATGACGACACGCTTATTTTCGCCAGAGTGATAGGCCCCGGCGATGCTGCGATCGTCGGCCTGACCCGCGCCGATGCGCCCCAGATGCGCACCTTTGATGTCGGCGAACTCGGCTTCGCGGCCAAGGATGTGCTCAACGATGCGCTCGGAGGCAACTCTGTCCAGGTCTCAGGATCAGAGACGCTCACGCTGACACTGCCGGCCGCGGGCTCGGTCATCCTCGCACCCTGACGGCTCGCGGGCCTGATCTGCAGCACACGAAGACCTGCGACCAAAGCTCTCCGTGGCAGGGCTCTGCAGATCCACTAGCATGATGGAGGGTCGTCAACGCCGACCCTCCAGAGGATTCTTGATGATGGTGAGCGCTCGCTACTTAGCTTCCTTAGCACTTCCTTGCGCGATGGCGATGACCCCTACGGCATGCGCCATCGGTGTACCACTTGAGTCCGGTTCGTCGGGCAACACGGCGACCGACTCGATGTCGGATACCGACTCGACCGGCGAAACATCGACCTCGTCGACCTCAAGCGGCACGGACTCCGAGGGCACAACAACGGGCACCAGCACCGGCACCGATTCCGATACCGACACCGACACCGATACCGGCACCGATACCGATACCGACGGAGAGGTCCAGGTCGACCTCGACGCACCGAGGCAGCGAATCTATCAGCTCACGGTCCGCACCTTCTCCAATACCAAGAGTGGCAGTATCAGCGACGGCGACATCGATACCAATGGCGTCGGTAAATTCGTCGACATCGACGATATCGCCCTCGGCGAATTGCGGGCGATGGGCTACAGCCACATCTGGTTGCACGGGGTGCTCCAACAGGCGACCTTTACCCCCTACAACAACCTCCAAGAGCTCGGTGACGACCCCGATACGATCAAGGGCAAAGCGGGCTCCTACACCGCGATCAGCGACTATTACGACGTCTCGGCGGACTACGCGATGGAGCCCATCGACCGCCTCACCGAGTTCCAGGAACTCATCGATCGCATCCATGCCGCAGACATGATGGTGCTCATCGATCTGATCCCCAATCAGGTCGCCCGCTCCTACCACACCAACATCCCAGGAAAGACAGACTTCGGGACCGACGACAATACCGGCGTATTCGCGGACCCGCAAAATAATTTCTTCTACTTGCAAAATGCGCCGCCACTCGAGTTGCCGACCCCCGACTGGTGGGCGCCGCCGGGCATGCCAGACAATGCATATCCCGACGAGTTGGTACCCCGAGTGAGCGGCAATAATACAACTACGTCGATATTGATATCTACTGATTGGTGGGACACGGTCAAGCTCAATTACGGCATCGACTTCAACGATCCGATGGCCGTTGGCAATTACGACCCGATCCCTAAAACCTGGGATGACATGGATGCGATCGTCGCCTATTGGCAGGATATGGGCATCGATGGATTTCGTATCGACGGCGCCCACCTCGTGCCCCTCGAGTTCTTGACCTGGATGATAACCAACGCCCGCAGCCGCGATGCCGACGCGTATTTCCTCGCGGTCGGCTACGAGTCCGCGCCCAACAAGCTCGAGGCGTTCACCCGCGAAGCGCTCCTCAACACCGGTGTCGATGCGATCAACGATAGAGCGCTCTACGAGGCCATCAAAAAGGTGGTCTGCTGCAAATCCAAGGCCGCTGACATCACGCCACTCCTCGAGGAGAGCCAGGATTTCTCCGAAAAACTCCTCCGATACAGCGAGGACCACCGCGAACGTCGGATCGCCTCGCCAATCGACCCTAACGGCACGACCACGAATTCAGGCTTTGGTTCGGCGATCGCGGGTGTGCCCGGCTCCGCACTGCTCTATCTCCTCGGCCGCGGGCCGCTCCAGGTCCACAATGGTCAGGAGGTCGGCGAGCACGGCTCCCAGATCGAAGGCTTTGGCATCGAGGACGGACGCACAACGACCTATGATTACTGGACAATGCCCGACTTCGCCAAGTGGGTGAGCGACCACAAGTACGACGGCAGTCAGCTCAGCAGCTCACAGCTCGACCTCCACACCACTTACCGCCGACTCCTGGCGATCGCGACCCAGCCAGCGATCGCATCCGGTGATTTCATCAGCCTCCAAGAGTACAATATCGGCGCAGACACCTACTGCTCCGCCGGGCGCTGGTGCTATACATTTATCCGCCACAGCGGTGACCAGATCTACCTGATCGCCGTCAACCTGAGCCCGGACAATCTGTACACTCTCGACCTCAAGGTACCGGAGAGCGCTCTTGTCGCCATCGGCCTCAGCGACGTGAACGAGGTCAGCCTCAAGGATCTCATGCAACCGGAGTCAGTCCCCCTCACCGCCGAGACCGATGTGCTCAGCGCAGCTGGCATCAAAGTCAAGGTCACGAAGTCGCAAGTCCGGGTCTTTGACATAAAGCCGCTGCGCTAAGTGGCCATCTACCCGCACCTACGAGAGTATAGGGCCTGATTTCGATCTTCGAGGCTGGACCGACATCGGCCCAGCCTCGCAGATCACGGCGAGCAAGCGGCGATCTACTGCGCCTCGTAGGCACCCAGATCGACGGCCCCACCGACATGCCGGGGCGCCTCGTCCAGATCGACCTGGGCGAGATCGGTGTCCACGCCTGCATCCAGAGCGGGGCTCATGCCCCCGAGATGGAAGTCGAGTTCGGCGCTATTGACAAAAAAACCATCCGACCACGGCGCCTTCATATTGGCCTCGACGATCGAGGTATCGTCGTAGTCCCAGGGCGTCAGCAATTGGGCCAAATTGTTCCTGATCACGTTGTCAAAATTCTTATGACCGGTCTTTTTTTGATCCGCTAGACGGATCCAGGGGCCGCTGTCAGGCACAAAGTCAGGGTGCGCGACCACGGTGTTGTTTTGCACCCGACAATTTCTCGCACCAAAGAGACTGATGCCGTGTGCCTGTCCGTTGACCACCAGGTTGTTCTCGACGACCCAACCGTCGGCGTAGCCATCGGTGATGATCACGCCCTGCATCAAGGTGCCGACGAGCTCGTTTTCCAGGACAAAGTCGGTGAGCGGATCGGCAAAGAGGATGAACTTGTTGTGATCGATGGTGACGTTGGCGATCTTTAGATCGCCATCGAGCTTGTAGGCCTGGAACGCGTCATCGTGCTGGATGTCGTACTCGTCGATGTAGGCGTCGCGAACGGTATTCCACGAGTAGCGAGAGTTACTGCCAAGCCCGCGGATGCCATCACCGCCAAAGTTATCAATGAGCGTACGCTCGACCAGCGCACCGTCCCCCCGGAGCAAGAGCGCGTGATAGGTATTTAAAATCTGGCAGTCCAGAATCGAGATCTTCGGCCCGCGAAAGTCAATACCGCTGCGCACGAGATAGACCCAGTCGAGCTTATCCCAGAGCGCAGACGAGGGCGCGGACTGGACGAGCACATCGAGCAATGCCACCTCAGAGGTCGTTTTGTCGCCGGTGACCATGAACATCTGCCGCTGATCAGCCCCCTCGTCGATCGCACCGGCGCCGTCGACCTTTAGGCCCCAAAAATCCACCCCGTGGACGCCGATGAGCTGCAAGGTGCCGACGGTTGCGAAATGACGATGCTCGGCGCGGATCAACAGACCACCGGAGTCTAGACCGCTTATCTTCGGTGCACCGTGGGCGCCGTCCATCAGGCAGAGCACGCCCTCGGTGGGGATCGATTGTTGGGCCGCGAGTTCCGCCAACGGGCCCCATGGATCCTCCTTCGAGCCCTCGGCGTTGGCCCCTCCCCCGGGGCTCGAGTAGTAGTCGCAAGCCGGTAGGTCGTTGCCGCCGGTCGTATCGCCGGTCGTCGTTCCGGTCGTCGTTCCGGTCGTATTTCCCGTCGTATTTCCAGTCGTGTTCCCGGTCGTATTTCCCGTCGTGTTCCCGGTCGTATTTCCGGTCGTATTCCCGGTCGTCGTCCCGGTCGTCGCGCTTGAAGTGGCGCTCGTTGTGGCATCCGACGTACTGCCTGCAGAGCCGACCGAGCTGCCCCCCGAGCTGCTGCCCGAGCTGCTGCCCAAGCTCGTCGCGCTCTCACTGCCGGACTCCGAGCCTTCGCTCTCGCCCGTAGTGGAGTTACAAGCGGCGACAAGAAAAACTCCGCTCACCAATGCTCTCGAAAACGCGCTCATGGTATTCTGCTTATAGTCGGCTTGGCGACGCGATACTAGAGCGCGCATTTTGCGTGATTTGAGCTGGTTGATGCCATCGGGACGACCGCACGATCGACCTACTCAGATCCCCGCGAATTGAGCAAGAGGCACGCCCACACGGGCCCCCCACGCCGCCTCGTTGTGCGGAGCATCCGGCTCCCACCAGTGCCACAGATCGATGTCAAACGAGTAGCCGAGCTCGACCAGAGCGTCGCGCAGCTGGATGTTCTCGCAGTAGTTGTCGCTTGCGAGATCGTTGTCATCGAACATGCCATCATCATCGCTGTCGATGCAGGGCATGCCGCCGTCGCCCCCACCACTGTCGAGATAGATCGCGAAGGGCCGCTTGCCCGCATCCTGATAGAGTTCGAGGATCGTCGGATTTTGCACCCCCTCGCCGATGGAGCCCCAACCCAGGGTGCCCGAGAGCGAGATCACCATGTCGTAGTCGCTCGGGTAGAGATCCGCGATCGCAAACGAGATGAGGCCGCCGAGCGATGAACCCATCACGGCGACCGCGGCCGGTGCTCCATAGGCCTGCTCGATACGCGGCCGGATAACCTCGTGCACGAGCTTTGCGTAGTCCGGCCCCTTGCCGCCGACACTCATGCCATCGAGTTCATCGGTCGTCTGTGTGTACTCGTCCAGGCGAGCGCCCGTATTGTCGACACCGACGATCAGCATCTCGGGCGGCACACTCTCAGCGAGCTGCCAGCCGCCCCAGATCGCCTCTGGATCGAAGAGGTTCTGGCCATCCGCGGCGTAGACAACGTGGGAGAAGACGCCGTCCGTGGGCACCAAAACCTGCAGATCCCTAGGCCCCAGGCCAAAGCCTGCGAGCCCAAACCAACGCTCGAGGTGCCGGGCGTTCGCACGCACTAGGGAGTACTCACCGAACTCGTCGTAGCCGTAGCGGCGGCCCATCGGATCGGCGATGTAGGCCTCGATGCCGTCGTAAAACTTGTAGCGTGCGCCCACAGCTTCGGCGATCGGGACCTCGATCCACCAGAGATCGCCGGCCGACGCCATCGCTGTCGGTGCCCAGTCGTTAAAATCGCCGACCAGGTTCCAGTTTTCCTGTCCGCAGAGACAGGCAAAAATATAGGTACTCTCGCAGCTCTCGATCGGCCAGCCCCCGGAGTCCGCGATCATCTGCAGCGCTTCCCCAGGATCGAGTTTACCGACGATGGCCTGCCGAAGGATTTCAACGTCCTTGGATCGATCAGCGCAGGTGCCGGTCTCGCTCTCGCTCTCCGTCTCACTCCCCGTAGTGCCCGACGTCGAGCCCCCAGACGAGCTCATCGTGCCGGAGGACTCGCCGGTGTCGGAGCTAGAACCATCGGTCGACGACGGCGACCCGCTCGTCGAGCTGCCCGTAGAGCCAGCTGTAGAGCCAAGCGTCGCGGTCGACGTCTCGCTACCCGCCGCGGCGCCGTTGCACGCGAGTCCAGCGGTGAGCATCAGGGCGACCCAAATCTGGCTCGCGACGCCGATGGAAAACTCGCTTGTTGTTGATCGGACTGCCTGCACAATTGAGCTGTCGATTGAGTGTGCGCGTCGATCTCAGTCGACGTGTCTCGGCCCCTTCAAAAAAACAACTCCGAGCGCCGGCAGATCCACCCGCAACGTGGCGGGCAGCTGCCTCCAGGGCTGGGCCTCTGCCATCCGCTCGCGTAGCTCCGCCTCGCCGCCAAACTCGGGCAGGTCGCTGCGCAAGACCTCGGCCCAAGCCCCCGCCGCGTTCGCACCGATCTCGAGGCCCGGACGAGCGACGGGCGTGAAATTGAGGATCACAAGGATCGGCGACCCTTCACCCCCGCGCGGCAGACGGACAAACGAGACGATGCTGCGCTCAGCGTCGTCGGCATCGATCCAACGGAAACCATCGGGATCGTGATCGAGCTGGTGCAGCCCGGGCTCGGCGACATAGAGACGATTCAGGGCGGTGACCCAGGCCCGCATCTGGCGATGTACGGGATCATGCCCCTCTAACAGGTGCCAATCGAGGCTCCGATCGTGGTTCCACTCGCGCTCTTGGGCAAACTCACCGCCCATAAAGAGCAGCTTCTTGCCCGGCGATGCGTACATATAACCATAAAGAAGCTTTAGGTGGGCAAGCCGCTGTGATCGCTCACCCTGCATCTTGCCGACCAGCGAGCCCTTACCGTGCACGACCTCGTCGTGGGAGAGCGGCAGCACAAAATTCTCTGAATACGCGTACATCATCCGAAAATTGACCTCTCGATGATGGTGCTGGCGAAAGAGAGGATCGCGACCGAGATAGCGCAGGGTGTCGTGCATCCACCCCATATCCCACTTCATCGCGAAGCCTAGGCCGCCCTTGGCCACCGGCCGCGACACATTGGGCCAAGCGGTCGACTCCTCGGCGATCACGAGGGTCCCCGGAAAATGCTGCTCGGCGACCTGGTTCAACCGCTGCAGTAGATCGATGGCCTCGAGGTTCTCACGACCGCCGTGCACATTGGGCAGCCATTCGCCCTCCGCACGCGAATAGTCGAGGTAGAGCATCGACGCCACCGCGTCGACACGCAGGCCATCGATATGAAAACGATCGAGCCAGAGCATCGCCGAGGAGAGTAGGAACGAGCGCACCTCGTGACGACCGTAATTAAAGATCAACGTCTTCCAATCGGGGTGGTATCCCCGACGCGGATCCTCGTGCTCATAGAGGTGAGTGCCATCAAATCGACAAAGGCCGTGGGCATCGTTCGGAAAGTGCGCAGGTACCCAATCGATGAGCACGCCAATGCCCCGCCGATGGAGGGTGTCGACCAAACACATCAAGCCCTCAGCATCGCCGTAGCGAGCCGTCGTCGCGAAGTATCCGGTCGTCTGGTAGCCCCAGGATCCGTAAAAAGGGTGCTCGGCGAGGGGCATCAATTCGACGTGTGTAAAGCCGAGATCCGCGACATAGTCGGCGAGACGGGGCGCGATCTCGCGGTAGCTCAGCCATCGATCGCCCTCCTCCGGGATCCGCATCCACGACCCCAGATGTACCTCGTAGATCGACATCGGCTGGTCTTGCCGCTGGCGGCCGGCTCGCTCCCCCATCCAACGCTCATCGAGCCAATGATAGTCGGGCAGAGCGGCGATCACCGAGGCCGTCTTTGGCGGATGCTCCTGCCGCGATGCCATCGGATCCGCCTTGTCGAGACACTCGCCACTCTGGCTGTGGATCCGATATTTGTAGAGATGACCGCAGCGGGCTTGCTCGACAAAGAGCTCCCAGATCCCGGACCCTTCGCGCCTGCGCAGCGCATGAGCGCCCTCGCTCCAATCGTTAAAATCGCCGATCACCGCGACCGAGGCCGCGTTCGGGGCCCAGACCGCAAAGCTGACCCCAGGCCGCTCTGGATCGAGGCTGATGTGACTGCCCAGGTGCTCGTAGAGACGAAGGTGCGTGCCCTCGTGAAAGAGAAAAACGTCGACGTCACGAAGACTCGAGGGCGCAGCCTGCGAGACATCTGCCCGCACCCCGCCCGATCGACGCACTCTTTTGGTTCTTTGCTTTGGCTTTGCCTTCGCTCGTCTGGTCATCGTGCGCTCTCCTCGTTTGGCTCGCTCAGGCCGCTCACCTCTCGCTCCCCATCGACCCGGGCGAGCACCGCCACCGAGTGGCCGATCATCCTGTAACGACGCTCTGCGCGGGGCAAAAGCTGCTCTTCTCGGCAAGGCGCGCAGCTATCTGCGAGCAGCCGCCAACC
>CAYYUP010000034.1:8966-22527 GCA_964474905.1 uncultured Nannocystis sp. | reverse complement strand
TCCGCCGCCGCAACGGGCCAAAACGCCGACGGATCGCCAGCAATCGCCGGGTCCAGTCCAGCATCACCGATGCCTCGGAGTCCAAGCTCCAGTCGAGCCACGAGGTCTCGTTATCTTGGCAATAGGCGTTGTTATTGCCCCCCTGAGTCCGCAGCATTTCGTCGCCACCGAGCAACATCGGCACGCCCTGGCAGAGCACGAGTGTCGTCAGTAAATTACGGGCTTGGCGGGCACGTAGGGCAGTAATACCTGGATCTAGAGTCGGCCCTTCGACTCCGTAATTGCAGCTCTGCTCGTGATCCGAACCATCACGGTTTTGCTCGCCATTCGCCTGATTATGCTTATGGCTATAAGATACGAGATCGCTCAGCGTAAAGCCGTCGTGGCAGGTGACAAAATTGATGCTCGCCTGCGGCCGCCGATCGCCCGCCGCAAAGATATCCGAAGAGCCGCAAAGCCGCGACGCGAGTTCGCCCAAGAGGCCAGGATCACCGCGCCAAAAGCGACGGAGCGCGTCGCGGGTGCGGCCGTTCCACTCGCTAAAGGGCGCGGGGAAAGCCCCGAGCTGGTAGCCGTGCTCGCCCAGATCCCAGGGCTCCGCGATCAGCTTGACTCGACTCAGCACTGGATCCTGATGGAGCGCCGCCAACCACCGCGAGCGCCGATCAAACGCGCCGTGATCACGGGTCAAGGCCGGCGCAAGATCGAAGCGAAAGCCGTCGACCTGCATCTCTTGGACCCAATAGCGCAGGCTGTCCATCACCAGGCGCAGGGTCTGGGGATGGCCGAGATTCAGGCTGTTGCCGCAGCCACTCGTGTCGGCGTAACGTCGCGGGTCCTCGACATCGAGGCGGTAATAAGCGGGGTTGTCAAAGCCGCGCAGGCTCAGGGTCGGCCCTAGGTGCGAGCCCTCGCCGCTGTGATTAAAAACGACGTCCAAGATCACCTCGATGCCCGCTCGATGCAGCGAGCACACCATCGAGCGAAATTCCTCAACCTGACCCAAGGGGCATCTAGATGCGGCGTAGCGGGCAGCTGGCGCGAAGTAGGCAAGCGTGCTGTAGCCCCAGTAGTTGACCGCCCCGCGGCGCGCGAGGTGAACCTCGTCGAGGATCTCAAAGACCGGCAGCAGTTCGATCGCGGTCACCCCGAGCCCCTGCAGATGTTTGATCACTGGCGGCGAAGCGAGGCCGGCGTAGGTGCCCCGAAGTTCAGGTGGTACCTGCGGGTGGCTCATCGTCAGGCCCTTGACGTGGGCCTCGTAGATCACGGTCTCGCTCCAGGGCGTCGCCGGCCTCGGCGGATCTGCCAAACCTGATGGGGCCGCAACAACGACGCCCTTCGGTACCGCCCAGGCGTCATCACGATCGTCGGCCAGCAGGTCCTCCGGCTCCCCTGAAACGTAGCCCTGGATAGGTCCGCTCCAGTCGACGCGCCCCGCCACCGCTCGCGCGTAGGGATCCAGGAGGAGCTTCTTTGGGTTGCAGCGATGCCCGCTCCGCGGATCGTAGGGCCCGTAGACCCGATAGCCGTAGAGCTGGCCAGGACCGCACTCTGGCAGATATCCACAGTAGACCCCCCCACAGCGATGCTCGAGCCCGTAGACCGCGACCGCCTCGTGATCACTCGGCGCATCAAAGAGACAGAGCTCGATGCGCTCAGCGATGCTCGAGAAGACCGCAAAGTTGACGCCTGCGCCGTCGTGGGTCGCACCGAGAGGGGCCGGAGAGCCGCCGCCGAGAACACGCCCTGCCATCGGGGTCACGCTACAGTGAAGCGCGCTCTCGGCCAAGCTCGCACAGCCGCCTTGCCCTTCCTTTTTTACGCCATCACTGCTAGGCGCAGACGATGCATCCCAAGCTCGCGCGGGTCGCAGGTGTCACCGTGCCCCTCTTCTCGCTGCGCACGCGCAGATCCTGGGGCGTGGGCTCGATCGGCGACCTCGAGCCCTTCGCCGAGTGGATCGCCACAGCCGGGCTCTCGCTGATCCAACTGCTGCCGATCGCCGAGGGATCGGGCGCCTCGGAGTCCCCCTACGCGGCGCTCTCGGCCTTCGGCATCGATCCGATTTACATCGACGTCGACGATCTGCCCGGGCTCTCCTCGACCGAGGTGAACACCCTGCTGAGCACGCACGATAAGCAGGCGCTCGCGGCCCTGCGCCGCACCGACACTGTCGACTATGCCCTCGTGCGCAGGCTCAAGAGACAGGTCCTGCACAGCGCATGGGAGACCTTTACCCGCCTCGAAGCCGAAAACCCGAGCGCGCTCGGTCGCGAATTCCAGGCCTTCTCTACCGAGCACAGCGACTGGCTCGATGAACTCGCGCTCTTCGTCGCGATCAAGCGTGATCAGGGCAGTGCTCCCTGGTGGCAATGGCCGCTGCCGCTACGCGACCGCCAAGCCTCGGCGTTACAAGAGGCCCAGGCGGCATTGCACCGAGAGATCCACGAACAAAAGTACCTACAATGGATCGCCAACCGCCAATGGAGCGCTGCCCGGGCTGCTCTCCGCAGTCGCGGCACCCAGTTGATGGGCGACCTGCCCTTCATGGTCGACCGCGATAGCGCCGACGTGTGGCGCCATCGCGATCAATTTTTGCTGCACATGTCCGTCGGTGTGCCCGCCGATCAATTCGACGAAGAGGGCCAAGACTGGGGCATGCCTCCCTACGACTGGCGAGCGATGGAGGACGACGGCTTTCAGTGGTTGCAGCGGCGTTGCGCCTACGCAGGGCGGCTCTACGATCGCTTTCGGGTCGATCATCTGGTCGGCTTTTATCGGACCTATATGCGACCCTTTGCCGAGCGCCGCGACGTCGACGGCCACCTCTGTGCCGGCGTCTTCTCACCGGAGTCTCCGGCAGCTCAACTCGCGCACGGAGAGCGGGTCCTGCAGGCGATGCTGGCGGGCGCTGCGACCCAGGGCGCCCGCTTGATCGCAGAGGATCTCGGATCGATCCCCGATTTTGTGCCGCAGAGCCTCGCAGGGCTCGGCGTACCGGGATACAAAGTACTGATCTGGGAGAAAGATCCAGAAACACAATCATTCGTCGATCCCAAGACCTACCCAGCGCGATCGATAGCCTGCTTCGGCACCCACGACACCGATCCGGTCGCCGCCTGGTGGCGAGGTCTCGCGGCAACACCAACGGAGCGAGCAGCTGTCGCACAGCTCCTGGGTCTGCCAGCGCAGGAGCTGCCCGAGGACTTCACGCCTGAAATCCAGCAAAAGCTCTGCGTCTGTCTCCTAGAAGCGGGCTCGGAGCTGGTGCTCTTGCTCATCCAAGACCTGCTCGGCAGCGACGCCCGAATCAACATACCCGGTACCCAGGGGCCCCACAACTGGACCTACCGATTGCCGGCAACGATCGAAGCCCTGAAGGCCGACGTCGAGATCTCGGCGACCATGGCAAGGGTCCAGAGCGCCACCCAGAAAGCCGGCAGGATCCCGTCTCCCGAGGGAGCAATCGATGCCGAGATCCTCGAACGACTCCGGCGCGGCCTAGATCTTCGTCTCGATCGCCTAGGCGGTCTCTGGATCGCCGACGAAGCGATCGAACATCCGCGGGTGATCGCCGTTCTCCGTCGCGGCTTTGATCTGCACACAAGCGGCGAGCCAACCGTGCACCTGGGCGAGCAATGGTGCTACCTGCAGATCGACGACTGCTTCTTTCGCGTGCTCTCAGTCTCGCTCGAGATCCGCAGCGACACCAATGCCCCAGAGCTGATGCTCCACCTCGACGACGCCCGCACGATCCGCCTCGATCCCGCGAGCCTCTGGGAGGAGCCCGAAAGGGGTCTACGCTGCTCTGTCCCGTCGTTTCGCAGCGGTCAGCCCCTCTCCGCCCGCTTCACAAACAGGGCGCAGCTCGAGCTCGCCGAGTACATCGATCTCGACGCGTCGCCACGGCCACAGCTCGTGCTCGGCGAAGAGCGCTGGACGATCGGCGAGGCTCCGCCCGCCCCTACCTGAGCCCGCAAAAATACAGCGCTCACGGAGAGCCAATTGCACCCAGGCGAGACAAACTAGAGTGATTCTCCGCGACGAGTCCGCACATTTTACCTATCGGTGCGCGAATATCTAGTCTTTGGGAATTCTCTCATCAATCATCCCTGACACAACGACGCCCCCACCGGCTCTGGGGCAACCGCAGATATGTGGGACCGATCGGCGATTGAGTGCGGTGACCTGCGATGGAGGAGGCCTTCTTTCGCTTGCTCTGTCTGCCGCCCCCCCGTGCGGCTACCGTGTGCCCCATGCGTCCCATCACACTAATAGCCGCTGGATTTGTGCTCTCGATTGCGAACATCGCGAGCGCCGCGACCGTGCCCGCCACCATCATCGTCAAGCAGGGCGATACTCCCCCGAACGAAGATGAGGCCGTCGTGCTCGTCAACTCCCCTTTCACAGGGATCGACGGCAGCGTCAATTTTAGCGGTCAAATCGGCGCAAATGACCACTTTGTCTGGTCGAATGACAGCATTATTTGGAAGAACAGCGACGAAAATATCGACCTTCTCACGGGCGCAGGCGTGATGATCGGCAGCGCCGGCAATGGCAGCTATATCTACAGCCCATCGATCAATGGTAACGACGGAGTCTGGACGCAAAACGGTTTTCTCGCCGCCGAGACGGAGCAAGCTACGGGCTTCCCACTCGGCACGGTCACGACCTTCAACAGCCGCCCGGCAATGATCGCGGATGGCACCTCCTACTGGCTCGCGGGCTTTAACGAGGACGGCGGCGAGACTACTCAAGGACGGGTTCTCTACCGTTCACCGGGCTCCGATCCGGCGAATATCGAGGTCGTCATGCGCTCTGATGACATCCTCGAGGGGCTCGCGATCGAGCGTCCCGACGGGGTTGGCCGCGACTTCCAGATCTCCGACGACGGCAACCACCACATCCACGACGTCTTCCTCGACACCGGATCCACCAGCGATAATGGTGCCGTCTACGTCGACGGTGTGCTCGTCGCCCGCGAGGACACCGACAACGGCGATGGCGACAATTGGGACCGCTTCGACCTGATGACCATCAACGACGCTGGCGACTACATGTTCTCTGGTGATAGCAATGGCCCCAAGGAGACCGACGAATACCTGGTCTTCAACGGCGACATCCAGATCCGCGAGGGCGATACCATCGACGGCATCACCCTGGCGACCTCCGCCAAGATCAATGCCCTCAGCCTCAATAACTTCGGCAGCGTGATCCATCTGTGGAACTACGGCGGCAGCAACGAGACGCTCTTCTACGCCTGTGATGCCGCGGATGTCGTCAGTTCTCAGGCCGTCGCCAGCCGCGGTGATCAGATCGATATCGACGACGATGGCGTCGGCGACTTCACGATCACCAACTTTGTCGCCACCAAATCCTTTGGCCACGGCATCAACCTGGCCGAGGACGGCGATGTCTACGTCGAACTCGAGCTCGACGACGGCAACGAAATCGTCGAAGGCATCGTCAAGATCGAACTCCCGAGCTGCTGCGGCGATGGCAAGGTCATCGGCGGCCTTGAAGAGTGCGATGACGGCAATGACGACGACACCGACGAGTGCCCGAGCACCTGCCTGGCTGCGACCTGCGGCGATGGTTTTGTCCAGGACGGGCTCGAGGAGTGCGATGACGGCAATACCGAAGCTGGCGACGGCTGTTCGGAGACCTGCACGATCGAGGAAGATACTACCGGCACAGACTCCGATACCGACGGCACCACCGACGGCACCACCGACGGCACCACCGACGGCACCACCGACGGCACCGACGGCACCGACGGCACCGACGGCACCGACTCCGACTCCGACACGATGGGCACCAGCACCGGCGGCGAGACAACCGGTGGTGAGACAACCGGCGGCGAGACAACCGGCTCGACCGGCGGAAACTCGACGTCGACCTCCACCTCGGGCTCCGACTCTGACTCCGACACAGACACAGACACAGACTCGGCGACGACCGGCGGTCAAATCGACGAAGGAGGCTGCGGCTGCACAGTCAGTGCCGATCCCTTTGGCCAGGGCGCCGCGGGGCTGCTCTCGCTCGGCCTCCTCGGCCTCGTCCGACGCAAGCGCCGCTAAGGCCCCCTAAGAAAGAGCGACGCAAGGGCTTATGCCTCCGCATCTCGGGGGCTGCCTATGCATGCCCGTCGCGGCTTCGCTTGTCGGCACCGATCTCGACCGCGCCGGGGCCGACGTAGCGTGCCGTCGGCCGCAACAAAAATCCCTGACGCCGCTCTTCGATGATGTGGGCGACCCAGCCCGCGCTGCGGCCGATCGCGAAGAGTGCGGTCGCCGAACCACGCGGCAATGAGAGCGACTCAGCCACCGCGACCAGGCCAAAGTCGAGGGTTGGCGCCGGGTGTCCAGCATCGGCCATCGCCTCAGCGATCGCTCGCATCGTCCGCAACGCGGCCCCGCCCGATCCACCGCGCGCGGCGAGCTCGAGCAGAGCCACGGTACGCGGATCACCATCGGGATAGAGCGCATGACCAAAGCCGGGCACCGCCTCGCCTCGAGCACCTCGCAGGCGAACCACCTGCGCCGCCCTTTCGAGCGAAAGAGCCTCGTCGAGCAGACCCTCGACCCGCCGACAAGCGCCTCCGTGAAGCGGCCCAGACAGGGCGCAGATGCCCGCTATGAGGCAAGCAAAGAGATCCGCCCCCGTCGATGCGACGACCCTGGCGGCGAAGGTCGAGGTGTTTAGCCCGTGATCCGCCGAGAGCACGAGCGCCGCCTCGACCAGCGCAACACGCCGCCGATCTGCAGCGAGTTTTGCACCGCCAAGCGCGTGCGCGAGGATCCTCGCAAGGCCTCGCTCAGCAGCCGCCCCGCGCACCCGCTCGGGCCCCGACGCGAGCCCGCAAAGTGCCGCCAAACGGGCGATCAATCCCGGTGCAAGCGCCTCTTCGGCGCTGATGCCGAGCCCCACCGTGCCCTCTTTGGCCCCCACCACAGGTAGCGCCAAACGCA
The DNA here is from genome assembly GCA_964474905.1 of uncultured Nannocystis sp. Classification (GTDB taxonomy): domain Bacteria; phylum Myxococcota_A; class Polyangia; order Nannocystales; family Nannocystaceae; genus JADJRG01. The sequence continues at coordinate 15,553 of CAYYUP010000034.1, read as the reverse complement.
ACACATCCAGGGGCTCAGCGGCCTCGGGCAGCCCGGCCTCGAGGCGCCGCAGGGCAACGCCCAAGCGCCCGCAAGCCCACGGCTCTGCCGCCTCTGTCGCGAGTTCTGCCCGCCACAAAAGCTCTGCAACAGACTCGTAGGAGACGCCCTTGGCAACCAGCGAGGTGACCCGCTGCCCGCGATAGCGGGGACCCTCGGCAGTAATCGCTGTGATTTTGCTGGCGATCACAGGCTCTCCCCAACGCAGTGCCGCCGCAGCAACCGGGCCGTGACCCGATCGAGCCTCGCTGCGCGCCCGTAGACGCTCGACGTCCGCGCTCGAGTACAGGCGGCTTCGACCCCTGCCCGGCACACTCTCGAGCCAACCGCGGCTGACATAGGCGTAGAGGGTCGCGCGCCGGACCCCAAGACGTCGCGCCGCCTCGTCCGCGCTCAGGAAGTCGCCGCTCTCCTCTGATTCGCCCATGTTTTCCATCTTGCCACGGCAGCGGCCCTGCGTCCGCTCTTGTACCGATCGTTTATATATTGATTCATCAATCAAGATTGATCAACCTTGATGTCATGTCTATGCTTCATGCCATCATGCAGTCCAGCAAAGCCTCCCCTCCAAACGCCCAAAAACCCGCACCAAGGCCCAATCGCGGGCTAGAGGGCGTAATCGTCGCGGACAGCGTGCTCACCCGCGTCGACGGCGAGGCCGGCGTGCTGCTCCTCCGCGGTCACGCGATCGATGAGATCGCCGGGCAGCGTTCGTTCGCCTCGATCATGCATCTGCTCTGGACCGGCGAGGAGACCGATGCGGCATCCGAGGCCGCGCTCGACCTTCGCCTGGGCCAAGCCCGCAGTGCCGCCTTTGAGCTGCTACCGCGGCTCGGCGATGCGCTGCACCGTGAAGATGGCATGGATGCCCTGCGAGCGGCCCTCAGCCACCTCTCGGCGGCCAACGGCGGCGGTGATGCCATCCAGGCCGTCGCCGCGGTCGCGACCTTCGCCGCCGCCTGGCTCCGCCTTCAAAGGGGCGCGGCACCCTTGGCTCCCGACCCGAAGCTCCCGCACGCGACCGACTTCCTGCGGATGGCGCTGGGCCAAGCAGATGCCACAGCAGCCCGGGCGATCGATGCCTACCTGGCGACTGTGATGGACCACGGGATGAACGCGTCGACCTTCGCCGCTCGGGTGGTCACATCGACCGGCGCCGATCTGATCTCGGCACTGGTGGCCGGTCTGGGCGCGCTTAAGGGGCCGCTGCACGGCGGTGCCCCAGGGCCCGTTCTCGACATGCTCGACGCGATCGGTGAGACCGGCGACGTCGAGTCCTGGCTGCGTGCCGAACTCTTAGCGGGGCGCAGGATCATGGGCATGGGACACCGCGTCTATCGAGTCCGCGATCCCCGTGCTCGGGTGCTCGAGCGCCAGGCGCTGCTGCTCGCCGCCGACCCCCGTCGACAGGGTCGGATCGAACTCGCCCGCAGCGTCGAAGCCTGTGCCGAGCGCCTGCTCGCCGAGCGCTATCCGCAGCGACGGCTGCGGGCCAATGTCGAGTTTTACACGGCACTCGTGCTCGAGGCCGTCGGCCTGCCCCGCGCTGCCTTTACTCCGACCTTTGCCGTCGGCCGTGTCGCTGGCTGGTGTGCACATGTCGACGAAGAGCGCCGCGAAGGCCGACTCATCCGCCCACGTGCCCGTTATACCGGCCGACGAGCGATTAAAATATAATCATAGTACTTTCCCTGTACCCAATCCAGAGCATGGCCGATCAAGCAAACAAACACGCGGCACTCGCCCGCTCGTGCCCAGGCAGAGCCGTGCTCAGCTTACCCTGCTCGTCAAAGACGAGTTCCCAGGGCCAGATCGTCTCGAGACCGAGAATATCGACGATCTGAACCCGCGCAGAGATCCGTGAAGCTCGGCACGCTTCGGCGATCTCGACGGGCTTTGAGGCACACAAAAGCGAACGTTTCCGACGCGTTCGAAAGTGCTCGACAATCGGTACAAACAGCCCTCTATCTGCCTCTACAGCCCACTTATTGGACATTTCCGCGATCACCTGCGGGCTGTTTATAGCGAGGGCCCAGGCGTCGATCCACTCGCTCCACTCGCTCACCTGATCGACCACAGTGGCGTCGGGCAGCAAGCTCGGATCACCGGGTTGATAGGAGATGATCTCGACCACGAGCTGCCAGGGCGCCGGCGTTGACCAGCGAATGTCGACTTTCGATCGAGGCAGCGCCGGCTCGTGTCCTCGCCAATGTAGACAGGTGGTATCGATCACAGGAGCGACTTCTGCGACCGCAAAACCCCAAATCCCTGCGACCACTCGCAAGCGCTGACAGCCGCGACTCGCTGCGAGCTGCTGGACCCCACGAAGCTCCGCCAGCTCGATCTTTCGCGGGGGGCAAACCCGCAGCCATGCCTCCTGATCGCCGATTTCGAGGCCTGCAAGCAGCTCCTCACAGATTTCGCCACCGGGCTGCACATGCTGCCCGCGAGTGAGCTTAGGCGGCTCTGCGCTGCCCGCCGTCGAATCGCAGCGGATCTCCTCTGGCGGCCGCTCGGCGGCGATCGGCAGCGCCTCGCAGGGTTCTGGTTCTAGTTCGCAAAGCGTGAACGCTGCATCGACCTCACGCAGTCGCTTGCGCGCGAGATGAATCGCCATCGACGAGCGGTCACAGCCGATCCAACGGCGCCCGAGCGCAGTCGCGGCCGCTAGCGTGCTGCCCGAACCACAGAAAAAATCCGCGACGCGATCACCGGGTCGCGACGACACGTCGATGATCCGTCGCAGCAAGCTCTCGTTCTTCTGCGTCGCCCAACCGGTCTTCTCCCTTGAAAAACTCTTGATCTGGATCGAGTCGAGAGAGTCCGCCCCGCGCAGCCCCAGATCGCCGGCCCCCGCGTTCCAAACATCGTCGATCGGGATACCGACGCCCTTGGGCGCCTTGCCGTCACGGCGGCGGTACCCCGGCGGATAGGGGATATAGCGCTTGTTAAAAGTGAACTGCCCCGGGTCCTTGACGTAAAAGAGGATCGTGTCGTGATTGCGGATCCAGTTGCGTGCACGGCTTTTAAATCCAGAGACCCAGCCGATCCTCCAGATGATCTCTCGCTGGAAACACCCGGGTCCGAAAATCTCATCCAAGAGCACCTTCACCGGGTGGGCGACGTTTGCGTCCAGGTGCACGTAGAGCGAGCCGTGATCCGCGAGCAAGCGGTGCACTAGACGCAACCGGGGATCGAGCATCGCCATAAAACCACCGAGCCCGCCCTGCCAACGATCACTGTAGGCCGGCGCCCGCAGAACCTCGCGCCCCTCGCCTATCTGAGTCAGCACCGAGAAGTCCTCGCCGGTCGCGAAGGGCGGGTCGATGATCACCAGATCAATGCCCGGGTCACCGCCCCGCACAAGCGCGTCCATCAGGGCCAGGTTGTCACCGCGAACAAGCGTGCCCTGCGGAGGCTCGGCGCCGTAACGGGCGACCGGCACCGTGCGAAGGCCTGGGCTCGGGATCGCCGAACGCTCGCCCGCGGCGTCGTACTTGCCCGGCCAGAGCAGCTCGATCCCGTCGCGACGCATCGTCTGTGTCAGGGTGTCTTGGCGGACGGTGCATCCGCATTCTTCGCGTCGGCGAGGGGCTCGGCGCTGAGGCTGCGCACATAGGCGGTGAGGACCTTGAGCGAGGGCTCCGCGAACTGGCGGCCGAAGCTCGGCATGTTCGGCGGCTTGCCCATCTGAATCGTGCCCTTGATCTGCCGATCGGTGAGCATGCTCATGTAATTGGGATCGGTGAGATCGCGGGTGACGGCAGGCCCGTCTGCAGCGCCCTTGCCATCAGCTCCGTGGCAGCGCGCACAGTACTGCGAGAAGAGGCGAGCCCCCGAAATCTCGCGCTCTGGCCCCGTTGGCTCGTTGCAGGCGACAGGCCCGACAAGCCCGAGTAGCCCGAGTAGCCCGAGCTGCCCGAGCTGCCCGAGCTTGCCGAACCGCCCGCTGAGCCCGAGCCCCCCAAGTCGCCCGCGGGTTCGAGTCTTTGAAAGCTTCGCGCGCTGGGGACGACTGTTGTGGGCGTGTGGCATCGGCAACTCGGCGAGTCGGCGAACAGTACCCCGGATCGAGCGCCCCGCCAGCGAAGGGGACTTAGAAGCGCAGGGTGATCGAGAAGGCCTGCTCTTGCCCCACGATCGGCGGGAACACAGCCAGGAAGAGCTGGCTCGCCACACACGCACCACCAGGATCGTTGTCGGCGACGACCTGCACGACATGACCGCTGGGGCCGTCGATCATGACCTCGGCGATGATGCTTCGACCGGCTTCGACCGACTCTGTGCACTCCTGCCGAATCGCCGCCCTCGAGACACCGACTCCCTCGTTGAAGAGTTCGACGCTGAGGCGGGGCAGTGGCAGTGCTTGCCCCTGCTTGGGTCCGGCCACCGGCAGGGCAGCCTGGGGCAGGTAGACAACACGCGCCGGACGCTCCTCATCGCCGTCATCGAGCAGCACAAAGCCCTCTTCGTCGACGATCACACCGGGTGGCGGCCGGTACTCGCCCTCGGGTGTCAGCACCCCAAGACGCATGCCCAAGCTATCGTTGTAGACGTCGACCGCGTGGTCGTACCCCTTGCGCGCCTGGTTGTAGGAGACACCCGCACCGACCGCCAAACCGACGCTCGCGAGCCCTCCACCGATCAGCAGCCCACCGGCGCCGTTGAGGTTCTTGAAGTCAAAGCCCTCGCGCGCCGAAGCTGAGATACCGGCGACCATCACCATCGACGAAACCAAAGTAAGCGCGGTCAGGATCCGCGCAGCCCGGAGCTTGCGTGTCGGCAACGCCTCCGACGAGTTGCGATCGGAGCGGAGGATCGCCTCGAGCGACTGCCAGCTGCGCTTGGTTGAGCCCAGGTGCGTGCCCTTGGTGTAGCGAAGCCCCTGCGGCTCGTAGTGCCGGTAGATCGAACTTTCGGTGTAGAGCGCCTCGCGGTCCTCCCGCGAAACGACCTGCTCCATCGCCTCGATATCAGGTGGAGCGAGCTGCGGACTCAGGCCCGAGCACGCGCTAAGCCCGAGCGACAACCCGATCATCGCCGCGAAGAGGCGCGGAGGTCTCTTGGAAACACGACCCACGAAGGACTCAACCGTACACCGAGTCAGGCTCTCTGCGCGAGTGCTTCGCGAGCTTGCGTCGAAGACGGGCCACGCGCCGAGGACAGGGCGAGGAAGAGGCGCAGGCGACCCGCAATGCCCGCGGTAGATCCTGCAGGCGGTGCTCCAAGAGCTTCGCCAAGGCCTCATGGGCCTCGGGATCGCCCGGTCGGAGATCGCAGAGTCGAGCCCAGATCGTCGCGGACTGCGCATCGTCTCCGCGCCGCCGCAGCAGTTTCGCCGCGAGAGCCCACGCCTGCCTCCCCTCGGGGCCAAGATCTGCCCCGCCGGCCCTTGCGCCCTGTCCTGTAATTCCGGCCGGCCCTGCGCCCCCTCTTTCTCCTGCACTCGCGCCCCGTCTCTCCTCTGGGACGCCGACACCTGCGCGCCTGCGCTCGACATCATCGAGCGCCCGCAGTCGGCTCACCACCGGGCCCCCGCGGCCACCGGCGACCAGGCCGAGCCGGAGCATGCGCTCGCCGATGCCTCCAAGCGCATGGCGATGAGCGGGCCGCACGACTGCCTCCACCGGCGCATCAACCTGTCGAGCCTCGCCCGCCGCCGGCAACCACTTCTCAAGGACCCGCAGCGCCGCGTCCTGATCACCGCGAGCGATCTGCAAGCGAGCCACACGCAACGCCTGGGCCACATCCTTGGGCGATTCGATCACCGACACGATCTCAGCAGCGAGCGCTGGCAGGGTCAGGAGGTCAACCTGGTTGTGAACATGGACCCGCTGCAACGTCGCTGATGCCTCCGGCTCCTCGGGACCCTCGAGCCAGGACCAATACGCCTGCGGGATCGCGTGACCACCGATGTCATCGCACCGGACCACGCCCAAACAGGTGCGCTCCAGGGTCGCGAGCCGGCAATCCGGCATCTGTTCGCGCCACAGTCGCCGCGCCGGCAGCAGCAGATCGACGTGACTCGCCGCCAACGCCGTCGAACTCAGATCGTGACGCCGACAACGGGCCCGCAGCAGCGGCAAATCGAAGGACGCACCATTAAAGGTCAGAAGAACCGTCGACGGCCCCGCGAGAACGTCGAGCTGTTGGCATAGCGAGCGCAACATCGCCGCTTCGGCGCTGAGCTGGGTCAGAGTCCACTGCTCGACGACCAAAACCTCCTCCTCAAACCAAGCGATGCCGACAAGAAAGGCGATCGTGCCCGCGTTCTGACCGAGCCCGGTGGTCTCGGTATCGAGGGCGATCATCGGCGTGCCGCCAACCCCACCGGACGACCCCCGCAAGGTCTGGATCAGCTCCGAAAACCTGGCCCTTTGGGGGACTGTCAGGTCCTGCAGAGCCCCGCCGAGCAAGGACGGCCGAGGGGCGCGGTGATCCAGCGGCCAACGGAGCTGCGAGCGCCGAAAACCGCAGGCCATCGCCGCTTCATCGACTACAAATCGCTCGCCGACCCCCGCGTTTGTCCCTGAAAACCTGCTCGCACC
>CAYYUP010000034.1:0-8866 GCA_964474905.1 uncultured Nannocystis sp. | reverse complement strand
CAGTTTCCCCGGCACTCGTCCGCTCCGACCTCGCATCCGCCCGATTCCCGACCCGCTTGCTGCCAGTTTCCCCGGCACTCGTCCGCTCCGACCTCGCGCTGCCCCGATTCCCTGCGCTCTTGATACCCGCCTGCGCGCTGCCCCTCTGCCCTGCGCGTGACTTTTCGATTCTCTGGAGATCCGCCTCCTTTTGGGCTCGGACTTCACCATCACCGGCGCTCGCACCTGGAGCCTCGACGGGACAAACCGGCGCATCGCCGGACTGGGGCAGGCTCGCCCGCGGGTCACCGGCAATTCGGCTGACCGCAAAGCGCGCCCGCAGCTTCATCCGGCCGCCTCGCGAAGCGCGTGCAAAAATTCGACGGTGTCACGGCGGAGGCGATCGGGCACATCCGCCAGGGGATCCGAAGCCTGGGCGCCGAGGCAGGTCGGACAGCCCTGGGCGCAGCCACAACCCTCGACGATCCGCAGCACCCGCGCGAAGAGTTCGCCCCCAAGGGCGTAGGCCTGGGTGGCGAGGCCCGCCCCGCCCGGCATGTTGTCGTAGAGATGGATGCTGGGCACCGCGCTCGCTTGCATCCACGTCTCGGCATCTGCCCGGCCGCGCTGCGAAGCGACGACGCTCGCCCAGGCGCCGATCTGCCCCGGCTCGCCGCTCGCGGTGACCGCATGCCCGAGATCGTTGACGTCGCACATCAAGACCATCGCCGCACAGTGATGGATCGCGTGGGCGGCGGCGAGCGCTGCAGCTGCGCGCCGCCCGGCATCCGTGATGTGGGCGAGCACCGTCGCCGGCACCGTCCAAAATGCCGCAATCGTGTGCAACTCCAGATCAGGGAGACCGATCGGCCCAAAGCCGATGTTCTCGTGGGTGCCAAAACGGAGCTTTTTAAAGCCGGGCACAGTGCGCACCAAGTGGGCGTAGCCAACCCCGTGACCGCTCGGCTCGTCGACGGCGATCGGATCGACGACCCGCACCTTTTGTTGGGTCACAGCCTCGGTGTAGTAGGTGCTGCGGACCTCGCGGACATAGGCCTTGCGCGCGTCCCAGTCGAGACGCAGCACTTCGTAGGTCACGCCTTCGATCGCATAAATCGCCCCGGGATGGAGGTAGAGCGGACCGTCCTCAAAGTCGACCTCGGCGAGCATACGACCGTCGTCCGCGGTCCCGGGTGCGAGCTCAACGACCGCAAAATTCTCCTCTAGGGAGGAGCGCAGGTCGACCTTGTCGGCCGGAAAATGGTCGCCGACCGAGAAGTAGAGCGCGCCGATATCAGCGTCGACCTCCCGCCGAAGGATGCCCTGTTCGGCGAGGTAGTCGAGCGCCGGCGCGAGGTCGGCCGGGCTGATGCCGGCGATCGATTCGGCCGACGATATCGGCAACTCGTGGGCCGCGCAGCGAAGATGCGGGATCAGGATCTCTGGGTTGTCAGCGTCTAGGCGCGCGTGCTCTGGCGGGCGATCAAAGAGGAACCCAGTGTCCGCACCGACAAACTGATCGAGAGGCGCCGAGCTCAGCACCATCGCCGTCAATGCGGGCTCCATTCGCCTGCCTGCACGGCCTGAGCGCTGGATCGTCGCCGCCCGTGTGCCCGGATAGCCGGCCAAGACCACCGCGTCCAAACCACCGATATCGAGCCCCAGTTCGAGTGCATTGGTGGCGGCGACAATGCGGGCCTCGCCCTCCTGCAGCGCCCGTTCGACGTCGCGGCGACGCTCCGGCAAGTAGCCGCCCCGGTAGCCGCGGATCGAACGCTCGGCCCGCGCCCAGGCGGCACCATCGATCGGCGTCGCCGAGTCCGGTGTCCACCCGACCTCGTCCTCGCGCATGTAGCGGGTGAGCAGCTCGACGGCCTTCCGAGTCCGGCAAAACGCGAGCGTCGAAACGCCGCTGCGGCGAAACACCGAGGTCACCTTGCGGGTGACCTTGAGGTAGCCCGCGCGCACTCCGGTGAGTTCGTCGACAACCGGCGGGTTTAAAACGATGAAGGTGCGCGGCCCAGCTGGTGATGCATCGCCGTCGACCAACTCAAAATCCGGGCGACCGCAGAGGCTCTCCGCGAGTTCGCGCGGGTTGGCGATCGTCGCCGAGCAAGCGATCACCTGGGGACGCGAACCGTGGTAGGCGCAGACCCGCCACAGCCGCCGCAACACATTGGCAACGTGCGATCCAAAGACCCCGCGATAGCTGTGAATCTCGTCGATGACGACATAGCGCAGGTTCGCCAAAAAGGCCCCCCAGCGGTCGTGGTGAGGCAGTAGACCGCGATGCAGCATGTCGGGATTGGTGGCGACCGCCTGGGCCCGCGAGCGCGCCGCACGGCGCTCATCGGGCGGCGTATCGCCGTCGTACGTGCCGACACCGACGAGGCCGTCCGCCAGCTCCCGCAGGCCCCGCACCTGATCACGAGCCAGAGCTTTGGTCGGGAAGAGCATCAACGCCCGCGCCCGACGATCCGCCAATACCGCCTCGACGATCGGCACCTGAAAGGTCAGCGACTTGCCGGACGCCGTTGAGGTCGCCAACACCACATCTTTGCCGGCCTGCAGGGCCCGCAAGGCGGCGGCTTGGTGGGCGTAGGGCCGCTCGATGCCGCGGCGCGCGAGCGACGTTCGCAACCTCGAGTCGAGCGGCTGCGGCCAATCGACGAGCTGACCCGCACGCGCCGGTGTGCGATGCACCGCGACAACATCCGCGTCGATCCCAGAGAGCAGCTGGGCTTCGACCTCTGAGAGCGCCGAGCCGGACGCACCGGCGGCAGAAAAAACATCAGGCTCCCCCGCGGGGTTTGAGGGACAGTTTGGACCGCTACAGTCGCCCTCAGGTACTTGAAGGAGGGAGCCGCCGCGGGGAAAGCCTGAGTAGTGCTCTAGCATCGTTGCCAGATCTGCGTGCATACTGAACGCGCGCAGGGTGGTAACACCCGTTCAGTGATCGCGTCAAGCATCCGTCAAGACCCCAGGCGACGTCGTTTCAAGGATCGCGCATACCGATCAGCCGAGGCGGCCAACACGCAGGCCCGGCATCGCGGCAAATGCGCACTCGTTCTCAGCGCGCGTCAATCGCGCAAGCCGCGTTAAGGCGCCCTCAAGACCGCAAGAGCGAGCCCTCGACCGCCGCTAAAAGTGCTCGAGGTCAAGGCCGCCAGCAGTCCAATAGGATCCAAAGCTCTGCACGCCGTAGACCGCGATGCCGACTTTTGCGCTGGCGCTGACCGTGTGATTGCCATCGCCATTGTTGTTGAGCTTGACGTGGGCGATGCCAAAACCTGTGCCGCCGATCTTGGTGAAACCGTCGACCGCGTTGCCGTCGACCTCGACCGTCGCCCCGTCGGGAGCGACGACGTCGACGTAGTTCGACGACCAGGTCGGCGGCGCATGAAAGAGGTAGGCATCGCGGTACTGATCAACCGCGACGGTGAGCAGCATCGCCGGATCGCTGTCGCCGTAGCCTCCGGCCTGCCCAACCATGTACTGCGCAACCATGATCTTCTTGTCGGCCGCGACCCTGTAGCTCGCGGCGGAGGGCGGCAGCTCGACGTAATCGCCGGCCTTCGAGATCTTCGTTTTGGCGCCCTGGTCGGGGGTAAAGACCAGGGTCGTATCGTCTTCGCTGGCGATCACGCGGACGACCTGCGCCTTCTCGAGCTTGTCGTTGGGGCTCTGCACCGGCGGCGCGACGATGTAGCTCTTGGCCAGCGCCGCCAGAGGCACCATCGCCTCCTCTAAGTGATCGCAGGAGTCGACGTTCGCGGGCACGTTCGTGCACTTGTGACCGGCGATCACCTGGATCGGCCGATCGGCGCTGACCCGGGTACCGGTGAGGTCACCGCCGACATCGGAGACCACCTGCAGCACGTCGCCAGCGTTGAGCATCACCGCCCCCTTGCCATCAGCCGCGACGCCTCCGCCTGCCTGGACTTTTTTGCCGCTCTCCGAGGGTTGAAGCGTCACCGTAGTGCCGTCTTCGCTCGCGACGACCGCGTAAAAACCCGGCAGCTTGACGTTGGGATTTTGCTTGCTCACCCAGTGCGGCGCTGACGCGACCATCAGCTCGCCGGTCCAGGCGTTGACCGGCAGCAGCAGCGATGCGTCGTTGGTGGTATCGGCGAAGATCGGGCTGAACTGGTAGACCGTCACCGGGTTGGTGGCCCGCAGGCGGTAGGCGCCGGCCTTGGTGAGCGCGCTCGGCCCCGTGCCCTTGGTCAGATCGGGCACCCACGGCAGCGAGATCATCTTGACGCTATTCGCCGCGACCTCGACCTCGGCAACCACCTGATCGCCGCGGGTGACCAGTACATCGGTGGGCTCGTCGGCGGTATTGGCCACCGTCACCCCGAACACCTTGGTGCCGCCGTTCCAGCCGTCGAGCTGCATGGTCACGGTTGGGTAGTAGTCACAGCCGAGGTAGTCGAGCTGCAGATTTTCGCTGGCACAGGGCCCGTCGCAGCCGCCAAAATCTTCGTTGCAGAAGACCCCCTGGATCTCATCGCAGACCTCTTGGACCCCCCAGCCCAGGCCGTCGTCATCGCAGACAAGCGCCTCGTCGCCATCGCAGGCCTGCGCTCCCGGCTCGCAGACGACGCAGCCGAGATCTTCGATGCAAAGCTCGCCGCAGGGCACAGGCTCGCTAAAGACGCCTCCTTCACAGACGACCGCACCGCCCTCCTCGCAGAGGATCACGCCCTCTTCACAGGCGGGACCGGTCGTGTCCGTCGTCGTTGTTCCGGTCGTGCCCGTCGTCGTCGTTCCGGTTGTATCCGTCGTGCCCGTCGTCGTTGGCATCGTCGTGCCCGTCGTCGGCATCGTCGTGCCCGTCGACGTACCCGTCTCGCTCGCCGTCGACATCGTCGTGCTGCCCGTGCTGCTTGTGCTGCTCGTCTCGCTCGTCGTCGCCGACGTCGCCGTCGTATCGGTCGCGCTCGAGACCGAATCATCACCGCAAGCGGTGGCCCACGTCGTCACGAACGCGAGGCCTGCACGTCTGATCCACAATGCGCGGCAATCCATCGTCGGATGCTAACAGGCGAAGGTCACGCCCGCAGTCTCGAGGTGAGATCGCGCGACCGCGGTCGCGCCCCAAACCTGCGGGATCACCCCACGCGACCGAAAAAAAAACCGAATATGCCGGCGACCTCGACGTTCGAAGAGGGGCCAACAGGCGCCCTCCTAAGTAGAATGCTGGGCATGGGCGATCGCCAGGACAACCGCGCGACCATCGACGGCCGCGAGGAGCGAGGAGACCGGACCGCCGAGGCGCTCCTCACAGCCGGCCGCCGAGTCTTCGCCGAGCTCGGCTACCACGGCGCATCTGTGCGAGCGATCGCCGGCGCAGCCGAGGTCAACCCGGCCCTCGTCCGCTACCACTTCGGCTCTAAAGAGGGGCTCTACCAGCAGGTCATCGAGCGGGCGATGAGCGGCCTGCGTGAACGCCTGCTCCGAGCACTGATCGTCGACGACGGCGGCGGCCTGCGCAGCCGGGTCCACGCCTTGGTGCGCGCCTACCTCAACCACCTCGCCGAGTACCGCGACGTGCCCCGGCTGATCCAGCGAGCCCTCTTGGACGGCGACCCCAACCTCCGACGGATCGCCGGCGAACACCTCCGCCCCCTCCTCGACGCCGCCCGCCCCCTCGTTGCCCCGCGCGCACATCACAGCATCGACGAGATGATCACATCGATGTTTGGAGCCCTGATCGCGCCCTTCCTGTACGAGCCCCTGCTCACCGACCTCTTCGACCGCGACGTGCTCTCCCCCGAATCGATCGCGCAGCGACAACTACATATCGAGGTACTCGTCGATTACGCACTCGATCGGCTCCAGGGCACCCTAGAGCCCCCAGAGCCCCCAGAGCCCGAGACGCGCTAAGGCTCGCAACAACCCCGCCGCTCGCTCATGAGCGCCGACATCATTCTATATACAATGTCTAATGCCGCATCTTAGTGGCGTTCTCTATTATCACAATAGCGCGATGTTCGATCCGACATCATGCTCCCCCCCGCCATTACGATGCTAGAGTCCTGTATGGTGCCGACGGTCAAACGAGCTTCTGCGCATCGCCAAATCCAACTCCGCGGCGAATAAGACCTAAACACCGCAACCCAGAGCCAGAGACGAGACCGCAATGCCGACACAAGACCCTGACCCGAGCAACCCCACCAAAGCCGAGACCACGCCCCAGAGCACCGAGCCAGAGGAGACCGAGGGTATGCACCTAGCCGACAGCGACATCGACGACAACGACGGCGACGGCGGAGACAACAACAGCTGGGCCTTGAGCTTCGCCGACGAGCCCTGGCAAGATTACGATCCCGAGGCTGATGATCCGGACACAGCCGACGAGCCCCTTAGCTTCGACCACGCCAGCCTCGATCTAGAGAACGTATCCAGCTTCGAATATTGGCTACAAAGCGCCCTAAAAGCGCTTGTTGAGCCCAAACTAAGCGTTGATGGAGTGCTCGGCAGGCGCTCGCGGATCGCCACCAAACGCTTCCAGGCTCGCGCCCATATCCTCGGCGGCGGCCCCAAGCTCGACACCGACGGTATCGCAGGTGACAGCACAATCGCCGCCCTCGAAGCCCTCACCGGATCACAGGCACCAAAACGCAGTCCTTCTGCGCCCGCACGACCCAATGCCACGCAAACTGCCAAGCTGGGCACCGTCACCGTTCGCGAGCGCGAGCACAAGGGTAAGCACATCTACGAGGTCTCATCCGCCGGCGATACGGTCTCGTTTTCCTACTGGACAAAGAGCCATCGCGGCTACAAACCCCATTGTGTCAGCCGCTACCGCGGCGCAAAACGGGACATCATCGATGACCAAACGATCTTAGATGCCGGCTATTCGACCAGCGAACTGGGCATATTACGAGCGAATTCACAAAAAGAGTCAGGCGGCACATTTGGCGCGATCAATACCTGGGACAACCAAATCATCTCCTGGGGCATGGCTCAATTCGCCGGCCACGCGGGTACCCTCGCCGCTCTCCTCGTCTTTCTCAGGGAGCTGCCGAGCACAGCAGAGTCTTACAAGCAGTGGTTCACCGCCAACGGCCTAGACGTTCAATACGGCCCCTACCCCTGGAAGGACCGCACCAAAAAGGGCTGGCATGTGGTCGTGCAGGACGGAGCCAAGCTGCTTCGCGGCGATGATGGCTGGCGCTACGTACGTACTCAACCCAATCTCTTGGGTGCATTCATGCTCGCCGGCAACGACCCCGCCATCGCCCTCGGCCAGGTGCTTTTTTGGCGACAGGCATTCCTCAAGCGCGCCCTCCACAAGATCGTCGGCCGCAAGAAAGGCGTCCGTCCGGGCTCCCGTGTGATCGACTTCTTGACCGCCGAGCGAAGCCTCGCATTGATGGTCCGCCTCTACAATTGGATGCCCGCCTATGTCCGGCGCTGGAGTAACCAATTCCTCGCCGAACTGGCAACATCCGAACCCGCGAGCAGGGTCTACAACCCCGCGAAATGGGACCAAGCGCTCGAGACCTGGTGGGCCGAGAGAGTCATGAAAGAGCGCCGCGACGTCAAAAAGGGCAGCTACGATGACTACGCATTAGAGCTCAGCCGCGAGCGCGGATCGTTTGTCCTTGGCCGCTACGACAGCTAAGGGACGGAAGGGGGACCGAGCCGCGCATCGACGGAGTCGGCCCCCAGGCCCTCGCAGCACCTCTTTCGCTCACTTTGGACAAATCCGGCCAACAAACAGGTCGTTTCCGCCCTGATAGTTCTTACCAAAAATACTACCGCCAGCCGAGCCCCCGATGTAGAGATTATCGGCATCATCGACCACGGCCGTCGAGATCCAATCGAGCTTCGATGTCCCAAATTGCTCGGCCCACAGCTGCACACCAAACTTGTCGTAGCTGGTGACAAAGGCATCGATGAGACCCGCCTGCGTATTGCCCTCGAATTCGCCGCGGGTATTACCTACGAGGTAAAATCCGCCATCGCTCCGAATTCCGATCCCGGCGACAAGGTCGATTGAATTGGTGCCGTACTGGCGCGTCCAGATCTTGTCGCCGTCGGCACTGAACTTAGCGACGGCGAAGTCGGGGCCTCCGAAGTTGGGATTGCCGTCGAGAAACCCCGAGGTGCCGCCAACCACCAAGATGTCGCCCTCGGCATCAACCGCCACAGCCTCCCCACGTTCACCCTCGGGCGTGCCCAGGTTGTGTGCCCACAGCTCTGTGCCCTCGGCGTCGTACTTCGCGACGATGATATCGTTTGATCCGAAGTTGCTACCGCCAAAGTCACCTCCGATACTACCGACGACGATGATGTCGCCACTTGCGTCCGTCACCACGCCACCCGCTTCGTCTGTCTCGCTCGATCCAAATTGCCGGGTCCACATCTTGACGCCGTCGGTGTCGAATCGAGTGAGAAAGATGTCACTGCCACCGGCCGACGTATTGCCATCGATTTCGCTGCCCGTCGCTCCGAGAACATAAATGCTGTCGCCCGCGTCGATCGCCAACCCCCCACCAGTCTCACCGGCCGCCGTCCCGAGCAGGCGTGTCCACAGGCTATTACCCTCTGCATCGAACTTGCTGATGAAGACATCCCGAACACCCGCATTGCTAAGACCGTTCAGATTCCCCTCGGTTGTGCCCATAACGTAGACCGAGTCTTCACTATCGACCGCGACGCTGGCAGCCCGCTCGGTGAATTCTGTGCCCAGGGTACGCGACCACAGCCGGTCGCCCGAGGGTGTGTATTTTGTTATGAATACATCCTCCTCACCCGCCGACTCATTGCCGTCAAACCACCCACCAGAGCGGCCGACAAAGTAGACATTCGCGGCGCTGTCGATTGCGCTCCCGGCAGCTTGGTCGGAGGCAGCGGTGCCGCGCTCATCGATCCA
>CAYYUP010000033.1:56991-62099 GCA_964474905.1 uncultured Nannocystis sp. | reverse complement strand
ATAGGATGGAGACTGAGAACGAGAACAACTGGACATTTGACAGGTGTACGGGGGGCGTCGGTTCTGTGTGTGTCAGTTGTCCGGGGGACGTGGCTGCGTGCGATGGGAACGCATCAGAGGAGGAGAACGCAGCTCTTCAGTGCATCAGCGATTCGTGGCAAACTTGCGCCCCTGCCGAACTATCCCTTGTTGTAGAAGGTTCTGGGAGCCTGAACCGAATGCATATATTTTCCGTCCCAACGGGTGATGACGCGTGCATGCTCGTAGTTTTTCAGGAGGACGTGGACGATGAATATGCGATCGAACTTCACTGCCGTGAGGCCTCTGTGGCTCCGACGTGCCCAATCGTTACGCTTGCGGGGTGTGATTTGATCGATGTCACGGAGACGATGACCTATTGGGAGTAAGGGTCGGGGTCGCGATGCCGCTGCCGACTGTGAGCAGCTCCATGCGCTTACAGTCGGGCGGTGTGTGTCAGGTTCGCTCCGCTCGGCGTAGTCTCTTTTCTCTGCCGTCGACGATGGGGCGACGCGCTCAGCGAGGGAATGACGCAGACCGGTTAGCTCGCCGGCGATGGTTTTTTTGCGGCCGCGAGCGAGGGCGCCAGATAGTCCTGGAGACTGACAGCTGCGCTGTAGCGCTGGCGCCTGACGTGGGCACCTGCGCAGCCGAGTAGCGCCTCCCAGCGCTTGCCCCAGAGGTCGGCGTTGATGCCATCGGTGTGTGTTTGCAGGAGCACGATGTCGAGGCCGGCGAGCCCGCGGGGCAGCCAGGCGACTTCGGGGCAGCTATTTCCGTGGGCCCTGTACTTGGCAAAAAATCCCTCGAGGCGCCGTCGATCGCCGCTTCGTGCCTCCTCGAGATCGGAGAGCACAACGAGGGTGGTGCGGGCCGGCGATCGAAGTACCGACGGCAGATCGGCGACCTTGGCGAAAAATGCCAGCAACGAGGTCCCGGGTTTGGGCGTGTAGGCCCTGGCGGTCGTCGCCCAGGCGTCGATGCGATCCGCACGCGCCTGTTTGAGCTCGCTTCGGCGGGCCTCGGCATCTTCGCTTAGCGAGGAGGCTCGGGTCTCTAGGGCTTCTTCGATGCGCTCGTAACAGTGCTGCTCAAACAGCGAACGAGGCTGGCAATTTGGGGCGCAGGGCAGCTCTGGTGCGCTCGCGTTGGGGACTCGTGTCGCCGATTCGATCCGCATGTCCGGGGTCGAAGAGCGATCACTGCGGTCGGAGATCAGGAGGATGCCGGCCTCGATGTCGAGTGTCAGAGACTTGCTGTGTTCGACGACCGCATCGAGCTGCTCGTCGGCGACGTCGCGGTTGCTGGGGCTGCGATCGACACCAAAAAGGATCGTGTGCCGCGGCAGTGTTGGCGCAGAGTCGGACGCGTCGATGTCGACATCAAGCGCTCGAAACTCCTTGCCGAGGCGCTTGACGCAGGGGGGGCGCCAATCACCGTTATTGTTGCCGTTATTGTTGCCGGTTTGTGCCTCGGTCTGCGAGAGCGTCAGGGCGCCGACTCCTAGAGCGGCGATGAGAAAACCTGAGAGGGCCGCGATCATGGCGGAGGCGTTCATCGTGCACCTCCGATCGGTGTTGTCAGGGCCCGAAGTTCGAGGTCTGCGGCGGGGTCGTGGGTGCTGGCCGGCGCCTGTGCGGGGCTGATTTCGGTGTTCCAGCTGAGGGTTGGGCCCTCGGGGTCGTCGTGGCCCAGGAGCAGGGCGACCATCTCGTGCAATGACGACCAAATGGTCGCGGCGATGCCGACTGCCGCGACCATGATCACAAGGGGCAAGCCGATGACCAGCGCGGCCGCCCAGATGAGCCCGGCCAAGAGCATGCGCGGCAGTGCCGTCAGATTGCGCAGGAGGCCGAAGCGGGTCAGGAATGGATCGGCGGCGCGGACCAAGAGGCCGCCGGTATGGGCGACCACCCATGGGATCGCCAGACCGAAACCGACAAAGACGATGTTGGAGGTGGTCACGGCGGCGCCGGTGATGCCCTGCTCGGCGAGAAGCAGGCCGCGGGCGACCGCGAGGGCAGCGTCAAAGGCCGATGCCAGGCCGAGCACAAAGTAGCGCAGCGGTGAGCGCTCGCCGTCGCTTGCGAGCCGGTCGACGATGCCGAGCCAGAGTTCGAGCAGCACCTTAAAAAACGCGACCACCAGGTAGAAGGACCACTCGACGGCCTCTGCGGAGATGATCGAGAGCATCTCAAAGCGGTAGGGTGGCTCTGGGAAGACGTCGCGGAGCAGCAGGGTTGTGAGCACGACGTCGAGGGCGGCGAGGCAGCAGCCGGCGACCAAAGCGAGGCGTTCACCGGTCTTCAGCGCTTGGCCTTCGTCGGTGCTTTTTGTGTCGCTCGGCCAGAGGCGTGCGAGCAATGCCTGCACTCGCTCTCCGACAGTGACCAGCGCCTGGCGCCAGCCGCCGTGCCAGCGTTGCTGCATGCGGCCGAGCAGCGCGTCAAAGAGCAACACCGCAGTCGCGATCAAAAGGGCGCCACCGATCAGGCGTGGCATCGTGCTTGGTTGCGGGCTCCAGAGGGCGCTGGCGATCGCCGAGAGGGCGGCGAGGCTGACGGCGAGCGTCAGTGTCCGGGTCCGCCTGGCGAGGCGTTCTTTGCGGGCAGGGCTCGGGATCGGCGACCGTGGCGGAGCGGCTTGGGGGCCAGCGATCGAGCGCGGATCAGGCTGTGCGGGGTCATTTGGGTCATTTGGATCGTGCGATGAAACGGGCATGGCGAGGCCTCCGTCGATCGACGAGGGCCTGTCACAGCGGTCAGGTCGGCGCGAGCGATCGGACCGCGGTAGACCAGTGGTCGACCGCATAGCGATGTGCGAGAGAGTGGCGCCCGCTAGAGCAGCGAGCGATGGATCTCACGCGCGAACCCCCATCAGGGATTCCCATAGCGGCGATTTATTCGATCGGCGATCTCGGCCAGGTCAGCAGGCTCGCGAAGCCCCGGGCGGTTTGCGAGCAGTTGTCAGTCGACCGGCACAGAGCGCCCAGTGGTCAGGGTCCAGGTGGTGCGCTCGATCGGGTACTTGGTTCTGAAAATCACCCGTTTGGAGTCGCCGCTAAATGCCGGACTGTGGTCGTCGAGGCCGTTTTGGGTGAGCAGCCTGGCGTCGCCCTCACCGCTGATCGCGACCAGACCGATCTCGTAGTCGTTGTCGGGTTCGGCATCGGCGTTGGCGATCCTGTAGGTGACCCATTTTCCATCGGCCGAGACCTGCGGGTTGGAGACATTGCCGTCAGAGGTCAGCCGTATCACCTCGCCGAATCGGGTCGGGTCGATGGTGAGGATGCGAACGTCGCCTTGATCCTGGCCGGTTTCTCCGTCGCTGGCGATGGCGGGTGCCTCTGCCAGCGCCTCCTCGAAGAGTGTTGCGTAGGGGGCGGGCAGGTCGAGGCGGAAGAGACTCGGACTGTGGGGGCCTCTGGTGACGACGACGAGCCGGGGCATCGTGTCGGCCTTGTCGTCCGTCGGTGGCGCAACGGCGACATCAAAGATGTCGAGGGAGCCCGCGAGCACTGCGGGTCCGATCTCGAGGGCGATGCCGGGGTGGTTGCGGCTGAGGAGAAGCAGGCTTTGGCCGGCATCGCTCATGTCGTAGCTGACGACGATGGCGAGGTGATCGGCGTCGAGCCAGGTGGGCGTTGAAATCCCCAGTCGGGTGCTGCGGAGGAGGTCTAGCGGCGGCGCGTCACCGGGGGTGACGAGCTCGACAACCGCGTCGACGACTTGGTCGCCCTCGTGGCGCGAGCGGGCGACAACGCCGCTGACATGGGGTGCGCCGGGGTCGTCTTTGCGGCGGGCGAGGCGAGGCAGCGCGCCGCGGTCACGGAGCCCGCAGGCACCGGATTTTGGGTCTTCAGGGTCGAGTGTGAAGAGGTGGGACTCGCTGCCTCGTTCGATGATCAGTGCATCGCCGCTCGGCGCGTGGCGGAAGCGGGGCCGGCTGCCGTTTTGCTCGAACTCACCGCCGTAGATGCCAGTGCAGAGCGTGCGCTCGCCTTCGCCGGAGGCCTCCGTTTGGAGAAAAAAGCGCCAGGTTCTGTCGAGCTCGAGGTCCGCGCTGAGGCCATTTTTTGAGCTGAAGTTCACCCTGCGGCTGGGGATCAGAATGCCTCCCTGTGCGAGCGCGTAGGGGTAGATGCTCTCACTCAGGGAGCCCAGCAGCGCGGGTTTGTCACGGCCACGCTCCTCTTCGATCAGCAGCTGGCGAGAAGCTTCTTCGATCTTGGCGATCGTGCGCGTCGCCTCGTCGATCATCGACACTCGCTCGATGGCGGCCTCCAGGTGGTTGCTGAGGATGAGCACATCGGGCCCAGCCCGCGGATCTTCGATAAGGGCGCTATGCAGGGGCTCCTGGAGAAAGAGGGCGGTGAGCAGATCCAGGTCGGCACCGGGCACAAGATCGGAGCGCTCTGGGGTGATGCTCATGTGGTGTGGAAAGGCGAAGTCGCCAGCCGAGATCACCGCGAAGGGGATGTTCTCGTCAAAACTCGGCAGGTCGCCATCGATCTCGATCCCTGAGAAGTCGATGCTCTTGGGATTTTCGAAGGCGACAAAGGCGTAGCCGCCGTAGTCGGCGAGCTGCAGGATCGCGACGACGTCGTCGAGTTCCTCGGCTTTGGCGAGTTCGGGTATCATCTCTTTGGCCTTGTCGACAAAGGAGCCCTGGCGCTGCTCGAGCACTTCGAAACCCAGATCTTCCATGGCGTGTCGGTAGAGAAGTGATCCCTGGGTGACGATCATGACCGACGAGGCCTTCTCGGGAGCACCGATTGGGCCTCCGCGGGTCAAGTAAAAACCGGTCGCCGCGATCGCGACGATCCCACCGAGGGCGACCAGCTTCGAGCGGTTGGAACTCTGGAGGACTTGAATGTCGGAGTGGGAGCGAGCGGAGCCGGCCATAGCGGCTAGCTTGGCATATTCGATCATCGAGGTGGCGGCCGATCGCGTCCCTGAGCCAAGAGGCACTGCCGAAAATGTGCGCTCCGTAGCCGGTTTGGCCCTTGTATGAGGCCTTGAACGATTTCGCTCAAGGCGGGTGATTGGAGAAAATTTCAGAGGCGGCGGTATTTGGGGCGAAGGATTCGG
>CAYYUP010000033.1:49803-56891 GCA_964474905.1 uncultured Nannocystis sp. | reverse complement strand
TCGGCCTGGATTCGGCTCCGATCATCGGCGCCGTTGGTGGAGTGTGCAGGCCCCTCGTCGATGCAGAGGGCATCAAGCGCGCGGGGCGCAGTACCTCTAGAGGCGTGGGTTCGATTGTGTCGAGCGAGCCTGGGCAGGGGGGGTGCCAGGGCTTGCTCGACGTTGCGACGGAGGCCACCTGTCGTAGTACTCTGCTCGGCCCCCCCGGAATGTACATGGCCAGCGACAATCACGAATTTCGTCACGAGTCCCTCGAAGATCGCCAGTCGATCGCCAAGTACCTGAACGCGCTCTCAGAGGCGTTCGCCAACGGCAACCTGACCTTTGGCCACAACGGTCAGGCGATCGAGCTCGAGCCCCGCGGGCTCCTCAAATTCGACGTCAAAGCCTCGCGCAAGCGCGGCGCGGTCAAGGTCTCGTTGCGCCTCGCCTGGCAGGAAGACGAGGAAGATCGCGATCCGAGCATCGGCTCCCTGGTGATCAAGACAAGCGGCGAAGGCGACGCGGCCTAGGTATGCCCACTCGGGCGATCCAAGAGAATTTTCGTTTTCTCGTTCTCGAGGTCACCAAGCAAATCGAATCGACGGTCAGGGTTCTGGTCAGCGGTGATGAGGCGCTGATCGATTCGGTCTATCTCAAGGACGATTACATCGACAACCTCCGCGGTTTCATCGACAGCAAGTGCCTGACGGTGATCCGCGACGCCGACGACCAGCGCACTGTTGAGCTCGCGCGGGCGGTCACCATTGTCACCAACAATCTCGAGCGAATCGCCGACTTCGCTGTCAATATCCTGCGCCAGTACAAGTACATCAAGGACTTGGAGGTGCTGCGGCGCTACGATTTTGAGCCCCTCTTCTCCGAGGTGCTAGGTGGTCTCAGCCGGGTCTCAGAGGCGGTGTTTAATGCGGATGTCGCGGAGGCCCTACAGATCTGCCGCACCGAGTTTAACCTCGACGAGCGCTACGCCGAGCGCTTCCGCCGGGTGATGACAGAGCTCCGCGCGGGCGGCGAGGAGGTCGAGGATTTGGTGACCACGCTCTTCATCGCTCGTTATCTCGAGCGTATGGGCGACTCGCTGCTCAACATCGGCGAAGCGGTGCTCTCGCTCTCGCTGCACGAGCGCCTGAAGATCCACCAGTACTGGGCCCTAGAGGAGACGCTCGACGTCGGCGAGGACGAAGGCAAGGGGCTCAGCCTCGAGTCGATCTTTGAGACCCGCTCGGGCTGTCGAATCGGCAAGGTTCGCGACCACCGTGAGAGCGCCGAGGGCAGCCTTGTGCTCTTTAAAGAGGGGCAGCGAGAGAAGCTGATCGAGGAGCGCGAGGGCATCCATTTTTGGCACGAGCGCTTCCCCGATCTCGCACCCAAGATCCTCGGTTGGCAAGAGGGGGAGCACCACGCCTCGCTGTTGCTCGAGTACCTCAGCGGCAAGACGTTCCAGCAGATCCTGCTCAAGGGTTCGAGTCGTGAACTCAGCGCGGCCCTGCAGGCATTAGGTGCCACGTTGCGCCTGATCTGGGAGAATACCCGCGTCGATGAGCCGGTCCAGCCGGGATTTCTCAAGCAGATCGCCAAGCGCCTGCGCGACGTGCAAAAGGTGCACCCCGACTTCGGCGGTAACGACGAGCAGATCGGTGCTCTTCGGGTGCCGGCGTTTGACGATCTTCTGGCTCGCGCTGAGGCGATCGAAGCCCAGCTACCGGCGCCCTTCTCGACGTTCATTCACGGCGATTTTAACGTCGACAACATCATCTTTGATCCGGCGGCAGATCGCCTGCATTTCATCGACTTGCACCGCTCTCGGCGCTTTGATTACGTGCAGGATGTGTCGGTGTTCATGGTCTCTAACTTTCGCTTGCCGATCGTCGATAGGCCGGTGCGGCGACGGCTGTCGGCGGTGATCCTCGCGGTCTATCGTTTTGTGCAAAAGTTCGCCAAAGATGCGGGGGACCCTACGTTTGAGGCCCGCTTGACCCTCGGCATGATCCGCTCCTTCACCACCTCGACGCGCTTTGTTCTCGACGAGGCCTTTGCTCAGGCGATGTACCTGCGGGCGCGCTATTTACTCGAGCGCTTGCTGGCTCACGAGGGCGGCGATTGGAGCACCTTTGTGATGCCGACGAATGTGTTACGTTACTGAGCATTAGGGCCTGCACAGGGCTCTAGAAGCCTCATCGGCCCACATCTAGCCCCGAATAAGCCCCATGAAAAACAAGAAGATCGCGGTCGTCGGCACCCCCGGAGCTTGGTCGACGGAGCGCCTCGCGGATGCTCTTGCCGAGCGCAGTGGGTTTCGGGCGGTGGTCGACATGGCCGCCGTGGTCTGCGATCTCGACTGCGGTGAGGTCCGCTTTGGCGATCTCGATCTCTGCGAGCTCGACGGCATCATTATCAAGAAGATAAGCCCGGTCTACGCGCCCGACATCCTCGACCGTCTCGAGGTGCTGCGTTTTGTGCAATCTCGGGGCGTGCAGATCTTTTCGGATCCCGAGCGGGTGATCCGGGTTCTCGATCGTCTCGCCTGCACGGTGAGCCTGCGAATCGCTGGGGTGGCGATGCCGCCGACGACGATCACCGCGGACCTCGCGGGGGCTCGCGAGGCAGTCGCTCGCTACGGGGCGGCGGTCTGCAAACCGCTCTTTTCGACCAAGGCTAGGGGCATGCAAGTGATCAGCGATGGCCCCGATGCCGATGCCGCCCTCGCTGCGTTTCAGGCCGCTGGTAACCCGGTGATCTACCTCCAAGAAAAAATCCCTGATCTGGGCTCAGATCTCGGGGTTGTCTTCCTGGGCGGCGAGTACGTCGCGACCTACGCCCGGGTCGGGGCGGGCACCTCATGGAATACGACGATCTTAGCGGGCGGTCGCTACCAGGCCTTCGAGCCCAGCGCCGAGATCATCGAACTCGCCCGCCGTTCGCAGGCTCCTTTTGGGCTCGACTTCACCTGCGTCGACGTTGTCCTGAGCCCCAAGGGGCCGCAGGTCTTCGAGGTCTCGGCGTTTGGGGGCTTTCGCGGGCTCCTCGATGCCCATGGCATCGACGCCGCTGCGCTCTATTCTGATTATGTGCTCGGCCGGGTTTGATTCAATTCGATCCGGTATGTCGGGTCGAGTTGGGTTCTAGCCGATTCGGTTTGATCTGCTCACGACAAAGGTAATCAACATGACCAATGCGACAGGTAACAAGGGGCCGATCACGAGCGTGCGAGAGTTCGCCGCAGAGCTTATTCGGCGTTACCAACCGAGCGGTGGCCTCCGCCTCCGCTTGGCCGAGATCGAGGTTGCGCTCGTCAGCAACGACGCTCCGCATCTTCGGGATCTCGAGGCATATTTCGGTGAGCTGGTGGTCGATGCTGGCAGTCGCGAGCCGGCAACGGAGATCGTCGTGCTCGAGGCGCCGTCGCTGGAGTTATCCGGTCTCGATCTCAAGGTGCGGCCGCCGGAGCCGGGCAAGACCTCGATCAAAGAGGCCTACATCGATCTGGCCGACGGTCGCATCATCCGCAAACTCAAGACCGGGGTCGTGTTTTTGGTAGGGGAGGGCGTGCATCTGGCGATCGGTCCCTGTCGGCGCCATCCCAACCAGGTCGTTAATTTTGTCAACAATCGCTTTATCGAACGACGCATGCGGGAGGGCTGGTTGCTCTGCCACGCTGCCGCGATCGCCAAGGGGTCCCGTGGGCTGGTACTCGCCGGTTTTTCGGGCATGGGCAAGTCGACGTTGGCGCTACACCTGATGGAGCACGGTCTTGACTACGTCAGCAATGACCGCCTGCTGATCCGTGGCGCGCCCGCGGGCAGCCATGTCGCAGCAGGCGAGTGCGAGCTAGCGAGCTGCGGGGTGCCCAAACTGCCGCGCATCAATCCCGGGACCGCGCTCAGCATTTCGCGTTTGCGATCGATCGTTCCCGAGGAACGTCGCCTTCGCTACGACGAACTCTCGGTCGGCGAACTCTGGAAGATCGAAGAGAAGTACGACGTCGATGTCGATGCGGTCTACGGTCGCGGTCGCATCCGCCTGATGGCGCCGGTGCAAACCCTGATGATCCTCAACTGGAAGCGGGACGCCGGCGCCTGCGAGATCGTGCCGATCGACCTCCGCGAGCGGCCCGAGCTGCTCGCGGTGGTGATGAAGACCGCGGGGCTTTTTTACGAGGAGTGCGAGGGCTCGCTGCCCGCCGAGCCCGAGCCTGCGCGTTACCTGGAGCTTCTGCGCGGCTTTCATGTGGTCGAGCTGCGCGGTGGTGTCGATTTTGAGGCGGCGGTTGCCTACGGCCGCGAGCGCCTAGGAGACCTCGGACCTTTGGTGCTCGCATGAGCCCGGTAACGCTTCGGATAGCCCGCAGCGCCCGTCTCCCCGATCGCCTGCGGATTGCCCGATACGAGCGGACCCCTGAACTCGGCCCGAACATCCTCTTTTTTAGCGGTGGTTCGGCGTTGCGCAAGGTCTCGCGTCGGCTCAAGCGCTTTACCCATAATTCGACACATCTGATCACGCCCTTTGACTCGGGCGGTTCCTCGGCCAAGCTGCGGGCGGCCTTTGGCATGCTCTCGGTCGGCGATCTGCGCAACCGCATGATCGCTCTCGCCGACGAATCGGTGCAGGGCAATCCCGCCGTCTACGGGCTCTTCTCCCATCGTCTCGAGAGGTCGGCGTCCGATGCAGAGCTGCGGGCGATGCTCGATCGCATGTGTGCAGGCGATGATCCGCTGGTTGCCCGTGTGCCCGCACCGCTCGGCGAGATCATCCGCAATTATTTGGGCTTTTTTCGCGAGCAGATGCCCGCCGATTTTGATCTTCGGGGGGCGAGCATCGGCAATTTGATCCTCGCAGGCGGGTACTTAAACCACGGCCAGAGGATCGAGCCGGTGCTCTTTCTCTTTTCTCAGCTCGTCGAGGTTCGCGGCACCGTGCGCGCGGTCGTCAGCGATGATCTGCACCTGGTCGCCGAATTGGCGGACGGCGAGCGAGTCGTCGGTCAGCATCGCATCACCGGCAAGGAGGTGCCGCCGCTGCGTTCGCGGATCGCCGATATCTACCTCAGCGGCGGCCTCGACAGCGCAGAGCGGGTGACTGTCGCGATCGACGAGCAGACCCGGGGGCTTGTTCGCTCCGCCGAACTCATCTGCTATCCGATCGGCTCCTTTTTCACCTCGGTTCTCGCGACTCTAGAGCCCCAGGGCATCGGTGCGGCGATCGCAGAGAACGGCTGTCCCAAGGTCTATGTCCCGAATCTCGGCGATGACCCCGAACTCTTCGGCATGTCGGTGTACGCCCAGGTTCAGGCTTTGCTCGCCAAGCTGCGCAGCGACGCGGGGGATCTGCCGGCGCGCAGGTTTCTCGACTGCGTGCTCGTCGACCAAGGTCAAGGCGGGTACTCAGGAGCCGACGATTTGGCGGCGATTCGCGGGCTCGGCATCGACGTTGTCGATCTAGATCTGATCACCGATCGCTCCGCGCCGTTGATCGATGACGAGCGCCTGGTCGAAGTGTTGCTGTCGCTGGTCTAGTCAGTTTTTTTCCACGAGCACGAGCACGAGCACGAGCACGGGCCGGCTCAAAGGCAAGGGGTACCGGGCCGGTTCGGTTCGGCAGTTCGGCTCAGGTGCAGGCGGGAAAGCCCTTGATGGGGAAAATGCGATCACGCGCGTTTGCCGTGGCGCAGCTGCCTTCAAGCTTGGTGCGCAGCTGAGCGTTGCGGCGCATCGATGGTGGCGATACGGTGGCAAGGGCGTGAGCGAGGGTGAGGGCGATAACGTCGACGGGGTCGATTTTCAAGCGTTGCTCGCTGATCCGAAGCGTGCTCTTCGGTTGCTCGCGGATCCAGAGAAACGAAGCCGCTTCTTGCTCTGGTCGACGGAGCAGGCCGCGAAGCTCGACGCTCTCGAGCGCGAGCACAGCGACCTCGTGATGTTGCACGATGCCACCCTCGAGCACGCCAACGAGATCGAGGAGGAGCTGGCGCTGAAGATCGACGAGGTCGAGTCGCTGGTGAGCGATTTAGAGGTCCGTAACGGCTTCATCCGCGACATCTTCGGCCGTTATCTCAACGACGACGTGGTCACGACGTTGCTCGAGTCGCCGGAGGCGCTGCGCCTTGGCGGTGAGCGGCGCAAGGTGACGATCTTGATCACGGATCTGCGCGGATTTTCGGGGATCTCTGAGCGTCTCGATGCCGAGAACGTGGTCAAGCTCCTCAACATCTACCTCGGCTCGATGGCCCAGGTGATCGATGCGTACGGCGGCTCGATCAACGAGTTCATCGGCGATGCGATCCTCGCGGTCTTCGGCGCGCCGATCTTCTACGAAGACGCCGCGCAGCGGGCCGTCGCTTGCTCCTTGGCGATGCAGATCGAGATGGAGCGGGTCAATATCGACTGTGTCGCGGCCGGTCTGCCGCGCCTCGAGATGGGCATCGGAGTGCACACCGGTGAGGTGATCATCGGCAACATCGGTTCCAAGCGACGGACCAAATACGGACTCGTTGGGCGCAATGTCAATCTCGCGTCGCGGGTCGAGACCTACACGGTCGGCGGGCAGGTGCTGATCTCGGAGGCGACGGCGGCTGAGCTCGGCGACAGCCTCGAGACTCGGGGCTGTTTTTCGGTCAAACCAAAGGGCTTCGCCTCGGCGATCACGATCTACGACGTGCTCGCGATCGACGGTCGTTATCAGGTGAGGTTGCCGGCGTTCGATGACGAACTCGAGGCGCTACCGCAGGCCGTGCCGCTGCGGATCTCGGTGGTCGATGGCAAGGATGCCGGGGGCGCAGATGATGTCGGTTGGATCGAAGCGCTGAGCGGCACCACTGCGCTGTTGCGGACGCCGGTCTCGCTCGAACCATTGGTCAATGTGAAGCTCAGCTTTGCCACTCAGATCAGCGCTGACGATGTCTATGCGAAGGTGCTCGGTCGCCTGGAGGATGCCCCGGAGAGGGTGCGGATCCGATTCACGCCGACGCCTGAGGGGCTCGTTCAAGCGCTGCAGCGGGCGGCCGACGAGCAGGCGCAGTAGCTGCCTTTCGAGCATCGGCAGGATAGATTCGCGCGGGGTTTGGGTTTGGCCGCGGAGAGCGGGCGACGCGG
>CAYYUP010000033.1:46678-49703 GCA_964474905.1 uncultured Nannocystis sp. | reverse complement strand
CGCGGAGAGCGGGCGACGCGGTGGCTATGGTATGCGTACTGAGCTTCTCAGGCATCGATGACAGACCTCCCACAAGCACCCCGGGCGGTGACCGAAGCGATCGTCGAGTTGATCCGCGAGATGCTTCCAGATGGCGAACAACGCCTCGGGTACGAGCGAGAGATCGCCCGCGGCGGTATCGGAGCGATCGGCATTGCGGTCGACCGAGCGTTGCATCGGCACGTGGCGATGAAGACCTTGCACGCGCGCACCTACGACGAGCCGATTCTCGTTCGCGGATTTATCCGGGAGGCGCAGATCACGGGTCAGCTAAACCACCCGAACATCGTGCCGGTGCACGACTTTGGTGTCGATCAGAGCGGGCAGCTCTTTTTCACGATGAGGTTGGTCGAGGGCGCGAGCCTGAAAAAAATCCTCAAGGATGCGCGCAGCGGTAGCGACTACGGCTACTCCTACTCCTACGATCGGCTCCTCAACAGTATTGAAATCCTCCTAAAGGTTTGCGACGCCCTCTCGTTTGCCCACAGCCGCGGCGTGATCCACTGCGATATCAAGGCGGAGAACATCATGGTCGGCGACTTTGGCGAGGTCTACCTGATGGATTGGGGCGGTGCTCAGCTCCTGCCCGAGCCTGCGAGCAGTGAGACGAGCCGGGTAAAAAATGTGCTCGCGGAGCTGCCCGGGGTGGATACAGAGGGCATGGTCTTTGGCACGCCTGCATACATGGCGCCGGAGCAGGCCTTGGGCCACCGCTCAAAGCTGGACGAGCGCTCCGATATTTTTTCGGTCGGTGCGATCCTCTACGAAGTCATCTGCGGGCGTGCTCCCTACCGTGCGGGCAATAATATCGAATCGTTGCGTCTCGCCCAGCGCTGGGAGATAGCGCCGCTCGACGATCTTATCGATCGCGCTGTGGTGCCGCGCGAGTTGGTCAGGATCGCGATGAAGGCGATGGCCAAGGATCCTAACGATCGCTACGGGTCGATCGAGGCGATGAAGCTCGACCTCATCCGCCTCGTGCGTGGGGGCTCGTCGTTCCCGACCCGCAACTACGGTCGAGATGAGCTGATCATCCGCGAAGGCGAACTCGGTGATGCTGCCTACATCATCGCTTCGGGCAGGGTCGAAGCCTTTAAGATCATCGACGGCGAGCGGGTCTCCCTGCGGAAGATGGGCCCCGGAGAGGTCTTTGGTGAGATGGCGATCTTCGCCTCCTCAAACCGAAGCGCCAGCGTGATCGCCTGCGAAGATACGGCCTTGGTCATGGTGACCAGCGATGTCATCCAGCACGAGATGAACTCGATGAAGCCGTGGATGGGGGCCTTTATCCGCGCTCTTGCGACTCGCTTTGCCGGCGCTGAGCGGGCCTTAATAAAGCGCACTCGGAGCTCGCCGCTCGCGGCTTCTTCCAGGTCCGCGCCTGAGGTCTGCGAGAGCATTGTCATCGACCTAAATGATCTCGGCCAAGAGACCGAGCTCTTTGCCGGCGATGACTCCGAATCCCCCGGCCTTACTGTGCTCACGGATGTCCTTGGCGATGGCCTCGACGCTGACGCAGAGTCAGGTGCTGAGGACAGCAGCCAGGTCGGTGATGATGTTGAGACCGACATCTAAGGAGCTGTGTCGCGAACGCACGCCGAGAATCCGGTCGCAGGGGGGCTCCCGTGGTCGCGCTCATTTCGTCGCGGCGGGCCTCTAACTGCTAGGATGCAAGTGCTTTGGACCTGGGGTCAGAGGCAGAGGAGCAGCAGGACGGTTTGCCGGGCGCTTCGATGGGGTCAGGAGCGGGGGCGTTGCGAGATGCTGCGCCGCCGGAGGATGATGCAATCGCTGCGCGTGCTCGTGCGCAGATCGAGGCTCGGCTCTTCGGCGGGGCCGAGCTGCCGCCAGCGGAGCCCGAGCTCGTCGGTCGTTACCAGATCGAGGGCCAGATCGGCGCCGGCGGCATGGGTGTTGTGTACCGCGCCTACGATCCCGAACTCGATCGCCGGGTCGCGGTCAAGCTCCTGCGCGGAGATACCGTCGCCGATGAGCGGGCCCGCCAGCGCATGCTTCGCGAGGCCCGATCAATGGCTCGCTTGGCCCATCCAAATGTGATCCATGTGTACGACGTCGGAGTCGTCGGCGAGCAGGTCTTTGTCGCCATGGAGCTGGTGGTCGGGGTCAGCCTGGGCGCATGGTTGATGAGCGCTCCGCGACCCTGGCGAGAGGTGCTCGATCGTTTTCTTGCCGCAGGTGAGGGGCTGCAGGCCGCCCATCGAGCGGGTCTTATCCATCGCGATTTTAAGCCCGAAAATGTTTTGGTTGCCGCTGACGGGCGGGTGCGAGTGCTCGACTTTGGTCTCGCTCGGTCGGCGGTCCAGGGCGCTGTGAGCGAGAAACCAGCGCTCGCGGGCGGCGGGCTTGAGATCGACACCGACGCCCATGGGGCGACCTTCCGCCGCACGCTCGGCGCTTCGCTCACCCGCACCGGGGCGCTGCTCGGGACCCCGCGCTACATGTCACCAGAGGTCTGTCTCGGGCGCCCCGCGGACGCGCGTTCGGATCTTTTTGCTTTTTGTGTTGCGCTCTACGAGGGGCTCTACGGCCGCGCGCCCTTTGAGGGAGATACGGTCGAGGGTTATCTCAGGGCGGTCGTTGCCGGTGAGGTATGCGAACCAGAAAAAAACGACAACTCGGTGCCCCCGTGGATCTGGCCGGTGCTCCAGCGCGGTCTCGATGCGGATCCAGACGCCCGCTTTCCCGATATGGCGGCGTTGCTCGCTGCACTGCGATCTCAAGAGTCGCCCAAGAGTCGCAGCTGGGTGCGACCTCTGCTTGCTGGGGTTGGGCTCGTAGCTGTTCTCGGGGTTGTCTCTGCTGGGATCGGGCTGAATCCTCAGGTCGTCTCACCTCTGGCCGGATCGAGTGCCGAGGCGAGCGCTTTGTTGACGGGCACGGGCGGAGAGACGGGCACATCGTCATCGACGACGCATGCTGACGGCGATTTGGCGGTGTCTCTGCTCGCCGGCACGAGCACAGGTGG
>CAYYUP010000033.1:33134-46578 GCA_964474905.1 uncultured Nannocystis sp. | reverse complement strand
CACAGGTGGCACAAACACAGGTGGCACAAGCACAGCAGGCACAACAGCAAGCACAACAAGCACAACAAGCACAACAACAACGGGATCGCCGGTGATCGTCAGCAAAAAACGGAACACAAAGGCCATGAAGTGGCCCCATCGGCGTGGTTGGTGTTACTTGGGCGAGGACCACTACAAGTTGATCCGCCGCATGTCGAGGCGCCGCTCTAAAATCCGCGACGACGAGGGTCGTTGTTACAACTGCCGCATCGAGGCACGGGCGGCAAGAGTTAAGGGCTTTAAGCCCGACGACTGCGCTCACTACCAGTTGTGCGGTCCGGTGGCAGCTGAGGAGTGTGAGCGATGACGAGTGTTCACAGGCTTGGTGTCGCGTTCGCCGTGCTGGTGTGCACATGGACGTTCGGCGGATCTGGCATCGGTGTCGCAGAAGCACGAACTCGGGTCGCAGAGGAGCGTTACGGCGTAGTTACTGTCGATCTTCGTCCCGAAGGTGGGGAGGTGCCGACGCATCTCTGCGTTGTCTCGGAGGTCGCGGGGCCGCGGGCGCGTTCGCGTTTGAGCGAGCTTCTGGTCGGCGAGCGCGGGGCCTCGGGTACTGAGGGTCAGAGTTGGCGGGTCGGAGCGGCAGCGTGGGGTGGCAGCGGGGAGCCTGCGGCGGTTTCGTGCGGGGCCGAGTGTGCGCCGCAGGTGCTCTTGCCGGCTCGTTTCAAGCGAGCGTCGGAGCTCTTCGCGGCCTGCACGGCGGATACCCTGAGCAGCGATGGCGTTGCCCTGCAAGAGCCTCGGCTCCTGGTGATGATGCTCGAGCATCTCGAGGGATCTCCGCCGGCGATCGAGTCGGTGGCGCTTGCCGGTGGAGTGGTGACGATCGGTGTCGAGGCGGACCTCCGGCAGATCGTCGTCACGGCGCGCTCGCTCGGTGGCCATTACGGTCCCCAGCGACGGAGCGTGCGCGCCGAGGGCGGTGGCGGCAACAATACGCTCGTGGTCCTGCCGATCGCGCCTCGTTGTCAGTGGACCGATGTGATGCTGCCGCATGTGCGCCTGCGTGAACGTGATCGGGGTCGCATCGGCGTCAAGATCCTCGATCGAGCGGCTGACATCGACGCCTGTGTCGGCCCCCTTGAGGGCGATGGGCACCTCCGGATTCGAGTGCCTCGGGTCGAGCCTGGACGCGGCGCTTCGATCACCGTCGCGGTTGCGGAGGATCCCGATCGTCGCGAGGGCGCGGGGCATTTTGGTGGCCGTTGGGAGGGTCCCTGGCCGGCGCCTACCCAGATCCTCAAGGCCCACCAGATCGCCTTTACCTGGCGCTCTCCGGAGTGTGTATTTCCCGCGGATAGCTGCCCGCGAGCGGAGCTTGAGGCTGGCATCACCTGTGTCGCTACGCGGGCCGGTGACTCCTGCCACTACCTCTGCCCCGAGGAGGTCGACGTCGGTGATCCGGTCGCCCTTACGCCGCCGCTCTCGGTACGCTTTGAGAAGGAAGACCCGCGGCAGCGCTGGACCGACATCCTCAGTCGTGTGGGTCAAACCCTGACCAGCTACGTCACCGGCGACACCGTTTACGTGCACGCGGATCTCAGCGATTGGCGTCGCGATGTGCCTGGTTCGCGGATCCGTCATCTGGAGATCCTGGGCCCCGATGGTTCGGCCCGTCGCTTCCCGGTCGGCGGTACAGATCGGATCCAGATCCCCTTGCCCTCGTCTGGTTGCGAGCCGCTGCGCACCAAGGCGATCGGCGATCGGCACTACCAAGAGGAGCTGGCGCCGGTGCGCGACGGTGAGGTACATCTCGGTCCCCCGGAGAAGCGGGCGCGGATCATGACCTTCAACCTGTTGCTCGCCCAGGGCGGCATGTTGGCGTTTATTCCCGACGCTCCGGCGGCGATCGACAACCCTTCGTATTTCGTGGTTTTGGGGCAGCTATCGGCCCGCTTTCGGCCGCGCAGGCCCAAGCTCGCCCGCTTCAGCGCGGAGCTCCGGCTCGGCGGAACGATCGGTCAGTGGGGTTACTACGGCACCGGTTCCCTCGAGGATGATCCGCGACGTGCGGACCGCAAGCCGCTGTGGATCCGCTTCCTCGTCGAGCCTGCGCTGGTCGTCGACATTGTGCATCCGGTGTCGATGTCGCTAGGGCTAGGGGTCGGCGGCGCCTGGCCGCTGCGCTCCGAGGACGTCAATGATACGGGCCGCTTTTCGCCGATCTTTGCGCCGAGCTTGGATACACGTCTGGCCGTTCGCCCGTGGCTTTCGTTGGTTTTGCAGGGGCGGGTCATCTTTGGAGAACGCACCTTGACGACTGTTGCCGCGGCTCAGGGCGACGGTGATGTCGTGAGCGCGACTCGATCTGCGCTGCGCACCTACTCGCTCGCGGGGCTCTACGGCCTGCTCTTTTCATTTTAGTCGGGCGTGTAAGTTCGCCTTAGTCGGGCGTACAAATTTGTCCAGAATCGTCGAGGCCGGAGAGCAGGGATCGGGGCTCGATGCCTCGAGAATGAGTTAGCCGATCGTGCAAGAATCCTCTGCGCTAGAAGATGCGCATCGCAGTGCACGTCGGTACGCAGGAAATGCTGTGAAAATGGGGTGCGCCAGGCCACGCGCGGTGCTGGATGTGACTGTAGGTTTGTCAACGGCAGACGCAGCCCTATTGCCTGTAGAACGCTGCTTCGATACCGTGACGCCAAGATCCAGGCATCGACGTGCAGCTGTCGTGCCTCGCATCATCCTCTGTCGCAAGCCGATCGACCGATGAATCAGCCCGTTTCTATGAACTCGCTCGCAACCCTGACCAGGGACTCGATTGCCGATGTCGCCGGCACGGCGATCGCCCTCCCAGACGAACTCGATCTCCTGCCCGTCGACGGTTTGCCGCGTTGGTTTGGTCGCCGTCTCGCCGCGTTTTTCATGCGCTTTGTCAGCATGGAAGAAGCGGCGCCGCGGCGGTTGAGCACGATGCTTACGCCGGTCGTCGGTTATTTTCGCCGGGACCGCCATGTGCACCCGCGGGTTGCCGCAGAGGGCTATCAGCTGCAGGTGACGGGCGTCGGCGGTGACAAGAGCTTTGACCTCGCGGCCCTGCGTTCGCTTCCCTTTGAGGATCGTGTCTGCGTCCAGGAGTGCGCTGGCAACGGCAACCACCTGATGGGTTCGGCAGGTCTTTGCGGACAGGCGCGCTGGTCGGGGCCCTCGCTCGAGACGATCTTGGAGTGCTGCGGTGGTCCCGGTGATGCTTCGCATTTTGCCTTTCACGGCCTTGATCGAGTGCCGTTGCTCAAGAGCGGGTACCACTACGGGCTCTCGCTCGAGGAGCTGCGAGAGGCCCGGGCGATCGTCGCTCTCGAGATGAACGGCGAGCCCCTCTCGCGGCGACACGGCTTTCCGGCGCGCCTAGTCGTGCCCAAGATTTACTCGATGTCTCACGTCAAGTGGCTCGGTCGGATCGAGGGCAAGACGGAGCCGCATGATGGGATCCACAACCGTCTGGTTTTCACCAACAAGGAACTCCAAGGCGATCGCTGGGTCCGGGTGCAAGCGCGTTGGATCGGCCTCAAGTCGGCGATCACCCACTGCCGTCGGGCTCGTGATGGCTGGGTCTTGACCGGTTGTGCATGGGGTGGTGGATCGCCGATCACCCGCGTCGAAGTCACGACTGACGGTGGCGCGACCTGGGAGGACGCCGATGTCGTCACCCCGGACGAGCACTTCGAGCGTGACTCCCGGCTGGTTGCCGATGACATGCGCGGGGCCTGGGCGCTCTTCACCCACCGTTGGCGGCCGCACGCCGGCGAGTATCTTCTGGCTTCGCGGGTGACTAACGCGGATGGCGTTGTCCAGTGCATGCAAGAGGACTCGCGGATCCGCGGTCACTTCGACGTGACTCGGGTGAAGTGGCGACGGGTTCGCGTGCCCGGCTAGGCCGCACAATCAGCGGCAGATCGCCGGCGACAGGTGTTTGGCGGTTGGTTAAGCTGAGGGCACGATGACTGACTCGACGAAGCCCTTCGCTCGCATCCTCGTACCGATCGACTTCACCGCAGCTGGCGATGAGCTGGTCGAGTCGGGCCACGCGATTCTCGTCGACAATCAGTACATCGACTACGCACCGGCTTCGCGGCGGGCGCTCGATCTCGCAGCCAACCTCGCCCGTCTCAGCGGCGGCACGGTCTGCCTTTTTCACGTCACCCCGCAGCTCAACTACAACGCGCTCTACGCCGGTGCCTCGCGCAACATCGGCCTCAGCGGCGATGTCATCAACGAGATCCACAAGGTCGCCTGTGATACCGCGGTCGCAGCCCTTAGGGTCCTGGCTGAGGGGTCCTGCGCTGGCGTTCAATACGAGTGCAGTGCGCGCCCGGGCGTCGCTCTTTACGCGATCCTAGAGGAGGCCGAGGCCTTCGAAGCGGACCTCATTGTGCTCGCGGCGAGCGGTCGCTCGCGCGTCGCTCGTTTCTTCGTCGGCTCGACTGCCGATCGCATCATCCGCCAGGCGGAGTGCCCGGTGACCGTGATCCCGGCGACGGTCGAGTGAGTTGAACTCAACCATCGGGGTCGAGGGCTTGAGCCCGCGGGCTTCGGGTATCGCAACCTAGGCAGGGCTCTAGCCCGGGCGTTGCCGCCTCGATCGTGCTTGCCGCTCGCTCGCGGGGGATCGTCGTCGTCGCGCTCCACCAGCGGCCGCGACGACGGGCGTGCAGGACGACGATAAAGCTGGCGTCGGTGATCGTCAGCTCGGCGAAGCCGGGGTGGTCGCTGAGGTGCTCGGGGGCGGCGGTGATGCCCTGGTAGTAGGACCATGAGCGCGGACCTTGGCCGGCATCGCCGCGACCAGCCGAGCCGCTGACCACTTGAAAGACCGGCGTTGGCAGCCATACGCGGCTCGATCGCTGCACCGCGGAGGTGAGGTCGGTGGAGACCTGCAGCGAATGATCGTGGCCGCTCAGAACCCCCGCAAAACTGCCCGCGGCGATCGCATCCCTGAGAGCCCGGTCGTGAAAGAGGAAGGCCGAATCGGGCCAGAGGCCGCCCAGGCCGTGGGGACCGGAGCTCTCGATCGGGTGGTGGCTGACCAAGAGACGGGGCGAGCCGCTGTTTGGTGGGGTTTTACGGAGAGCTGCGATCAGGCTCCGTGCCTCGGCGAGCGAGCGATCTGCGAAGGGCGCCAAGTCGCTACCAGCAGCCGGTGGATCGAGCCAAGCGGAGGTATCGAGAACGACGAGGTCGATCACTCCCGAGCCGTCGTCCGGCTCGATTATGCAGTTGATGGGCTCTCCTGAGCAATTTGAGATCACACGCCCAGAGCCCCGTGCGTCGATGCGCATGACGTAGTTAAGCGATGTCTGGCTCAATAGACAGGTCGAAGGAATCGCTGGATCACAGGTGCGAGGACCTGCGGCATGCCCGGTGGCGGCGGACTTGGTGATCCCGCATTGCCAGTCGAGCTCGCCGACCGTTGACAGGCTGAGGCCGCCCATCGCGGTGTGGTTTTTGGCCAGCTGGGCGAAGGCGTGGAGCTTTTCGGAGGGGGCGCATGTGTCCTTAGAGCCAGATCTTGGCCCCGTGGTGCTATCACCGAGCCAGACGAGTGCGCTGTGCATGCCGCGATCGTGGCCCTCCTCTAGCCGCTTTTCGATTCGAGCTGCGACCGCGGTTGCGCTCTTGCCTGCCGCACCTGCGTCACCGATGAGGACTAGCCGCAGCGTCGTCGCGGCCTGTTGATCGCTGGGCTCTGTTGGCGTTCGCGACCAGTCTCCGCTCTGGGTCACGCAAGCTGAGAGCATCAGCGCGAGCGAGCATGCCGAGGCGGTCACGGGGGCGCGAGCGCGGAGGCGGAGCAGGTGGAGCATGCAGCTTTTGTTGTATCCTGCTTCCAGCGTTGCCGTCGCCCTTGATGAGGCGTCCTTCTGCGCCTCTCTTCGGGTTCCCCGCTAGAACGCCCTCGGGCGAGCTTTCGCACGGTCTTTTCGGTGCGGCTCGGCTTGCGCCTCCTCGCGCGCTCGGGCAAAGATGGCCCATGACTAAGGCGGCGCTCCTGCTGACGATGACGGTCAACGGCGACCCCGTCGAGGTCGCCGCTCCGGCGCATTGGACCCTACTCGAGGTGCTCCGTTACCGGCTCGATCGCATCGGCAGCAAGCAGGGCTGCGACAAGGGCGATTGCGGCGCGTGCACGGTGCAGCTCGACGGTGTGCCAGTGCTCGCTTGTTTGACGTTGGCGATCGAGGCCGAGGGGCGGAGCGTCACCACCGTCGAGGGTCTCAGCCAGGGGCGAGTGCATCCGCTCGTCGATGCGTTTGACCGCTACGACGCCGCCCAATGCGGTTTTTGTACCCCGGGGATCCTGATGGCCGCGGAGTCGCTGATCCGCGACAGGCGCACGCCGGTGACCCGCAATGAGGTCGCGAGTGCTCTCGCCGGCAACCTCTGTCGTTGCACCGGTTACACCAAGATCCTCGACGCCGTCGTCGACGCCAGCGAGCTGCTCGCAGGGGCAGGTTCGGGCCAAGGAGAGGGCCAGGGAAAAGAAGGAAAAGAGGTGAGCGATGCCGGCTGATGATCGCGAGCGCGACTGGCAGATAGGTGGGGTGCACCGCAAGGTCGACGCTATGGAGCGCATGCGGGGCATTACCCGCTACACCGACGATCTCAAGTTGCCGGGCATGCTGCACGCGAAGATCCTTCGCAGCCCCCATGCCCACGCGAAAATCCTGAGCATCGATGTCAGCGCGGCTGTCGAGATGCCAGGTGTCTTTGCCCTTGTCACCGGTCAGGATTTTAAAATCCCCTACGGGATCATCCCCTGGACGCCCGACGAGAACGCGCTCGCGGTCGCCAAGGTCTGTCATGTCGGTGATGGTGTCGCCGCGGTCGCGGCCATCGACGAGGACACGGCGAATGCAGCCCTAGCGGCGATCAAGGTCGACTACGAGGTATTGCAGGCCTTTTACGACCCCGAGGAGGCGCTCGCCAACCGCGATCGCGAGCTGACGATCAACCCCTACGCCCGCAAGGGCAACCTCTCAAAGCACATTGTCCTGAGTTTTGGTGATGTCGACGAGAGCCTCGAAAATTCTGATCTGGTGGTCGACGGGGAATATTTCTTTGGCGGTACCACCCACGGCGCGATCGAGCCCCATTGTGCTCTGGCCCAGGTCGAGCCCTCCGGCCTGCTCACGGTCTGGTCGGCGACCCAGGTCTCCCACTATCTGCACCGCGAACTCAGCAAGGTTTTAGAGCTACCGCCCCACCAAATCCGGGTGATCCAGCCGCCCTTGGGGGGCGCCTTTGGAGGCAAATCAGAGCCCTTTGATCTCGAGTTTTGTGCGGCCAAACTGGCGATCAAAAGCGGTCGCCCGGTCAAGCTGCTCTACACCCGCGAAGAGGTCTTCTACAGCCATCGCGGCCGCCACCCGATGAAGATGAAGTACCGCACGGGCTTCACCAAAGAGGGCAAAATTACCGCGGTTCGGGCGAAGACCATCATCGACGGCGGTGCCTACTCGAGCTTTGGCTTGGTCACCACGTACTACTCGGGTCAGCTGCTCTGCGCGCCCTACCGCTTTGGCGCCTACAGCTTTGAGAGTACCCGGGTGTATACCAACAAGCCGGCGTGTGGCCCCAAGCGCGGCCACGGCTCGGTGCAGCCCCGCTTCGCGATCGAGATCCAGCTCGACAAGGCGGCGGTCGCTCTGGGCATCGATCCGATCGAGCTGCGACGGCGCAACGACATCGGCGCCAACTCGCAGACGATCAACGAGTTTCGTGTCGGCTCCAACGGTTTTCAGGAATGTCTCGATCGGGTCGAGGCCGCCTCGAAGTGGCGGTCGCGACGACCGACCTTGCCCTACGGACAGGGCCTAGGGATCGCCGGATCGACCTACATCTCGGGGACAAATTACCCGATCTACCCCAACGAGATGCCGCAGGCTGCGGTCCAGATCTGCCTCGATCGATCGGGACGGGCGCGGGTATTTTCGGGGGCCAACGATATCGGCCAGGGTTCCAATACGATGCTCGCGGTGATCGTTGCCGAGGAGCTGGGCATCCCGCTGGAGGACATCCGGGTGCTCTCTGCCGACACCGATCTCTGTCCGGTCGACTTGGGCGCTTACTCGTCGCGGATCACCCTGATGGTCGGCAATGCCTGCCTTGCTGCGGCGCAAAAGCTCCGTCGCAAGGTCTGCGAATCGGTCGCCAAGCGCTGGAAAATCCCGCGAAAGCGAGTGGTCTTGGCCAGACGCATGGCCCTCGACCTGGAGAATCCAGAGCACAACGTGCCCTCCGCCGAGGCCTTCGCCTGGGCCGAAGCCGACAACGGTCTGCTCGGTGAGGTCGGCTCCTACGATACGCCCAAGGACCGACACGGTGACTACCGTGGCGGCACGATCGGTGCCTCGCCGGCTTATTCCTTTACGGCCCACCTGGCCGAGGTCGAGGTCGATCCAGAGACCGGTTTGGTCGAGGTCAAGACGATTTGGGTCGCCCACGATTGCGGCAAGGCGCTGAGCCGGCGCATCGTCGAGGGACAGATCGAGGGCTCGACCTACATGGGCTTTGGAGAGGCGCTGATGGAGGAGCACGACGTCGACCCGGAGCACGGCGGAGTGCATCGCGGTCCGAGCCTGCTCGATTACCGGATGCCGACCTTTTTGGACACGCCCGAGATCGAGGCGATGATCGTCGAGGCCGCCGACGACAACGGCCCCTACGGCGCCAAGGAGGCCGGCGAGGGCCCGCTGCACTCGAGCATCCCGGCGATCGCCAATGCGATTTACGACGCTGTTGGGGTGCGCCTGGACTCGTTGCCCTTTTCACCGCCCAAGGTGTTGGCGGCGATCGAGCTGCGGCGTCAGCGAGAGCAGGCCGGCGAGGTGCCGGTGCATAAACGTGGTGCCACACCAGGACAAGGAGCCGATGCAACGGTTGCCAATGCCGTCCGACCCACGGCCGAGAGGAGCGCCTAATGCTTCGTCTTCCGCAGTTTGAAGTCATCGCGCCGACGACGATCGACGAGGTCATCGAAGCCCTACAAACGACGCCGAGTGCCCGTTTGATCGCCGGTGGTACGGATCTCCTGCCAAACCTCAAGCACGGCCTGCACGCGCCCTCGCGGTTGATAAGCCTGGGTCGTGTGCGGGCGCTTCGGGGCATCAAATGCGACGACGCGGTGGGCATCCTGCGGATCGGCGCCGGTGTTCGCCTGGCGGAGATCGCCGTCGATCGCAGTGTCGCCGAGCATTTTCCCAGCCTGGCGATCGCGGCTGGCAGCGTCGCCAGTCCACCGATCCGCAACAGTGCGACGATCGGTGGCAACGTCAATTTGGATGTCCGATGTCGCTACGTCAATCAGAGCGAATTCTGGCGCGAAGGCGTCGGAGGCGGCTGTTTAAAGAGCGAGGGCGACGTCTGTCATGTGGTCCCAAAGGGTCGCAACTGCGTCGCCGCGATGAGCTCCGACAACGTGCCGGTGTTGATCTCATTGGGCGCGAGTCTGCTGCTCATCGGTCCGGGTGGTCGCCGTGAGGTCTTGATGGCCGACTACTACCGGGCCGACGGTCTCCGGCATACCAAGGCCGAACCAGGGGAGCTGACCGCGGAGGTCCGAATCCCCTTGCCGACCACTCCGCGGCGGGTCGACTACGTCAAGTGGGCGGTACGAAAGAGCATCGATTACCCGCTCGTCAGCATCGCTTTGCGCTTTGATCTCGACGCCGACGCTGCTGATGCGACGATCCGCGAGGTTCGAGTTGTCGTCGGAGTGCTCGGCGCGAAGCCCCGCCAGGTCGCCCGTTTAGAGGGCGTCATCGGCAAGCGCATGAACGATCCAGAGGTCGCGCAGGAGGTCTCTGAGGCCGCCTTTAAGCAGTGCAAACCGCTGGCAAATGTGCCCTACGAACCGGCCTATCGCCGGCAGATGATCCGCGTCTACACCCGCCGGTCGATCGTGGCGATGGGCGCGGCGATGGGCGCAGCGATGGGCGCAGCGTAGGCGACGACGCAAGATCGGGGGTCGCTCGGTGGGGGTAAGGCGGGCAGTCGTGAGTGCGCAAGCACGGGCATTTTTCTCTGTTCAATATCACGCGTTTGCGGTTCCTGGCGGAGTGCCTGGAGCGATCAAGCGATCCACGCGTGAAGGCGATCCGCATGGCAGCGGCCATTCGTCGCGCTAGCACTGAAGTCGATTCGATGTTGTTCCGGACTTGCTCCGAACTTGCTCCGAGCTTGCTCCGAGCTTGATATGCCTTCGATCCACTGCCTAGGCACGATTTGGGCGCTGCACCGAGGACGACGTGCAGGGCTTGCGCTCTGGCTCTGGCGCACTTTGGAGAAGTCGAGAGCCCCCACGAGTCGGGGTGATTTCACACAGCTGTAACCTTGGCCGCCCATGATGCCCGCGTGATCTCAGCTTATCGCTCGCTGGTGGGTTCGCGTTTTGGCCTCGCTGTCGCGGCGTTGGTCGTGCTGCCCTGTGGCTTGTCTGTCGCCTGTGATGCGGGCGAGGGCGTGCGCGCTCAATGGCTGCACAACGTTGTCGTACTCGACAATCAGGTGTTCCTCGAGAGCGAGCCTGCGCTCGCGAGCGGCAAGTTGGCGAAGATGGATCTCGATCTCTACGCCTACTTTCGTGGCAGCGCTGGCTGCTTCGCCCGTGATCTCGCGCAGGCGGGGGGGCCGGGCTATTTTCCGACCGACTACCTGCGCGAGGATGCAGCTGATGTCGCATTGATCGGTGATCCCCACCTCGAGAACATCGGCAGCTATCGCCGCAGCAGCGATGGCCTCTTGGTCATCGATTTCAATGACTTTGATGCGGCGACCTACGGCCCATTTCATTTTGATGTGCGCCGGCTGGCGCTCAGCGCTGCGATCGCGAGCGCGTCGATCGAGCGGACAATGCCCGGCTTCGCGGAGGCCAGCAGCAGAGCGCCGCGGGTATTGGTACAGGCTTACGTCGACGAAATCCTCCGCCTTTCGGAGCAGGGCGTGCAGCCTCGATCCCTTGCGGAGGATGACGGCGAACTCGGGCAGATTTTAGGAGATCTGGTCAAGAAGGCGCGGGTCAAGGGCGATGATCGCGAGGCGCTCGGCGACTACACCGAGATCGTCGACGGCAAACGTCTCCTTGTTTTTGGTGAGGTCGACCCGGCGATCGAGTGGAGCGGCGGCGGCTACCGTCAGGTGGTCTATGACGACACGATCGAGGTTGTTGACGACGAAGAGCGCAGCCTGATCGAGTCTGTCCTTGTAGACACCTACCCGGCGACTGTCGCCGATCCTTCGGTGTTGGGGTCGATCGCCGAGAGCTTGCAGATCAAGGGCGTGGGCCGTCGCTTGGGCGCAGGTGTGGCGTCCTATCCGGTGCGGCGCTACTACGTGCTCGTCGAGGGTCCGAGCCCGTCGATCGCCGACGACTGGCTGCTGGAACTCAAGCAGGTCTTTGATCCGCTGGTGGTGCCGGGTCTGGAGCAGGCCGCTGGGGGGAGGCCCTTCGCTGATAACGGCGAGCGGGTGGTGGCGATGCAGCGCGCGCTGCAGGGCGCACAGGATCACGACTCGCTGCTCGGCTACGGCTTTGCCGGCGGTCTGACGATGCGGGTTCGTGAGCGTACAAAGTATCAGCGAGGTGTCGGCATCGATCGAATTGCCGAGAAGAGTGCCGAGGGCAAGTGGTCTGCGGCGGACTACCTCGACTTGGCGGTTTGGTCAGGGCGGCTGCTCGCTCGCGCCCACGCTCGGGCTCCGAAGCGAGACGGTGCTTTGGGCCTGCCAGCGATCGCCGATGCGCTCCATGGAGAGGGTCGTGGTGCCGGGTTTGTCGATGAGACTGTCTCTTTTGTCGATGCCTACGCCCCGGTCGTCGTCGGCGACGCAGAGCGCTTTGGCGATCTTCTCGCCGACTACGGCCCGTCGCTTGGCTATGTCCGACGGTGAACGCGATGACATCGATCGTTTGTATTTTTTTCCTCTGCTTTTCGAGCCTCGCAGCTGCGATGCCAGCGACGGCCGATCGAGCGCATCCAGAGAGTGCTCCAATTCCGGGTGAGTCGGTCGTATCGGCGGGAGCCAGGGGAGCCGAAGGAGCCGAAGGAGCCGAAGGAGCCGAGGGAGCCGAGGGAGCCGAGGGAGCCGCGGGAGCCGAGGGAGCCGCGGGAGCCGAAGGAGCCGCGGGCGCAGAGGGAGTGGCGCGAGTTGAACCGGTTGCGGAGTCGGGTAATGCCGGCGCAGGAACAGCGTCCCTAGAGCCCAAAGTGCTCGCCGAGACAGATAAGAAAAAGAGTGCAGGCAAGAGGACTACGCGCCTTCTCTCGGCGCAGGAACGGGTGGAGGCGCGTCGTGCTTTCAATTTCGACAAGGGTTCGATCGTTCGCAATCAGTGGCCGCGTCGATCGCTCTGCAACCTCGATCTAGGCGATCTCTGCCTGACGATCGATGGCGAGGTATTCACCGGCTACCGCTTGCGCTCGATCGCCGGTGAGCGCTTCGGCGAATTCGCTCTCGATCGCACAGAACTCGGCACGAACATGTGGTACCGCCCAAATCGTTACATCGATGGGGGGGTCGCGATCCGTCTCGAGGCGATCCGCTCGGCGGGGCCGCAGAGTTTGATCGGTATCGATGGAGACTCCTTGGTGATCCGTCTGGCGCAGGCCTATGGCCATAGTACGCTGCATCTCGGGCCGATCTCCGTGGGGGTGCGCGGTGGCATGATCCCGGAGCGATGGATCGAGCAGGTTGAGAAAGGGTACGATACCGCGGCTGTCAGCCGTCTAGCCTCCGAGCAGCAGCTGCTGATCGAGCGCGCCGATCTGGGCGGCTCGATCAGCGTCAGCGGCTGGCGCGGTCTGGTTGAGCTGGATCTGCAGATCGTCAACGGCGAAGGGCGAGCTCAAGAGGAACTCAACCGTGGCAAAAATACCAGCGCGATGGTCACCGTGAGGCCGCTGCGCCGCGATCATGAGCGCGGGCCGATCACCCTGGCGCTGCACGGGGCCTACCGCGACGGCTCCTGGGGAGTCGCGGCGACGCGGGCCCATCGGGCCGCTGCGGCGATCACGTTTGCGTCGCCCTGGGGTTTTGCGGGGGCCGAGTTTGTCCAGGCCTTTGGCGTCCGCGAGCAGGGCGGCAGGATCAGCCGCAGCATCAGTGCTTGGGCGAGTGGCTACGCCTTTGCGCCCTACATCGGTCTCGTCGCCAAGTACGACCATGTGCGTCAGGATCTCGGGCTCACCGGCTCGAACGTCGACATCGTCACGGCCGGTCTCTTCTCTGATGTCTTCGGCTATGCCTGGCGTCGCCGCCGACGGATCCGCCTCTATCTGGCCTATCAGCACGAGGGCTACGGTACCGCTGCCGGTCCGGTCCCAGGGGCACCGCAGGCCGCAGAGAGCCACCGCTTTCTTCTTCAAATCGAAGCCGCGGGTCTCCTCCGCGCACTCTAATTTTC
>CAYYUP010000033.1:19752-33034 GCA_964474905.1 uncultured Nannocystis sp. | reverse complement strand
ATTTTTCATTTTTCATTTTTCGATTCATCTTCCGTTTCCTAACTCAATGAACGCATAGGCCCATCTTCGCGCGAGTAAGAGGGCCGTCCGTGAATCATCCATCGTCGTTACCGACGGAGCTATGACTATGAATATCCCAAGAAGCATCATGAAGGCGTCGACCATCGCTTTTTCAATTGGCCTCTCGGCGGCG
Source organism: uncultured Nannocystis sp. (assembly GCA_964474905.1). Classification (GTDB taxonomy): domain Bacteria; phylum Myxococcota_A; class Polyangia; order Nannocystales; family Nannocystaceae; genus JADJRG01. The sequence goes on along the minus strand of CAYYUP010000033.1, from coordinate 32,841 downwards.
CTCGGCGCCTGCTCGATGCCTGGGCAGGGGACCAGCGCGGGCACTTCGGAGACCGAGGGCACAACCGGAAGCAGCAGCAGCGGCACCGATAGCGTCGGCACAGAGACGTCGAGCACGGGCGGTGAGACGTCGAGCACGGGCGGTGATAGCTGCGGCGACGGTGTGATCGATCGGGGCGAACTCTGTGATAGCGAGGCGCTCGGCGGCATGACCTGTGCGGGCCTGGGTGCCCCCTACGTCGGTGGCGAGATCGGCTGCGCGCCGGGCTGTGATGCTTTTGATGCCTCAAAATGCGAGGTCGACGAGGGCGCCGCGAAGATCAGGCTCAACGAATTTTTGGCGAAGGGCGTTTTGGAGGGACCCTTCGCCGATCGAGGGGATATCATCGAGATCTACAACGCAGGCGGAGCAGCGGCCGATCTAGGTGGCTGGAAGCTCACGGATGAGATCGACTTCCCCGACAACAAGACCTACGTCTTTCCAGAGGGCAGTTCTTTGGCGCCCGGAGCTTGGTTGGCGCTGGTGCAGTTTGATGACGTCAGTCAGAGCGGCGATTTTCCCTTTGGTATCTCCTCGTCAAAGGAGGAGACGCTCCTGCTCGCCGATGCCAGCGGTGTGGTCGTCGACTCCCAAACCTTCGACGGTGTCCTTGCAGTGTCCTCCTATTGTCGAATCGCCGACGGCGAGGACAACTGGGAACTCTGCCTTCAGACCCCCGAGGCCGAGAACGTCGCCTCCGGTGAGCAGCCCGTGGTCTGCGGCGATGGTGAGCTCGGTGGCGAAGAGCAATGCGACGGTGCACAGCTCGGCGGCCAGGCCTGTGTGGATGTCGGCGACTTTGAGGGTGGTGAGCTTACGTGCACCGATACGTGCACCTTTGATACCAGCGCCTGCACCTCGGCATTAGAGCTGGTGCTCAACGAACTGAGCGCCAGCGATCTCGACCCGATCGAACTCTACAACGCCGGCGGCGCAGCTGTTGATCTCTCGGGTTGGGTGCTCACCGACGATACCAGCGACCCCTACGACGCCGACGCCGATGCCAAGAAGATGGTTTTTGCGGAGGGCGCGACGATCGCTGCGGGGGCCTATATCGTGATCGAGAAGGGGGACCTGGAGGGCATGCATCCTTTTGGGCTCGGTGGTAAGGGCGAGACCCTGCGCTTCTTTAATGGTGGGTTGGAGCTGGTTGACAGTGTTACCTACGGCGACGGTGAGGCGGCGATCTCCTACTGCCGGTTACCTGATGGCCCCGGCGGTGCATGGACGGCCGACTGCGCGGCGACTTTTGGTTCGGCGAACCAAGCTCCCTGAGTAGGGCGTGTCCTTTGTTACCCTGTCCTAAGGTCTTTAGGCCTCGGAGAGCGAGTCGAACCAAGCGGCCGAGGCATCGAGTTTGTGGCTGATCGAGGCGGCGACTCTGAGGCCGTCGACGGCTGCCGAGATGATGCCACCGGCGAAGCCCGCCCCCTCGCCACTGGGAAAGAGACCCGCGGTGCGCGTCGCCTCTAGGGTCTCGCGGTCGCGGGCGATTCGCACCGGAGAGCTCGTTCGACTCTCGACACCGACGGCCACCGCGTGCTCGCTGACAAAGCCGGGCATGCGCTCGCCGAGCCGTATCAGCGCGGCTTGCAGGCGCGGGCCCAGGTCCTGCAGCAGGAGGTCCAGGCGAGCCGGTGTGACGCCGCGGTGGTAGCTGGTGGTCGGCAGCGATCGGTCGAGTGCGGCATCTGCGAGGGCGCGCAGGCTCTGGCCGGGGGCGATGAAGCGGCCACCACCGGCGTCGTAGGCCCGCCGTTCGAGCGCCGCCTGGTAGGCCAGACCTGCGAGCGGATCGTCGGCATCAAAGCCGGCGCGCTGCAGGGTTTGGGCATTGACCTCGGTGACCAGTCCGCTGTTGGCGAAGCGTCCCCGGTGATGGTGGGGGCTCATGCCGTTGACCACCTGCATATTGACCTCTGTGGTTGCCGGTACGATCGTGCCGCCGGGGCACATGCAAAAGGAAAAAACCGCCTCGCCGCCGCTTTGGGGGCGCTCGATCAGGCGATAGGAGGCGGCGCCCAGGGCTTCGTGGCCGGCGAGCGCTCCGAATTGGATGCGATCGATGATCTCTTGGGGGTGTTCGATCCGCACGCCCATCGCGAAGGGTTTGAAGGCCAGCTCAACACCGGCGGTGGCAAGCCAGCGGTAGACGTCGCGGGCCGAGTGTCCGGGCGCCAAGACGACGGCTTCGGCATCGATCGTGCTGCCGTCCGCGAGCAGGACCCCGACGACCCGACCACTGCGCAGTTGGAGGCCGTCGACCCGGGTATCAAAGCGCAGCTCGACGCCGGCGCTGGCGAGGTGTTCCCGCATCGCTGTGATCACCTTGGGCAGTCGGTTGGTGCCGATGTGCGGGCGGGCGTCGACGAGGATCTCGGGGGGGGCTCCGTAGGCGCAAAGCGCCTCGAGGATCGCGCGCACCGGGCCTCGCTTGGTCGCGCGGGTGTAGAGCTTGCCGTCGGAAAAAGTGCCCGCGCCGCCCTCTCCGTAGCAGTAATTGCTTTCGGGGTTGAGTTCGCCGCGTTGGCTGAGGGCTGCGAGGTCGCGACGGCGGGCTCGGATCGCCCGACCGCGCTCGAGCACCAGCGACGGAATGCCCGCCTGGGCGAGACCCCACGCCGCGAAGAGACCCGCAGGTCCAGCGCCGACGATGACCACTCTCGGTGCGCCGTGGCTCGCTCGCAGAACCTTTGGTTGTGGGCTCACAAAGCGCTGCGGAGCGGCGAAGAGGGCGACCTGCAGGCGCAGGCGCACGCGACCGCGGCGGGCATCCACAGAGCGACGGCGGATCTCGAGACTCGAGATCTCCGCCAACGGGATGCGACCGCGGCGAGAGCAGTGGCGACGGAGCGCCACCTCGTCGAGCGCCAGATCGGGATGAACATCGACCTCGACGATCGCCAGGGGTTTTTCCTCCATGGCTGATCTTCTACCTGGGCCCGAGGCGTGCGCGTAGACGCGCGTATCCCGCGGCTGGCCGCTGCCGGCTGACGGGCAGTGATCGAATCGCCTCTCGGCAGTCGCCCACTAGAGGCACCAGGTTGCACCAGGAGGCACCAGGAGGCACCAGGAGGCACCAGGAGGCGGTTTAGGGCGTTTTCACGGTCTTTGGGCTCGCCGTTGGAGCGTCCTCGGCAGGCCTCACGGAGTTGGACGATCGGCCCCGCCGGACCCGTTTGATCACGGTCTCTGGGTTGCTGCCGGGCAGGCCGCCAGAGAAACCGTCGCCCTGGTTTGGCTTGGTGTAGGCGATCTCGAGGCCGTCGGCGAGGGCGAGCCCGACCTCCGAGACGATCTCGCCGATCGACTGCATGCCGTCGACGTTGATCTTGTCGGTGTGATCGCCGGGGCGGTGGTAGTCGGAGTGGGTGCCCGTAAAGAAGAAGAGCACGGGGATCGACTTGCGGTAGAAGCTGGCGTGATCGGAGCGGGTGGCGACGCTGGCCTCGTAGAGCACGCTCATGTCCTTGGTGCCGACCTCGTCGAGCAGCGGCATCCAGGCATCGCTGGAGCCGATGCCGCCGATCGCCAGGCCGCGGGGACCCAGGCGGCCGACCATGTCGAGGTTGATCATCGCCTTGACGTGCGCCATGTCGAAGGGCGGATCGTCGGCGAGGGCTTTCGAGCCGAGCAGGCCGAGTTCTTCGCCGGCGAAGTGGGCGAAGATCAGGGTACGTCGCGGCCTCTCACCGCGCTCGGCGAAAGCGCGGGCGATCTCCATGATCATTGCGGTGCCGCTGGCATTGTCGTCGGCGCCGTTGCAGATCGTATCGCGGACCCCGTCGGCACCTGTCGACGCCGAGCAATCGCCGACGCCATCGTCGGCACCGATGTGATCGTAATGGGCGCCAAAGACCACCAGCTCGTCGGCGAGATCAGTGCCCGGGATCTTGGCGAGCACGTTGGGCACCGGCGTGGTGATCGTCTCGAGGTCGGTCTTTAGCTCTAAGGTCACGCGGATCGGTCGAGACTTTGGGAGCAGCTCGCGATCGATCGAAGCCTGGGCCCCCGAGAGCTTCTGCGAGCCGATTCGCAGATAGCGATCGGCCTCGCGCCACTTCATTTGGATCACCGGGATCGGTAGCTGCTCGCCGTTTATCCGGCTCTTGTTGAGTTCCTGAAAAACATCCGCCGAGCGCCCGTCGCGGTCGATAAATGATCGAGGACCGCGGACGACGACGGCCCCGACCGCACCGGCTTCGATGACCCGTTCGAGCTTGCTGCGCAGGCGACTGGTACGCATGTCGAAGCGCGGCCCCTTGAGCTTACTGACTTCGCGGATGAGCGTGCCGGCGAGCGACGAGAGGTCGAGCTCTAGGGTTCGAGGATCCTCGGGCAGCGGCCAGAGATCGTCGAGGCTCGCGCCGCGCATGAAGGGTTTGATAAGACGCAACAGGCGGCTGCGGATCTTGGCGTGCAGCGCCTTGATGCCGTCGATGTCGTCCGCTGCGAGCAGCTCCTTCATCGACGATTGGAACGTGTCTTGCTCCTCTTGGAGTCGCTTGAAGAGAGAGCTGATGCGGGGGCGGTTCGGCGACTCGAGCAGGATCAAGGCGATCTTGCCCTTGAGATCGACGTCTGCGAGATCGTCGTAGGCGGGCGATTGTGCCGGTGACTCTGCAGCCTCTGCACGGGCCGCGTAGCCGACGAAGACGACGGGAGCGGTGACCGATCCCGAGCCGCTGAGGGCGACGGGTTGGAAGATCGCCGGGTCGAGACCGCGATTGGCCCCGCCACGGACGATTGCCAGGCGAGCGGGGGATCGCTGGCGGACGCCGGTGACCATCGAAAAGGGCACCTGGTAGTTCGCTTGGAGGGGCTCTAGGCCCAGCTCTTTGTAGCGTTTGCCGATCCAGTCGGCGCTCAACTGGAGATCTGGGCTGAGCGTGTAACGCCCGTGCAGCGCATCGTCGGCGAGGTGGCGAATGTCGGTGAGCATGCGCTGAGCGTCGACCGCGAGGCCCGCGGGCAGGGTCTGCACAACGCTCTCCGGGGCCACCGTGGCGCCTGTCTCTTTGGCTTGCGGTCGGCAGGCGAAGGTCGCGATTAGGGTGCAGGTGGCGACGAAGCGCCAAGAACATCGGTGGGTGATTGGGCTACGGGCGGGCATCGTCGCACTCCAGGGGTTTGTATCAGAAGATGTCGCTGGCGGGCTCCTGTGCCCTCTAGGGGCCGAGGTAGGGAGCGCTCCAGACGAGCGTAGACGCCCTCTGATCGTCGCCAGGACGTTGTTATTTAGGGACCCGGCGGGGCCCATTGAGGCTTCGTGCGCGGCCCCGAAACAGGCGATCTGCGCGTGTGTTGGCTCTCAGATCGTCTCTCGTCGCCGGGGGCCCGAGAGGACCCCGCGGCCCTGCCTATAGCGCTCTAAAGACCCCAGAGCAAAGCCGATTCGCGTTGTTGACGCTCCATGGCAACTCGCGTAACGTCGCCGAAACCATGGGGTCCATTGGACCCAACATAGAGGGCGGAGTTCTCGGAATACGTCGTGGGGACCGACCACCGTGCACCCGTCGCAGCGCGAGAATTTCAACTAGTCACGAGGATTACAGAGCGATGAAGCGTCTCAATTTGATTGGATCTTGGAAGCGTATTGGACTGCAGGCTGGCCTTCTTGGCGGCCTTGGCCTCGCCTTTGTCGGCGGTTCGGAGCAGCCGGTTCAGGCTGAGGAAGACACCTGCCCGCTTGAGGGCGAGTGCACATTCCTAAAGCCGAACTTCATGATCATCATGGACTACTCGACGTCCATGAATAACGACTTCGGCGGCGGTCAAACCCGCTGGGAGGCGGCGGAGGACGCGGTCACAAACCTCGCGACCACCAAGTTCAACAACGAGAATATGCACCTCGCGTTGATGCGCTTCGGCCACGACCCGAGCGGCCAGTCCGGCACGACGATCATGGGCGACTCGTCGAACCCGCCGATCACCGACGGTCAGGCGCTCGACGTCAGCTGGTACGACATCGACGGCAACGACAAGGGCTTCTACCCCTGTAACGGCGACGCTCTGGTCACCGCGCTCGAGACCAACATCCCGGCGCCGATCGACGGCATGCTCACCGGTATCGGCACTTGGACCAAGGGCTCCCTCGACTTCGCCTCGGGTGTCATCGCCCAGTCGAAGACCGACCACCCGATGGACGGCGACGATCGCTTCTACGCCAACATGGTGCTGACCGACGGCGTTTGGACGGACCAGGGCGGCACCATGTCGCTCAAGCCCAACAGCGAGAACCCGGCGCTCACCGCCGCGAATCTCTACGACAACCAGGCGATCCCGACCTACGTCGTTTTCTTCGGTGACAAGAACGACAACGCGGCCTCGATGGCGGCGGCCGAGCTGGCCACCGCCGGCGGCACCACGTCGATCAACGCCGAGAACGCCATGGAGCTCGAGGACGCGCTCAAGGCGATCATCCAGCAGATCAAGGACGACGTCGTTCAGCCCCAGTGCGCTCCGGGCCTGCCCCGCTTCATGGTGTTGCTCGACGCTTCGTCGTCGATGCTCAACGTCAACGGCGGCAAGAACTTCGGTGCCGAGGGTGAGACCGGTTGGGACAAGGCCCGCGACGCGCTCGCCGGCATGGACTCGATCTTCGACATCCCGGTCAACGGCGGCCAGTCGGCAGAGGACCTGATCCACCTGGGTCTTGCGGTCTTCGGCCACAACCAGCCGGCGCCTGGCGAGCAGAAGATCCTGGTCGACTACGGCCCCTGTCATAAGGACAACTTTGAGTGGGCCCTCGATCCCAATACCTCCTGCGGTAACGGTTGTAACGACCCGTGGGGTGGCCCGGCGATCACCTGGACCTTCCTCGACGGACAGGTCGAGGATCCGCCAGGGTTCAACGACCAGACGCTCTCGCATATGCCGAAGTGCCTCGGCAACATGGGCTTCTGCTCGGGCTCCGGTACCTACACGCACCTCGGTCTGCAGCTGATCAAGCAGAACAAGGCGGACTACCACGCGTTTGCGTCGGATCCGAACAACAACCCGCCCTACCCGACCAACGATGCGACGGTGTTCACCAACATCCTGATCACCGACGGTCAGTACAGCGGTTACTCGACCGACGCGCAGGTCAAGGGCGAGCTCGAGTCGATGTACGGCGACGGCATCACGACCTACGTCATCGGCTTTGGCGACGGCGTCGACAGCCCGCAGGCGATTGCTCAGCTCAAGAAGATGGCGGGCTGGGGTTCGGCCAACAACTTCGAGTACTTCAAGGCCGCCGACCAGATGGCCCTTGAGGAGGCGTTCAAGGACATCATCGAGGCGCAGGAGTTCGACCCCTGCTGCTCGTTCAACGACTGTTCGGCCAACCCCGAGCTCGACGACGAGAACCAGTGTGACCCGAACGATGCGGGTTCGTGCAACGAGAGCCAGACCTGCGAGCTCGACGACAACAACGAGTGGTACGTCTGCAAGGACGCGAACTGCGGCAACGGCAACATGGACGAGGGCGAGGAGTGTGACGACGGCAACACCATGGACGGTGACGGCTGCTCCTCCAAGTGCATCCTCGAGGGTTGTGGCGACGGTGTCGTCGACGAGGGCGAAGAGTGCGACGATGGCAACTCCATCGACAACGACGAGTGCACCAACGCCTGCGGCCTGCCCAAGTGCGGCGACGGGGTCATCCAGGGCTCCGAAGAGTGCGATGACGGCAACTCCGATCCCGACGATCTGTGCTCCAACGACTGCATGTCGCAGGAGCCCGGTACTACCTCGGGTGGCACCGATACCGGTACCACCACCGGTGGCACAACCAGCGGTGAGACCGAGACCGGTGGCACTGGCACCGGTACTGGCACCACCGGAGGCTCAAGCACCTCGGCTGGCTCGACCAGCGCGGGTACTTCCGACTCGGCGACAGCTGGCGACACTGATACCGATACCGGTATGGAACCCGGCATCGACGATGAGGGCTGCGGCGGCTGCTCGGTCGAGGACAGCGTCGAGGGCAAGACCCGCGGTCTGCTCGGCGTGCTCTTTGGTCTCGGCTTCGCCGGCATGATCCGCCGTCGTCGTCGCAGCTAAGGCTCGCGACGACCAGGGCTCTTCGGGGCCCGGTCAAGACGAAGTACGAGTTGGAGGGCTGCCCCAGTGGGGTGGCTCTCCTCCTTTTTTTGCCTCGGCTAAAGGGCAGGTCGTCGTGACGCGAGATCGTCGCGAGTGGCTCGTGTTTGACTGATACACTCGCGTCGACGAGGAGTTATCGATGACCCGTAGTGCCGCCACACTGATCTTTGGCGCTGGCTTTATGCTCGCCTTTGTCCCCGCTGCCTGTTCGCCCGTTGAAGATGCGGGTGAGTGTGCAGTCGGGCGTCCTTGTACGGAGCGCGGCAAGGTCTGCGATACCGCCGAGTTCCTTTGCGTCGATGCAAACCTCGAGGTCGATCAAACCGCCGATTCGCCGCCCACCGGCTCGTTTGGGCCGACCGAGCTGCCCTTTTTCCGCGGCAAGGTGTGTCTCGCGACCAAGGCAAAACCGGGCGATGCGATCCCGGTCTCCTTCACGCCCTGCATCCATCCCTGCATCTCCAACGGCGGCTACCAGCAAAAGAACATCTGGCGCTGCGTCGGTACGACCTGCGAGGGCTTAAACCTCGCCTGGATCGACGCCTCTGGCGTGGCCTGTCCCGAGGATGTGTTCGCCCGTTTTGATGCGTCGATGTGCACCTACGACCTGACCTTTGAGGGCAAGCAGGGCCCATTCAATCCGGGAGGCGTCGATGTCTCTGGGGTCGTCACGATCGAGGTGCCCTTCCTCAGCAATGAGGAGAGCACCGAGGTAGCGAAGGGCGCGTCCAACGACGAGCTTTGGTCGATGGTCAACGCCTACCCCTTGGACGACGAGCGCATCTTTGACATCAACTTAAACGACGCGAGCCCATCGCCGCCCGCCAAGTGCAGCGACGATCCCAGCGCCTGCGACTGCTTCGACATCGGTTTTTAAATAGAGGTCGGTCTGTCCTAGGCAGGTTTGCTCAGAGCGAGAAGAGGTGCACGAGTTTGACGAAGATGACATCTTCGTTGGCTGCGCCACTCGCTCGCAGGTTGGTGAAGCCGTTTTTAGGCACAAAGCGGACTTCCATGCCGCCCTCACTCAGGGTCGTGCGATGGGTGTAGGCGACGAATAGAAACGAACCTGGCAGGTACTCCCAGCGGAGGATCGAGTTCGAGATCAGGCTTGTCAGCGCCTGGTCGACGAAGCCTAGGTAGGGCGTCGGATCCGTAGGTACCAGTGTCTGCGGATCGGTGAGGATAAAGAACTCGCTGTGGTGAGCGGTGCTGTAGAGCAGCTGGTTGAAGGATTGCAGGGTTAGCGTTGGCAGGATGCCGAGTGTCGCCCGCAGCATCAACGTATAGGAGAAGAGATCGCCGGTGCCGAAGATCGGCTCGTCGGCGGCGTTGCGGGTGGTCCAGCGTGGACGGGAGAAGACCAAGTTGACGTCGAGCGAGGTGGCGATGTCGAGGCGATCGACCGGTCGCAGGCGCAGCTCCAGGCCCATGTCGGGACCTGGCTTGCCGGCCTGCTCACCGTAGGCGCCGCGCAGTGAGCCGGTGACTCGCCGGTTGGTGGGTGTCGACGCAGAGCCGGCCATCCACCAGTGTCTCGGAACCTCGTAGGGGATGCCACCGCGGGTTTCGTAGAGGTCGAGCTGCGGCCAGTGACCGCCGACGACCAGGCGCCCCTGCCAGGATTTTTCGGTCGTCAGCTCCCAGTTGGTATTGAGGCGCTTGATCTGCAGCTGGCCGGTGAACGAGGAGGCGAGCTCGCCGGATGGGGAGAAGACCAGGCGGCGGATCTTGCCGACCGGTTGGGCATTGAAGAGCGAGACGCCCCCGCTGCCCGAGATGTAGTTGTTGAGCCGCATGTAGCCGAGGTCGTTAAAATTCGCCGTCGGCGTCAGCATCGAGAACCTGGTCCAAAGCGAGACATTCTTGCCACCGCGCCGGACGTCGGTGTCGACGCCCATGCCCGCCTTTTCGCCGTCGTGGGTGCCGATGACCTGGGCCCCGTGGCGCCAGCGCTCGGCAAAGCGGATCCGGTAGTCGACACCGCCGGTGAAGGCATCGGCATTGCCGTTGCCGCGGTTGGCCGCAGTCGCGAGTACGCCGACGCTGGTCTGCGAGTCGTACTCGCGGCGCAATCGCAGTACCGAGGATTGGCTCAGCGGATCGACCGAGACCCGGTGCTCGGAGCCGTCCGCGAAACGTTGCACGCCGGCGCTTGCACCTGTGGTTGCGCTCAATACCCCGATGCTCCAGCCCGGTGCGACCTGACCTGTGAGGCGCAGGGCGCCGTAGATCCGGGTGAGCGGATCGATCGCGACGAGTTCGCCGCGCTCTAGATCGTCGCCGGCTCCGCGCTCGGTGAGATCCGCGTTAGAGGGCCGCGGCGCGGCACCGATCCGTCGCGAGTAGAAGAGTGGGAAGCGGGTCTCAAAGATCTCCTTGGACTCGAGGAAGAAGGTGCGGCGTTCGGGAAAAAAGACCTCAAAGGGGCCGAGGTTGAGGACCGCCGGATCGACCTCGGCTTGACCGAAGTCGGGGTTGACTGCGAGGTCCAGGGTGAGGTTGCCGCGGAGTCCGTATTTTACGTCGTAGCCGGCATTTGGCAGGAATACGGAGGAACGATCGAGGCTGCCATCGGGGCGTTGTGCGGCGATTCGCAGCGACGCAAAGGGCCGCAGTTCGACGTTGAGCCCGGGCTCGATGCCCTCGACGCCGCGGTAATCGAGCGCGTAGCTCATCAGCCCAGGCAGGCCCTGTGGCGTCGGCGAGAGCCGTGAGCGCTCGGTGATCTCGTTGGTCCAGCGTTCGGCGTTGACCCCGAAGGTGTAGCTCTCCTGGGAGTCAAAGCGCAGCGTCGACCAGGGGATGAAGAGCTCTGCCGACCAGCCGTCGGCGTTCTTGCGGGCGGCGGAGCGCCAGACCCCATCCCACAGCCACTCCAAGGAGTCATCGCGGAAGATCTGGGCATCGCCTTGGGCCCCCGAAGGATTGACGACGAAGCGAAAGCCGGTGGTGTTGTCGTTGTTGGTATCGATCTCAAAGACCACGCGGTCACTGGGGCCGAGCTGGTCTTTTCTCGAAAAAGCGCCGCGCACATGTTGCGGGTCGTCAAAACATTGGAAGGCGACATAGATGCCGCGATCCCCGTAGGCGACACGCACGTGGGTCGCGTGTGTGGGGCTCGCACCGAAGCGGGGCTCGACCTGGATCATCGGCGGCAGGATCGGTACGGCGAGCCATGCCTGTTCGTCCAGACGGCCGTCGATCTCGATCGCGTCATCGGCGATCCGGGTCGCAGAGAGTTTGAGGTCGCGGACGCGATCACCACCTGCGACCGGCGCCGACGGGGCTCTCGCTCCGCCTGCAGGCGACACCATCATCAACCATGCGAGGGCGAGGCTTGACGTGAGATACACAGGTCGATCACGACGGTTTTGGGGCAGCCGAGCGGTCCACGATAGCCTGGAAGAGAGCCCCGTAGAAGGGGGTGAGATTTCGCACCTTCTAGGTCTTCCACGGCGTTCCTAGGCCCGTGTACACCGACTCTATGCCCTACAAGCTGGTGACTCTTGGTGGTGACGGAACCGGTCCTGAGGTTATGCGCGAGGGTCTTCGGGTCCTGAGCGCGGTCTCGAAGGTGCTCGGCCTGGAATGGGACATCGACGACATTCCCTGTGGTGGCCAGTACTACCTCGATCACGGCGATCGCGACTGGCCCGAGGGTGCCGAAGAGCGTTGCGATGCTGCGGATCTAATCCTGCTCGGAGCTGTTGGTTGGCCTTCGCCGACGGGCTCTGGACCGGTGTTGATGAAAAACGGCATGATGGCCGGGTTTTCGCCGGTGCTCGGCAACCGCACGCGCCTGAACCTCTTCGCTAACGTGCGACCGGTAAAGCTCTACAAGGGTGTTAAGCACCGGATTCACGGCACCAATCGCCAGATCTGGGAGCCTGGCAAGGTCGACATGGTGATGGTCCGCGAGAACACTGAGGGCCTGTATTCGCCGACGGGGGGTAAGCTCGCGCCTGGGGGTCGAACGGAGGTCGCGATCGACACTCGGGTGATCACGAGGCGGGCGAGCGAGCAGGTGATTCGCTACGCCTTTGAGCTTTGCCGAAACCGCGATCGCGGGGCCCCAAAGGACGGCAAGAAGCGCCTGACTGCGATCGTCAAGGACAACGTGCTGCACGGTTGTCGCCTCTTTGCCGAGGTCTTCTTTGAGATCGGCGAGGAGTACCCAGAGATCGAGAAGGACACCGCGATCGTCGACGCCTTTACGCAATGGTTGATCGGCCAGCCCGAGTACTACGACGTATGTGTCACGACCAACATGTTCGGTGACATTGTCACCGACCTAGCGTCGACCTTACAGGGTGGCATGGGCATGGCTGTGGGTGGCAACATCGGCCTCAACAACGCGATGTTCGAGCCGATCCACGGCTCTGCGCCGCGCCATGCAGGCAAGGACAAGGTCAACCCGATGGCCATGATTCTCTCTGTCAAAGAGGGCGTCGAGTGGCTCGGTCGCCGCAACAACGACGATCGTTTGGCCAAGGCTGGGGTTGCGATCGAGACCGCCATAACCCGCGTACTCGAGGCCGGCGATCCGCTCACCTACGACCTAGTTGGTCTCGAAAAAGCTGCACCCTGCTCCGAAGTAGGCAAGGCGATCGCCGCCGAAGCCGCAAGCATCCTCAGCTAGGCCACTGAGGGCCCGCATCAACAAAACACCCGCCGCACGCAGCCAACTCCTCCCAGGGAGCGCAGCGAGCCGGCGGGTTTTTCAATGGTTTTTCAATGGTTCCACAGCAGCCCACAATCACCGGCTCACGAACCAGTCCCAAAAAACCACCAGCCCACATTCACCGGCTCTCTTTTCAGGCCAGGAGGACGTGCCGCTGGGTCGGGCGAGGAGAGCCCCGCGAAGGAGTCTAGGACGTGCATCGACCCCTTTGAGAAAAGGGGTAGATGCGCGCTCCGACCTGTCTGAAAGAGTGGGGCTCTCCTCGCCCGGCCTCCGCC
>CAYYUP010000033.1:14893-19652 GCA_964474905.1 uncultured Nannocystis sp. | reverse complement strand
GATGCGCGCTCCGACCTGTCTGAAAGAGTGGGGCTCTCCTCGCCCGGCCTCCGCCTCGGCCTCCGCCACTCCAATTACCCTAGACCACTGTCCTCGACATCAGCCCACATTCACCGGCTCTCTTTTCAGGCCAGGAGGACGTGCCGCTGGGTCGGGCGAGGAGAGCCCCGCGAAGGAGTCTAGGACGTGCATCGACCCCTTTGAGAAAAGGGGTAGATGCGCGCTCCGACCTGTCTGAAAGAGTGGGGCTCTCCTCGCCCGGCCTCCGCCACGGCCTCCGCCACTCCTACCCTATGCCACCGCCCTCGACGATCAGCTCATCGGGCAGCAGTTTACTCGGTGTACCGGCGCAGGTCATCCACAGCTGGTGAGCGGCGCGGGTCAGGGCGATATGGAGGAGGTGCCGCGATTCCAGGACTGCCGGGTAGTTTTGGGCGGTGGGGTCCAAGAGCACGACATAGTCGAATTCGAGGCCTTTAACCTGGCGAATGTCGGTGACGTCAATGCCCGGAGTAAACGTAAAATTTTGTCGGCCGACCCAGCGCAGCTTAGGAACTTCGGCGATGCGCAGCGACTCGTAGTAGATCTCGGCCTGTTGGGGATAGCGACAGATCAAGGCGATCGAAGCGGTTGGTTCGCGTTGGATGAGTGAGCGCAGGGCGTCGGCCAAAAAAGCGACCGACTCGCCGATCTCTGTGAATTGAAAGAACGACACCGGAGCGCCATCACGGGCGACTAGCGACTCGCTCTTGTCGTGCAGCGGTCCGAGGATCTTTTGTGAGATCTCCATGATCTGCCGGGTCGCGCGGTAGCTGATCTTGAGGGGTTGGATCGCGACGTGGGGCAGGCCGGCGTTGGCGAGCAGCTGTGGCCAGTCGGTGAAACTGTTGTCGAAGATCATTTTTTGCGCCCGGTCACCGGCGATTGTCACGCTGCGGCCGGAGCTGACGCAGTCGAGCAGCACCCGGACCTCGAGCGAGCAGAGATCCTGCGCTTCGTCGATGACGACATGCTCGTACTCAAAGCGCCGATTGCCGACGAAGATGCCGCCGTACTTGACCTGTAGCAGGCGCAGCAGAATCGCGTCGTCCTCGGGATCTAGGCCGACTCCGTAGGGCAGCCGTCGCTTTGGCTGTTTCTGCTCTTTGTCTTTGGAGCGATCGCTGTGGCCGTGGTTGCGACTGCCGTGGCGGTTGTCCTGTTCGTCCTCGTCTTGGTAGGCGTGCTCGTCTTCTTCGTCGACGTCGAGATCGGCCTTGCGTGCGCACCAGCGGACGATTGTCGCGATCTCATGATCGCTGAAATCGGCCGCGGCTCGCTCGGCGATGGCGTTGCGCAGGGCATCGCCGTTGGTCATCAGCTCGAGCCAGTCATCGCAGACATCGCGGAGTTCGGCGCGCAACGATCGCAGGCCGGTCTCGGCGGCGGCACGGGTTGCGGGTGGCAGCTCCCGGGTGTTGTGGAGCCAGTCGAGCAGGCGTTCGACGCGGGGCACGGGGGCCATGCGGGCGAGCTTTCGCCACTGCTGGAGCACTGCGGTGCCGCGGTCTCGCTTGCCCAGGCGCCGCTCCAGATCTTCCTCGGCGGCGATGAGCTGATCGGCGATAAGTTCGTCGATCATCGCCAGGATGATCGGGTGTTTTTTGAAGCGGCAGACTGCCTCGGGGGCCCCGTCGATGTGTTGGATCGGCAGGCGCAGCTTGACCCGGCGGAGGAGTTGCTCGCTCCAGCGGCGATAGGTTGTTACGCCGACACCGGCGACCCCGAGGGAGGGGATCACGTGCTTGATGTACTCGACGAGCGCCTCGTTAAACACGACGACCAGCATCTTGCTCGGTGCGAAGCGGCGCGGGTCTTGGTAGGCGAGGTAAGCGACGCGGTGGAGGGCGACTGTGGTCTTTCCTGAGCCGGCGCCGCCTTGGATCAGGACGATTCCAGAGTCCGGCTGAGTGATCAGCATGAACTGCTCGCGATCGATGAGTGCGGTGATCTCTTGCAGGTGCTTGTCGGCCCGCGGTGTGTCGTCGTCGCTGTGGATGCCGAGCTGTCCGCGCGGCACCCTGGCGGCGGTGCCGACCCCACCGGCGAGTGTCGGTTTGGCATTGCCCATCGCCTCGCGCCAGCGGCCCTTGCGGTTGCTGACGAAGGTACCTTGGGGCGCAGAGACTCGTCGCAGATCGCTCTCCATCACCGCCAACGAGCGACGGATGAGGATGTCGCCGGCGATTGTGCGCTCGTCGAATTCCTCCTCGTAGTCGTCGTCCTCTTCGTATCGGTAGTAGAGGCGGGAGACCGGAGCGTTGCGCCAGTCGACGATCGCCAGGCCGTCGCCATCATCGAGCAGGGTGTGCTTACCGACGAGCACGTCGCGGACCCGGCCGGTCTTGGCCTCGCGCAGGCGCAGGTGACCAAAATAGGGGCTTCGCGGATCGATCGGTATATCGCGACCCTGGCCGCGGGTGCGGCTGAGCGCCGCCACCTGGTGCATCTGATCGACGAGCGAGGCGACATCCTCCTCCTTTGCCTCGGCGATAGCGTCGCGGAGTTCGATCAGCTGGGCATCGAGGTTCTCGATTTTGTCGGGCACCGCCGCCGCATCGCGGGCGAGGCGAGCGTGGATACGTTCGAGGATGTTGAGCTCCTCGGTGACGATCTGCTCGCCCTTTGGGGGGAGCAAGGCAAGGGGACCGGCTTCCTGTTCCTCAGTGGACTGAGACACGATCGCGTTGATTAGCAAAAGCTCCGCGGGCGAGCTAGCCGATTCTTGCCGACGCCCTCCAAAAAGCCCATGCACTGTGCATGAGAGGGTCATAGCCCCCAAATGTCGCTCGAAGGGGTCACCTGCGAGTTGTCCGCAGGAGTTGCTCGCGGACAAGGCGCGCGGACAAGCCCGCGCGGACAAGCCCGCGCGGACAAGCCCGCTCGGACAAGCTCGGACAAGCCCGGACAAGCCCGGACAAGCCCGGACAAGCCGTTCGCAAGCGTTGCAGAGCGGTCTGCTCAGCCGCCGAAGAAACGGCGGACAAAGTCGCGGCCCAGGTCGACGACGCCGCCCAGTCGTTCGCGGAGGCCGCGGCCGTAGATCGCACGGATCGCCGATTTTGCTTGCTCGTAGTCGCCGGGGCCGACCGGGTAGAGGCGGGCTGGTGTGCCGCCCGCAAAGCGGTCGTCGAGAACCGCTTTGATGTCGCAGCAGGCGCGCAGCCCCTCGGGGCCGTTGAGGCGCCCAAAGCCCGAGCCACCGATGCCGCCGAAGGGCAGCTCGTTGGCCATGTAGGCCATGCTGAAGTCATTGATCGTGGTCGAGCCGGCGCGCAGCTCGGAGGCGATCCTGCGGGCGCGTGTCGGGTTGCGTGAGAAGACCGTTGAGCCGAGGGCGTAGGGCGTCGAGTTGGCGAGGCGGATGACCTCGTCGTCGTCGTTCCAACGGAGGATTGACATCACCGGGCCGAAGGTTTCGTGGCTGACGATGTCCATGCTGTGGTCGACGTCGGTGAGCACGGTGGGTTCGAAGAAGGCGCCCTCTGCATGGCGCCCTCGGGTGCCGCCGACGCGCACGCGAGCGCCTTTTTCGACGGCATCTTGGACCAGGCGTTCGACGATTTCGACCTGCGCTGGCATCGTCATCGCACCGACGTCGACCGGCTCTGGGCCGGTGAGTGGCGGCGCCTGTCGGAGGCAGCCTGCGATCTCGACGACACGATCGACGAAGCGCTCGTAGATACCGTCATGTACGTAGATTCGCTCGGCGGCGAGGCACATCTGACCGGAGGCGATAAAGGTTCCTGCGAGCGCAGCGTGCACCGCTCGCTCGAGGTCGGCGTCGTCGCAGATGATCATCGGATCCTTGCCGCCGAGCTCCAGGATCACCGGGGTCAGCGTCGCTGCGCTGGCCTCCAACACCCGCTTTCCGTTGGCCATGGAGCCGGTGAAGATGATCAGATCGACACCGCCGTTGACCAGCGCCTTGCCGGTCTCCGCGTAGCCGGCGATCACCTGCACCAAGTCACGGGGCACACCGGCGGCGTCCAGGGCTTCGTCAAAGATCGCCTGGAAGCGGGCCGCTGACCAAGAGGTCCACTCCGAGACCTTGACGATCACCGCATTGCCGGCAAAGAGCGCTGGGATCGTCGGCCCAAGAACATTTTGTAGGGGGAAATTCCAGGGGCAGATGATGCCGACGACGCCCTTTGGGTGGTACTCGACCGTGGCTGTCTTATGGACCAGGAGACCGGGAGAGACCCGGCGTGCGCAGAGGGCCTCTTCGCCGCGAGTGATGGTATGGCGGATTTTTTCGCAAACCGGCCAGATCTCGCCGAGAATCGCGTTCTCGAGGGTTTTTCCGGCGTCGCGGGCGATCACCTGGCAGAGCTCGTCGGTGTGCTCCAAAACATGGCGGAGGATCGTGCGCAGGACCTCGCGGCGTTCCTCGAAGGAGCTGTTTTTCCAGTCCTCTTGGGCCAGGCGAGCGCGTTTGATTCGCTCGTGTACCCCGTCGGCATTGACGACGGGCACGTCGCCTAAGAACTCGCCGGTAGCCGGATCGTGGCAGGGAATCGACGCGTCCGTGGGCTCGTCGGCGACGCTGATGGGAGGAGTCCGAGTGTCCATGGCGGCGGTGAAGCTACACCAGGCGGGCTCGGCGGGTCGCGACGATGATCACAGAGCCTGCGATCACCCGTTGGCGAGCGCTCCGCGAGAATCCATGCGGGCTGTGCAGCGGAGTGAACGAAAAGAACGAAAAGAACGAAAAAAACGA
>CAYYUP010000033.1:0-14793 GCA_964474905.1 uncultured Nannocystis sp. | reverse complement strand
CATGCGGGCTGTGCAGCGGAGTGAACGAAAAGAACGAAAAGAACGAAAAAAACGACGGCCACCGCGGGTGTGCGGGGCCGTCGAA
Organism: uncultured Nannocystis sp.; assembly: GCA_964474905.1. Taxonomy (GTDB): domain Bacteria; phylum Myxococcota_A; class Polyangia; order Nannocystales; family Nannocystaceae; genus JADJRG01. Next base: position 14,708 of record CAYYUP010000033.1, on the reverse strand, counting down.
TGCGTGTTGTGGCTGATTGTTGTGGGGCTCGGGATCAGGAGTTCGCGGGGAACTTGATACCGCTGGCGGTGAGCACGAACTCTTTACGCTCGCCGGCGACCTCGGCGGGATCGCCCCCGCCGTCCTTCTCGAGGTGCTTGACCTCTTTTTCGGTGAAGGTGCGCGAGGTGAGCGTGCCTTCGACGATCGCCGACTTGCCCTTGACGTCCATCGGCACTGCGAAGGCGTGGTCCTTCATCATGATCCGGGCGATCGCCGAGTCGCCGTCTTTGAGCACCATCCAGCAGCCCTTTTTTTGGCAGACCGAAGAGACTTCGCCGGTGACCTGGATCGCGGTGGTTGGCAGGCTCGCGTCGGCACTCGCGAGCACGTCGCGGAGGGGCTTGTTCTCGGTGAGCGCAAAGGCGGCGCCGTGGTGTCCGGGCACGCCGGTACCGGCCTTGCTGTCGCTGTCGCCGTGGGGGCAGCCCTCTTCTTTGCTGTGGTGAGCGCCGTGCTCGCTGTGCTCGCCGTGCTCGCCGTGCTCGCTGTGCTCGGCTCCGTGATCGCCGTAGATGCAGCCCTCTTCGCCCTCAGCGCTGGCCTCGTCGGCCTTGGCGACAACGGTCTTGTCGGCGTCGCCCTTTGCATCGACGGCAGCGACCTCTTTCGCGGCTTTCGCGGCTTTGTCGGCGTCTGCCGGCTTTTCGCCGCTGTCGCAAGCGACCAGGGCAGCACTACCAAAGAGGATCATTGCAGCAATTCGAAGGTTCATCGGGTCTCCTGTGCGAGCATGCGTTCGCTCGCGGTCGAAGTGTGCCGATCCGCATTGCGGGCTGTCAATCGGCGGTTTGCGCGGCTGGTGGGGCTCTCTCACATTCCTGGGCGAGCTAAGCGCGGCGGGCATCGCGAGCCGAGAGCTGCGACACTCCGTCGGTGTCTGTCCGTGCAAGTCACCCCCGCCGGCGCCTCCCCCTAGCGCCCCTTCGTGCGCTTGTGAATCCGTCGCTTTTGCTGCTGGGCGCCCTGTCCCGCCGCGCGCTGTCGTGTTGTGCGTTGCCGCTTTGTGCGTTGTCGCTTTGTGCGCTGTCCTTGGGTGGGCTCGCCTGTGATCGAGGGGCGACACGAGCGCCGAGCGATTCGGATCTCGAGCGCTCGCCGGCGACAGCAGCGATCGCAGACCCTGTGGCGACACACGCGGAGCCCGCGGCACGTTTGGTGATCGTTGTCGTGGTCGACCAGATGCGTGCGGACTACCTGACCCGTTTCGGACACCTGTTCAAGGATAAGGACGGTTTCGCGCGGTTGATGACCGAGGGTGCGTGGTTTCAGGGGGCGGAGATCGCCCACGGCGTGACCATGACCTCGCCGGGTCACGCGACGATCGCTACCGGCAGCGATCCCAGCGCTCACGGCGTCATCCAAAACAACTGGATCGATCGTGCGAGCGGCGAGCCGGCCTACGCGGTTGCCGATCCAAAGGGCACGATCGTGGGTCCTCCTGGGGTTGATACCGCCGGCATCCGCGGGCGCTCCTCGGCGGCCTCGCGGCGCTCGACGATCGGCAGTTGGCTGAAGGCGGCATCGCCCACCAGCAAGGTGTTGTCGATCGCCTACAAAGATCGCGCGAGCATCCTGATGGCCGGCTCCGATTCTGACGGTGCCTATTGGTACGAGCCCGAGGTCGGCGCCTATGTCACCTCGAGCGCTTTTTCCCAGGTGTTGCCCGCCTGGGTTGTCGACTTTGATCGCTCGGCGGCGCTTGGCGAGGCGAGGTCGCCGACGATGACCTGGAAGCGCAGCCTGCCGTTGACCGCCTACGATTTTGTCGGTGCAGACGATGTCGCAGTCGAGGGCAGCGGCGGCGGAAAAAATACGACCTTTCCCCATCGACTCTCTGATCCCAGCGACAGCACCACGGCGGCGTTTTATCGCCTTGGGGCCTCGCCGACGAGCGATGGCCTCAGCTTTGATCTGCTGCACCGCGGTCTGAATGCGCTCGAACTCGGCGCCGACGATGCGCCCGACCTGTTGCTGCTCAGCCTCTCGGGCGCCGATCTCGTTGGCCATGCTTTTGGCCCCGACAGCCACGAGATGGTCGACTACTACGCACAACTTGACCGTCGTTTGGGCGATCTGGTGCGGGAACTCGATCGTCGTCTGCCCGGCGCCTATGCGCTGGTCCTGACCGCGGATCACGGCGGCGCGCGCATGCCCGAGGTCGCCCGCGCTTTGGGCCACGCCGACGCCGAGCGGATCACCGGAGACATCTTTGAACGCGAAGTCGGGGCTGCGCTCGCACGGGTCCGCCGGCGCCTCAAGCTGCCCGAGCCGATCGCCTTTGACGACGTCGGCGAAGGTATTTGGCTCGACACTAAGGCCGCCGAAGCTCGCGGTATCACAGCCGCCCGGCTGCGCTCGCAGGTCGCCCAGGAGTTGCGGACGCTGCCCTTTGTCGCCGACGCCTTTACCTACGAAGAACTCGCCGACCCGAGCCAGGCCTCGGCCTCTCGTCAGCCCTGGCTGCGCCGCTACGGGCTCGGCTTTGTCGCCGATCGCAGCCCCGATATCCAACTGCTGCCGCCCTCGGGCTGGCTTATCAATACTCGCGCCACTGGTACCAGCCACGGCACCCCCTACGATTACGACACCCAAGTACCTATAATCGTATTTGGTGAGGGCATCCCCGCGCGGGTTGTCGAGGCGCCGGTGTATACCCATGATGTTGCGCCGACCATCGCCGAGTTGCTCGGCGTTCGCGCGCCGGCCGACATCGACGGTCACTCATTGTTGCCACTGCTGCGGCCGGTTGCCGCAATGAATCCACAGCGATCAACCGCCGAGAACTGAGCTGATCAAAGGCTCGACCAGTGGCCAGTGGCGGCCGCGGGCACGTAGCTTGCGGAGGTTGCCGTAGTGGCCGGCGATCATGCGGTCGATGAAGACAAGCTCGACCGGTGGTTGAAAGCTGGCCATGCGCCGCATCGCTCCGGGCACGAGCTTGATGACCTCGTCGTGGATGGTCGATGCGCCGTAGTCAAAGATACCCTCGTGGACAAAGGGCAGAGCAAAGGCATCGCGCCAGGGTTTATAATAGGAAAACTCGACGGGCGGGCCCCCAGGGTCACGTACGCCGAGTTCTAGGAGTGCGCGATCGAGGGCCGGGTAGTCCTCGTCGATGCCGGTGCGGATAGCCTCGCAGTACGCTCTTAGGGTGTCGTCATCGACGCGCTTGACGCAGCCAAAGTCGTAGAGCACGAGCGAGCCGTCGGGTCGGAAGGCGAGGTTGCCCGGATTTGGGTCGGCGTGGATCGCCTGAAAGTCGAAGAGCTGGGCCGCCATGACCGAGAAGAGGCGGGTACCGAGCAAATCGCGGGTCTCTTGGCTGTAGTTGCTGCTTTGCCCGTCGAGTTCGTCGATATGATCGCCTGGCTCATAGGTCAGGGTGAGCACGCGGCCCGAAGAGCGCTCGCCGACGACCTCGGGGATCACCAAAAAGGGGTGGCGCTCTCGGTGGTACTCGCGAAAGAGGCGGAGGTTGTCGGCCTCGTTGCAGTAGTCGAGTTCTTCGTGGAGGCGGCTGCGGATCTCGGTAAACAACGAGTCGAGGGCTTGTTTATTGGCCTTGACCAGGCCGCTGGCGCGGAGCACAAATTTTAAGTGGGCGAGATCAGAATCGACCGCGTCGTCGACCCCTGGGTACTGGACCTTGACGACGACCTCGCGGCCGTCGTCGGAGGTCGCGCGGTGTACTTGCCCGATCGAGGCGGCGGCGAAGGGCTCGCGGTCAAAGTTTGTAAAGAGCAGCTCGGGCGGCGAACCGAGCTCGCGCTCGATTTGCTCGGCGATCACGGAAAACTCCATCGGCGGCGCCTCGCGCTGCAGCGCTCGCAGGGGATCGGCGATCTCGCGGGGCAAAATGTCGCCGGCGATCGAGGCCATCTGCCCGACCTTCATGACCGCGCCCTTGAGTTCGCCGAGCGTCTTGGCGATCAGCTCGCCACTGCGCTCGTAGCTCGCGAGCTTGCTTGTGGCGGCATCTTCGGCGCTTTGGAAGACCGATTTAATGCGGGTCGCGGCATAGGAGCTGGCGACCTGCGCGGTCATTCCCGCGAGGCGGAAGAAGCGTCGGCTCTTGGTTACCGGTCGGTCGCCCATGGCAGCTCTCTTCGAGACAGGGCTGCAGAGTGCGGCTTACGTCCAGCGTGTGCAAGTGTTGGGCTCTGGCTGCGACAGCTGGACCGCGAGCTGGAAGGGCGGTCTCACGGAGCTTCGGCCCGCTGCGGCTTGTGTCGCGCGCAGCTTGTGTCGCGCGCAGCTTGTGTCGCGCGCAGCTTGTGTCAGGCCTGGGTTGGGTGGCAGAGCGCCTACATTGCTACACTACAACCGATGATTCTCGAACTGTTCGATTTCTTGTTCTCTCGAAATTATATTCCTTCTTTCAAAACGGAGGTCGAAGCGGTTCAGAATTGGAGGAGGGACAAAAAAGCGGATGCGGAGTGGGGGCAGCGGCGCGAGGAGCTTGCGGCACACACACAAGCCGACATCTTGGTATTGGCGGCGATCCACGATGGCCGGATCTCCGCCGAGGAGCGCGAAGAACTCGCGGCTGCGCTTCCGAGCTTGCTCGCCAAGGCCGGTGTAGAAACGACACCCGAGGAGTTGCTCGCTCGCTGGGACGAACGTCGCGAAGCGGCCAACTCCGATGCTGAGCTGTCGCAAACGATTGAGTCATTGGCTCATTGGCTCACAGAGGAGCACAAGCGCAAGTTGTACGAGACAATTGTCCGCTTAGATGCCTCGGACGATCATGTCGATCCGTATCGCGAGGCTACGCGGGTTGTCTCGACGGTCGAACTCTTCGGGCGCGCGCTCGGCATCACGCCCACTCGCTGATCGTCGAGCGATTGATCATTTGCCCTTCTCCAAACCAGTCGCGCCTGACCACAGGGTTGGCCACCGATGACCGAGCGGGTCGGGGTCGTTCCAAGTGTCTCCTGATTCGCGCGCTTCGAGCCGGATTGAACTGAGTCGGCGGGATTGATCGCCGGAATTCGTCACTGCTCGACTGGCGCTAACAAGAGGCACCCGTAGCGCTTTGGCGGGGGCGAGGCTTCGCCGGCTAGATCGCCTCGAAGCGCCACATTGTGGAAGGATCAAGGCTTATGGGGACCTGGACGATTTGCGTATTATCATCCGAGCTGCCTCCGCTGACCGCGATGCACTTTTCGCTGGCTTGGGCGATAATCTGCCAATAGTGGCTTCCCATCGACTTGAGATGCCAATGGTCATTCTCCAGGTCCTGAGAGTTCGACGGCGTGTATTGGACAATTTGCACGTCGTCGAATAAGGTACCACCGGGGAGATTGAGGGTTTGCCCCGTGTGTTTTGCGAAAAACTGAAACTGCCCGTTGCCCGCCGGCTCGACTTGCCAGCACATATGATCTGCGGTCGACTTCGGCATCTGAACGACCCCCGCCGAGTAGTCACGGCTGCCGTCGACGACGGCGAGGCACTTGCCGCTGTGTCCTGCGACGAGGTTAAAGTAGACCTTGGTCGCCGGGTTTTTGTCCAGAGCTACGGAGATGATACGACGGTTCTTGCACAGGAATTTGTAGTATCCGGGCCCCGTGAAGAGGGGCGTAGAGACGAAGAGGCGCAGGTCATCGTCGGTCAGCTGTGTGTCGGTGCCGTCGAAATACGCGTCGAGGAAAAAATTCTGGTAGAAGACGTGCTGGGCGTCACGATTGACGACTGGCGGGCCAACGCGGTAAATGTAGTTCTCCGGCATGGGGCACTGACAGGCTGCAGCTTCCTCACGGATGATCTCATTTACGGCCGTTTCGTAGTCGCTTTGAAGTGACGTCATGTCTCGGTACGCGCGGTGTCGCGCGTTGGTTGTGTCGTGCCAGAAGCGGATCCGATTGAGCACGCGGGTCCTGGCACCCGTGGTGATCCGATCCTTAAGGAATAAAAAGATCGCCTTGTGTTGGGAATCAGGTATTGAGATGAAGCGCGCGATCGGATCGAGCTGATACCAGGGGTTGTTGCCTAGATTTATTGGTTGCATGTACTTCTCGATTTTCTTGGTGTGCGTGATGACTTTCGATCACGCTGTCGGTCGGTTGTTCGGGTATTAGGGCGTCCAGTCGTCGACGGGACGCTGCGATCGCGGTAGTTCGGTGGATGGTGTCTGAGACCGCCCACGCGAGCGTGGGATCGGTGCTAATGGTGTTAGTTGATAAATCGCTCCGTGACACAGGCCAATGATGGGGCCGATCGTGGCGGCGACTCAAGGAGTCTGTACCAACGGGATGTGTGCATGGCAAGCTGTAATGCTCTTACATGGCAGGAGGATAATGCGCATAATGGAAGGGGATTGATTTCGCCGAGTCGATGCACACGTCAGAGGTTCTGGGAGGTTGTGCGACGATTTTGCAGCCGTATGCTCGGTATGTGATGACCTCAAGCTTGTTGTTGAGGCCATCGATCGCGTCTGAACTCACCGTTCCACCGGTGCATAAAGAGCGAGCCACAGGGGCCATGGCCGAGCGTCGTCTGTCCTAAAGGACCGCTCGCGCGAGGTGCTCCGAGAGCGCCGTGCAGCTTGTTCAGATCAGGCCAGCGGGCTGCGAGATTTTGGCCCGAGTTCTCGCTGGACGATCTCGAGGGCGAGGCGGGCGAGCGAGAGTGGAGACGAACCCTCGGCCTTGTTGTTGGCGATCACAAAGGCGGGTTTGGCTGCCCTACAGGCTGCTGCGACGAGATCTGCGATCTGCTCACGGTGGAAGATGTCCTCTTCGACCAGGCGATCAAAGGGTTCGAAGAGCGCCTTTGCCTGCTCGTAGCGCAGGTGGGGCTGGAGCATCCAGCGCACGACCAGGGCTGGGGCTCGGTCGACGCCTGGGCGTTGGTACTGGACTGCGGGCGGCGGCATGTTGGGGTAGACGTTGACGCAGTGGCAAGCGCCGACATCGGCGAGCGCGTCGCGGTACTCGGGGCAGAGCAGCTCGGCGTTGCGAAGTTCGATGGCGTAGAGCGGTCCGCGGGGAAGGGCGCGGAGGAATCGATGCAGTCGTTCGGCGAAGAGGCGGGGCCTCCCAAAGGCACCGACGTTTTGCGGTGGGAACTGAAAAAGGATCGGACCTGCGCGCTCGCCGAGCGCCTGGACAAAGGGATCGACGACCGCGAGTGTCGCGTAGCCGGGCTCCAAAAACGACTCGCTGGGCCGCCCCCGACGGGCGCCGTAGCGGGCGTGCCGGGGGTAGTGCGCCTGAGTCAGCGACTCGTGGGCCTTCATTAAAAAACGGAAGTCGCTCGGCACTGCAGCGGCGTAGCGCTGGAGTTCGTCGCGGCGCAAAGGCGCGTAGTAGGAGCGGTCGATGCCGACGCTGCGCAGGAGCGGGTGTTGGGCGTAGGCCTGCAGACCGCCGCGGGCGAGCCGCTCTTGGCTGTAGGTCTCTTCGTAGACGATGCCGGCCCAGCCGGGGAAGGACCAGGAGGAGGTGCCGAGGTGCAGGCTTCGCGGCAATTGAGAGGCGAGCCCGGAGAGAGCTTCGGCGGCCAAGGCGGGCGCAACTCCGTGACTGCCGGAGGCGGCGATCGGTGTGGGTGGACCACCAAAGAGGTCGAGCTGAGCGAGCGTGCGCGACATCGCGATCTCGCTATACGCTATAGCGCATCTGGGGCGCGTCCGCGAATTCGCCCTCGGCATTTCGTGGCCGGGCGTTTGCGCCTAGGATGCGGGCCATGGCAACGACTCCGTCCTCCGCCGCACCGCTGATCTGGATCGACCTCGAGATGTCCGGCCTCGAGCCCGAGCGCTGCGCGATCCTCGAGATCGCGACGATCATCACCGATGGCGACCTCCAGGTGCTCGGCGAGGGCCCTGATCTGGTGGTCCATCAGCAGGATCCAGTGCTCACAGCGATGGATGCCTGGTGTACTCGCCAACACGGAGAGAGCGGCTTGACGGCGGCAGTGCAGGCCTCAAAGCTCAGCCTTGCCGAGGCGGAGGCGCAGACCCTGGAATTTATCGGCCGCCATTGCACGGCCGGAAACTCGCCGCTCTGCGGCAATTCGATCGGTCATGATCGGCGTTTCATCATCGCCCATATGCCGCGCCTCGCCGCCTTTCTGCACTACCGCAGCATCGACGTCTCATCGGTCAAGGAGCTGGCACGGCGTTGGTACCCAGAGGCCCTGGCGGGCGCGCCTGCCAAGGGCGAGAGCCACCGCGCGCTCGATGACATCCGCGAATCGATCGCCGAACTCCGGTATTACCGGTCGCAGATCTTCCGCTGACGCTTCGCCCTTGGAGTGTCCTGCGGGCGTCGCGTAGGGGCTGCGCGTCGTGTTGTAGTCGAGGACGGTGACGCGCTTGCCGAGGTGATGGGCGCGGGCGGGGCTGCAGTTTCGCTCCGCTGTGTGTACATGGTTGGCAAACTCACCGAGGACACCGGGTAACGCGAAAAAAAATCAGGATGCGGAGGCGAGCAGAAGCCCGCAAAATGCGATCTTGGCCTGTGAATCTCAGTTAGTCTTGGATCGCTGCGGGCGAGGGCATTAGCCATATCACCTTCGAACAAACCCGGACCTGTCTCGAGACGCCTGCTCCGCGTTCTCGATGCTCTGCTGCCGGAGTCGGTGCGGAGTGGCTCTGCCGATAGGCTTCGGCGAGCGCGTTTCACGGTCGGCATGGCCGGTATTCTCGGTGTCGCCACGACCCTCGGGGGTTTTCACGTGCTGTCGCTCGGCTACGTGTCCCTGGCGATCGCCTACTGGTGCGCGATGGCTTGTGCCTTGGCGGTTCCGCTGGTGCTCTATCGGACGGCGCGTCTGACTCTCGCCGGCAACTTGCTTGCCCTCACGGTATTTGTGCCCCTGAGCGTGGCCGTGGCGCAGTCAGGTGTTGGCGGGGCGGCGCCCTACGTGCTGTCATTTGTACCTGCATTGGCTGTCTTGGTCGCGGGGGTCCGATGGGGGGTTCTTTGGGCGGTGATTTGCCTCGTAGAGATCGTGACCGCAGGGGTGCTATTTATCCAGGGATACGTCTTTCCAATGCCGCCAACGCCAGCGATGATGGCGAGCGATTTAGTGGTTGGGGGCAGCATGCTGGTGCTGATGTTCTTGGGTCTGGCGGCGCTCTACGAGAACCTTAAGCTGCGCGCGCTCGAGGAGATCGAGGATCAGAGAGTGCGAGCCGAAGAGGCCGAACGGGCCAAGAGTAGATTTCTCGCGAACATGAGTCACGAGATTCGCACGCCGATGCACGGTGTTATCGGCATGACCGAACTACTGCTAATTGGCGATCTTTCGGAGCATCAGCGGATGCAGGCGAGCATCGCAGGATCGAGTGCGAGATCCCTTCTACGCATCATTGATGACATCTTAGACTTTTCCAAATTGGCCGAGGGACGGGTCGCGCTGGAGAGCATTACCTTCTCGCTCGAGCGTGCGCTCACCGAGGCTGCCGAAATCGCCCGTCAGCTGTCGGGGGCGCGGGGGCTCTCGATCGAGGTAAGATTTCCCGAGGGCGGCTCGCGCTGGTTACGGGGGGACCCCGGGCGGCTGCGGCAGATCCTGCTAAACCTGCTGTCGAATGCGGTGAAATTTACGAAAGAGGGAAAAATCGTGCTCGGAGTGGACGCGCTCATACCGGCCAACGAAGGAGCGGTGCAGCAGCATCATATTTGGGTGCAAGATACGGGCTGTGGCATCGCAGAGGACATGCAGGCACAGGTATTTGGCGCCTTTGCGCAGGCCGAGAGGTCGATCCGCCGTCGTTTTGGCGGTACTGGTTTGGGGCTTGCGATAAGTCGGGCATTGGTCGAGCAAATGGGGGGCCAAATGTGGCTAGAGAGTCGCCTGGGCGAGGGCTCGACCTTTCATTTTACGATCGAGGCAAAGAGCGTCGAGTTGTCGGAGCAGGAGGAGCAGGAGGAACGACGGCATCTAGAGGCTCAGGAACCCCTCTGCACAGAGTCGCCCAGCGACAAGCGTCAACTGCGTATTTTGTTAGCGGATGACAATCCCGTGAATCGGCGGGTGACCAAAGCGATGCTCCTGCATCTTAAGCACGAGATCGTCGAGGTCGAAGACGGCCAGGAGGCGGTGAATCGGGCGGGTAGGGAGGATTTTGATCTGATTCTGATGGACGTCGAGATGCCGGGTATGAGTGGCCTTGCGGCGACGCGAGAGATCCGGGCGACCTTGGCGGGTGGAGGCCCGCCGATCGTAGCGATGACGGCGAGTACCCTGCCGGCGACGCGAGAGGCCTGCTTGGCGGCAGGTATGACCACCTTTTTGTCGAAGCCAACGACCTTGGGCGCGCTCCGGGAGAGTCTGGACGGGGCACTGGCGAGGCTCGATGAGTCGAATCACAGCGACGCGGAACGTGCCTGAGTCGCCTTGACGACCCGTTGTAGCGCGTTGTAGCACGTTGTAGCGCGTTGTAGCGCGTTGTAGCGCGTCGTCGACGCTGGTATTCGAGCGCCCTGAAGATCAATCACACCTCGACTGTTGCGCCGCAAGGAAAGCGCCACCTACTCTGCGCACTTGGCGACGATCTCGACTCTCAGTGCATGCACGAAGTTTTCCACCCGCCGAGGCGGCAGCTCCCATGATCACTCGAGTCTCCGCCCACGATGAGGTCCAAAGGCCAATTTCCCCGAGTCCGTCGCCGTCAATGTCTCCAAGGAGCGGATCGGCCGCAATTCCACCAACCTCCGAAATCGAAAACCCCCCAAGCCCCGACTCAATATCCAAGACATCGACGGGCGACATATCGTCTTTGCCGAACACAACCCAGGCACGGCCTTGCGCTCCATGGACCACAAGTATATCCGCAAGGCCGTCCCCATTCACGTCCCCAGCGCCGATGGGCTCGGGATCCTCGTCCTGATAGGGCCACACGATCTTGAATCCTCTACTCGACAAGATTTTTTCGTCGTACGTAAGTGGCAAGGATGAATTTTGTATGCGAGAAAGCCTTTCGAACAAAAACTGACGGGTTCTTCTTGCGTATCGCCTTGAGAAGCCGGTCGAGCCTGTAGCGACCGAGGCTGTTAGCGCCGGTCAAACAGGGTATCGTCATTGCGAGGTTGGCCCTGTGCTCACTTCGAACCCGATGCTGGTTCCGGGGGCTGAGCATGACCTCGATCGGAGCTGCGGTGGGCTCATCCCAGCGCCCTTCGCGATCCGACGTTGGGAGCAGTAGTCGCGGTCCTGACGCAGCCCATCGGCTCCCCGACGGTTGCGTCTTGACGAGCCCACGGCGCTCCGTTGCCGCTCCGTGGCTCCGTCGCGTCAAATCCCTAGATCGGTCTGTTGCAACATCCTCGCCAGGACTCCCGAGACCTTGGGGTTGTCCTTACACGCGTTCAGTGCATCCATATGTGGGCCGATGATCGCGTCGGTCTTGGGCTCGACCAGGGCCGCGATTCTCTCTTTTCGCTCCGGGTCCTCTTTACGCATCTTCTTCGAGAAGAGCATGAGGTCCTTGTTGGCATCGAGCCTCGCCTCGAGCCCATCACCCATCTCCGTACAGGCGTCAGTGTGCTCGCCGATCACCTCGGCGAAGCCCTCGGCGAAGGCTATCGCGCGGGAGACGATCGCATCGTCGCTCAGGCCAGCGAGCTCCGCGGAGGCTGAAACCTCGGGCTGCGCCGCATCGGCGACTGGAGTTGATTGCTCGGCCGAGTCAGGCGGTGCCGCTGCGGGGTCTGGGGCCCCGGAGGGGGCTGAGCAAGCCAGCCCGAGGAACGCCACGGCGGTGACGAGACTAGAGAACTTGAGAGTACGAGCGTGCATGATGAATTCCTTGCGCTGATCGCAGCCGGTTTGGGGCGAGGCCACTACCAGAACTTCAGGGGGGCGGGCGTGAACTCCATGACGATGAATTTCCGGGCATCCGGCTTCTTGTGATGGCAGATGAAGTTGACGTCGCTCACGTCATTACCGTTCCAGTTGTGGGAGATACCGTTGGCGACGTTGCACGCCTCCCTTCTCCACTTGCGACACGAGTCACCAGCGCAGCCTTCGTAGCGATCGATGAAGCCGTAGTAGCACTCTTGGCCACTGTTGTTCGAGGCATCGACCAACTGCGCGCCGACGTCACCGCCGGAGAAGTTCATGTCGAGGAGTGTCTCTTTCCCCTTGGTCCCGGTTGGGGCGACGCCGTAGATGTGCGCTCTGCCCTTGCTGAAGGAGCCATCATTGAGCCGAATTGTCCGCCCATCCGCGCTGGGATCCAGGCGGATAATGTCCTCGAAAGCATAGTGCGCATTCTTACCCACCGACATGAAGTGGGTGCCGCTGCTCCAGCGGGCGACCGCTACATTCTTCAGGGTGGGGGGGCTACCCGGCGGCGCACTGCCCCCCCAATTCGTCGAAATTATGCCGACGAGCCTGAACTTGAACACCGGGGCGGCAGGATCGCTCACATCGTAGAATCCCAGGCTGTCCGGACCAGCCGGATATGGGAGGGTGAGCGAATTTAACTTCGCCTTGTAGTTCTGGAGGGCGACGGCTAGGTACGCCGGCTTGCCGTCCTGGGCGGGTACAAGGGCCATCTGTGCGGGGTGGTTGAAATTGCCCTTGTCCTCATGACGAGTGCAATAAATGTCATTGCAGCCGTTCGCGTACTTGTCGGACCACACGACCTCACCCGCCGTGCCTAGTCGGCCATTGCTGTTCGGAACTTTTACGACCCAGATTGAGCCGTGTTTGTCTTTAGACCCGCTGAACATGAAGTAGGCATCGTTCCCCTTGTCTGGGAGCCTGATAGAGGCCTGGGTGTGGGCAACACGATAGCCGGCGAGTTCCTCGTACTTTGGCAGGTTATACTTCGAACTGGCAGAGTAGGTGATCTCAACCAGGCGGTGCCGACTTCGGTCGCCGGCGGGATCGAGGAAGCTCTTGCACTCTGGTAGAGGCTTGTACTCCTGCATCTTCCACAGCGCCCAGAGGTCGCCTGGATGATAACGCTTCGCGGAATACGCCGAGACCGCCGAGCCCCTGCTCGTGCTCGAGATCATGGTCCGACCGGCCTTCTTGTCCTTGAGGACATAGAGGCCCTCGCTGGCGTCATGCGTGACAAATTTCCACATCGCGTTATCTTTTGATCTGGAGTCCTGCTCGGGGTACATAAAAGTTTGATCGTTGCCGTCTTCGTTACCGGCGATCAGGTACTTTCCCTGCTCCTGCTCGATGATGTAGTAATATTGACACCCGCCAGTGTCCGCGGCCTTGGCGAGCCTCCACTGTTGGGACTTTCGCCCGGTGTATTTGGTGCTCGTCTTCGCCTTGTTGGTCAGGGTTCTCTCTCGATACCCGTCTTTGAACGTGTAGGTCTTGCCTTCAAGGCCCGATGCGCAAACCTCGGTCGCGTACTCTTGCATCTTCCACAGCGCCCAAAGGTCGCCTGGATTATAGCGATTCGCGGCATACGCCGAGACCGCCGAGCCCCTGCTCGTGCTCGAGATCATGGTTCGACCGGCCTTCTTGTCCTTGATGAGGTAGAGGCTCTGGCCGTCGGCGCCATGCGTGACAAACTTCCACATCGCGTTGTCTCGCGATGTGGAGTCCTTCGCGGGGTACATGTAGGTCCTATCGTTGCCGTCCTTGTCGCCGGCGATCAGGTACTTTCCCTGCTCCTGCTCGATGATGTAGTAATACTGACACCCTCCAGTCTTCACGGCCTTGGCGAGCTTCCATTGTTGGGATGTTTGTCCGGTGTACTTGGTGCTCGTCTTCGCCTCGTTGGTCAGGGTTCGTTCTCGATACCCGTCCTTGAGCGCGTAGGTCTTGCCTTCAAGGCCCGATGCGCAGACTTCGGCATGTGCTACCGATGGAGCACCAAGTGCGAACATCCCTAGTAGGCACCAACAGAAGGCCGATGAGCGCAATACGACTCCACTTGTCACTGAATTCTCCATTCTCAACATCCATCGATCGTCGACCAAACTCGTGGCTTGGTGCATCAGGCGAGGCGCACCCAGGATGAATGAGGTTCCCGGTGCGGATTTCCCCTATACTCGTCCAGCGTACGCTAGAAGCTCTGCCAAAAGAGATGTTATGTGTTTGTGGGCAGGGGGTCAAGGCATCCTCGGAATAACCGTCATTACTAGATCGGATAGTTGCATGTGAGCCAGTATTGGTTCGAGCGGTGTCCGTTTGAGTTTCGTAGGACGCTCGGGTGAGGCTTGGTGCGACAACTGATTTCACGTTCGCAGAGGTGCCGTCGTCATCTCGATAGCGGACGTCGTGGGCTTTCTTGCCAATGGTCCCCGAGGTCGAGAACGAAAATGCACGACGAGCATGTCACGAGATCGAGCGGTCGTCGCAGTATCAGTGATTGGAAGATGTGGTGAGCACCGGGGTACCGCGCGACGGAGACCGACGCGACGACCGGGACCGGGACCGGGACCGGGACCGGGACCGGGACCGGGACCGCAACGTTGAGCTCGACAAGCTCTAGCGACACGGGCGGAAGCTCCGGTGAGACGCAGGGCGAGCCGGAGTGCGGTGACGGGGGTGATCGAGGGCGACGAGGTCTGCGACACGACCGAGTTCGGCGACCACGGCTGCGCCTCGGAGGGCTACGTCGACGGTGGAGAGCTCACATGCAGTGACGCGTGCTCCCTCGGCGTTGGCTAGTGCGTTGAGTGTTCGGGGTGGCTGCGCGAGTTCGGGACCTTCGGAACCGACGTCGGCAGCGCGCTCGCGCT
>CAYYUP010000032.1:57965-62235 GCA_964474905.1 uncultured Nannocystis sp. | reverse complement strand
GTGCCCGTGCCCGTTCCCTATCTCGAACCGGAACCCGAGCCCGACCCCGAACCCGAACCCGAACCCGAGCCCGAGCCCGACACCGACACCGACACCAGCTCCGGCACCGATTCCGATTCCGACGGTTCCACTGGTACCGGCGAATCCTCCGACAGTGGAGGCGATACGGACACACCTCCCGAACCTGAGCCTGAGCCTGAGCCCGAACCCGAGCCCGAACCCGAACCCGAACCCGAACCTGAACCCGAACCCAAAGCCAAGTCCGAGCAACTCGACGAGATCGTCATCGGCCTGGAAGTCGATGTTCTCACCACCCGTTTGGCGATGCTCAACTTGCCGCTCGCCGAGCGTGAACGCCTGGCCCTCGAGGAAGCTGAGCGCCAACGCAGCGACGAGGCCCAGGCCACCGCCGAGCAGACCGCGATCTCTGCAGCCGAGGACGCACGCCTCGCCGAAAAAGCGCGCCAACGGGCCCTAGAAGCCGCTCAGGCCGCTCGAACCGCAATTCAGCGTCAGCTCGCGGAGGAGCGCGCCAAGGCCGAGGGCATCCGTCGGGATCAAGCTCAGCTCCGCGGACGCCTGGCCAAAACACGCAGCGAATTCGAAAACCGTCTCCAACACGAGGACTGGCCCGGGCACGATCTGCCGCTCGCGGTCACCGACGTCAAACCCGACTCCGCCTCGGCTGCAGCGCTCTACGACGAGCTCGTCGATGCCCATGAGCTGATCCGAGTTGAACTCAAAGATGCCCTCGAGAACGCCGAACAAGCGGCCGAGACACCGCGCTACGATCCTGATCTCCCGAGCGCTCCAAGCGACGCCCAGGCCTCGATCATCAGCGACATCAAGGCGCTCGACAAGACCGCCGTCGAACTCGACATCGCCGCGGACGAACTCGACACCGTCGCAAGCACGCTCGCGCTCGACGTTCTCGACGCCACCTTCGAGAGCGAGAGCCGACTTTACAACGCCCGGATCGCCCTGCTCGACAAGCTTCCCGAGAAGAAATACGACTCCGTTCTCGGCCTGGGGCGCGAGGGCATCGGCCAGCTGCAACGCGAATTAAAGCGCCTCTTTCTGGCTACGCGCTGGTATCGGATTCAGCGCCAAGGTGCCCCCAGACGCCTGCTTTCGGACCTCGGGGATGTTTATACGCTGGCCCAATACGCGTCGATCATCGCCTGGCTGATGCTGCTCGCCTGGCTCGCGCTCTACGGGATCCGCAACGGCGCGAAGCACCTGCGAACGCTGCGCAAGCTCGCGATCGGAGCGCTCACGCGGGCTTCGCTGATCCGCTTGCTGCACAGCCTCTTCGACGCCTTCGAGGCTCTCCTGCAGCCGATCGTTCTCTTCGTCGCGACGCTCTTCGTCTGGCCCGCGCTCGGCGAAGCCCAAGCGGTGCCCGAGTTCGCGGCGATCTATCAGATCCTCTTTTACGTCGCGGTCTACCGCCTCTGCCTGCGAGCCTCCCATATCGGCATCGCCCGCCTGATCAACCGCCACATCGCCCCAGAGGTCAGCGCCAAGATCCTCCGCTCGCTGCAGATGATCGGCCGAACGGCTCTGACAATCGCGATCTTCCTCGCGATCTCGGAGCGCATCCTTGGCAAGGGTTATCTCTTCCGTCTGGTGCTCGGCTTCGCCTGGCTCGGCGCCCTGCCGATCGCCGCGATCCTGATCCGTTGGTGGCGCAAGACCATCGCCGACGCCTACCTCAAGTTCTCCGACAGCGGAGCGATGGCCGACGCGGTCCGCAAGACGCGGGGCAAGTGGTACGGCTTTTTCGTCGCGACCGCGGCCGTCTGCATCCTTTTTGTCGTCGGCCTCGTCCGCTTCGCCCGACAATTTGTTCTCGGCTTCGAGCAGTCGCGTAAGGCGCTGGCCTTTGTCTTTCGCCGTCGCCTCGAGCGTCAGGCCGAGGACCATATCGACACCCGTCCGCGGATCCTGCCGCAAGAGCTGATCGAACACCTGTCGACCGCCCCCGTGCGGACCGGCGAACTCTGCCTCGACTACTTCCCGGGGCTCGACACCTGGCTCGAGGAGCTGAGCGCCTGGCGCCACAGCAAATCCGTCGGCGCAACGCTGCTCGTCGGTCGCCCGGGCAACGGCAAAACGAGCTGGCTGCGAGCCGCCTGCGAGCGCGCCGAAAAACTCGACCAGTTCGAGATCTGCACGTTCCCGATCCGCGACCGGATCCTCAGTACCGCCGATCTCCTCGCCCTCCTGGGACAACACCTAGAGGCCCCTGCCGAGGCCAGAACCTCGCTCGCCGCCCTCCGCGATTGGCTCGTCGAGGGCCCGCGCCGCCTGGTCGCGATCGACAATTTGCACAGCCTCTTCCTCCGCGGCGTCGATACAAACGCGGCCTGGGAGGCCTTTGACGATCTCGTCGCCGAGACCGGTCGCAAGGTCTACTGGTTGGCGACGATCGAGCGCGAACCCTTCGAATTCCTCTGCTGGGCCTACCGCGGGCGCGGCTCGTTCCGCAAGGTGATCGCGCTTCGAGGCTGGCCCGAAGAAAAAATCGCGGCTCTCCTCCACCTCCGCACATCACTCGCCGAATACAAAGTCGTCTACGACGATCTGGTGATCGACCGGGTCGAGGGCATCGAGGCCCAAGCCCAGCTCGTCAGCACCGAACTCGAGTACGCCCGACTGCTCTGGGACTACGCCGACGGCTCACCGGCCGTCGCCCTCGACTGTTGGCGCGCATCCCTGGTCAGCGACGGCGAGCGCTGCATCCGAGTTCGCCTCTTTCACCGGCCCAAAGAGACGCTCTTAGAGGAACTCGGCGAACCCCAGCGCTTCCTGCTCGCAGCGGTGCTCTGGCACGGCCGACTGAGCGCAGAGGAGGCCGTGATCTCGCTGCGCTACCGAGCTGACCACTGCGCCGAGGGCCTGGACCTGCTCGTCGAATGGGGCGTGCTCAGCTGCGAAAACGGCCAATACCGAACCACAATCCCCTGGCAACCGGCGATCTATCGCTATCTCCGACGCCATCATCTGATCGAAGATTAAGAAGAATAAGCGGTCACCATGGACGATCCAAGCGCCCTCGCCTCCGAAGTCTCCGTGCTCACCGAGGTCAACCTCAGCGGAGTCCTGAGCGCGCTGACGGTGTTGGTGATCGCCTTTATCGTCATCCGCATAACCACCTCGACGCTCGCCGGCCTGGGCACGCGCTTCCTCGACAAGCGCCTGCTGCTCCACCAGATCGCGACCATCACCCGTTTTGTGCTCTGGTCGCTCGGGGCCGTGCTCGCCGTACGCGCGCTAGCTCTGCCCCGGGAGGTCCTGATCGGCCTCACCGGCGGCGCCGCGGTGACCATCGGCTTCGCACTCAAGGACCTCGTCGCCTCGATCCTGGCCGGCCTGACGATCATCATCGACCGCCCCTTCCAGGTCGGCGACCGGGTCGCCTTTGGCGAGTACTACGGCGAAATTTCGGCGATCGGCCTGCGATCTGTCCGTTTGGTCACCCTCGATGACAACGTCATCACCATCCCCAACAACAAATTTCTGACCGAAAGCGTCTCTTCTGGCAACGTCGGCGCCCTCGACATGCTGATCCAGCTCGACTTCCTGATCGGCGTCGATCAGGATTTTGCAACCGCCAAGCGTCTGGTCGAGCAATGCATGCTCTCTAACCGCTATGTTTATACAAAAAAACCCTGGGCGGTGTTGATCAGCACACTGATGGTCGGCAACTACCCTGCGATTCAAGTGCGCGCCAAGGCCTATGTGCTCGACGTGCAATACGAAAAGGCCTACGAGACCGACGTCACCGAGAGGGTGCTCGGCGCCTTCCGTGAGCACGCCATCCTGCCGCCTGCGATCCTCCACCGCTCCCTCGACAGCGTGGCGATCCCGCCACAGCACAGGGGCCTGGGCGAGACCCATACACCGATCACAAACCCGAGCACCCCCCGGGCACGGCCCTCATGATCTGCCGCTCCACCATTATCCGCCCGCCGCTTTGCGAGACGTCTTCGCTCGCCCTTTTCCTTTTTCCTTTCCTTTTTCCTTTCCTATTGGTTTCCCTCGCACACGACGCCCACGCGGCTCCGACCGAGCCACCCGCTGAGCCCGCTGCCGCCGCCGCTCCGATGAGTTCCCCTGCGACTGCCACCGCTCCGATGAGCGACCCCGATGCGCCTCCAGAGCCGCCCACCGAAACCGCGACCACGGATGCACCCGCCCCGACCAAAACGAAAAAGAAGAAGCGCAAGATTCGGCGGCCGCGTGCACAGGGTCAACACGATCAACA
>CAYYUP010000032.1:53389-57865 GCA_964474905.1 uncultured Nannocystis sp. | reverse complement strand
GGAGCTCAAAAGGCCAACGCAGCCGACCCCCTGGCAAAACACAGGCCGGTACAGATCTCGACCGGCAAGAGATCGAGCCTGACGATCGCCGGCACCCTCGAGAGCTTCTACGCTTATAATTTTAACCGCCCGTCCAATGGCATCACCAACTTTCGGGCCTTCGACGATCAGCACAATTCGATCACCCTGCAAAACGCGGCGATCGACGCATTTTGGTCATCCGAGCGGGTCTACGCCCGGATCGCCCTGCAGGCGGGGCGTGCCCCCACGGCCGCCAGCGCTCCCGCCCCCCTCAGCTACGACGAGGCCCCCCCAGAGGAGCCTTCGCTCTTTCGCAACATCCAGCGGGCCTACGCCGGCGCCCATCCCTTTGCCGACGCGCCGGTCTTTGTCGAGGCCGGTATCTTCCTCTCGCCGATCGGCTATGAGGGCATCTCGATCCACGAAAACTGGCACTGGTCACACTCGCCGATCTTCCTGGCGCTGCCCTTTTATCACACCGGGTTTAAGATCGGCGCCGACATCGGCGCGGCTCACCGGGTCAAATTGGCGATCTACAATGGCTGGAACAACATCCGCGACAACAACCCGGAGAAATCGCTCGCCTTTGAGTATGGCTATACTCCGAGTTCGCGATTTTCCCTCGCCGCGGTCTACTTTACGGGTGTCGAACGGGGCGTCGGTGCGCCCGAGGGTCGGGCCTGGCGACATGTCATCAACGTCGCCGCCAGAGGCAGCGCGCACCCCCGACTCGGCCTGGTCGGCAACCTCAACCTCGGTATCGAACCAAACCTCTTCGGCTCCTCGCGCTGGATCGCCGCCAACGCAGGCCTCCGCGTCGAAGCCATGCCTTGGTTATTTGTCGCCGGTCGCGGCACGATTATCGGCGAACACAGGGCAAATGCTGGCGGCCTAGCGTCGCCGATCGTACTCGCGAACTTCACCGAGAATCCCCAGCAGTGGATGGGCGCCGCCACCCTAACCCTCGATCTGCGCCCGGTTCCCGACCACTTCGCGCTCAAGCTCGAGTACCGCCACGACCAGGCGCGCTCGAGCATCTTTTTTCGCGGATCCGTCGCCGGCAGCGGCACCGCCGACGATCGCTACATCGCCAACGCGCGCGGCCAAGATACCCTGACGCTCGGCCTGCACGCTTGGTTTTGACCGCTCAGTCGATCGACAGCACGCTGGTCATCGTGCTCGGGTTGCCGGTCGCGTCTGGGACCGTGAACACGAGTTCGCCAGCGCTAACGGGCTCGGCCACTAGCAAGTCGGCGACCGTCGTCGTCGCGCCCGCGACCACCACCCGGTAGCCCGAAAGATCGACGATCACCGTCGTTGCACCGACGACGAGATCGTCGAGCTGGGCCTGGATCCACGAACCATCGCTCAGTTGAAAACGGAGCAGAGGATCGCCAAGGGTCGCGGTTCCGCCTGCGGGCATCGAGGTGGGATTGAGCGAGATGTAGAGGTTTCCTTTGCCTTTGTTGACCGGACAAACCGGGCAGATCGGGGTATCGGGCTGCGGACGAGTCCACGGCTGGCGCAGGACCTGTGCGCTCGGGCTCACACTGGCGATGACCTGCCCCCCCGGGCGACAGTCGATCAATTTTATATTCTGTCCATTAAGACAGGTACGCTCGCGGGTCTGGCATTCGAGATCGACGTCCTTCGAGATCTTCGCCAGGCCGCTCAGCACGGTGTCGCTGTGCAGGCCAAGCGCCAGGCCGACGTCCTTCTGGATGTTCGCGCCGGTCAGCGGAGCGTAGGGGTTTGCACAGGTCTTGCCTTGACCAGAGGCGGTGCAGATCGCCGCAACCGCGTCGTGGGCGATGATCCTGCGCACCGGCTCGGGCCCTGTTCCCTCGCGAAAAAGCTCCGACTCATAGGCGAGCTTTGTGCCGCTCAGGTCGATTCGAGCCGCAATGTCGTGCGCCGAGCGCTGCGGATCCACGGACCAGGCGCGGGCAGTGACAGCCGAGAGTGTCGCAGCCGCGACCGAAGAACCCGTCCAGCTATCGCTACGCCCTGGAATGCCCTCGGCGACCGCCTGCAGTGCAGGCAAGGCCCGAACCGGCAAGCTACCGATGCGGGCGTTGGGCAATGGCGTATCGACATATGTAAGACCCCCCGCGGCGTAGACCAGCGATCCCTCGACAAGCCCCTGCCCTTTCTTCGTCACTGCGACCTGATCCTTGCCAAAGATGGACGCACAGGCGGACAGGCGCACGGAGGGAAAGTGCTCCCAGGCGGCGGGTGCCAGGGGACCGCTGCCCTCGCAGGGCTCGCCCTCGTTGTTGCCGGCGGCCGCGATCAGCATCGCCCGGTTACAGGCCGCCCAGACCAGACCGGCGTGCACCGCCTGCACCGTCACCGGCACCGTCGACACATCGCCCTTAAGCAAGTGTAGATGATCCTTCGCCGGAATGGACAGATCGGCGAGCGTTGGATCCCAGCCCAGGCTCAGATTGACGATCAGCGGTCCTCGGGTCTTGGGCATGGTGCGCCAGCGCAGCACCGACTCGCTGATCGCCCGCGCCAGCGATCCCAGGCTGCCAAGGGGGCCACCTGCAGGCGTAATCATCGGACTCTCGGCGGTGTAGGGGAATGCCTGCGCGTGAAAAAGACGCCCCGTACAACCGGCCTCACCGTCCGGGCAGCGGATATCACGGATAAGAGCGGCCATCGCCAACCCGTGCATCATGCGCGCAGGCGAACGTCCGTAGTGGGCGCTACTATCATCATATCCAACGCTGTCGACAACCGCGATCACCGGCGCCCCTTCGGCCTCCTTGGGCACCTTGCCGGCGACCGGATCGGCACCTGCTTGTCGCCGATAGGCGCCCGCGAGTGCCGCTCGGACGTCCGCATGACCGCCAAAATAGTGGCGCGTTGCCGGCTGCGGATGGCCGACAAGCGTCGGCTGGATCGACGCGTCCTGTTTCGCCACGTCCACTGGCGGAGCCTGCGGTACGACGATGTCGAGATCGGCATCGATGCGCACGATCTTCGCCGTGTCGATGGCGCTAAAACTCGGCGCCGCGTTTGCACCCTGGGGCGCCAGGGTCCAGGTGTACTCGCAAAAGCGCTCTAGTGGTGCCGGGAGGAGCTGTCCTTCGATAAGGGTCGCACTCGGCCCCTGGCGAAAGAGCGGCGCCGTCTGCCAATCGGCGCTCAGAGGCGCAGGGCAGCTCTCCTGCGGGGTTTTATCGACCAATGCGATGTACCGCCAGGCGATCTGGGCGGCCGGCATTGCGGCGTTTCCATCGGACTCGCCACCCGCTGGTCCCTTGGTTTCTCCGGCGGAGAGCGCCTCGCGCAGACGCTTCTCGGCATCGGTACCACAGCCGTACATAGCCAGCAGAGTCACGGCTTGAGCGGCGATGAGACAGGAGGAGAGGAGTCCATGGGTCGCGCGGGTTTGGGTCATCATGTTCGAGAGTTCCACCGGGCCTTAGTCTGCGGGCACAACAGATCTGACGTCGCGACTCGGCGAATGTAGAGCACCCTTATCGGCCCCGCGGTCGCCCCATGAATGATAGGATCACCGACCGTGAGTGGCCTGACGCGCGAAGACGTCCAGCGAGCGCTCGAGTCTGATCGCAAGGCGCTGACCAAGCTCGTCAGCGAGCTGATCCCAGTGATCCGCGTCGAGGTCGGCGTCGCTCTTTTGCGAAGGGCACGCGCGCGAGGCCGCGATCCCCGACAGGATATCGACGACTTCAGCCAAAGCATCCTCGTCCACCTCCTCAACCAAGACGGCAAGCTGCTCCGCCAATGGGACCCCGAGCGCGGCCGCTCGCTCGCCTCCTTTGTCCGCCTAATTGCCCGTCAAAGGGTATCTAGGACCATCCAGGGCCATAAGGGAAATCCCTGGAGCGACGAACCAACCGAGCTCGCCGACTTCGAAAAACTGAGCCCCGAGCCCACCCGCGACGATCAGATCATCGAGTCACGGGACCAGCTTCGGGTGCTGATGGAGCAGCTGCGGGCTCGGCTCAGCGAGCGCGGTCTGCTGCTCTTTCAGATGATCTATGTCGAGCAACACTCGATCGCCGAGGTCGCCAAAGCCGTCGGCATGAGCCGCGGGGCCCTCGACGCCTGGAACTCACGGACGCGCAAGCTCGCCCGCAAACTCGCCCGCGAAAACGACACCTCGTCACAACAGTGCACTTCCGCGTGAAAGATCCCGGCCCGTCGATGCATATGACCAGAGACGAGACCCGCAATGGCTGATGACCTCCTCCACCGCCTAGGCGCGATCGAGCGCGAGAACGACGCTGCCTACCCGCGCGAATGGGAGCAGGTCGTCGCCGGCACGATGTCAGCCGAGGAGGCGAAGCTGCAACGCGCTCAGGATTCAACCGCCGACACCGAGGCCTACAAAGAGCTTTTTTCGCCGCTGGGCCCGGCCGCCACCGAGGCCCTGGTCGACCGTCTTCAAGCGGCGCTCGCCGAGGCTACGACCGATCCTAG
>CAYYUP010000032.1:49259-53289 GCA_964474905.1 uncultured Nannocystis sp. | reverse complement strand
CTTCTGCCTCTTCTGCCTCTTCTGCCTCTTCTGCGAGGGCGGCGTACAAGGCCTCGATCACGGCGAAGGCAACGGCGTCATCGACATCACTCGTGGTCGCGATCACGACCTCTGAACCAGCCACCAAAAAGGCGTGGGCGAGGCTCATGCCACCGGCCGCATCCCGCTCTGACGCGAGGCCCGTACGACAGCCGTTGAGCACAACAATGCGCGGTGCAGGCTCGGGCGCGGCGATCAGATCGATGACCTGTAGCGAGCTATCCCCCGCAAGATCGAGGGCGCTGTCCCACCTCGTCGAGGGGTTGGCGTGCGCATGACCGACAAAATGCAAAAGACCGGCGCGGCCGAGACGAGCACGCACTCGCGAACCTGTGGCCGCATCTCCACTCAAAACCTCGACCGCAAAGCCGAGTTCATCGAGGCGCTCGAGCACCTCATCGACTTCGACCTCCGCGTGCAGAAGGTTGCTCGGTGGTGCGACCACCAGCGCCCCCCCACTGGCACCGCCAAGCGACCGCTCGCCATCGCGGAGGTCCGGTGAGTCCGCCAGATCCAACGAGTAGGCGACCGGCAAGCGCTCAAAGAGCGGAACCCCATCCAGCGGCAAAGCGTGGATCGGCACCGAGAGCAGCTCTCCATCGCTGATCACCCGCAGGCGACTCGCCCCCAGGATCATCTCGCGAAAGGGGCCGAGCAGCGCAAGGCTCCAATTTTTCATGCTGTCACTTGGGTCAGGTAGATCGAGTGACCTCACCTCGATCTTGGGACCCAGCTGGGCGAATCCTATCCACCCGTCGGCCGCGGGCAACAGCGCGAGCACCAGTTCCCCGGGTTTCGCCCGCGCGAGTTCTTCGCAGGTCGTCGCCACCACCGGTGCGGCTTCGATCTCGGCCAGCGCCGCATCGAGTTCGCGGCGACCGGCCACCGCCCGCCGCCCCGCTGCCACCCGAACAAGCTCGCCATCCCGCCGGGGCAACGTCCACGAGCGCTCGATGTCTCCTTCGATCTCGGCTCTCATCTTCTGGTAGCGAGCGAGCGCCCGCTGACGCTCGGCCACAGTCGCGAGATCCTCCAGACGATGGTGCACGAGCCTTGCGACCGCCTCGTAGCTTCGTCTGCGAGCGAGCCTCGCAACACAAAGCGCCTGCCGCTCGCGCCCGAGCGCAAGTAGCAGCGACACCGCCTCGCGACTGCTGCGATCGTTGATTGCGGCGTAGCGCTCACGGCTGCCATCGACGGCGAGCCGCGAGAGCTGCAGATCGAGTGCACGCTCCGCCATCAGCAGACGCTCGACGCCCTCCTGGGGCCTTCCGATCGCCACCAGAGCTCGACTTCCACCGACGATCGCTCGGATCTGCAGATCGCTGCTCTGGGCGTCATCCGCCGCCGTCGCCAGCTCTTCGTAGCCCCGAAGAGTCGCCGTAAGAGCACCCTCGGACTCGGCGATTCGCAGCGCAATGTACCGTCGCCAGAGTTCTTGCCGTCGATCACCCGAAGCCGCAGGTAACTCCGAGACCAGCGATCGAGCGACCGCGACGTTGCCCTCGAGCAGCTCGGCAAAGGCGAGATTCACCTGAACATGTGCAGCCGTCCGCGACCCCTCTTTACCGTTACTGGTGAAAATCGCCAGGGCCTCGCGAAGAAGCGGTCGCGGATCATCGGTCTGCAGCCCTCGATCGCGGGCCAGGATCCAAGTCCAGGCCATGCTGTTGAGCAAGCGTCCCCGGGCATCGCCTGAGCCCCCTTCCATCAACCCGAGTGTCCGAGCAAGGGCATCCGCCGAGCCGTCGAGATCACCGAGTCGACCGCGCAGCACAGCCTCGGCCGAGAGCGCCGCAGCGGCGTCAAGATCCAGGCCCAAGCGCAGGGCGTAATCCGCGTGTGCACGGTAGTCCGCGAGTGCCTGACGCACATCTCCAAGGCGCTCAGCCAGATTTCCGCTGTAAAAAAGATGACGACGACGCGCCTCTGGAAAGACCGAAAAGAGACCGCGATGACGATCCAACCAGGCCTCTGCGCACTCAAAATCGAGGAGAATCTCGGCGCAGAGATAGGTCGCCGTAAGGGCGACGTCACTGGCTGCGCGCGTGCGGGAGGCCGCGACCAGTTCTTGCATCGCCAACTCGTAGCCGGCTAAGGCCTGACGAAATTGCTGTTTCGAAAAAGCCTCATCGGCGCGCTCGCGAGTAGCCTCGGCCTCCCGCACCTGCGGCCCTGACTCGGCCTCCCGCACCTGCAGTACCCAAGGCGCGTGTCCTGGGGTCGTCAGCACTAGCTCCTGCGCCTGCGGAGGCAGCGATAGCACCAGGCGCTGCCCCGATTGCGCCGCGACGCGCTCCTGCAGAGCCATCACCTGCACGCCATCGATCGCCACCTCGAGCGGTCGGTCCGGGTGCACATCGACCCAGAGTCGAAGCTCCTGCTCAGACCCCAAACCGTAAATACAAGCGCTCCCGAGGATCGCCAAGCATCCGCTGTAGATCACCCCTGGCGGTGAGCCACCTGGCTCTGGCTCGTCGGGTTTGGAGGTCGCGTCACAGGCAAAACTGATCGTCATGAGCAAGCTGCAGATGCTTGCGAGAACTCGACCTCGCCACGACTGTGCTCTTCGACCACCGACCATCGCCCCGCTACTCGTACACCGAGCGCAGCCCAAAACCTAGCCGAGAGGCCCAGGTTCCTCGCTGGACCTAGGCCTCTCGCTGCCACTCGGTGGTTCGGCAAAGCGCCCGGTGCTGGAGCGCTCCGATCCGAGCACCACGAGCGCTAGCGGCAGCCCTTGTAGTACCAGTTATTCGACCAAATAAAGGCCTTCTCGGGCGCCCTGCGGACGTAACAGTTGGCACCATCGTAGCTACTTCCGGGGACCGGGCAGCTCTTATTGGCCTTCGGAGTATAGTAGTAATTTCCAGCGTAAAGAAATGCCTTGGTACCGCCAGGTGGGGTCCCGACATAACAGTTCGCGCCGTCGTAGTTTCCGCCATCGGGACAGGGGTTGGCACAGGGGGCGACACCGCTGTTTTTGCCGCCCTTGCCGGCTGCACGAGCCTTGCTGACGATCTCAGGCTCGGCGCCGGAGTTGCCCCGGATCTTGTACTTGTGACCGTCGAATCCCCAGGGCTTCTTGAGAAGGATAACCGGGGTCAGGCCAGCGACACCGCTGAATGTATGATCATATCGAGTGCGGTTGCGATCAACCGAAAAACGTACAGGCGCGAGCGCCGAGTTGCCGCGCTCGTCGAGGAAGCAAACCGTCGCCTGGAGGGTATTGCGCGCTTTGCCGCCGGTCCGCTGAAATTCGAGGCGGTACTTATCAGACATCACCGGCGGGCCGGCAAAGGTGCGCTCCGCGAGCAGGGTCCCGTCCAGCCACTGGTTCTCGCCCAGGCCGCGGGGGCCGACCTTCCACTGCGAATCACCGACCTTGCCGTTGTAGGTATTGATCGTCGAATCGACCTTCGCCTTCGCGGCCTCAAAGTCGGCAATGCACTTCTTGGCCGCGGCAACGTCATCCTTGTTGAAGTACTGGCAGATGCCTTTGGCGACCTTGGGCCCATTTTGATCGAAGAAGTGTTTGAACTTGATCCACTCAGAGGTGCAGGGATTACCTGCCTGGGCGCTCGCAGGGGCCGCGAGCATCAGCACTGATGCGGCACAGACGGGGGCGAGTATGCCGGCCACGATCCGAGCGATGCTGGGCGTGCGGGCGAGAGAAACATTGTTGCGGTGACTCCGTTGCATGCCCATCCCTATGCAGGCTCGGACCCAAAACCAACGCGCCCTTCGTCTCTTTATGGATCTAAATTTTGCACCCCATTGCTGCACCCTTAGAGAGCACGCGCAGTCCTGGGCATCTAGGGCGCAAAACGCCGCCGCGTCGGGAGCGATCAGGTCGGTTTGACGAGCTTGCCGATGCTGAAGTGAGGCGCTGGCATGGCCTGCATCGTCGTGCTCTTCTTGCGACTTGTGCGAAGATCGCTGCGAACCGGCAGCGGCCGCTTTGGCGCTGGCCCGACGCTCGTGATCTCGG
>CAYYUP010000032.1:32618-49159 GCA_964474905.1 uncultured Nannocystis sp. | reverse complement strand
AAGTTGGGCGGCGGCGGCAGCTCGCGGTCGCTGCTGTAGGGATCGACGTGTGATTCGACCGCCACAGGTGCGGGCTCCTCGTCATCTTCGACGCAGAGATCGACGCCCGCATCATCAAAGCCGAGTTCGATCTGCAACTGATCGAGATCAAGCTTGCGCAGCCACTCGGCGTCGATGCGAAAGGAGTCCATCGAAACCGACGCCATCGCCCCGCGGGTGAGGGCATAAAGCAGTCGACCGCCGCTCTTTGAGTCGGCCCTCCAGACCTGTTCGCGCGCGCTCCAAGAGCCGGAAAGGCTGCTTATCAAACAGCCGATCACCTCGCGGGCACGGTCGTACTGACCGCGGTTACGCGCCCCGGGAGGATTCGACCCCTGGGGCTCTGGGCCCCGCTCGGCGTTGCGGAGACGCTCGGCGATCAGGCGCGCAGAGGTCAGCTTTCGAGTCAACACCGCGCAGGCGCTCGCCCGAAGATCACGCTCAGAGGCGAGCGCGACAGCTCGCTCCTCGAGCTCCTGGACCTTCTCCTCGAGCTCCCGAACCTGAACGACTTTCGTGTCGTAACGCTGCCAGATATCAAGGCCGTCATTCATAGGCGCACACAGGATAGACCGCAGACAGGGCGGGAGAAAGCCCGCGACGAAGTTTCGTGCGGATTGATCTCGTTCGGCCCCCCAAAGTAGTGGGGGCAACTGTCCCCTACGACCTCGGGAGAAAGCCTACGAGACCACCGATCGGTCGATAGCGCGTGTTAGCGTATGCCGCTGTGGCTACGGACTCACGACAAAGCGAGTTACTCCAACACCTCAAGGCGCTCCTGCGTGAGGGCGGCAACTACAACCGCCTACTCGTGAGCTGCGGGCCCAGCTACCTCCACTTCATCGGCAGTCGTGGTGCGCAGGATCTCGATTGCGAGGCGGTGTGCAATCGTTTTCTGCCCGACGCGGCAAAGCTAACCCCAAAACGCGAGGCCCTGCTCGCAGAACGCGGCTTTGGACCGCAGACAAAGCGCCGCAACCCGGTCCGAAAACTTAGCGTTAAGGATGAGCGCGAGCTGCCTGCGATCGCCGACGAGGCCCTCGAGATCCTCCGCCTGGCCTACATGCTCGGCGACGACGAGGCCCTCGACTTCGAACTCCACTTAGGCGACCAAGAGACCACCCGCAACGTGCCGCTGCTCCGCAGCATGAAGAAACTCGCCCGGCTCAGGGACAACCCCTCGCGACAAACGGTGTACAACGGGCTCCTGCAAAGCGAGCTGCTCATGCCCCTCAAGGCCGACACCGATGCGGCCCTGCGCGAACCCCATACCGTCGAACACCTCCAGGGCTTTCCGGTCTATGCGGCGTTTAGCGACTGGACCGCGCTTCGCCTCTGGGAGCCCCGTGGCTGGCCCTACACGCGGATTTCGGGCGCAGATCTGTGTCTGCTGGCGGCCGATCGCAAGGCCGGCTCGCTGATGATCAACCCCAAGGGGGACATCGGCGGCGAACTGCTCATGAACGAGATCGCAGCCCTCGCCGAGGTCGCCCGCCGACGTGTGAACTAGCCGAGCTGTGGCGACCGGGCCAAACGATCGTGCGAGCGCGCCGGAGCTGCTACCCTGCCGCCGATGTCCGAGCCGGCGTCAGCGACCCTCGGCGAGCTGCTCGCCCCTTTCGACGCCGAGTACCGCGGCTGTGCACCCACGGATCGAGTGCTCGCGCTCGCCGTCGATTCGCGCGCGATCATCCCAGGAGCGGTCTTCATCGCCCTCTCCGGCGAGACTCATGACGGCCACGCCTTCGCGACGCAGGCGATCGCAAGCGGGGCTGCGGCACTGATCGTCGAGCGAGGTCGGCTCCCGGCACTGGCCCACCCCCATGTTGTTCTCGGGGATACAGCGGGGGCCCTTCCGCGGATCGCCGCGGCCTTCTACGGCTGTCCCAGCGACCAGCTTCGCATCGCCGGCATCACCGGCACCAACGGCAAAACGACGACGACCTACCTCGTCGCGGCGATGCTGAGCGCAGGCAAACGCCGACACGCCCGCCTCGGCACAGTCAGTAATTGGCTCGTCGATGTCGAACTCGAGAGCGCCTTTACAACGCCCTTCCCCCTCGAACTCCAGGCGCTGCTCCGCGATGTTGTGCGACGGGGCGGCAGCGATGTCGTCATGGAGGTCTCCTCACACGCGCTCGCCCAGGGCAGGATCCTGCCGCTCGAACTCCAGGCGGTAGCGATGACCTCCTTCTCCCAGGATCACCTCGACTTTCACGGCACCATGGAGGCCTACCTGGCGGCCAAGCTCCGGCTCGTGCGCGAACACCTCGCCGACGACGGGATCGCGATCGCAGCAGTCGATGATCATGCCGCCTGCGCGGCTTTTTTAGGGGCCGCACCCGCGGGCACCCGTCGCTGGCGCGCCTCCAGGCAACCCGGCAGTGACGCAGAGATCCGAGTGCTGCGCAGGCTGCCCAGCGACACCGGCATCGCCGTCGAGATCGCGACGCCCGCGGGCGTCGGCCTCCTGAAATCGCCGCTTGTCGGCGCCTTTAACCTCGACAACCTGCTCGTCGCCGTCGGCCTGGGCCTCAGCCTCGAACTCGATCTAGAAGTGATCCTCGGATCTTTGGAGCGAACCACCGGCGCTCCCGGCCGACTCCAGCGGATCACATTGCACGACGAAGAGACGGGCGAGCGGCACCCGGCCCCGGAGGTCTACGTCGACTACGCACACACCCCAGAGGCCGTCGCCCACACTCTCAAGACCCTGCGATCCCGCTGTCGCGGCCGCCTGATCGTACTGCTCGGCTGCGGCGGCGACCGGGATCGCAGCAAACGCCCGCTCATGGGCCAACTCGCAGCCGCCGGCAGCGATCATTTTTATGCGACCTCTGACAACCCGCGCACCGAGGAGCCCGCGACGATCATCGATCATATGGTCGCGGGTATCGATCCAAAGCAGCGCTCAAACGTCATCGTCGAGGTCGACCGCCGCCGGGCGATCGCCCACGCGATCGCCCACGCGACCACCGATGACATCATCCTGATCGCCGGTAAGGGCCACGAAGAGTACCAAGTCGTTGGCAGCCAAAAGCTGCCCTTCTCCGACGCCGAGGAGTCGCGCAAGGCCCTGCTCGCACGGCGCAACAGGGCCTCCTAAAGCGCCCGCACCGGCAGAAAAATATCGAGAACGATCTTGCCCTCAGCGTGCTCACGGGGACTGACGATGATCTCTTCGTAGCAGAGCCGAGCATCGGGCTCATAGCCGCTTTGCGGTAGCCAATCACCGACCATAAGCCCCCAGGCTTGGGCAACGCGGGCCGGCGAGATCTCGAAGCGCCCGACAGCGTAGCGCCCCCCGGAGATCGTCATCGTGCCAAATTCTCCCCCCCCCTGGATGCCAGTAGGCGCGGTCAAACACACGCTCAGCCGGAGCTTCGCAGCCTCGGTGATCGTCGGGCTGTCGTGAGCAACAACAAAGAGCCGGCTCTCCGGCGTGATCAGACCCCGCGGCGCTGCGAAACTCTGCAGCTTGGCGATCAAACGCGGCATCAGATCCGTCTGCCCGTAGGGGCCGATATACCGCAGGTAGACCACATGATGAGCGGCCTCCTCCCGAACCTCGATGTCCGGCCGTAGCACCTCTTTATCCGTCGACATATCACACCTCCAGATGAGCTTGTTCGTCTCGGTGTCGCTGTAACAAGTCCAACTCCGTTTCGCATTGCCCTGCTTGCGGAGTGCTTTGCGAATCTTGCGAGACTCGGGCTCCTCTGGACGCTCTGAGCAGGCGCTTCGCATCCGCTCGGCATAACTCGCCCGCCACTCGGTGCTGCTCATTGAAAATGCCTCTTTAAAGGCTCTGGCGAAGGTCGCGGGGCTCGAAAACCCGCCAGCCATCGCGACCTCCGTCACGCTGATCCTGGGTTCTACGAGCAGCGCCCTGGCGGCCCGCTCGAGGCGCAACCGCAGGACAAATTGGCCGGGTGTTTCGCCGACGACAGCGGCGAAGATCCGATGGAAATGAAAGCGGGAGAAGTGGGCGATGCCCGCGAGCTCCGCCAGCGATATCGGCCTGTCCAAGTTGCGCTCGATGTGATCGAGCACGCGGTTGATCCGCGCGAGATATTCCGTGCGAGCGCTGCGGGGGTCGCACAGATGGCCCCTCCCGCGTTCTTCTGCAGCTCTCTCTCCTGCGGGCAAAGACACGAGCACGGATACCACAGCCCCAGCACGTGGCCCCATCTAGAGTCCCAGGCTCAGGGCGCGAACTTCACCTTACTTAAAACCAACGAGACCTCATCGACAAAACCCGTCGCGCCCGGCTCGGCATCGGCAAAGCAGATCCGCCAGGTACCGTTGCTCTGCTCGCCGACAAAATCGCTGAGGTTCACGCCTTCGCTCGCACCTGGGTTCGGAAAATAATCGCAGAGCCCGTCGTCCTGGCAGACCACATTGCCGATGCCCATGAGCTCGGCGTCGACCAGGCCGGCGTCGCGAAATACAACCGGGAATTTTGTCTTGAGTTTCGAAGTATCGCCGCCGACGCCCTCGCCATCGTCATCGGCCTCAGCGTACCCAGGCCGACTCATCAGCGTGCTCTCGATCCCGGAGGGCGACTGCACCCTGATCACGAGATCACCAACCTGCCCGTGGCTGATGCCGACCTCGATCTCGTCGATGAGATCGACGATGTTGATACCGTCGTCGATGACCACCATGGCCACGCACACCATCGACGCGAGCGAGCCGTCGTAGGCGTCGTCGGGGATATCCAGACCCAGTTTGTTCTTTTTAACAAGCACCGTCTGCGCGTTGCCGGGGCAGTCGTTGACATCCGCGACGACCTCGCTGCAAAGCGGCGACATCGCGGCGAGCACCGCATCGTGATCTGCCTGCGACCAACCAGCCGAAGCCATCGCCCCGCTCAGGTCGCTGACCAGAGAGACAAAATCTTCGTAGGTGACCGGCGCATCCCCCTTATTGGGGTTTTTCATGCCCTCATGGCCGAGCTTGAGCGCCACGCAGGGATCATCGAGCGCAACCCCAGGATCGACGCCCTCCCCGGGCGAATCGACCTCGGCGCCGTAGGTCACCGGCCCGTCGAGGGCCGCCAAGTGACGCGTGAAACAGGTGTTTAACCGGACGAAGTCCGACTCCAAGAAAAAGCCATTGATCGTAAAATCCTTGGTGATCCTGTCGATCCAAGTATTGCTCTCACCGATGTTGCCGACCATCGCGGTGTACGCCGGCTTACGACCGACCCGCTGGTACACCGTCTGGTCGCTATTCGCGTCCTCAACGATGTCCCCAGCCATGCCCGCGAGCACCGCCAAAATCGCCGCCTTGTCGTCGTCGGTTAGCTCCATATAGACGGTTTGGTGCTCGTCCAGCGCCATTCCGAAGTCCTCGGCCATGTCGGCAAAATCGAGTGCCGAAACACCCATGCCCGTGTGCGCAGTCTTCATATCGACGCAGCTGTAGGTGATATCAGCGCAGCCGACCTCCTCGGCGATTTGCTCATTTAGGCAGGTGATGAGTCCTGCGCTATCGACATTACTATTGAGAAAGTAGGCGTTGATGCGGCTGTCGAGCAGAACCTCGGCGATAAAGGCAGTGTTGAGTTCAGCGATGCCATCGACGGCGCCCAGGTGAAGACAGATCTCCGAGTCGACGCCGCCGCCGGTCGTGCTCGTCGTCCCTGTTGTGCCCGTCGTCGTCGTATCGCTGCTTGTGCCCGTCGTCGCCGTGTCTGTGTCCGTGGACCCAGTCGTCGTCGTATCCGTATCCCCCTGTGTTGTCGACCCGCTCGCCGTAACCGACTCCGTATCTGTAGCTTCGTGGGTATCCGTGCCCGTCATCGGCATCGTCGTGCTGCCCTCGGTGGCCTCGGTATCCGTCGCCGTCGCCGTCGCCGTCGGCGCAAATGTCCCGCCTACTGCAACATCATCGCCACAGGCTGCGATCGTCGTGAGCCCGAGCCCGAGCCCAAGACCCAGGAGGGAGCCGAAAAGGGGAGGCGTTGTGCGGCTGGGACTCTGGTTTGAATCAGTCATAAGGAGGCGCGCCCAGAGTAGCGCAGCGCTCTGGAGCTTGAAACCTCGACCGGTGTACGCGCAATGAACTCGGCCAGCCGCCCTCAGGAGTCCTGATCGAGCTGCGGTGTGATCAGCCGGCGGATCCACTCGGCTGAGGCGTGCATGCCCTCGCAGATCACCGCGATCTGCTCGCGAAGCAGGGCAAGTCTGCCAAGCCGTCGGGCAGCGTCAACGGCGATATCGTAGGCCGCAAAGACATCCGCACCGTCGATCAAATAGCCGTGGCCCTCGGCAATCCAGCGCAGCGATGCGACGGCCACGTCGTAGGCAAAACCAGGATCGTGGGCCAAACGCTCCCCAGCCGCCCGATTGAGCGTCCGTGGGTCACAGGGCGCACGTTGCGCGATCTCCGCAGCGAGGTTGAAGAAGCGGAGCGAGCGGGCCGTCGCGAACCATCGGCCCTCGAGCCCAGGCGACGCCTCGATGAGATCGCTGAGGATCGTCGACGGCTCACGCTCGGGGTACTTGCGCGTCAGGCTGCGAAAGGTCTGGAGGTAGTTTTGTCGGTGATTCGCGCTATGCGCAAACTCTACATAGGCCCTGTGCCGATCTCCCGCCGCCAGCAATACCTGCTCACACTGCTCGGCGATCGCCTGCTGGTAGGCATGACCTAAGAGGTTGGAGTCACGGGCGTAATCAATCGAATCATCGACCCGGCCCAGGGCCGCGAGCGCGATCACGCCAAAGCGTCGCTCTGGCCAGATGCCAATCGTCCGCAGGGCGAGTAACTCCAACACATCTCGATAGCGCTCGGCGGCAATTAGCGCAGAGAGACAGGCTCGGCTCGCCCGATCGTCATGACCCTTGGACCAGGCGCAGTGCAGCTCGGGATAGAGCCTCGAGGCCCACTCGGCCGCGAGCTTGGGGCCGGTGAGCAGCCCCCAAGCGTCGCCGACCCCCTCGAGAAATTCGGACTCATCCGCGAGCAGTACTGGCCACAGCCGACCGGCCCAGGCCCCGCGGATCTCCTCGGATGCCGCCGCGAGCCCGAGCCACGGCATCAACTCGGTGAGCGCCCTCTGGATCTGTCGAGCGAGCGATCTCTCGGGATCGTGCACCTCGCGCAGAGCCGCCGGGATCGACACGAGCCACTCGACCAGAGCCTCGTTCGCCGCGCAAGGCGAGCCCCTGCGCAGAGCTCGAAGCTCTCGAAGCGCGCGCACGAGCGCCTCCTGAGCCGGCTTTCGATCGCCCGCGGCGAACATGCCTTGGACCCACACGGGCCCCTGAGTCGACTCCGGCACCCGCTGACGCTAACCGCTTTTGCGCGGGATTGCACGGAGCAGCATCACGCCTGCGGGCAAGATCTGCCGCCGATCAGATCGCCTTGATGACGCGCGTCAGCTTTGCCCTGACCTCGTCGACGATCGGCTGCATGCCCGGCGCGTTGACGACGGAGAACATTTTTTCGGGATCGATCGCCGAGACCGCGATGCCACCGTCCGCGTCCTCGGCGACGACGACATTGCAAGGCAAGAGCACGCCGACGCCGTGCTCACCCTGCAGGGCCTGGTGCGCCAAACCGGGATTGCACGCGCCGAGGATCAGATAGTTACGCCAGTCGACATCGAGCTTCTTTTTAAACGTCGCCTTGACGTCGATTTCGGTGAGCACGCCGAAGCCTTCGCCCGCGAGAGCACTGCGCGTGCGGGCGACGACTTCCTCGAATTTCACGCGGTCGAGATGGCGTGTGAGAGCGTAGGTTGGGTCCCCAAAACTATCTGCTTGCGACATGTCGTGTTCCTCTGGCGGCAAAATCTACCACCGACCGCAGCCAACCAGCGAGACCCGCAGATAGGGTATCTTCGCCGCCATCCAGGCCATGGACCAAACTAACGCAGAAACTACGATTGTCATCATCGGCGCTGGATTTGCCGGCATATGCATGGCGATCCAACTCAAGAAGGCCGGCATCGATGACTTCGTCATCCTCGAAGCCGCGCCCGCGGTCGGTGGGGTCTGGCGCGACAACACCTACCCCGGCTGCGCCTGTGATGTGCCCTCGCACCTCTACTCCTTCTCCTTTGAGCGCAACCCCGATTGGTCGCGCAAGTACAGCCCCCAGCCCGAGATCCTCGAGTACATCCAACACTGCACGGACACCTACGGACTCGGCCCCTATCTCCGCTTCGGCGTCGAGATCACCGAGGCTATCTACGACGAGACCAACGCCCGCTGGCAGCTGCTCGCAACCGACGGCCGACGTTTTCGCTGCCGCTTTCTGGTTGCCGGTGTCGGTGCCCTGCGAGTGCCGGCGATACCGGCGATCAAGGGTGCCTCGAACTTCACCGGAGCAGCTTTTCACTCGGCAAAATGGGACCCTAATTTTGATCTTCGCGGCAAACGAGTCGCCATCATCGGCACCGGTGCTAGCTCGATCCAACTTGTGCCAGAGATCGCCGACAAGGTCGCTAAACTCTACCTCTTTCAGCGCACTCCGCCGTGGATCCTACCGCGACCCGATCGCCCCTTTCGCGCCGCTGAACGCTCGATCTTTCGCCAAGTCCCGGGCGCAGACTGGCTCTACCGAAAGCTCGTGTACTGGCAAAAAGAGTCCGCAGCGATCGCTTTTATCCGCTTTCCAAAACTCCTGCGTCTGGCGGCGCTTCTCGCCCGCAAGCACATCCAGCAGTCGATCGCCGATCCCGAACTGCGCCGCAAGGTCACGCCCACCTACGCGCTCGGCTGCAAACGCATCCTGATCTCAAATAACTACTACCCCGCGCTCGCTCGCGACAACGTCGAGGTGATCACCCAGGGCCTCGCCGAGTTCCGATCCACAAGCGTCATCACCGACGACGGCCGCAAAATCGAGGTCGATGCGGTCATCTACGGCACCGGCTTCGCGCTCCGCAACCCCCTCGCGCCGATGACAGTCATCGGCAGAGACGGCCGCGATCTCTCCAAGCTCTGGCGCTCAACCCCGAAGGCCTACCTGGGCGTCACGGTTCCCGAGTTCCCGAACTTTTTCATGCTCACCGGACCGAACACCGGTCTTGGGCACTCGTCGATGATCTTCATGATCGAGTGCCACGTGCACTACGTGATCCGCTGCCTTCGCCACCTTTTAAAACATGACCTTAAGACCATCGAAGTGCGGCCCGAGGCGATGCGCAGGTTTAACAAGCGACTGGAACACAAGTTCGGGCGCACAGTCTGGAGCACCGGCTGCAAGAGCTGGTACCTCAACGACGAGGGCCACAATTTTACGCTCTGGCCGAGCTACACTTGGTCGTTTTGGCTGCACACTCGGCGACTCCGACGACGCGACTACAGCCTCCGCTGAGTTCCGTTCTCAGCCTCGCCGCGGTGCCGGACGACTTGCCGATCTAGAGCCGCCCGCCGAGGCCAATGCCAACGCCGTGCACAGAGCCGCCGATGGCGAGCGGGCTCAGGGAGAGCCGAAGACGGGCAGCGGATGCCGGCTGCGCGTCGAAGCGCCGGACCTTAAGCATCTCCTTGCGAGAGCGAAGGGCATCGAAGCCGAGCAAGCCTGCGCCGACAAAGCCCAGGCCACCGCCGAGGGACGAGAGCCCGGGTTTTTGCAGCGCCTCGACACCCGCGAGATGGCCAAGACCCCAAAGCACAGTTGCCACAGTTCCGCCACCAAATGCGACCCAGCCGGTCGTACGGGCCCACGGGACCCCCCGGACCCGAAGATCTCGAGCCGTACTGCGACCGGCAATGCCGACCACAGGTGCCCCAAAGAGCAGCGTAGGAAATGCCAACACGGCGTAGCTACTAGTGCGCCGAAAGACCCCCACATCCTGCAGGACACCGAACACAAGACCGGCACCGGCGATCGTCAGCCCGGTGGCGGTCCCCGGTCGCGCCCATTCGACCTTGGGAATGCTCGAATCCCGATCGCACTCCCACGATGCCTCGTGCACGGCAGTGACCATATAACGAGCAGCGCTGCGAGCCCCGACGTCGGAATCCTCGTAATTGACAACATCTTTGGTGACCCCGCGGATCGTGCCACATACGCGGTACCCCGTATTGAGTACCATCAATACGTGCTCGCCGATCAATGTCGACCAAAGCGCGTCGTTCATCGGCGCTCGGTGATAGCGAGGTGCGCGCTTTCCTTTACGGCGCGAAGAACTCGCCTGGACCTCCCGCACCACAGGCTGTGAGCGCGGCCTCGAAGCCGCCATAGGTTGCGCCGACCCAGTAGCAGGCGTTCCTGCCGACGTCGCGACCGTGGGCGTCGTACCCGTCGGCGGCGTCTCTGCAGGCGTCTCTGCAGGCGTCTCTGCGGGCATCGACACGCCCTCGGGGGTTGCCGTCACAGCGGTAGCAGGCTGCGGCCCAACGCCGCCCGATACCTCGGGGGTCGGCGTCTTTGCAACGGCAGGCTGCGAGCCAACGCTGCCCGACACCTCGGGAGTCGCCGGCAAAACGAGCGGCTCCGTCGAATCCACTGGAGCCCCTGCGCTCTCCGCAGGTGGCGACGACACAGCGAGGACCAAGCCAGAAACGAGAAGAGAAGCATGGAGTGCGGGCACGGCCGCAGTCTACGGCTATAGGCGAAGGCGCGAAAGTGCAGCCCGACTCGATCGCCACCGAATCTGCGAAATCCGCGTGACTTCGCTCTTTTTGTATCAGGGTTTAAGAAGGCCCCGAGGCAGCCTCATCAACTCCTGTCGATGCAGCGCTGAAGCAGGACCTTGCTCATGCCCGTAAAATTGCACAGCCGATCGATGCGCTCGGCTCCGTACGCGAGGTTGATGATCATGAGATCCAGGTCGAGGATCTTGATCACACTCGCGTGCCGCTTCGCGACCAGTTCGGCCTCGACAAGCTCGCGCGCGATCAGCAACTCCGACTCGACACGCAGAAACGAGATCACGGCCTCGACGTAGTGCGGCGGCACATTGACGCGCACATGTGTCAGCCCGATCGCCCAACGACGCTGAAAATAGTCGTCACCGTAGCTCCCTGCAAAGAGCTCGCCTAGCCACACACCGTGGGTTCTTTTGAGGGCGTCGACACGACCTGCGATCAGCGCGGCGGTCTCGGGCACAGCGCGGAGTTTTTCGTAAAAATGATCGGTAATTTCACCACCGTGGGCCGCGAAGATCGGCGCCAGGGCCCTGAGATTTTCTACATCCTCGTCGGCGAACTCGAGGAAGTCCTTAAGGTCTGTAAAGATGTCACTATGGTCCTGCATCGTCGAATCTCCAGCGCCCATCAAAGGGCCCGCGATCGGTTGACCCGCGATCCCACCAGGAGATGCGAGTGGCATCGACCCCGAGTCGCTTGGACCTGACCCGACGATGCCAGTACGAAGACTAGCGCCTTCGCCCCGTCAAAACCGACAATCACCGATGTGTCCACATTGTGAATCATCACAGTTCAGATTCGTTTGCGCGCGAGGATCTACATCGCCTCGCCGATCAGTCTTTTTGTCGTCCGGACAGCTGCTCTCGACTGCCAAGACGGCGGCTCGACATCAAGGCCGCAACTCGGCGGAGATTTTGTCGGGCGATCCTATCTGAAGGACGACGATTCAATGCGCGATGGAAAAGCCTCTCCGCATCCTCCAGAGCACCTGCACGGATCCGACCTCGTGCAAGGTCGATGAGTTCGTCAAAGCTCAGCTCTTGCTCAGGTTCGGAAATTGATCGCAGCTTGTGCGTACTTGCTCTGCGAGAGATGCCGCCGCACGCGAGCCCCCTCTTGAGCGAGTCGAGCAACGCCGCCGTCGTTCCGACTCCCAGGTTCAGGAGCTCTGCGACCGTGCGATGACCGTCGATCCACTGCAGGAGTGAAACCATGCAGGCATCGTCCTCCGACAACAGGCTCGAATCGTCGACAACTACGACATGGTTCGCAATCCGCCGCCATTCGTCGTCCAGGCGAGCGCTGTCGAGAATCAAGCTCATCATCGGGGCAAGCGGCGGAGCTGCGACAATCGCCCTCCGCGTGAGCGTGAAAGAGCCACTGCGGCGCGAGAGCAGCTCGATCATCGCGGGATACCCATCGACACTGCCGGTCGTCGCGGCGACGATCTCCCCATCGCCAATCCGAATCTCCCCGCCCCCCTCAATACTCAACACAGCACTCGCCTCTTCGACATGAAGTGCCTGCAAAAGCGAGCTGAGTGCGATATCCCGAAGATCTCCCCTAATGCCGCCACCATTCCAATCTGAGCGATGCCCCTCTCTCGAATCGCGCGGCTCCGTCTACGCTCGCAGCTCGCGTACTCGCCGCAAATTCTGCTGGGCGATTCGATCCCCAGGGCGCATATTGAGGGCTCTGCTCAACAGGGCTTCGGCCGCCGCAAAACTCCTCCGGCGAATCGATGCACGCGCGCGGTCCAGGAGTTCAAAGAAGTCCACCCCCCCCGAGCCATAATGGATAGCACCGCTGCGAGGGGCCTTTTTTCGCGGCTTCGGCACATTACAGGGCTCGCAGACCTCGACAAGGCCTAAGGTTTTAGCCTCGATGATCTCTTCGACGATCGTGCCCAGGGGCAGCCCCGTGCGCCCCGCAAGATCGGCGAGCGATCGCTTGCCGTCGAGCTGCTCCATGAGCGCATCGACGCCTCGGCCGGTCGGATGCCAGCGTTGGTCGCCAACCAGCCGCAATGTAGAGTCTTCGATCTTCAGCCACTCATCTCGGAGCCTAAAGGCGTCCAGGAGCATGAGCGAGATTCGGCACATCACGGTCGTTTGACGCGGATTCCCGCGGAAGACCTCAAAGGTCGTCCCCCCCTGAATCACGATCTCTTGCAGCGCACAGGCGCCACTCAAAGACCCGATCGACGCGGTCGTTACATGACCCGCGTGAAAGTCGATCATGGCAACCCGATCGATCGAGACCCAGCCCGTGAGACTTTCGAGCTCCATCAGGTGCAAGAGGGTCGATATGGAGATCTCATCAAGCTCGCCGCACAGAATCGATTGCCCTGTATTTCGGACGCTCGATTCTGCCGCTCGAGTCACCACTGCAATAACCTCTGTCATGATCGTCCTCCAATGAATATCATATCAGTCTTCATTTGCAAATGCCTTTACGTATCCCAAACAGAACGCTGTATCCGTGTGCTCAGCGTCATCGGATGTCGATATTTGAGAATATTCTCAAATCCCAACATACATGCAGGTCTCCTGAGCACAACCGCATACTCCTGGCAGCCCTCCATGGGGCCGATACCGAAATACGCATATTCCATTCCTCCCAAAAGACCCCGCATTCACGACATTCCCAGTAACGCCGACTCCAGGGCCAAAGCCGCCCCCCTGGACGCAGTCGGCCCCTTGGCCGCCGCTGATCGCCGGCCTCCCAGCCCGATGCCTCGACAATCCCCCAGGACGAACCCACGCAGCATTGCACTCACTACGGCTCTTAACGTCTATCACTCACCTCATTCTACTCTCAAAAAATGAACACTTTGTCCTATAAATGAGC
Organism: uncultured Nannocystis sp.; assembly: GCA_964474905.1. Taxonomy (GTDB): domain Bacteria; phylum Myxococcota_A; class Polyangia; order Nannocystales; family Nannocystaceae; genus JADJRG01. The sequence goes on along the minus strand of CAYYUP010000032.1, from coordinate 35,660 downwards.
CTGCAGACCGCAAACTATGCACACACCTTACGTAGGGAAAGCCATCGACCTCAGATAGCCCCACTCTATGTTGATTAATTATGCACAAAACCATGAGTCCGACATGGGCGTAAGCACCCCTAAAATGCTTCGATCACGCGTTCTAGACGCATACCGCGGCTGCCCTTAAAGAGGACTGCACCGTCCTGATCACCGAGCGCCTGCCGGACCCTCGCAGCGATCGCCTCGGGGGCGGCGTCGGCCGTGAAGGCGGTCGCTTCGACTCCTCCACGGGCTGCGGCCTCCGCCATCTGCCGGGCCCGCGTGCCCACGGTGATGAGCACATCGATCCCTAGCCTCGCCACCAACTCGCCGACCTCTGCGTGCAACTTGAACTCGCTCCTGCCGAGCTCCAACATGTCCCCCAGAACCGCCACAAGTGCGCCCGGAGTCTGTTGCCGAAGACCGGCGAGGCTCTGCAATGCGACCGCGACCGAACCGGGGTTGGCGTTGTAACAATCCGCGATCATCGAGTGGCCGCCGACGCGAAGCAGACGGCCTCGATCGCCAACAGGCTCGACCTCCTCGAGGGCCAAACACATCGCCGCGAGCGGCAACCCAAGGTCAAGGCCTACCGCCAAGGCTGCCGCTGCGTTACGTGCATTGTGGGCCCCAAAGACCTGGAGGCGCGGCGAAACTCTCTCACAGGATCCGCCCGCCAGCCCGACCTCGAGGATCGCCGTGGTGCGCTGCCCGAGCTCCACACCGACGACGCGAACCCACGCCCCATCACCTCCGCCAAACGATCGCAAACGCGGATGCTCCGCCCCATCACCTGTGGGTATATGCGGCGCCAGCAGGGGTTCGTCCGCCGGGTAAATCAGAGCACCATTGTCGACGATGTGCGCCAAAGGCTCGGCCTCGGCCGCAGCAATCGCCTCGATCGAACCCATGAACTCGAGATGCTCCAACGCGATCGAGGTGATCAGAGCGTGGGTCGGACGCACCAGCGCCGCGAGTTGATCGTTTTCACCGGGCGCACTCATGCCGAGTTCGATGACCATCGCCTGCGGATCGCAGGGGTCTCCGGTCATCGTCAGAGGCACCCCCAAGTGGTTGTTGAGGTTGCCAGAGGTGCAAAGAAGCGGGCGGTAGCCGACGCCGAGCACCGCAGCGACCATCGCCCGCGTGGTTGTCTTGCCGTTGGAACCGGAGATCGCGACGACCGGCCCAGAGCAGCGAGCACGGGCATCGGCGGCGAGGGCCTGCAACGCGCGCAGTGGATCATCGACCTGGATGAGGCTCGCCGGCGGAGAACACCCGGGCTCTACCGGCTGTGACGGCACCCTTCGCCCCTGGCCGAGGAGTGCAGCCGCCGCACCGCCGCGGATCGCCGCGGGCAAAAAATCATGGCCGTCACGGGCTGCGACAATCGGCACAAAAAGACCGTCAGGTACCGGCTGGCGGCTGTCGATGAAGGCGGTGTGAATGGTCCGGTCACCGCGCAGGAGAAGGACTCCACCGGTGATCGCCGCGACCTCTTCGGGGCTCCAGCGCATAGCCCCCGCATAACACCGCTTGCCCGCCTCCCGCTATTTTCGCGGTCAACGGCAGCCGCTGCCATCGCGTCCTCAACCCTCTCCCTGCCCATCGTCGGAGACCGGCCACGACGGGCTCTCCTCTAACGAGGCGATGCCATCGCCGTACTCGCTCGGCATCGACTCGGCGCTCCAAACCCCCTCGGAGCGGGCGATGAAGGCAGCCGCCGTATGATCGCCGATCACGTTGACGGCAGTGCGTGCCATATCGAGGATGCGATCGACGCCAAGCACCACAGCGATGCCCTCAGGCGGTACCCCGAACATCGCGAGGATGCCGACGAGCAACGGGATCGACCCCCCGGGCACCGCCGCCGCACCGATCGCCGTGATCACCGCCAACACCATGACGACGATTTGCTGGCCCAGATCGAGATCGACGCCAAAGACCTGGCAGAGGAAGATCACGGTGATGCCCTCGAAAAGCGAGGTGCCGTTCATGCACATCGTCGCCCCCAGCGGCAGGACAAAACCAGCGATCTTCGGGGGAATGCCGAGTTCGCGCTCGGAGACCTCGAGGTTGGTCGGCAGCGTCGCCGCACTCGAAGAGGTCGAGAACGCAGTGACGATCGATGCCCGGATCCGCGAGAAAAAATCGAGCGGCGAAGCGCCGATCACAAACCTGATGATCAGCGACATCGTCACTGCAACGTGCAGCGCGAGCGCCCCGAGAACCACGGCCACATAGATCCCAAGCGGCTCCAGGAGGGCAAACCCGAAACGCGAGGTGACGCCAAAGATCAACCCTGCAACCCCGTAGGGAGCGATCCGCATCGACATTTCGACGATCTTCGTGACCGTATCGCTCAGCGCCTCGAGAAAGGCGATCATCGTTTCGCCGCGCGAGCGCTTGATCAGCGTGACGGCTGCCCCAAAGACCAGGGCAAAGAAGATGAGCCCGAGCATGTCGCCCTCAACCGCCGAGCGCAGGGGATTGCGCGTGACGATGCCGACGAAGGTGTCGATGCCAAAGGTCGTCGACTGAGCGGCGTCGATCTTGACCGAGGCATCGCCGGCAAAGGTCGAGAGCAGGCCCTCTCGCACTTCAGCGCTGATCCGCGATCCTGGGCGCACGATTCCGACCAGCAGCAAGCCCATCGAGGCAGCGAGCGCGGTCGTGCCAAGAAAGTACGCGAGTGTCCTTCCGGCCATCTTACCGACCCGCCTGACGTCACCGATACCCGCGACCCCGAGCGCCACCGAAGCGAAGACCAGCGGCATCACCACCATAAAGAGCAAGCGCAGAAAGATCTGACCAATGGGCCCCGCGACGTAGCGATTTAGACCGCTGACGAGCGCATGCTGCCCGCCGAGGCTGAGGTTTAGAGAAGCCCCCAGCGCTGCGCCGATGACCAGGCCGAGGAGGATCTTGGTGTGGAGCTTCATCGGAGCGCGCAATGGTCCAGCATTTCGCTCCCAAACACCACCTCACAGCGCATGTCCCAACGCAACAGACTCAGGTGCC
>CAYYUP010000032.1:16001-32518 GCA_964474905.1 uncultured Nannocystis sp. | reverse complement strand
TCGCTCCCAAACACCACCTCACAGCGCATGTCCCAACGCAACAGACTCAGGTGCCCTCTCTTCGCTTGAAACGAGCGAAAACACACACTTCTACCTCAGGCAGGAGGCGGCGCTCGACCGGCACACCGTGGGCTCTTGACCCCACTCGAATACGTAGTGCGCAGTCGGTGCGCGACAAATCCCTACATCTGCGGCCGACATGCTCCCGAACGCCTGAACGCCTGAGCGCCCGACATTCAACGATGCGGATCCCTCCAAGACTGACGATCGAGAGCGGTGATTCATCGATCTCGGCACGACGTGATCCTTACCCCACAACACGCAACCTCACCCCCTCTCCGCGCTCAGGCCTCACGGCAACTCTAACCCGGAAATTTCGATCTTTTGACGCAATCGTTCAAATACGAACCGTGCCCCCCCGCAGATTACGCCGACGCCGAGTAGGCGCAGAGTATATGCTTTGTAGATGAGTCCCCGCAGCGTCCTACTCCTCATCACCGTGCTCTTCACAGCGACCGCCACGGGCTGCGGCTACGCACGGATTTTCTCCCAAAACGCAGAGGGAGGCATTCTCTCGATCCACGGCAATGAGAAGCCAGCGATGGAAGAAGCCAACGAGATCATGTCGTCACACTGCGGCATGGGTAACTACAGCATGGTCAGCCGCGACACCGTCACCGTCGGCCAGAGAACGAGCACAAAAAGCGACACCAACTACGACGAGCAGGGGGGTTCCAAGACCACCGAGACCGACCCAAAGTCCAGCGAGACCCAAGAGGGCAAGTCCGGCTCAGTCTCAAGCCAGGAGACCAGCGTCACGCAAGACCTCACCGAGACCCGTCTCACCTACGCTTGCGGCGGCTGAGCTGGCCTCAATTCTTGCTCGTCGGCGGTCCACCTCTAGATGCTGGACCGACCGACGGGTGCGCCCCGTCGAAGCTCGATTCGACGACCGTCACGTCGACCCCGCACGTAGGCGACCGCCGCCCCCTCGTCGAGCATCCGCGGCTGGTAATCAAACGCGCCGAACGCCTCGTCGATCGCGGCTTTCTTGCTCCTCGAGATGAGCGCAGCGCACTCGCCCACAGCACCGGCCGAAAACCCCCGCCCACGCTTGGCCTGGGTCGCCTGCTCTAGGGTCTGAAGGAGCGAGCGTACGGCGCCCATGCGGTAGTCTCGGCGGATCTCGCAGCGAGCTCTTCCGGCGAGCGTCGTGCTCGCACAAAACGCCTCGAGGGACCGGCATACCTCCTCGACCAGGTACTCAAAGGTCCAGGCCGCGACCGTTGTATCGGCGACATAGCCGTAAAAACGCAGGGTCTCCTGACCGCGACGGCTCGGGTGCTCGCAGCGGTCGACCTCACAATCAAAAAGCCTTGCGGTCGCGACCGCCAAGAGTCCCTGCCAGTCGGGGCAGCGCCGCCACGCCCCCGCATCCTCGGAGCCGAGCCCCTGCCCGCTGCCAAGTTCGTCCAAGACTAGCTCGCATTGCTCGATCTGATGCTCACGCATCAAGCGCTCGGCCATCGCCGCAGCGACTGCAGACTCGTGCTGATTCGCCTGCCCCCGCGCCATTCGCAGGAGCTTGCCGACTCGATCGAGAACCTTCGCGTACTCCACCTCTACCGCGCTCCGTCAGCGGTGAGGGTAACAGATAGAGGCGCCCGTACCCGTTGCGCAAGGGCGGCCCTAGAGCCGCTTCGGCGCAGCTTTGAAACTGCAAAAATCGCCCACCCCGCGACAATCAGCGTGCTAGCATCGCCCCGCTCAACGATGCGCATCCAACTACTTATTGCCACAACTCTCGCTGCTCTGAGCGGCGCCTGCACCTCAACCTGGAACTGTGATCCAGACACAGAGACGTTCAAGGTCGACGCTGTTCTGAGCGAGGCCGATGTCACCACCCTCGTAAGCGACTACGGGGCGACTGACCGCAGCGAGATCACCTGTGACTCCGCCTGCTCCTATGCCTACGGCCGTGATCGAGAGTGGTCGGTGCAAGAGCAATCCGCATGCACTCTCAGCATCGCCCCGACCCCTGGCGCGACGCCCGAGACGGAGGTCGGCTCCGTGCAATGTGAGGGCAACGGCATCGAGTACTTCTGCGAGGGTCGACGCCCCCTCGGACATGTGCCCTTGCGCGGCAATTGCAGCTCGCTCGCCGACTTCCTCAGCCATTGCGCCCACCTCGAGGCGGCCTCGGTCGTGGCCTTTGAGCAGATCGCGGAGGTACTCACCGCCGTCCAGGCTCCGGCGCTATTGATCGAGCGTTGTCGACGGGCCGCCGATGACGAACGCCGCCACGCGACCCTCGCCCGGGCCCTCGCCCGCCGTCACGGTGCCGAGCCAATCGCTCCCGAACAACGACCCATCACCCCGACACTCGCCGCGATCGCCCTCGACAATGCGCGCGAGGGCTGCGTGCTCGAGACCTGGTCTGCACTGCGTGCAGCCTGGCTCGCAGACCATGCCGAGGATCCCGAACTCCGCAGCCTCTACACCAGCCTCGCAGGCGACGAAGGCCAACATGCCGAACTCTCGTGGGACCTTCATGCATGGCTTTTGGGTCAGGTTGATGAGAGTACCGCGGCGATCGCTAAAACAACCCTAATCGCCGCCCTGCAGGCCCTACCGGCACTCGCCCAGGCACAGGCGAGGCAGAGCCCGCAGAGCCTCGGCATGTGCCCCGCGACCGCTCACCGCCTGGCAACCCACTTCGCCGACAAGCTCGCACATGCGGCCTAATCGCCCAGCCCCCGCCCCAGGTCGAGAGGGCTCATCGGCCTCCGTTTAGGCACGCTGCGAAGCTAGTTGCCCGAGGCAAAGCAACGATCACAACGCAGACCGTTGCCCGTAAAGTTGGTCTCGCGCTCGTCGACCTCCTCCTGGCAACCTCCACAGACCACCATCTTTGGTTTTCGCTTGGGAACCCCGACCTGGGGCTCATGCACGACCTCGGCGCCACAATAGACACATGCCTCGCGCTGGGGATTCACCGGTCGCTCGCAGCGGGTACAGAGCGGCGCATTGGTATCCACTCGCTTGGGGTGAAGTCCACCGTCCTCGACACCATCCCGAAGATCGATCTGCACCATGAGCACCCGGAGTTCCTCCTTCGAGACGATCTCCTTGGTGACGACCAGCTCCAGGAGCGCCTCGCAAACCAGCTCTAAACGGTCGCACCGCGCGTCGACAACCTGCACACTCTTGGCCAGTAATTCATCGCGCTCCTGCGCCCACTCAGCGTCATCATCCAGACGCTTGATCTCACGCGACTGCCTGATATCGTGCGCGTCCATGCCGATTCTCTCAAACCAACTGAGGTCGTGACTAGACATGGGCGAAGCATAGGCGCAAGACCGATGCTCGCGCAAGAGGCGGCTTCCCCTCATGGAAGATCTGGTCCCGGAGCCATCGAGGCGTGCCCATCACGTACAATGGCCCAGCAGGTCCCCGCTTCGGCCCTCTAATATCCTCGCGCCATGATCCGCTCGGCTATCTCGCATCGCAAGATGGCCGATCTGCCGCGCGCGCATCGCGCTTTTCTCGTCAACATAAGAAATCTCGGAAGCCGTCCCCTTCACGGAAAGTGGGACACTGCAACCGAGGTCACTGCAACCGAGGTTGCTGCGATTGGGAGTTCGCTATAGTCAATCACAGAAATGTGGCAGATTAAGCACCTACCCAATGTACACAAAATAGGACACCGCGGCCGAACGACGATCCGACTGCACACATTTTATCCTAGAATCGACCTGTGGCAGTCGACTCCCAACACAAAAACTTTGAACTCAGCGGCTCAAATCGCTATTATCCTTCAGATGACTCCACACGCAGCCTTCAAGGTCCAGCCTCGTCACTAGCAATAGTTGCCCCAGCTACTCGCACGCTTCTGAGCAACACAAATCGACCCCCCGCGAGAAAAGGCGGAGGAGACAGTCCAACCTGCGAACCACCGCCCCACACAACAACAACCACAACAACACCATGACACTCTCCACACGCAAACGTTCCGCAGTCCGCCCGAACCCCGCGATGCCACCTCGGGGCGATGAGTTCACGCCGATTCTCGATTATATCATCACCGAAATGGCGAACAATGCAAAGAGCCCGGCGGCCATGCGGATCCGTGAGAACAACCTCTTTTCAGCGCCCGACTGCATTGAGCAATACTACTCTTCTCTCTCCGGCTGGGAGAAGTTTTTTGCCGGTTCTGCGATGCTCGACATGTGCACAAATCGAGTAATGACCGCCCCTCTCGCAGCGATCACCGGCTGGGCGATGCTCGTGCATGAGGGCGGGGACTGGGACCACAAGCCGTACATCCGCGCCCATTTCACGCCTGCCGTCGGTCCGGGCGACGAGCAACACTGGCATCATTACCAAGGGTACGTTTACTTCTACGATATCTGGTCAAATATTCACTATGGCTACGTCGGGCGCGCATGTGGATTCACCCGGGCAGCACTTCTCGACGGTGGAGGCTTAGAGCAGATCGGATCAGACCTCATCCATCTGCGGTGGCCACAGGGGGACTCCAGTGTCGATGGACTCCGTCGCTTTGACGATGCCTCGGACCGGGCCTCGGTCGCCCTCGGTTGTGATATTTGGCCGGGAATACCGACCCGCGAGGACCTCCGCGATCGTATTCTCGCAGCCCCCGTTCGCAAGAAAGCGCTCTGATCGCGCAACTTCTCTGGCAACAAAGCAAGATCAACCATGACAACTCCGCCAACGCCCCGTCGATGGCACCTCGTACTCGTGCTCGGCGCATGCGGGGTGCTGCTCACATGGTGGGCACTCTCCATGCGACCAAAACTTCGGCTCCAGGTTCGGCTCGCGAGCTTGGCGGAGACTGCCGACGCGGCGACGCCTAAGGCGCCCTCTGTTCTCTACGTCTCCCTCGGTGCCGACAAGCAACACGTGTCCAGGCCGACCTGGGGGTCATCCTATGATTTTTCATTCACACCTCCGCGGGGAGGCCTCGGTGCAACAATCGATGTTGATCTGCACACCAACGATCGCGAGACGATTGCCGGCAGCGTTTCGGTCTCGCCGGGGATCAAAGTCGTCGTGCTTATTTCTCAACCCGGAGACTTTGCGGTACAGCCGTGAGTTCGCGAGGATGGCACCCGAGGATCTGTAGAGCAGTCCTACTCTTGACCGACGCTGCGCGCCATCAATGCACTCATCATCGCCTGTCCGGCCATCTTGCCCTCGAGCACATCCGCTAGCAGATGGGTCAGCGGTGCCTGCACGCCCAGACGCTCGATAAGATCGGCAAAACGGCGCGCGACCGCAAATCCCTCGATGTTGGCACCGACCCGCTTTGCCGCCGCCTCGGGGGTCTCGCCCTTCGCTAATGCCTCGCCAAAGGCAACCTCGGGCCTGCCATCCCCGGCAAAGGCGGCCATCAGATCGCCAAAGCCTGCGAGGCCCGCGAAGGTCTCAGCCTTGCCCCCAAGCAACACGCCAAGACGTGCGGCCTCGGCCATTCCGCGTGTCGCCATCACCGCAAGGGTCGCCGGTCCGACGCCCATGCCCTTGGCATAACCGGTCGCGACCGAGAGCAGACCGACAAGCGTCATTGCCACTTCGACGCCAGCCACATCGCTGGTGCTGTAGATCCGCAAGGAAGAGCCGCCGATCGCCTGGCGCACCGCCTCGCGGACCTCGGGGAAGCGAGTGCCGACCACACAGCCACCGGGCTCGCCACGGCTCAGGGCGTCGGCCACCAGGGGCCCCGCGAGGGCGCCGATCCGACGGCAAGGCGTGACCTCACGGAGCAGAGAAGTCAGCGATCGAAGCTCCGCACCGACCATGCCCCGAGAGACATGTACTAAGAGATGTTGACCGTCGAGATGCTCGCCAAGCCGAGCCGCCAGCTCACCTACGTAGGGCGATGGCACGGCGATGAAGACAAGCTCGGCCTCCGCGAGATCCGCGAGTTCATCGGTGACCCGGATGCTCGAGGTCTGCGGCCGCTGGGGACGACGGCTCCACAGGATCACCCGTCGTCCGTTGCGGGCCGCCGTGTCGGCGAGGCCCCAGCCAAAATGACCGCCACCAACCACCGCGACCGGAGGCTCGACTGTGGACTCGGACGTCGCGCTCATCGTGCACCCCCGAGGCTGCTGATCTCGCGGGCAGCCACCAGTTTCTCTGGGGTGGCCAAGGCCTCGGCAAAAGTGACCAGTCGGTTTTGGTAATAGAGGAGAAGGTTGGGATCTTCGATCACGATCTCGCTGCCGATTTCGCGGGCGACCGCCTTGGTGTGATAGCCGCCAAAGGCCGCCAATGCCTGGCTGACCAGCTCATCGGGTTCGGTGCTGCGCAGCACCGGACCGACGCGAACCTGCCCCGCAGACTCGAGCTCCAAAAGACGGTCCCGGGCGGCTCCGACCTCAGCGATCAGCGACGCCCGCGAGAGTCCGACCTCACCGCGACGCCGCTGTCGACCAAAGAGATCGATGCCCGGACTCTCATGCACAAGGTGTCGATAGAGCACGTGAGCGACCAGCTGGGTCCACATCACGACGGTTTCGCGGCGGTAGATGCCCGGCATCATCTCGCCGAGTTCGCGGGTGTAACCGGCATCGCGCGCGGCGTCGAGCGAGGGCACTCCGCGACGGCTCACGTAGGTCGCCGGATCGATCGGCGTGCCGCTCGGGGCCAGGCTGCGCCCGTCTGCGTCGATCGAATTGCCAAAGGGATCGAGGGGCTCGCCAAAGCGGATCACCATTGCCGAGCGCAGGCTGGTCGCCTTTTTCATGAACGCGAGCATTCGATCAGCCCGCGAGAACTCGTCGTCCTCGATGATGTAACGCGCCTGACCTGCACCCTTGAGCCAGTCGTCGATCAGGGTCTCAGCCTCCAGGCAGAGTGCGTAGTTGAGGGTCGCCGGAACGATGAAGACCGGCCGCTTGACGCCAAACGTGACGTTGCGGGCGAAGGCCTCGACCGCAGTTCCCGCGAGGCCGAGCTTTAGATGGGTCTCGATCATGCCGGAGCGCGAGCGTGTGCCCCCGGGGAAGAAGAGCGAGTGGTAACCGCGCTCGATCATCAGGCCGGAGTAGGCCTTCAGCACATCCTTGTAGATCCGCGCCCGCACCCGCCGATCGACCCGGTAGGCCCCCAGGTTGTGCATAAAGAAGGAGATGATCGGGTTCGAGAAGAGATTTTTCCCGGCGCCGTAGACCACGGGCGGCATGCCCACGCGATCGAGCAGATAGCCGAGTGCAATCGAGTCGAGGTTCGACGAGTGCGTCGGCATCAGCACGAGCGTGCCGATCTTGGCGAGCTCTCGCAGACGCTCGATCGGACCCTCGGCAGAGACCAACGAGTCGATGCGCGGCCACCCTGACCGCAGGAGTTCGCGCGGCAACGCCGAGGGGTTCATGATCGCCGTCAATACGCCCGGCACCATGCGGCGAGTCGCGGCAAATACCCGCGAATCAAAGTTACCGGCGATGTCGTCGCCCATGCGCTCGACGATCGTCTTGAGGGCAGCGCGGCGCTCCTCGTCGCTCATCTTGCCAAGACCGCGAAGCAGCCGGCGCCAGAAGACGAGCGAAGCGTCGGCCTCGGCGTCGCGCTGGCTCGATAAGCGCCTGACCTCAGTGTTGGCGGCGTCGTTTAATCGATAGAGCAGATGCTGCGGATCTCGACCCTGCTGCTCTACGACCCGGGTGACCAGATCGTGGATGATGTGGGGTCTCTCGCTGTTGAACGAGTAGATCCGCGGATCGCCAGGTCGAACCTTCGGCTGGAGGAAGGCCGGGACCCTCAGAGGCGGCGACTGCAAGAAGCGGCGGAGCAATGACATCGGCCCGCTGAGCATACGCCGACGTCAAGGCCACCGGGAAGCCTCCGCCAGAGCAAGATCGCCCCGCGCGGCGCAGCCTCTGTTTGCCAGACTAGAAGCTCGCGCCCGAAGCCCCCTCGGGCCCCGCGCAGTAGAGCGAGTACATCTCGTTGGAGAAGCCGGCATCACAAGCACAGCTCGGCTTGTCCCCATCGTCGACCAGGCAGACCCCGTTCCAACCACAATGAACACCCTCGCAGGGATCTTCGATGTTGTAACAGTAGAACCCCTCGGCCTCGCATACCCACGCGGCCTGGTTGCAGGTCATGGTCTCGAGACAAAAACCACCGGGATACCCGGGCGGCGTCTCTTTGCCCTCTTGCTGGGCACCTTGGTAGCAACCCGCCGACATCAGGAGGACCGCCGCGGCCCCGACAAACCAACTACGAATCGACGTAAGGAGCATGGCACCTCGTTCCTACCAGAGGATGGCCTGTCGGCGCGAGACCTGAAGACAACGCAAGGCGTGCGGATTCCTCGATGAAAAAAACGAATTATTTATTACTCAAACTGGGGCAACTGATGCGTTCTCTCGGCTCAGAGGGTTTGTCAACGCCTCCGATCCCTTGGTAGCTTGCAAAGCGATGCGAACGACCCCTCGCGCAAGGTCCATGAGGCTACGCAGCGCCGCCCTAGCCCTCTCTCTCTTCTTCCCCGTGGCAACCGTCTCGACGACGGCGAGCGCGAGCCCGACGAACTTCTCGAACACCGCGGCGTTCGCGATGGCCAAGAAGAAAAAAAAGCGGAAGAAAAAAAAGAAGAAAGAGCCCGAGAACAAGATCACCTCTCAGCAAGCCGAAGAAGCCCGAGCGCCGATCGAGACCCGTGCAGAGGGCATGAGCGAGAGTCCAGGCGCCGCTGCTTCGATGCTCGCCGACGAGGCCCGCAAGCTCGGCGACCCAGTGCTCTTTATCGACGCTGCAGCCGCCTACAAGGCCGCAGGTGACCAGGAGCGTGATATCGAAGCGGTCGAAAGCGGCATCACGGAGGCGAAGGTCGCCCTCGACATCCTCTACTTCCTGCAGGACCCGCGGGCCGATACAAATTGGCAAGTCGTCGCTGAATCCGACATCTCGGGACTCATCGATCGCGCCCGCGGCCACATCGACTCGAGCGAAACACTGATCGAAGAGATCGAGGCAGAGAACGCACCGCCTCCAGTTCCCGAGGAAGATGAGCGGACCCCAGCGCCCCGCGACGGTCGCGGCTTCATCGCAGCCGGCTCCCTGCTAACCGTGGTCGGCATCGGCGGCGCCGGGCTGATGGGGGCAGGCATGGTCATGGGCCTCTCCGCCCAAGAAGAGGTCGAGAAGCAGGAGGTCACGGGCGCGCCCTTCGACGCGGCCGACGCAAAGGGCCAAAAGGCCAATACTCTCAGCTACGTCGGCCTGGGCATCGGCGCAGTCGGTCTCATCAGCGGCATCACTCTGCTCGCGGTCGGCATCAAAAAGCGCAAGGCTTACCGAGCCGACAACAACGACTCCGCGTTGCGGCTTACCCCTACCTTGGGCCCGGCAATGACCGGTCTCAGCCTCTCTGGCCGCTTCTAGAAAGGAGCCTCGACCATGCTTTTCCGCCCCCTACCCGCGATCGTGCTCACCCTGGCCGCCGGCCTCTTGCTGCCGGCGATCGCCGATGCCGAGTGCGACGATCCAACCGGACTCTGCGTCGACAGCGGTACCGCCAAATGGAAGTCCGACGGCACCGTCACCGGCAAAACCATCCGCAAAGAGCGCAAGCTCCGGGCCAAGGCCGCAGCCTCGCTCAGCGTTTCGATCGACGATGACGGCCGCGGCACGGTCTTCCTCGACGGACGCTATGCCGGCATCGCCCCGCTTCAATCGTTCTCGCTCACAGCTGGCAGTCACGAGATCCAAGTCCGCGACGGCAACCGGATCCTCGCCGAGGGATCACTCGCCTTCCCCGCAGGTGAGTCCGTCACACTCTCGATCAACTACTGAGCAGTCGATCCCTGCGAAAAGAAAAAGAAGGGGGTCCCCGAGGGGCTCCCCTTCTTTTTTGTGCGTTCTGCCCTTCACGCCCGCTCACCAAGGCCCCCGCGATTCAGGGATCATCGAGCGACCGGGCCCGCGCCAGCTAGCTGCGCCGACGACGAAGGCCGAGCAAGAGCGGCAAGAGCAGGAAGCCGAGGTTGCCTGCAGAGCGCCCCGCGATCGAACAGCCGTCTTCGCCGATGCCATCGCCGTAACCGGGCGGCAACGCCGAACTCGCGGTCGCGTCATCGCCGGTATCGTCATCGTCACCGCTCGCCGAGTCACCGGAGCTATCGCCCCCACTTTCGGTATTTCCACCGGTCCCGCTGCCACTGCCACTGGTGCCGGTCGAGGTGCCTGAGTTGCTATCGCTGGTGCTGCCGCCTGTCGACGTCGAACCCCCGGTGGTGCCACCCGCCGGATTGACAGTGACCATGACCACCGCGCTGGTCGTCTCGTTATTGGCGTTGTCGTGGGCGACCGCGCTGAAGGCGTAGGTACCTGCACCGATATTTTGAACCGGCCACGAATAGGGCTCGCCCAGGTCGGGGTTGCCGATCATATTGCCGCCCTCCATAAGCACGACCTGCGAGACTCCGACATCATCGGCGGCGTTGACCTCGATCGTAAAGGAGTCGCCCTCTTGGTAGACCGCACCGTTGGCTGGAAAGGTGATCGACACCGTCGGTGCCTCGAGATCCGGCGATGACGGACCAAAGAACCCGAGCAGCTCCTGATAGGAGTTTTGGGTCGTCTGCGAGCAAAATTGGGCGTGCTGGGATCCACAGAGGATACCGTTGCCGCCGCCGTCGATATTAAAGCACTCGTCGAGGAACGCCGGATCGCCCCCAGCGTTAAACGGATTCATGATATCCGAGGGCTGGGTGACGTGCTCTAGGCCAAAGGCGTGGGCGAGTTCTTGGCTGATCGTCGTCGCCTGAGTCGATGCCGGAAACTGATCATTGGCGCTGTGAAACGCGTAGACGACGTTGTTCTTTTGGTTGTCGTTGCAGTCGAGGGGAGCGATTCCCAGAACACCGTTTGGAAGCCCATTTCCCTTGCCCGGACCGGTCATGCACATGTGGTAGGGACCACTATTTGGGCGCACATCGGTGACCAGCACATTGAAGGGCGACCAATCGGTCACCACCGACTGAAAAGTCGCCGCCCGCTTGGGACCATCGCCGTAGGCCGGGTAATTTTGCTGGGCGTACGACGACGGCATCTGCGTCGTGTTGTTGGGTGCGTTGTCGTTGCCCGGGGACAGGTTCGCGCCATCGAAGTTGATGAACAACGTTCCCGACGCAGCTGCCTGCGGCTCCGCCGGTGCATCGCTCAGGTACTCGGCCGGCACCGGGATCGGATCTGCACGGAAGTACTCGCCGGACTCGAGCTCGACATCGTCAACCGCAGGCGCTGCCTCGGCGATCGTCGGCGCGAACGCAAGGGCGAGGCCACACATCGTCAGACTGCTCAAACTATTTGTGCCGGCAAGAAGCTTCATCAAACATCTCCTCTGTGACGTTACAAATGTCGCTGCGTCACCCTGTCACCCTAGGCTGGTGTCGTGATGAATAGCAAGCACGCGGATCTGCAGAGATCTGGCGCGGTAAATACGCATTTCAGGCCACCTCCGTGAGCTTAGCCGGGGCCAATACACCGTACAGAAGCCCCCACCGGGATTACACTCCGCCCCTATGACGATGGGGCTCAATGTCATTGTCATTGGCTGTGGGGTCTCCGGCCTGAGCTGCGCACGTCTCCTCCAGGACGCTGGACATCGAGTCACGATCTGGGCGCAAAGGTGGTCTCCACACACCACCTCCGACGTCGCTGCGGCGTTTTGGTATCCCTACAAGGTCTTTCCCGCCGAGAAAGTCGCCACTTGGGCCCGCGACAGCTTTGTTGCATTTGCAGCGATCCGCGACCCGGACGCAGGGGTCCTCACAACACCGGCGATCGAACTCCTCCATTCGCCCCCCGAGGGTCTGTGGAGCCTCGAAATGCCCGGTTCTCGCCCTGCCCGCCCCGACGAACTGCCCCCAGGCTACGAGTACGGCCAGATCTTTGATTCCTATGTCATCGAGATCCCTCGTTACATGCCTTGGCTCCACCGCGCCTTTATCGCGGCTGGAGGGGTCATCCAGGAGCACCCGCTCCAGAGCATTGACCGGGCGGTCCAACATGCGGACGCCGTCTTCCACTGCTCAGGGCTCAGCGCCCGCGAGCTCATCGGCGATACCTCGGTGCACGCACTTCGCGGCCAACTCGTGAGGGTCAAAAACAACGGTATCAACCGTGTAATAATGGATGAGCAGAGCGAGGCGGCGATCAGCTACGTCGTGCCGCGCAGCGAGGACGTCATCCTCGGCGGTACCTCAGACGAGCACGACGAGGAGCTGCTCGCGGATCCGGCGACGACGTCAGCGATCCTCGACCGCTGCATCGCACTCGAACCTCGCCTCCGCGACGCCGAGATCCTCGGTACCCAGGTGGGCCTGCGCCCCTGTCGTCCGGAGGTCCGCGTCGAACTTGAGACCGTCGCGGGCGTACCCGTGATCCACAACTACGGCCACGGCGGCGCCGGCATTACCCTCTCCTGGGGCTGCGCGAGCGAGGCCGTGGGCCTGCTCAGATTTTGATCTTGGCCCATTTGCCGCCGCGCCAGAGCCCGGCGAGGATAAACGCCTGAATCGCGCGGTAGCCCGCGTTTGCCACCCAAATCCCGAAGAGCCCAAAGCCGTAGACAGGGCCCACGAGATAGGCCACCGGCAAGAAAAACAGCCATTGCATGCCGACCGCGACGACCATCACCCGCCGCGTATCGCCGGCGCCGATCAGCGCATTTAAAAGGACCATGCTCATGCCCTCGACGGCGATCGTCGCACCGCTCACCTGGAGCGGCCCGGTGGCGAGTTCGATGACCCGAGGCTCATGGATAAACACTCCGAGGATCGCCCGCGGGAAGAGCAACATCGGCAGTCCGAGGCAGGCCAGCAAGGCGACACCGAGCAGCACCACCTCCCAAGCCCAGAGCCGGGCCTCGTCGGGCTCGCCACGACCGAGCGACTGACCGACGAGCGAGGCCGCGACCAACCCCAGGCCGATGCCGGGCAGCAGCGCGACCATCGTCACGTTGAGCAGGACGTTGACAGCACCCAGTTCTTCGGTGCCGACACGACCGACGATCCACGCCAGCGCGGTCATGCCCGCGGCAAAGAAGAGCTGCTGGATCCCCGAGGGCACCGACAGCTTGAGCATGCTCTTGAGGGTCAAGAGACTCGGCATAGCGGCGAGAAAACCCGCGCTCTTGGCGTAACGGCGCCCGAGATAGAAATAGTAGAACGTGCCCACCCAGAGCGAGATCGCGGTACCGATGCCCGCCCCAGTGGCGCCGAGCGTCGGCATGCCGAGGTGGCCAAAGATCAGCACCCAATTGAGGAAGATGTTGACCACATGCATCAAAAGCAGGGTCTGCAGGTAGAGCCCCGAGCGGTTGACGCCATTCCAGTAGCCGCGGAAACCGAAGTTCATACCCACCGCGACGAGCCCGAAGAGACGGGCTTTCCAGTAGGGGATGCCGATCGCCGCGACCTCCGGATCGGAACTCAGGAAATCAAAGACCAGCGGCGACAGGAACCACATCAGGATCGCCACCGGCACGCCGAGCACGACCGCCAAGAACAGGCCGCCGTTGAGCGGCAGGGCGGTTTCGTCGAGCTTGCCCTCCCCCAGGCGACGAGCGGCCATCGCCTGCACCCCGGCACCCAGGGCCATGATGAACGCCTGCGACATGAAGGTCGCGAACGAGGCCATGCCGACCGCGCCGAGGGCAGTAGCCCCCAGAGTCCCGACCATCGCTGTGTCGACGAGGTTGAGGACGTTCTGCGAGATCATGCCGCCGACGATCGGCAGCCCGAGCGTGACGATCGTCTTTGTACGCGAGAGATCCAAGGGAAGCGAAACCTGGGCGGAGTGAAACTAGAAGCTCTCCGCGCGGGCCCGCTGCCAGGCCTCGGCGTAGTGGGCGGGCAGCTCATCAGAGAGCAACGCACCGAGTTCGACGGTGCCGTAAAGCTCGGCAAAGGAGACCACACGGTTGTCCCCCATGCGCTGGAAGATCATCGACGCGTCGAGCTTGGAGGGATGATCACAACCGGCCGCGCCGATGATGTCGAAGAAGTGACGGACCGTGCTCTTTTGGTAGTTGGCCACGCGCACGCGCTTGTCGAGCACCACCAGTCCCTTGAAAAGGCCGGGGTCCTGGGTCGCGATACCGGTTGGGCACGAGTTGTTGTTGCAACGCAGCGCCTGGATGCAGCCGAGCGCGAACATCATGCCGCGCGCGCTGTTGCAGAGATCCGCGCCGAGGGCGAGGCGGATCGCGATGTCAAAGCCGTTGAGCACCCGGCCGCTGGCGATCACCGTGACCTTATCGCGAAGACCCGTGCCGCGAAGCGCCCCGTGCACAAAGGCGAGACCGTCGAGCAAGGGCCGACCGACCGCATTTGTGAACTCGAGAGGCGCCGCGCCTGTGCCCCCCTCGCCGCCATCGACGGTGATGAAGTCGGGCGTGATCCCGGTCTCCACCATCGCCTTGATGATCGCTAAAAACTGGCTGGGCTGACCGAGGCAGAGCTTAAACCCAACCGGCTTGCCGTCGCTGAGTTCGCGGAGCTTGGCGACAAACTCTAACAGGCCCTTGGGCGTCGAAAAGGCGGTGTGGGCCGGCGGAGAGAGCACATCCTGGCCAAGCGGCACGTGGCGGATTTCGGCGATTTCGGGAGTGACCTTAGAGGCCGGCAGGATGCCACCATGGCCCGGCTTGGCCCCCTGCGAGAGCTTGATCTCGATCATCTTGACCGAGGGCTTGGCGGCGTTCTTTTTGAAGAGCTCGGGGTCGAAGTCCCCACCGTGGGTGCGGCAGCCAAAGTAGCCGGTGCCGATTTGCCAGCAAAGGTCGCCGCCCTCGAGGTGGTAGGGCGAGATGCCGCCCTCGCCGGTATTGTGGGCGAAGTTGCCGTCCTTGGCCGCACCGTTTAAGGCCCGCACCGCGGTCGACGAGAGCGAGCCAAAACTCATCGCCGAGATGTTGAGTACCGAAGCGTCGTAGGGCTGCGTGCAGGCGGGACCGCCAACCCGAATCCGCGGTGCTCCTTCGACATGGATCGGCACAAGCGAGTGATCGATCCAGATGTACCCCTCGGCATAGACGTTGTGCCGAGTGCCGAAGGGCACCGTGTCGTTTTGCCCCTTCGCCCGCTGATACACCAGCGAGCGCTCCTCTCTCGAGAAGGGCGTGCCGTTGGTATCGGACTCGATGAAATACTGGTGCATCTCCGGCCGAATCGACTCGAAGAAGTAGCGCAGGCGACCGATGAGCGGGTAGTTGCGGCGGATCGCGTGACGCGTTTGGGTTACGTCGGCGACGCCCAAGCCGACAAGCGGCACGACCACCACCCAAAGCCCGTAACCGTAGGGCCAAAGCAATGTGCAGAGAATCGCCAACGCGACCCCTGCGAACGCAGCGACGAAGAAAATCATGCGGGCCATAGGCCGTCGTAGCTTAGCGGATCTGAGGTTGCTGAGCGCCTACCCGCGAAGTTCAGCATCGCGCTCGCCCGCCGAGGTAGCCTCTCTGCGTAAAAGCCCAACTGCGAACATCATGGAAGACCGGCAACACACGGGCATATTTTTTTTGGGTCACCGGCGACACCCGGGGCCGACTCGCTGACAGATCCCCATTAGACCGCCGTGAGCACACCTGACCCAGAGAGCCGCGAACTCCTGCGCGACGCCGCTGCCGGTGACGACAGCGCCCTCGCGCGTTTCTACGAGGCGCACGTCGACGGGCTCTACGCCTTTGTGCTGCCCCGAGTCGGGCGCGACCGCAACCTCGCCGAGGATGTCGTCCAGGAGACCTTCCTCCGCGCCCTCGGCCGCACCCAGGATTACACACCCGAGCGCGGCAGCCTCGCGGTATGGCTCGCCTGGCTCTCACGAAATGCCATCCGCGACGGTCTCCGCGAGCATCGGCGAAGCGCCCAGCTCCGGGCAAGCGCAGCCGCTGTCGACGCGACGATGATGCAGATCTTCCAGGCCCTCGAGCGCGCTCCGCTCAGCGATGAGCTGCTCGCTCGCGCCGAGACCCGCGAACTGGTGAGCGCAACGATCGCCGCCCTGCCCCGCCGCTACCGCGACGCGATCACGTCTAAATATGTCCGCGAGGACAGCCTTATTACACTCGCGCACAAGTTCGCGATCACCGAGGTCGCCGCGAAGTCGCTGCTCGCTCGCGCCCGACGGGCCTTTCGCAGCACCTTTGTGGCCCTCGCGGCGACAGCCGACAAAATGCCCCACAACGAGGCCGCCGATGCCTGAGCACGACCCCGACAGCTCCGTGGAGCAACTGCTAAAGCGCGCCGCTGAGCCGCCGATGATCGATCCCAAAGCCCGCGCCCGGATCCTCGCCCATCTGCGCGAGCGCGACGTGGCTCGCGAACACCCCCCACCACGCCTGATCGCCAACCCGGGCACGGAAGCACGCCAAAACGCGGACCCACGCGCCGGCCAGAATGCGAACGAGAGCATGAGCGACACCCCGGACCAACACGCCGACCAACACGCCGACCAACACGCCGACCAACACGCATCCAAGA
>CAYYUP010000032.1:10634-15901 GCA_964474905.1 uncultured Nannocystis sp. | reverse complement strand
GACCAACACGCCGACCAACACGCCGACCAACACGCCGACCAACACGCATCCAAGAGCGCCCATAACGAGCCTCCAGACGGAGCCTCCGACCCTCACCGTCGCTGGTCCCCGATTGGCCTAGGTCTCGCCTTTGCCGCCTGCCTCGCGCTGCTTTGGGGAATCCCGCGGCTCATGCGAACGCCCGATGCAAACGCACCCGGCAACTCGATCGCCCGCCACCGCAATGACAGCACCCAACCGCAGGCCGTCACCCTCGCCGACGGCAGCGTCGCCTGGCTGCGCAGCGGTGCGACGCTCGAGGTGCTCGATCGACGGCGGGTCCACCTCGAGGGCGAAGCTCTGCTCCGGGTGGTCGACGATCGCAAACCCTTTACGGTCGAAACCCAACACGGCGACGCCATCGCTCGCGGTGAGGTTCTCTTCAAGGTGGGCGATGACAGCACCGTGATCGCCGTCGCCCGCGGCCACGCCCGACTCGTCGGTGACGAAAAGGGTCAACTGCGCACAGGTGAGACCGTCACCCTGCGCGGCGCCGAAACACCGACGATACGCGCTGCCCGTCGCCTGACCCATCTACTCGCCTGGGCGCAACCTCTCTACAAAGACACAACCTCCGCCAGCGGCCCCGCCCGCCGCGGCAACCTGTTGGCCCGCGATCCGGCGATGATGGCCTGGACAACCCTCGAGTGGCCGCTGCCGATGCGCAAGCTCGACGTCGACGTCGTGATCGAAAACGGCGTCGCCCGAACGACGATCGACCAGACCTTCTACAACCCGACCTACCGCACCCTCGAGGGCGTCTATTCGTTCCCGCTACCGAGTGATGCCGCGATCTCCCGCCTGGCGATGTACGTCGACGGCACCTTGATGGAGGGCGGCATCGTCGAGCGCCAGCGCGGCCGCCAGATCTACGAATCGATCGTCTACCGCCGCCGTGACCCGGCGCTGCTCGAACAGATGGCCGGCAACGAATTCAGGATTCGCGTGTTTCCCCTGCCGGGCCACCAAGAAAAACGCCTCTTCCTCTCGTACGTCGAGCCCCTGGCCGGTCTCTACGGCGCCGAGACCCTGCGCGTGCCGCTGCCCGAACTCGATCAAGCGGTCGCCTCGGTCAACGTCAGGATCCACCTGCACGATGGCGACGGTTGGACGCTTCGATCGAGCTCTCACCCGCTCGATGTCAAGAGCGACGGCACCGAGGTCACCGCGACCTGGCACGACGAGCAGGTTGTACTCGGCGACGATTTGCTGATCCAACTGAGCCCCCGCGGCGAGTCCGTGCAAGGCCAACACAACGACCAACACAACGACCAAAACAAGAGCAACGAACAACAGAATGCGAGCGACCATCACGGGCGAGGTGCGAGCGTCAACGCGGTCCGTGACGGCGATCGCTGGCTCCTCCGCGTGCGGCCAGCGTTTGACACAACCATGCGGGCCCAGGCTCGCCGATTTGTGATCCTTTACGACACCTCGGCCTCCCGCGACAGCGGTGAAATCGCCGCGCAGGAGCGCCTGCTTGGACACCTTTTGCGGTCGATCGACAGTGACGATCGACTGACGGTGCTCGCCTTCGATACCACCGTCCGCGACTTCGGTCCGCTGCGGCCGATCCGAGAGATCGACGCCCACGCGCTCAGGGCTTGGACCGGCCGCGAAGGCGGGGGCCACGTCGGCACAACCGATCTCGCGGCTGCTCTCCGCAGTGCCCGCACGATCGTCGAACAGGGCGCCCGCGAGGGCGAGTCGGCGGTGATCCTCTACCTCGGCGACGGCTTGGCCAGCGGTGAAACGCAAGGTGCCACAAAGCTCGCGGAGATCATCGGCGATAGCGCGATCTTTGTCGCCGCAGCGCTCGGCGATCCGATCGACACACAGCTTCTAAGTGCGCTCGCCGACGCCACCGGCGGCCTGGTCACCGAGATCGATGCCAGCGAAGAACTCGCCTGGCGCGCCCGCGAACTGGTCGCGACGATCGCCACTCCGCGCATGATCGACATCCAGGCGACGCTGCTCGGCAGCGACGGACAACCCCTCAAGAGTGCCACCGTCGATGCCAGCGCCCGCTCCCTGAGCGAGGGCGAGGACCTGCTGCTGACGACGACCTCGTCAACCCCGCCGGCCAGTGTCGAACTCCAGGCGACGATCGGCGATCAGGCCTTCCACCAACGCCTTCCCGTGCCCGCCGCCGATACCGACGCTGCGTACGTCAGCACCCTCTGGGCCCGCGCTCGGATCGCTTCGCTTCTCGGCCAAGATGACCATGAGGACAGGCGCGAAGAGATCACCAAACTGGCCCTCCAACACTTCCTGGTCACCCCCTACACCTCGTTGCTCGTCGTCGAGTCCGAGGCCATGGCCAAGCGTTACAAGCTCCAACGACCGACCCCCGGCTGGGCTCCCTACGAAGCGCCACCGACAATCGAAGTGCATCGCGAGTCCGCCGGCAGCCTTGGCGACATCCGCCGCGGGAGCTACGTGCACCGCCCCCCCCTCGATCTTCTCTACGATCCCTACAAGTACTACGAGGCCAACTACAATAGCTGGGGGCTCCAAGAGCAGGGCCGGACCGTGGGCAGGGGCTTCGGCTTCGGCGGGCTCGGCCTGGCCGGCACCGGAGCCGGCGGCGGTGGCTTTGGCAAGAGATCCCTCAAGGGCAAAAGCCTCCTAAACAGCCTCGAGCTGCAGCAGGATGAATCCCTGCGCAAGGCTGCGGCCCAGGATCCAATGCTCGGTTTCAGGGCGACAAAAACCACCGAAGTCCCCACCGAAGAAGCCCCCGACAATCGCAGTTTCAAACGCGCCGACAGCCTGCGCTCGAGCGCCCGACGGGCCCGCACGATCACGGGCGGTTGGTGGTTCAGCGGCCGCGGGCTCTTCGGCAGCTCGGCAATCGCAGGGCCCACGCCCGCCGCCTGGAACTACCCGGGCGACCCTCGTCTCGACGATCTTACATCCCTTATTCCGGGGCTCTTCGAGGCCTCGATCGACCGCCAGCACGAGCACCTCCTCGCCGTGCACGCCCGCGCCGGAGCCGGATCGATCACCGAGGCCGCGCGCACCATGCTCGACCGAGCCCGGGCTCAGGCGCCTATCGGTAGTTTTGTCGAAATCGGCCAAGGTGACCACATCTGGACCCACAAAGACGGATCGATCAAACGCCAGCGCACCATCGGCGGCTATCTCAAAGAGCAGATCATCTTCGACGGTGCGAGCCTTCGCAGCCGCTACCCCGATCTCGATCTCGAGGTCCGCCGAGACCTCCGCAGCGCAGAGCTGCTCGCCTACGAGGCCTGGGCGCCGTGGATGCTGCCGAATGCCGACAGCCTCGCCAGGCTCTTTGACATCGAGGTCACAGGCGACAGGCAACTCCGCCTCCGCCGCCCTGACGCGCCCGGCCTCGACAGCCAGGTGATCGAACTCCGCTTCGACGGCAACGGTCGACTGATCTCTCGGCACACGCAACACGGCAGCGACGGCGACGAGCACCCCCCAGCCGATGCGACGCAGCTCACCTACAGTGACAGCGGTCTGGTGGTCGATCGCGGCGGCCAAACCCGGACCTTCGAGTACCGCAACGAAGCGCTGCCGGAGGGCGAAGAAGCGCCGGTCTCGGTGACCGTGAGCGTGCCCTACATGAGCCTCAAAGATGCCGACCAAGCCCTCGCAGAGGCCACTACAACCCCCTCTAAGCGCCGCGCTGCAGACCAGCGGCTGGCCACGTTGCTCGCCCTCGGCCGCAGCAGCGATCTGCCCGCAGCGATCGCCCAACGGCTCGAGTACGGCCCTCTCAGCAAGGGTGAACTAGTCCTGGCTAGCGCTGGTATGCGCGGACTCAAGGGATCGACATGGGCCCGCATGAGCACAGAGCTCAGGGCACAAAGTGCGGATCCCGTCGTCGCCTACATCAAGGCGATTCGCGACCGCACCTTCGCCAAGGTCCGCCGCGAACACGCCGGCACCCTACCTGGCCTCTTCGCCAGCTACCGTGATCTTCTCACGCAGATCGATCGCCGAGCAAGCAAGTCGACCGTCGCCGATCTGCAGCGCTTTATCGACACCTACGATCAACCCAAACTCGCCTACATTCTCACCTGGAAGATCAACAATCGCTGGAGCTGGCAGCGGGCTGAAGTCGCCGCCTCGGCCTGGCAGACCCTCGCCCAGGCCTACCCGAGCTGGCGAAGTTTTGCCCTGCACGCGGCGGGAAAAGCCCGCTACAGCAGGGGCGACATGGCGGCGGCCTCGGAGCACTTCCTCGCGGCCCTAGAGCCCGACGAAGACGGCTCGATGAGCGCCCCGCCGCAGGTCGACTGGACCGTCCTCCAGGCGATCACCAGCCAGCACGGGCAGGCGACCTGGGACCTGCATTGGAATCGCTGGCGCGACTACGTCGAGAGAAGCGGCGACCCACAGCACCTGCAGAGCTTCGTCAACTCGGCGCTGCGTCTGCGCGACAACGATGCGCTCCACCGGGTTCTCTCCCGCGTCGATCTCAGCCGGCTCGATCGCGACAGCGGCCTCATGCTCGTCAACAACCTGCTCAACGCGGGCTTATCTACCGAGGCCCGGCCCCTGCTTCGGCACCTTCGAACCATCGCAGCCGATGACGCCGACGTCCTGATCGCCACCGCCACGCTGGCCGAGGCGCTCGGGGATCTTGATCAGGCGGCAACCGCATTAGAAAAAGCGGTCGCCAGCCCCGCGATCGTCGAGCTCGGTGAGGTCCGGCAGCTCTATCGCCGCGCCTTCCAACTCCGGGCCCACCTCTCGCAGGCCAACCTCGACAGCAAACCCGACACCAAGGCGATCGACGCTGCGCTCGCAGTCGCCAGCCGCTGGCGAATTGAAGACCCTGACAACGCCCTTATCGACGAACTCACGGCCAGTCTCCTCTACTCCCACCAGCTTCCCAAACGGGCGTGGCGCCAGCTCTCGAGCATCGCCGAGCGGCACCCAAACGAGGGCACCGCCCACGCCCGAGTCGCGACCTTGCTCGCCCACGAGGGTGATCTAACTGCTGCTCTGCGCTCCCTCGACACCGCGATTCTCGTCGAACCGACCAACCCCACCTGGCTCCTACAACGAGCCCAAATCCTGATCGCAGCCGACGAGTCGGCCCGCGCAAAGGTCGATCTCAAGACCCTCGCCGCGGGTGACTGGCAGGATCGTTTTTCACAGGTCCTCTATCAGGCGAAGACCCTCGATTCGTACCTACGCCGCAACTCAGTCCGTAACAAGCACTAATCTGCACAGTGCGAGCTGCA
>CAYYUP010000032.1:7195-10534 GCA_964474905.1 uncultured Nannocystis sp. | reverse complement strand
ACCTACGCCGCAACTCAGTCCGTAACAAGCACTAATCTGCACAGTGCGAGCTGCATTCGCACCACAGTCTCTAGATAGCTCGAACTCAGCCCTACGATGCGAGCTGGCGGTCGATCCAAGCGAGAAGGTCCGCCATCACCGCATCGCGCTCAACCTCGTTGAGCAGCTCGTGGCGACCGTCGGTCCAGAGGTGCTCCTCGACCGCAAGACCCCGCCGCCGAGCCAGCCGAATCCAGGCCTTGACCTGAGAGGCGGCGCGACCACCCACGGGGTCGGCTGTCCCGGCGACCACATAAATAGGCAGGTCGCGGCGAATCCGACCGATCGCCGAGCTTTGAATGAGCACCTGAGCCCCGAGAAGATCGACCCAAAGCTGGGCGCTGGCGATGAAGCCACACCACGGATCAGCGACGTACTTGTCGACCTCCGCGGGATCTTTAGAGAGCCAATCAAAATCTGTACGGTTGGGCCGAAAGGCCTTGTTGAATGCGCCAAAGGCCATATTGTTGAGGATCTTGGAGGGGCCCCTCTTGCCGATCCTTCGGGCCTCGATACTGGCGACAAGCCGGCCGATCCGCAGCAATGGCCCCACCTTGCCGGTCGGCCCTGAGAGCGCGACAGCGTCGACCTCTTGCGAATGCGAGATCAACCAGGAGAGCGCAACCGTTGTGCCCATACTGTGACCAAAGAGAATGCATGGTTTGCCAGGATTGTCCTGACGCGCCCGACCGACGACCTGGCCGAGATCATCGAGGACCCGCTGCCAACCGTTGACCTCGGCAAAGAAACCGTGCTCGGTCTCTGGAGAGGTGCGGCCGTGACCGCGGTGATCGTGGGCGTAGACCGCAAAGCCCGCACCTGTGAGTGCCTCGGCGAAGCGGCTGTAGCGAGCCGAATGCTCGGCGAGGCCGTGGCTGATGACCACGACCCCGCGAAGCGCTCGCCCGTCCTCAGGGCGCCAGATATGGAGGTGAACGTCGACGCCATCAGGCGTGCAGAGTGATGAGGTCTCGGTTCGCATAATCGGCCCTGAAGAGTCGCGAGAGGAGCAAGGTTAGGCGGCTTCGGCCTTGTGCAAGACCATCTGCGGGAAGGGGATCTCGATGTTATCTTTTTCGAGTTCCTCGTAGATCGCGACCCGCATATTGTGCAGCATATCAAGGTAGTCGGTGGATTTGCACCAACCGAAGACCAAAAAGTCGACCGACGAGCCGCCGAAGCTGACGAACGCGACGGCCGGCGCGGGGTCTTGGAGCACCAGTTCAGAGCGCTTGGCGGCCCGCTCGAGGGCGGCCATCGCCACCTTCATGTCGGTACCGTAGGCAACACCGATCTCGATGGCACCGCGACGAGTACCGCGACAGGTGTGATTGACGATGCTGCCGCCGGTGACAGCAGAGTTCGGGATCACGACCTTCTCATTGTCCGGAGTGATGAGGGTGGTCGCGAAGAGGCCGATCTCGTGGACCGTACCGAAG
Source organism: uncultured Nannocystis sp. (assembly GCA_964474905.1). Classification (GTDB taxonomy): domain Bacteria; phylum Myxococcota_A; class Polyangia; order Nannocystales; family Nannocystaceae; genus JADJRG01. The sequence continues at coordinate 9,056 of CAYYUP010000032.1, read as the reverse complement.
TGACCGCTGACGGTCACCGCGTCATCGATGGCGATCGGACGGAAGAGCAGCAGCAGGACACCGCTGGCGAAGTTCGAGAGGCTGCCCTGGAGGGCCAAGCCGACAGCCAGGCCGGCGGACGCGAAGATCGCGACGAGACTCGTGGTCTCGACGCCCACCTTGCCGAGCGCCGCGATGATGCCCATCGAGAGAACTGTGTACTGGGCCAGGGCGGCGAGAAAGCGCCCGAGCGAAGGGTCTATCTTGCGCGCGGCGAAGAGCCTGATGACCATCGAGTTGACCCACTTCGAGGCCATCCAGGCGATGATCAGGATGATGACCGCGAGGCCTGCTCCCTCCATGACGCCCGCATAGGGGTCGAGCATGTCGGGGAGAATGTTCGTGAGCACAGTCGATGGTGCGGAGAGGAGTTGAGCTTGTTGAACTAGCATTGGAGCTTGGTGGGCTGGTGTGGGGTTCTTTTTTTTGGGGGGGGAGCTAAACCGCAGCGAACCCGGTCAAACGTGTACCTAGGCCGCTTCGGACATCGCCCGGGCGCAGGGTCGCACGATCTCTTCGCCCGCGCAACGCATCACAATACCCCTAGCTTCTGCAGAAAGAACACCGAATGCTTCGAGACTGGCGTCCTCATTCGCAACTGAGTCTGCACTGGCGAGCGCCTCGTCAAGCGCCCGGTACAGAACCTTGATTACCCCCGCGACAGCCTCTGAAGAGAGTCCTTCCAGGAGCCAATTGAGGGTTCGCCAGGCGAGCCGTGAGTGCTCCTCTTCGTCCGCTGCGATCTCCGCGAGAGCGCGACGGATCACCGGGTCGCTCGCGGCCTCGCTCGCGGCGCGGACCTCTGCCGCAGCGAGCGTCTCCGACACGCATCCCTCACGGGCAACCGCCTCCGCCAATCGCCGCCGATCACCCGCGCCACAGAGCGCCCCTTCGATCGCCAAGGGACCGGGCCCGAGCTCGCGCCCACCGTAGGCAGAGGCCAACGCAAAGGTCCGCTGTGCATGCCTAATCTCGTCCGCCAGAGCCCCCTGGGTCGCCGCCAGCAGCTCCGCAGGGGCACCCACAGCGACGAGTTCGAGCAGCGCCCTCGCGAAGGAGGCGACGCTGGCGTGCTCCATCGCAGCGATCGCCGACCAATGCTCGCAGAGCTGACTCCGCTGCGACCGTGAGAGGTGCTGCACCTCTGGCGAAAGGCCACGTGTCCAGGCACCCGAACACTCCGGACTGACCTCGCAGAGAGGCGCCGTGCGGGCGACCTGATCGACAATGAAGGGCCGGCCGCAGACAGCATCATTGCAGGCCCAAACCGTCGGGTCTTTGCCCTCGTCGTAGAAACAGGGCTGAAAGTCGAGACAGTCCGAATCGCTGTAGCAGAGATCCGCCTCGCCGTGACACGCGGTGACAAAGCCGCCCGGCTCACAAGTGTCTGGGGAGAGCCCGCACAGGTATTCACCACACTCGCTATCATCTGCACAGCCCCCCGCAATACACTCTGTATACAACCCGAGCCCCTGCCCGGCGCAGCGACAGATCTGCCCGGAGTCGCAATCGTCGTCGCTGGCGCAGCCGTACACGCACGAACAAGTCGTCAGTGCAACAACCCCACCAAAGGCCTGATCCTGCTGGCAAGATCCGTAGGGAAACTCTGTGCAATCTGTGGCACTATCACAGGCTCCGCCCCCTGAATTATCGACACATGTATCAGGGGTCACTGGCGCCTCGCAGGCCTTGGCCTCCGCCCGGTGAATACTGCCATCTGGACAGCTCTCAAAACCCGAGGGTGTCGCCGGCTCGACAAAATCCTGGTCGATCGGCGTCGAGCCCTCGCAGGCAACCCCGCCCCCGCTTGTGCCCGTACTAC
>CAYYUP010000032.1:0-7095 GCA_964474905.1 uncultured Nannocystis sp. | reverse complement strand
CGCTCGTGCCCGTGCTGCCGCTCGTGCCCGTGCTGCCGCTCGTGCCCGTGCTGCCGCTCGTGCCCGTGCTGCCCTCCGTTCCCGTGCCGCTCGTCGAGCCCGAGCCTGTGCCCTCGCTCGTCGACTCGCCCGAGCTGCCGCTCGTGCCCGTCATGCCGCTCGTGCCCTCGCTGGTGCTGCCGACCGTCGTCTTGCCCTCACCGGTACAGGCGACAGAGAGCCCGAGCGAGAGCAGTATTGAGGCGCGGATCCGGGAGTAATAAGAGCGCTGCATGGCCCGAGTGGACCGCTCCCCGCCGCGGGAGTCAAGCCAGCTGGCGGTGCTGCTGCTTGAGTGGTATGGCTCGTCGGCCATGTCCGAGAACGCGGTCATCCTCGAGGGGGTTCGAAAGACCTTTAGCGGCCATGTTGCGGTCGACCAGCTCGACCTCAAAGTCCCGAGCGGTTCGCTCTTTGGCTTCATCGGTCCCAACGGCTCCGGTAAGTCGACCACCCTGCGCATGATCCTCCGGATCTACTACCCAGACAGCGGCCGCGTCGTTGTCTTGGGGGCAGAGCACGGCCGTGCCGCCGATGATCGCGTCGGTTATTTGCCCGAAGAGCGCGGGCTCTACCGCAAAATGAAGGTCCACGAGGTGCTCCGCTTCCACGCCCAGCTCAAGGGCGTCGCCGATCCCACCAAAGAGATCCGCAGCTGGCTCGATCGTTTTGAACTCAGCGATTGGGCCAACAAACCGGTCGAGACCCTCTCCAAGGGCATGGCTCAAAAGGTCCAATTTATCGCTGCGACGATCCACAGCCCCAAACTGCTGATCCTCGACGAACCCTTCTCGGGACTCGACCCGGTCAACCTCGAGGTTTTAAAAGACGCGATGCTGGGCCTCCGAAGGCAGGGCACAACGGTGATCTTCTCGACCCACGATATGTCGGCTGCCGAGCGCCTCTGCGACCAGGTCATGATGATCCACCGCGGCAAAAAGGTGCTCGACGGCTCGCCCGCAGAGATCCGTCAGCACTACGGCCACGACACCCTGCGCGTCCGCATTGGCGACCCCGATCTCGACCTCGCTGCGCTGCCTGGCATCGTCGACGTCAGCGACTACGGCCACGCCAAGGAGCTGCGCCTGGCCGCCGACGCCGACCCGCAGGCGATCCTTCGACGGCTCCAGGAGCAGTCGAGGATCGATCACTTCGAGATCACAGAGCCCTCGCTGCACGACATCTTCGTCCGCATCGCCACCCCCACCGAGGAGCCCTAACGTGGATGTTCGCAAGGTAAGCATCGTCGCCCGCCGCGAGTACGCGGCAATGGTCCGCACCAAAAGCTTCCTGATCTCGATGTTCTTGGTGCCTGCATTGATGGCCGGCTCGATATTCTTGCAAAAGGCTCTGGCCGATCGGGGTTCGACCGAAGACAAGATCCTCGTCATCTTCGATCACAGCGGCGAGCTCACCGACGACCTCAAAGCCGCCGCGCTCGCCCGCAATACCGCCGCGACCAGTAAAAACGCCGACAAGGCCCGATTTATCCTCGAGTTCGACGATGCCAAGAGCCTCGATGACGAGCGCCGCTTGGCCCTCTCCGAGAAAATCCGAGAGGGTGAGATCGCCGCCTTTGTCGAGTTCGGATCCGCGGTGATCGACGGCGAGGGCTCGACACCAGACAACTCCAAGATCGCCTACTTCGCCGAGAGCTTGGCGTTCTCCGATCTGCGGCGGTGGTTTGAGGGCAGCTCGCAGAAGATCATCATCCGCCGCCGCCTACTCGCCGCCGGCCTCGACGATCAGGCAATCACAAACGGCCTCGCGCCGGTGCCCTTCGATGCCGGCGGCCCCCTCGAGCGCGATGCCGACGGCAATATCAAGACCGCCGACAAGACCGCTACGATCGTCGCCGAGCTCGCCCCTCTCGGGCTCATGATGCTCATCTTCCTCTCCGTCATGATGACCGCACAGCCGGCGCTACAGGCCGTCATCGAAGAGAAACAGCAGCGGATCGCCGAGGTCCTCCTGGGCTCGGTGAACTCCGCCGACCTGATGTTTGGCAAGCTGCTCGGCTACGTCGCCGTCTCCCTGACCCTGGTCAGCGTCTATCTCGGCCTCGCGCTTGTCGCCGCCAATCACTACGGCTTTCTCAGCGTGCTGCCGCCCGCCCTGATCGCCTGGATGCTCGGCTTTGTCGCCCTCGCCGTACTGCTTTACGGCGCAGTCTTCCTGGCCGTCGGTGCCGCTGTCTCCGACATTAAGGAGAGCCAAAACCTGATGATGCCGATGATGCTCGTCCTGATGGCGCCGCTCTTCGTCTGGACTCAGATCATCGCCGAACCCCTCGGCAGCTTCGCGACGATCCTCTCGCTCATCCCGCCGATGACACCGATGCTGATGCCGATGCGCGTCGCCGTCTCCGATGCAGTGCCGCTGTGGCAACCACTCCTGGGTTTTGCGCTCACGCTGCTGACCGCCCTGTTCGTCGTCGTCGCCGCGGGCCGGATTTTCAGGATCGGCATTCTCATTCACGGCAAGCCGCCAAAGCTCGGCGAGCTCGCCCGCTGGGCCCTGCGCGGCGAATAGCGCTGCTCACACGAGCAAACTAAGAATAGAAATACGAATACAAAAAAGTCGAGGCCAGGGCGTCCGCTCCTGACCTCGACTTCGTGCTGTTGCGGCTCGCCCTTTAGGGCTCACAGCGAAGCGGCTAGGCCCGCTTGTCCCAGCCCTTTTTGATGTTGGCGGCGAGCATCGTCTCGGCGAGTGTTTGCGCCTCCTCCAGGGTCGGCGCCAGCCTGACCTCGCGCTTGAGGGGATCCTTGCGCCCAGGACTGTAGTCGGTGAAGTGCACGACAAATGCCGGATAGCTCGGATCGGCGCTCTCTTTGTGGGTCTGCCAGAGCACCAGCTTGCGGACCGCATCCTTGCCCTTGACCGCCTTGGCGTAGACCTCGCGGCGAATGATCTCGCTGACCGGCAGCACCAGTGGTTCTGCGTGGCTAGCGATCGAATCGACCAGGCAGCGCTCGAGCACCTGGGCGACCCGGATATCGGTCGCGTTCACAGATTTGTCATCGCGGACCCGAACAAAAACCGGATGCAGGATGCTCGCACCGGGCAGCTGCCTGACCGCGCGCCAACCATCCTCGGTCGACTCCAGGACCATGCGCTCGATACGATCGCCGGCCGAAGTCTCACTCTGGATATCGGTGAGCTTGACCTCGATCACGACCTCTGGGCGGACAAAACGGTAGAGCGCGCCCTTGGAGTTGGCGTGCCGGTAGTTCGAGTTCACGTGCATCTCGCGGAGTTGCTTCATGAACGCGAGCCGCTGCTCGCCGGGCATATTTCCGCAGGAGCCGATCACTTGGTACTGACCGTCCTCGCGCATCAGCCCCATCAGCAGCGCGCCGACCTTATCGGGGCCCTCGCTCGATTCGGTGTAGCCGATGATCGCCGCGTCGATGTTGATCGACGGCTTCGCCTTGTAGACGATCGCATTGTCCGCGGTGCGGATGACTAGGCCCTCGCCCTTGCCGCCCGCGACCCATTGCCCGTAAAGATCGACCACCGCGGCGCCGCCGGTCACCGACTCGGTCTTGATCGCCTTGAGCCGCTTGCCGCCGTCAAAGAGGCGCTGCATCGAGGCCAAACGATCCTGGTATTCAGGCATGCGCTCAGGCGACTCGCGAAAGCCACCGGTGAGCGAATCGAAGGCCGCGAAGGCGATCCTCGAGGTCTCTGCCTTGGACTCGCCGCCCATCGCCGAAGCGAGATCGCCGACCCGCGGCCGGCCGCCCTTGCGCGCTGCGAAGAGCTCACCGGCGAGTACCGTGCGCCCGTGGGCCTTGGCCGCCGCCTTTTTGGCCTCGCGCAACACGGGGATGTCCCCAGAGACAACCCGGCCGGTCGGCGAGGCCAGGAAGGGCTCTCCCTCGTCGAAGATCAGGAACCACATCTCGCCGTCGATTTTCGGCGAGACCAGGTAGGGCATGCTGTGCAGGGTCGCTAGGTCGTCCTCGACGAGCGAGCGGTAGCGGCTCGCGACCGTGCGCTTGTAGCCGCGGACCATCGACGCGACCTCGCTGTCGGTGATGCTGCCGGCCGGGGATTGTTGACCGGCCCCGAGGGGGCGGGCGCTGTCAGTTGTGTAAAGGCTCATCGCGGGCTCCTTATCCTGATCTTAGGATGCGGCCGCGTCGGGGACGCGGAGCTCGAGGTTGGAGAGATGGAGGAGGAGCTTGTAGCGAGGTCCGTCGATCCGACCCTCGAGGAAGCCCCGGTAGGGCGTGCCGTTCTCCTGGAAGATGAGCGGCTCCTTGCCCTTCTGGCCGCCGCCGAGCATGACCATTACGTCTTCGTCGGCGAGCTGCTTGGCCATCGCGTAAAGAAAGTCGTAGGTCAGCCCGTCGACGTGCTTGACGGCGATCGTCCGGCGAAAGGCGAAGCGAGTCACAGCCTGGCCCCGCGGCATCTTGCGACCGGTCCAGCGCACCGGAGTGTCGTCATTGACATTGCCCGGGGTGTTCTCGGCCGGCTTGCGCTCGCGCTCGTCACCGCCAGGGCCAAAGATCACATCGACCAGGTTTGGCGAGACATGCAACACCTTGCCGCTCGACGAGAGAAAAACCGGCGAGGTGTCGCTCAGGTACTTGCCGACCAGCTCGACATCGATCTCGGGATCACCCTCGATCAGCGCCTTGGCGTAATCTTCGCCGTGAGCGGCGATCAGTGCCGCATGCAGGCCGGTCTCGGTCGCCGCCAGGTAACGACGAAAGCCAAGCTTCTTGCCCGGCACGCCCATCGTCGGCCCAGGCCTTGTTTTAACCGTATCGATAATGATGGTCGCATCGCGCGACGCCTCGTTCATCAGGTGAATCTTGCGCATCGTCCCCCGCTCGTCTGTCGGGCCGCAGCCCGTTCCGGGTCATTCGTTCAAACGTTGAGAAAAAAGAGAAGCCAGCAGCTCGCTGAGCGAAGCTAGAACATCTCGAAGTCGAGATCGTCGTCGTCGTCGTCACCCTCGTCCACGAAGGTCTCGGTCGCGACGCTCTCGAGCTCTTGCCAGGGCGCCTCGGCGGGCTGGCCGACGAGCGCAAAAAAGCCGCTTTTGTTGGCAACCAAGAAGGCTGTCTCGGCGTTAAAGTCGGCGCGGTAATTAAAGGCAAAGCGAAAAACCTCGCCGGCGAGCAAACGCTTTTGCAGGTCGGGATCCAGGCCCTCTGGGGTCAGGATGTAGACCGAGCGCACCGCCAGGTCGAGCACATCACTCGGGTTCACCGGGCCCTCCAGGGGCTCCTCGGCGCCCAGGGTCGAACCGACCTTAGCCAGCGTCTCGCCCTTCTCGTCGATGCCGACGAGTTCGCGATTCGCGACCCATGTGCCTTGCCCGTCGAAGTACCCCTGCGCGGTCATTCCTGTGCGGATCAGCAGGGCTCCGTCGCGGGTCAGCTCGGCCCGTTCGCAGCGTTCGCCTTCGGGGTCTAAGACCTGCCGTTGACGCTTCCCGTAGAGCTTGGTCCGATCGAGCTTTCCTATCTTGAAGCTCGACTGAACACCTTTCCAATTGACTATGATTGGTTTGGCCATTACGCGGCGAACATCGTCGGGCGTTCGCACCTGTACGTCAAGTGCAGAGGCCCCGAGAACCGCTGCCTCACGCTAATAAAGACCACGATGAGCTGCGTCCGTGCACAACCAGAGCGAAAGCGCACGAGCCTCTCAGACCCGCACAGGGGCACTTTTTGTCGATCGAAGCGGAGGTCCTATTGCAACCGCCCGAACTCTGATGGCCCGACGCCTGTGCGCCACTCACTCAAAGAGATAGCGGCCCTCACCATCAAAATTGATCTTCTTGGGCAACCTTGGATCGGCATCAAAGAGACGCTTGCCTTTCGCCAGGCTCCGCCAAAATTCCTTGAGTTCGACGTCTTTGGTGCGGTCGACCAGCGCCTGCATCTTGCGCTGCGGAAAGAGGTGCACCTGCACCCGGCCCTTTTTCAGCGAGCGGCCGATCACCCAGAGTTCTTGGATCCTGTCATCACTCATCGCCAAGCAGCCGATCGAGACGCAGTTGCCGTGGATCATGATCGCCGAACCGGTCGATCGCTGGGACCTGTCGCGACGATTTGGGTAGTTGATGTGCAGCGCCAAGTAGTAGTCGCTGCGCGGCTTGAAAAAGTCGATCTCGTAGAAGCCCTCGGGGACCTGCTCATCACCGCTGCGGGTTTTGGGCCCCGCGTGCCCAGAGGCCGAGCAGATCCGGTAGGTCGAGATCGGCCGCATCGGCTCGCCTAGATCGTCAGTTGCCCAGACCTCGAGATCACTCTCCTTTTTAAAGACCCGAAAAAGCACCTGTTTTGGTGGAAAGTCGACGCCCGCTTCGGCGAAGAGCGCCTTGACCTCGGCCTCCTTGTTCGCAAGAGCCGCCGCCTCTCGGGCCGCGCCCGAGCGTTTGGAGTCCTGTTTGCCGATCTTCCAACGGCGGATCGCGGTAGGGGCCTTTGTGCTCTCGGCCGCAACACCCGGGGGCGCCGCCTTGGCGACGATTTTGGTGGTCGCAGGAGCAGGAGAAGAAGCTGCAACAGCGCGCTCGGGGGCCGGTACAGGCTCCGCGTCCGCGCTCAAACTCCGGCTCGAACTCGGACTCGGAGCGACCGTCGGTGACGGTGCGGCTGGAGCGGACTCACAACCAAAAACTACAACCCCGAGCAGAAGACCCGCCCACACCCGTCCGCAAAGAGCTGTACCTACGGCCATCTCCTCAAGCAACGCACGGAGGGACCGATCGATTCCCCCCACTGCCGACCGCAAAATCGCCCTCCTTCGCGACCTTCGTCCACGCCCTGGCGCCCCGCAAGCCGCTCAAAGACCCGCCGGGAGCCTGCGTTATGCTCCGCCGCATGCCCACCGCCACGACGCTGCAACGCGCTCTCCTCACCCTGGCGATCGCCCCGTTCGGCTGCGGTGATGACTCGCAAAGCAGCTCCTCGCACGCCACGGGCAGCGGCTCGTCTACGACCGAAAATTCATCGACGTCAACTGTACAGACTACGTCGACGACAAACACAACGTCGACTACGGACACAACCGAAACCGCGGGCTCAG
>CAYYUP010000031.1:61526-64452 GCA_964474905.1 uncultured Nannocystis sp. | reverse complement strand
CTGAGAGAGTGGGGCCCTCCTTGTCCGGCCTCCGCGACGGCCTCCGCCCTCCCCCTCTAACTTCAGCCCCCGGACATGCCCTTCTGAAGGGCAACCCGCGGAGCCGCACCGGATTGCCCACCACCCTCAGTAAAGTGGGCCGACCCGTCATGTGGAGGGCGCTGCGCTGCACGAAAGGCGGGGCTCGTGATCACGCAGAGCGATCAGTCGTCGGCTTCGTCTTTGTCGAGTTCTTTGATGCGCCGACGGACGTCGCGGTCGAGCATGACCCGGACCCGTACGCCCTCTTTTTGGAGGAATTTGCGGATGTCTCGCTCGCTTATCTTTGCCGTTCGCTTGGCGATCGAACTCAGAGCGTCGACGAGCGTGGTGGTTGTCTGACTGATGCCAGTGAGTGATTCGCTGAACTCGCGGAGGCTCTTCATCGCCAGCCGGGCGTCGCGGATGCTGGCGTCGATGTCGGCCAGGCGCTCGTCGCTGAGGGCTCGGTCCAGACGATCGATCGTCGCCTCGGCCTTGGCGGTGACACGCTCCAGGTGAGCGACGAGCTCTTTGGTGTCCCTTGAGGCAGCTTCGAGGTGGCCGATCGAACGGCTTAGCCGCGGGTCTGTCAATAACCGCTTGCCGGCAACCACCATCTCGCGGAGGTCACTGCGGTTGTCGCTGAGGATGTCGTGGGTGGTGATCGCCACGTCGTGAGCCTCCGAGACGAGACCTCCCAAGTTGGCGACCATGTCGTCGCCGCCCTGTTTTTCAACTCCTTCGCCTTTTCCTTTGCCTTCGCCTTCGCCTTCGCCTTCGCCTTCGCTCGGCGGTGTGTCAAAGCCGCTGGTGAGCTTGTCGATGCGCTTGATGATCTTGACGACGATCGGGTAGATGTCCTCCTCGCTTTGGAGGATCGGAGCTAGGCCCTCAAGGGCGTCGCCGACGTCGACCATCTCGTGGGTGCAGGCGATCTCGGAGCCCGGGGCGATCGGCAAGCCGCTGGCTTCCGTTCCCTGGTCCAGGTGGAGGTACTTCTCGCCGAGCAAGCTTTTGGGGCGAGGTTTTGCGCAGTCTCCGGCGTAAAGCTGGACCTCGCGATCGACCGAGATGCCAAGGACCGCGCGATTGTCCTCGAGGCGGATGCTCTTGACGCGGCCGACTTCGACTCCGGCGATACGGACGGCATTGCCGATCACCAGACCACCGGCATCCTTGAGGCGCACTGTGTAGAGTTCACCGTTGCCGCCGAAGATCCCGAGCTGGCCGGCAAGGGCAGCGAGCAGTCCTAGGCACACCACGACGAAGAAGGCGAGGGCGATGAGGTTGCGGCGCATAGAGTGGGTTTGGCTACACTGGAATAGGGATTAGGGTTTGCACGGAGGCGAGAGATCAGAGGACCTGGATGGGCCCCTCGGTGGAGCGTGCAAAAAATTGACGGAGAGCGGGGTGATCGGAGCGCAGTATCTCTTTGCTGGGGCCGTAGGTGACCAGCTTGCCGCGCGAGAGCAGGCCGATCGTATCGGCGATGGTGCGGGCTTCGGCGGTGTCGTGGGTGATCACCACAAAGGTCATGCCGAGGGTCTCGTGCAGCTCTAGAATTAGCTCGTCGAGGGTCGCGGCCATCACCGGATCGAGGCCCGAGGAGGGCTCGTCGCAGAGCACGATGTCGGGCTCCAGGGCGATCGCACGGGCGAAGGCGACGCGCTTGCGCATGCCGCCGGAGAGCTCTGAGGGGTACTTGTTGATGGCCGTCGGTAGGCCGACCCGGGCGAGCTTGTCGTCGACGCTGTCGCGGATCTCGGCGCTGCTCAATTTTGTGTGCATTCGCATCGGAAAGCCGACGTTCTCACCGACGGTCATGTCGTCAAAAAGGGCACCATCTTGGAACAACATACCGAAGCGTCGGCGGATCCGAAACAGGTCCTGGCGATCTCGAGGGCGGGTCGGATCAAGGCTCGCGACGTCCTCGCCAAAAACCAGGACACGGCCAGCATCCGGGCGCAGGAGGCCAACTAGGCAGCGCAGGAGCACCGATTTTCCGGTGCCAGAGGGGCCGAGCATCACCATGATCGAACGCTGGCGTACGGTCAGTGAAACCCCGTCGAGCACGACGTTGCTGCCGAAGGCCTTGCTGACGCCGTCGAGTTCGATCGCGGGGGTCGTGGCTGCAGTCTCAGGCATAGAGGATCGCTGAGAGGACCATGTTGAGCACGATACAGAGGACTGCGGAATGCACAATCGCGCGATTTGTCGCGATCCCGACCCCCTCGGCGCCGTCTCGTTTGACCGCGCGGTAGCCATGGTAGCAGGCGACGATCGCCACAAGCCAGCCGAAGAGCACGCCCTTAAAGAGGCCGGTCAAGAGATCGTCGAGGCCGATAATGCCGCGGAGCTGGGCCACGAAGTTGCCGGGGTTGACCCCGAGCTGGTGCACCGATGCGAGGTAGGAGGCGCCGAGACCGACGACGCAGGCGTAGGCGCAGAGCAGCGGCATCGCCAGGGTGACCGCCCACAGACGCGGAGCTATCAATTGCCGCATCGGCTCGATGCCCATCACCTCCAAGGCTTCGACTTGCTCGGAGATCTGCATGTTGGCGAGGCTTGCGGCCAGATTCGCGCCAATCCGTGCGCCGCAGACGATCGCCGCCATCACCGGATAGAGTTCCCGGATCCCGCCGATGCCGCAGAAAAGCCCGAGGAATTCCTGGCCGCCGAAGCGCACAAACGAGGCGTAGCCCTGGACCGCGAGGCTGAGGCCGGCGAAGAAGATCAGCAGCGTCAAAAGGCCGAGGCTGCCGAGGCCAGCGTCGACCATGTGGCGGACAAAGGGCTCCGCGGGCGGCAGCCGGGTGAACTGAGCGACGAGCGCGTGGCGGAGGAACCAGAAGAAGCTCATGTGGCCCGAGGCGCCGCGCTAGCAGCCTGTAGAGGAGGGGTTGGG
>CAYYUP010000031.1:51171-61426 GCA_964474905.1 uncultured Nannocystis sp. | reverse complement strand
GTTCGTGTTGATTAAAGCCCGAGCTTGAGCAGGAGCAGGCTGACCAGGTAATCGACGACGAGGATCAGGATGATCGTGTAGACGACGGTGCTGTTGGCGGCGCGACCGACCCCCGCGGCGCCGCCGGTGGTGCGCAGACCGGTAAAACCCGCGATCAATCCGACTGCCCCGCCAAAGAGCGTGCACTTGCCGAGACCGACCCAGACGTCGAACATCGTCACCTGGGTGTAGAGATTGGCGGCGAAGGCCCCGCTGTTGATGCCGGAGATCGGTACCGCAAAAAACCAGCCACTGGCGAGACCCAGGGCGGTGGCGAGGATGTTGAGCAGCGGGGCGATGAAGAGACAGGCGAGGAAGCCGGGCACGACGACGTAGCGAATCGGGTCGACCGACATCACCGCGAGCGCGTCGATCTGTCCTCGGACTTTCATGGTGCCGATGCGCGCGGCGATCGACGAACCTGCCTGAGCCGCGACCATCACCGAGGCTAAGGCGGGGCTGTACTGGCGAAAAATTGCCGGCGCCAGCATCGATGAGAGCACGCTCTCGGCCCCGAACATCTTGAACACGGAAACACCCTGCAGCGAGATTACAGCGCCGACCGGGGCGACGGCGAGACCCACCGGGATGACACAGCGGCGCATCAATACATCGGCAAGGCGCACGGTTTCGGCGAGGTAGCGCGGGCCGGTGAACAGGCTGTGCAGGACCTCGCTGGCAAAGCGCAGGATTTCGAGGGAGAGTGCGGGCAGACGCAGCAAAGAGCGGATCAAGTGCGGGCCCCGTCGATCTTGGGCCCGTTGTGTTGTGGCGTCGCTAGCAGGTTGAGCTGCTCGCCTTCGTGCTCGCCTTCGTGCGCACCCTCGTGCTCGCCTTCGTGCTCGCCTTCGTGCTCGAGCAGCCAGCGTTTGCGATGGAGCCCGCCGGCAAAGCCTGTGAGCTGCCCGTTTGAGCCGATCACCCGATGACAGGGCACGACGATCGGCAGCGGATTGAGGCTGTTGGCACGGCCGACCGCGCGGCTCGCGTTGGGGGAACCTAGGGCCGCTGCCTGCTGGCCGTAGGTTCGGGTTTCGCCGTAGGGGATCGCCACCAGAGCCCGCCAGGCCCGGCGCTGAAAGTCGGTGCCCAGGGTTCGAAGCCGCAGGTCAAATACCTGACGCTCTCCCGCAAAGTACTCGCGCAGCTGGCTGAGCACCCGCTGCATTCCCGCGAGCGCCGCATCGCTCGGATCGGAGACCTGCACGTCCTGCACGTCCTGCACGTCCTGCACGTCCGGATCCACGAAGCAGATCTCAGCGAGGGCTCCGTCTGCATCGACAGCCACGGAGAGCGGGATCTCAGCGTGGTCTGCGTGGGCGATCGCCCAACCCTCTCTTCCGACCGCGACCTTCATAAAAGCGCCGAAACGGTACCATTTTTCAGGTCGCCGGTGCGGCGGCAGCTCATGGAGAGCGGGAATGGATAGGCTCTTGCAACGAGCCGCGATGGGCCGCGAATTTGACGATTGCGGGCAGCGGCGCCAGAGTCAGCCTGTGATGCGCCAGAGCTGTCTAGAGGGCCGCATCCGGCTATGGCTGGCGGCCTTGGTCGGGGTCTGGATCGTCGGCTGTGGACCGCTTGGCGGCTGCGGCTCGGGCAACGTCGCGGCCGGTGAGTCTGCGCGCCCGGAGCAGGGTCATCCGATGCTGGTGGAAGGGCCCAGCGATCCCGCCCCCGAGGATGACGCGAAGGTATCTCCTGCGCCGGTGATGGCCTCCGAGTCGCCACCTGCGGTAGAGGCGGTGCGCGCCCATGATGCTGCGCTCAGTGTGCTCGGCGAAGACATGTCTCTTGGGACATATTATGAAAAATCGTCGGAGGTATCGCCGTCGCCGAGCGGCCTCGATGCGCTGCCGGGCTCAGAAGGAGGCAGCGGTCGAGGCAAGAGCGCACAGGTTCTCGACGGCACCACCTTGGGCCGCTTTGTGCCCCTCGAGGGGGCCGAATATCTCGGCGACTTTTACAGCGCGTTGCGGCGTTTGCGGGCCGGTAAAAAAGACGACGGCAAGGTCCGAATCCTCCTTTACGGGGCCTCCCACACCGCGGCTGATATCTATCCGACCTACCTCCGCGCCTATTTGGGCGAACGTTTTGGCGATGGCGGTCCGGGCTACGTCAGCCTGGTGCAGACCAATCGTTGGTACCGCCTTTTGGCCTGGACTGTGACCAGCAGCAAACACTGGCTGGTTGAGCACGCCCAGCGCAAGGGCTCCCGCGAGGACGGCTTTTTTGGGCTCCTAGGAGCGAGCACCACGAGTAAGCGAAAGAGTGCGAAGTCCCGTCTAAAGCCGCGGATTTCGGGCCCCGAGGGCGATCATAAAACGACCTACGAGGTTTATTTTTTGGCTCAGCCGGGCGGTGGCGGTTTAAGTCTGATCATCGACGGTGAACCCCAGGATCTCGTGAGTACAAAGGCGGGCACGTCGGGTCCTGGATATGCCTCGTACACGGTCGCTGGCGGTCCGCATGAGGTCGAGATCAGCCCCGATGGCAGCGGCGAGGTTCGCCTCTTTGGCATGACTGTCGAGTACGATAGGCCCGGCATTGTCGTCGATACCCTGGGCATCAATGGCACTCGGGCTTCCAACAATTTGCGCTGGGATCAGCCGACTTGGGCCGACAACATCCGTCGGCGGGCGCCGGATCTCTACGTGCTCGCCTACGGCACCAACGAAGCGACCGACGCTGGTCAGCCGATCGCCGCTTACAAGCGCTCCCTGGGTAAGGTGCTCGATCGTTTTAGGGCAGCGGCGCCGGAGGCTAGTTGTGTTCTCTTGGGCCCCGGCGATTTTCCAAAGAAGCTCTCCAACTCGAGCTACGGCCCGCGGGAGCGCCTTACAGAAGTTGTCGCCGCTCAGTCTGAGGTCGCCGCCGCCAAGGGCTGTGCTTTTTGGGATGCGCTTGCCTTCATGGGAGGCGAGGGATCGATGGACCTCTGGGCCAAGGCGACCCCGCAGATGGGCCGTGGTGATCATATCCATCTGACTCGGCGGGGTTACGTGCGCCTGGGCATGGCCTTTACGGACGCGCTCATGCAGGGTTTTGATCGCAGTGCGGCGACCCAACACGCTGCCAAGTGATCCAAGAGCGTCGAACTAGTTGAACGAGTTCAACTAAAAGCGGAGTTGGAGGGCGAGACCGCCGCCTTTGCGCTTTGTCCAGGGCGCGAGGCTTAGGTTTGAGAGCGCTGGGTTTTGCTGGCGCCAGGCGAGGGCGTCGCGGCGGATTCGGAGGCCGCGGCGCAGGAGGAAGGCGCTGGCGATCCCGATCGGTACCGCCAGCGTGAATGAGAGACCGGCGGAGATCTTGGCGGCGCGAACGGTATTCCCTCCGGTGAGAGTCTGGCACTCAGGGGGGGGGATGGTCCAGGCCATCGAGCAGTACTCCTGGTACTCCTGGCCGCGTCGGATTTGGAAACCGCCGAGCACGAGCAGACTGGCGGCTAGGCTGGCGGTCACGCCCGCGAGCGCGAACTCGATGACGCCGTTCTCGGTACCGCCGTGCGAGAGATCTTTGTCGGCTTTGGCTGCCTTGGGTGTCGGTGAATTGGCCGAGGTGATCACCACCAGCGCCGGTCGTTTGTGTGCACAGGCGCCCGTGAAGAGGGCGCTTGTGATCAGGGCGACGGCCAGTCGACGCATCATCGCAGCCTACCGCATCCCGAACGATCTTCCGCGAGTCTGCCGAGGCCTGGGGACCGATGTCGGCCGGCGCGGGTCGGGGCGCATCGATGCCTGCGATCGTTGAGAGCTGGGGTGGGTGCGAGCCTGCGCAGAGACCGGCGCGCAAATGGCGCAGTGCCACTGCCTTTGCCAGAGCCCGAGGGTTTGGGTCAACGGGAGCGTTCGGGGGCGGGGTCGACGATCGCCGCTGCTGGCTTCGTCATCTTCTCCTCGGGGAAACTCGCAGACAGCGAGGTCTCGCTGATCCAGTGCTCCGCTATCGGCGTGCAGTGGGCGGTGCCCGTGTCTCGTTGCATCGGCGAGAAGCTCGAATAGTGAGCGGGCATTGTCAGCCCCTGCACCTCCACAAACTCGCGGAAGACGTGCAGCATCGGCCCCATCGGCGGGGCGCCGGGTTTGACTAGGGCGGGGTGTTGGATGTCAAACTCGATCGCCTGCAGGCGATCGGTTGTTGGGTGAAGATAAAGCCGATAGAGCACGCCGGGGCCCAGGCTGCCAGCCGGACCTGGGAGAATATCGAGTGTTTTAAAAGTATCCTCATAGCAGGGCAATCCCGCCTCGCCGACCTCGCCGATTGTGAGCCCCGGGTTTTGCACGAGCCAGGGAGCGCCGACAAAATCATAGGTCAGCCGCGCCAAAAAACTTGCCGGCAGCTCGCGATGCCAATTGGTGCTCCAGGTCTCGCGGCCGTTGGCGGCCATGGTCGCCCCTTCGCGGGGCCACTCGAGGTAGGCACGCCCCGTGCGTCGGTCGATAATCTCGTGGGAGAGCCAGATGTTCGGGTCGTCGCCAACTCTGTGTTTGTGCACAAACGAGAGTGCATCTGCGTTCGTCCAGGCCTCCATGCCGCCGTGGGCAGCGACCATCGCCATCGCCAGAGAACGCCCCTCAGAGGGCTCAACACGAGAATATGGGGCATAATCGACGACGGCATTATCGGGTTTTTTCATCCTCGATTCGTCGAACTCTGCCTTAAAGCTCCAGTTGCGAGCGACGTGTCGGCCGGCGACACCACCGTTTGGGCTCTGTGTCCAATAGGCGGTTGGTACGAGGATACCGTCGACGGTTGCAGTCTCGGTAAACACGTGGGTCATCGGTCCCATTTGCTCGACATCCGCGGGCATCTCCATGAGGTCGAGGAGGCGGCCAAAGACCACGTTGTAGGCGACGCCCTTCACCTCGTAGGTTGCCTTGTCGGCGAAGAGAGTGTAGTAGCCGGCGGTTGGCGGTCGGCTCTCGTCTTTTGGCAGGCGCAGTGTGAGCGTGAGGTATTCGCGGTCATCTTTGGGCAGCTTGCCTAGGCCCGGACCCTCGAGCTCGACGCCCTCATGCAAGGTGAGGAAGGGCGTGATGAGCGAGTAGTAGCTCAAAAAGGGCATCAGCCGCGGCGGGTTGTCGAGGCTCCAGTCGACTGTCCAGACCTCGTTGCCATCCCAGGTCAGGCTGCCGCCATGGCTCGGATAATCGTGATAGAGCCGCCGCGTCGGGCTTTGCTCGATCGTCTCGCGGGAGATCCAGGGTCGCTCGGCGCCGGGGAATTCGAGTTGATGCTCGTAACTCATCGCGCTAATCGCGCCCCATCGCTCGGCGCCGCCGTGGGCGTTGACGATCCGCTCGGCGAGTTCTTCGGCGCTCGTGGGGACGGACAGGCTTGCTGGGGCGTCCGTGGCGTTGCCCGAGCCTTGGCAGGCCGCTGCGGTGCCGATGATGGCGGAAAGGGAAAGAGCGAGAGCGCGCATGCAAGAATGATGGCATGGGTCGCTACGAACGAGAACACACACTTATGTGCATCAAGTGTGCAAAAATGTTCAGAGCGTGAACTGGGACGATCTTCGCTACGTGCTCGCGGTCTCGCGACAAGGAAACCTCTCCTCTGCGGCGCGTTCTCTCGGCGTCGGCCATACCACCGTGGGTCGCCGCTTAAGTGCGATCGAGGAGGCGCTCGGCAGCCGGCTTTTTGATCGCCAACGCTCCCGCTATGTGCCCACGCTGGCGGGCCGTCGCCTGATCAGCGAGGCCAATCATATGGAGGCTCGGCTCGACGAGGTCGCGCTCGAGATCGGCGGTCGAGATCAGCGCATGTCGGGGGTCGTGCGAGTGTCGGCTACCGGCACATTTGTCGAGGGACTCCTGCTGCCTTCAGTGCCCGCATTTGCCGCGCTCTATCCCGATATTGAACTCGACATTCGCAGCGACGCAGAGGTCAAGGATCTCGCACGCCGAGAGGTCGATATAGGTATTCGAAGCCGTGAGCCAAAGAACCCAAACCTCATCGCCCGACGACTGTGCGGGATCGCGACTGGGGTGTACGCCTCGCGGGAGTACCTCGATCGTATGGGATCGCCGACCGCCGCGGATGGTTTTGCGGGGCATCGGTTTATCCGCTTTCCCCGCAGTTGGCCCCTTGAAGAGGGGTGGATCGACAGGCATGCCGGGGCCTCAGTGAGCGTCGTTCGTGTAAACCGTTGGCAGCATGTTCTCTGTGCAGTGCGACGCGGCCTTGGCATTGGCCTTATCGAGTGCTTTTTGGGCGATGCGGATCCTGCACTCGTGCGGGTATTGCCGGGCACGCTCTTTAGCGAGATGTGGTGGGCTGTTGTGCATGAAGACATGCGCGGTAATGCACGCGTGAAGGCGACTCTGGATTTTTTGGTGGCGACCGTCGCTGAGCAGCGTGAACTTCTGGCAGGCGAGGTCGCGAGCGCCTGAGTCAGGGATCGAGTGGCTCGGGCGATGTCGGTGCTTTGGGTTGCTCGGCTGACCCGCCTAGCAGTGCGTTTAGGTCGACGCTGTCGACGTTGTCGACGCTGATGCCGTGGGAGGCGATGGCCTCGAGCGAGCGTATCGGTTTGCCCTCGACGCGCCCGCGGAAGTCAGCATAACCATCGAGCAGCGCCTGAAAAACCATTGCGCCGATCACTCGGTGGCCGTGGTAGCTGAGGTGCGAGAGGTCGCCGCTGCCGAGTCGTGGCTCCGAGCGGGCCCAACGGCCCATCGATCCATCGCCGCCCATCGCCGCGTAGGTATCGAAAAAAGCGCAGCCGTGCTCTTTTGCGACCTGGCGCTGGGCTTCGACGAGTTCTGGAACGATCGCCCGGGTGACGATTTGTTGGCCGTGGCGTTCGCCGTGATCTAGGGGCGCCATTACCAGGCAGGCCGGGGGAGGCGGGGCCCCTGGCGGAGCCTCATTGGCATTGGGCACAAAGAGCTGGATCACCGCACCGAGCTCGCGCTTGTAGTTGTCCATGGTGCCGCGCATGTTCATGTCGTTACCGCCGAACATCAGCACCAAGAGTTCGGGGTTGCGGTGGGCGACTTGCGAACGAATGTGCTCTTGGTCCCAGTTGAGCAGCCGTCTTGTGAGGGCGCCGATCTGGCTGAGTCCGTCCCAGACCACACCGGGGCCCTCGCGCTCGAGCGTGATCCCGTAGGCCCGAACCTTGCCGCCGCCCGCTGCCCTAATCGACAGGCTGTGGGCTCCGTCCTCGACCTCGATCGTGGTCCAGCGATCCTCGAGGTTTTCGGCCAGGGTTGAGACCTTGGTCGGAGTTTTGTCATCGACCTGCAGGCGGAGGTTGCCGCCGCGGGGCATGCCTGCGTAGTAGACCTCGAAGCGGGCGACTCGGCGACCAAAGGAGCCTTTTTTGGCCGTGCCGATGCGGATTTCAGCGCCCGCGGTCGACTCGAAGGAGGTCCCGCCAAAGCCGTAATGGCCGTCGCTGCGGCAGCCCTGAATGATGAAACAATGGTGCCAGGGGCTTTTTTCGGTGATCCGTACACCGACGTGGCGGTAGCTCGAATTGGGTTGGCCGAGGAGGTGGAAGCCGTGGCCGGCGTCGCCGAAGCGGGCCTGCATTTTGGCGCGGATGGCCCCGGTGATGCCGTCGTTGCCGATCGCTGAATCGCCGTAGTGGCTCGCCCGAGTGATGGCGCCGGGCAGGTGGAGATCGGTGCGGGTCAGGGCGGCGTAAAAACGATCGAGACGGCGCGGGTTCTCGAGCTGTTGGATCGGTGTGGCGCTCTCGGTTTTGCTCTCGGTTTTGCTCTCGGCGGCCACGTAGGCCGGGATTAGGGCGTCTCCGGGCTCACCGTTGCTCGGAATGGCCGGTGGCGTGAGAGCTTCGATGGGTAGGGCTGCGTCAGCGGCCTTGGCATCGGCGGCCTCAGCTAGGGCTAGGGCTGCGAGTTTGCGGGTCGCGGCATCGTCGGCAGCGGCCTGTTTGCCTTCTCCGAGGAGTTCGCGGCCCAGCAAATTCCAAAAGGGGACCGGATCGCCAGCGGTCCACGGCTGCGCCCACTCGAGCCCTGGGATCATGTAGGTCGCGGCGATCATCGTGAGCACCGTGAGCATGCCGCTGATCGTCGACCGGAAGGTCTTAGGGGGTGGGTGGCCTGATCGCTGGGCGGCCAGGGGATTCACGCGATTGCCCTCTGGGCTGGCCCGGAAGTGGCTCTGTGCGGGACGGCTCGGAGCAGTGCCTGTGGTGTCGTCGGGATCGTCGGGATCGTCGAGCACATCGCTGAGAACCACCACAGCCGCATCTTCGTGCACCTCATCATCGAGGAGCCCGACGCGGTGGTCGTCGATCGGCGGCTTGCGGGTCATTGCGAGGTCTTGTCGGTGGATCTGCGGGCTTGCAGCGCGGGTCAGCGAAGAAGAAAAAGAAGAAAAAGAAGAAGGAGAAGAAGGAGAAAAATTAAAACTGGAAGTAGATGAATGCTTTTGGGGCGCCGGACATCAGTTTCATGATGCCGAGGCAGAGTAGGGCGAAGAGCACGCCTAGGAGCACGCCTGGGATTCGGCGCCAGATCGCTAGGCCGTACTCGTCGACGAAGCGGCGCGGGGTGAAGTGGTAGGCGAGGCCGCCGACGAGGGCGAGCCAGAGCCAGGGGCTGAGCAGGCCGTCGCGGAGGCCGCGGCCGTCGAAGGCGAGCAGACCGGAGATGAGTTCGCGGCTGGAGCCCAGGCCATCGGCCCGGAAGAACACTCGAGAGAGCACTGTGAAGTGGAACGTGAGCAGAACGTGGGCGGCCGTATTGAGCGGCGAGCCGCTGTCGGGTAGCCACGAGATCAGGACAAAGAGCAGCAGGCCTGAGCCCGCGAGGATCTGTGCCGGCTCCTGCCCCAGGCCCAGGATCTCGAGACTAAAGAGGTAGACCAGCGAGGTGAAGAGCGCGAGGCCGACGAGTGCGAGCGCAGCTTTTTGCGGTGTCCAGGGGCCTCGTCTTCGCAGTCGGTTCCAGCGGTTAAAGACCATCGCCAGGGCGTGGATGTTGGAATAGATGACAAAATTCCAGCTCGCGCCGTGCCACATGCCGACCAAGAACATCGTCAGCCAGAGGTTAAAATAGGTGCGCATCGCCGAGCCGCGGCTGCCTCCGAGGGGGAAAAAGAGGTAGTCGCGCAGCCAGGTCGAGAGAGTCATATGCCAGCGCCGCCAGAACTCGCCGAGGTCTCTCGCCTGGTAGGGACGGTCGAAGTTCTCGGGGATCTGGTAGCCGAGCATGCGCGAGATGCCGATTGCGATGTCGGAGTAGCCGGCAAAGTCGGCGTAGAGCTGTAGCGTAAAGGCGTAAAGTGCGAGCAGGAGCTCGGCTGAGGAGTAGGTGCCGGGCGCTGCGAAGACCGCGTCGGTAAAGGAAGCGGCGATCCAATCGCCGAGAACGACCTTTTTAACGAGCCCTTTAAAGACGCGAAAGAGACCGAATTTTAGGGCCTCTGCGCTGATCTGCGGTCGCTTGTGCAGCTGCGGCAGAAGTTCGCTCGCGCGGACGATAGGCCCGGCGACCAGCTGCGGGAAGAAGACCACAAAGAGCGCGAACTTTTTAAAAGATGGCTCTGGGGTCAGGCGCCGACGCCAGACGTCGATCGTGTAGCTCAGCGTTTGAAAGGTATAAAACGAGATCCCGACCGGCAGGATCAGCTGGAGATGGGGGGCGACGATCTCGAGGCCACAGGCGCCGAGAACATCGCTAAAGGCCGCGAGCAGGAAGTTTGTGTACTTGAAGTAGGCGAGCAGCCCGAGGTTGCCGACCAGGCTAAGGCCGAGCCAAAAGTTGCGGACGCGGCGGGCCCTGTCGGCGATCGCCGCGTCGTCGCTCCCCAGATCCTTGTTGTGCCGGTGGATCTGTTTGGCGGCCGTAAAGTCGAGGACCGTCGAGATCACCAGCAGGCCGGCGAAGTACCAGGGGGCCGGCAGCGGGTCGGTCAGCGGACCCGCCATGTAGAAAAAATAGCTGGCCGCGATCAGCAGCGGGATCCGGATCGCCGACACGCGGGAGAAGGCCCACGCGAGCAGCAGCACCGGAACGATAAAGAGGAGAAAGTCGAAGGTCGGGAAGAGCACGGCCTTGTTGCGGCTAGCAGCCCGTGGTGGAGGTCATCGTGTCGGCTTGCGCCGGGATCAACAGGTGTCGGGTGGGGGACGAAGTGCAGCTCTTGCCGGGGACGGCGGTCACCACGGGCGGCTAGGCTACCCGCGGCGCTTCTGTGAGGCGAATCTTCGGCGGACAGGGGCGGTCAGGGGCGG